>DATCZA010000010.1:0-120309 GCA_036526135.1 Pseudomonadales bacterium | reverse complement strand
CGCGGCCACGGGCTCACAGCAGGTGCGGACCGGTTGGGCATCTTCGGTCGGGGCGGCTGGGACCGGGTCATTCAGGATGCCAGGGAACTCAACGACCACGTCGCATCCAAGCATCCGAGCGCGCCTCGGGCACTGCTCGGTCACAGCATGGGCGCCATGCTCACCCAGCAATACATCGCCCGCCATGGCGACACGATCCACGCGGCCGTCATCAGCGGCTCCCCCGGGCTCGGTTCAGCCTTCGGCCTCTGGCTTTCTCAAACCATGGCCCGCCTCGAGCACTGGCGGCATGGCGACGTGGTCACCGAGCGAATGCAGGAACGGGTGTTCGCCGCACCCAATGCGTCGTTTGAGGAATCCGAGGCAACGGGTTTCGAGTGGCTTTCCAGAGACCGGGAGGAAGTCCGGAAGTACGTGGAGGACCCGTATTGTGGGTTCGTCGTGAGTGCCGGGAGTTTGTCCGCCCTGCTAGGGGGCGCACGGGAAGCCCGGCGCAGGCGCACCATCGGCAAAATCCCCGCCCATCTTCCCGTCTACGTGTTCTCAGGCAGCGACGATCCGGTTCACGGAAACGAGCGCGGGCTGCGCAACCTGCTCGAGGGGTACCGCTCCCGCCTCCACCGGGTCGACTACCGCCTCTACCCCGAGGGGCGCCACGAGATGCTCAACGAGGTCAACCGGCACGAGGTGGTCGACGACCTGATCGCCTGGCTGAACGAACGCATGGGCCCCGCTCAGTCCTGACGCGCCGCCTCGTCGCCGAACTCTCCAACCTTCAGATGGACCTCGTTGAGGGCGTCGTAAATGCGCCGGGTGGCATCCGGAACCGTGGTCCCTTCCTCGAAGTAGATGGGATCGAGCACGTTGGCGCCTGCAGGACCGGGAAAAATCTCGCGGGAGCCCTTGGGCCGCATGGCTTTGAGGCCGGTGAGAAAAACCGGGACGACGGGCACGTTTTTCTCCAGCGCCAGAACGGACACCCCGTGGCGAAACTTGGCCATGCTCCGGCTGGTGGAGCGCGTGCCCTCAGGAAAGATGATGAGGTTACAGCCGTTTTCGAGCAGCCACTTGGGATAGTCCAGCGCCTTCGAACCGCCGCCTCGCTGGATCGGAAACGTGCCCATGGCCAGCGACTGGTACCAGGGCTGCATCACCAGCTCCTTCCGGCCTTTCACGAACCAGCGATCGGCCGCCGCTCCGGAGTAGACGTTCCAGCGAATACGATTTGGCAGTGAGGCGTTGAGTACCAGCGCGTCCATGTGGCTCGTATGGTTCGCCACGATGATGCACGGACCTTTGATGGTGTCGAACTTGTGAAGGCCGGTGACCGTCAGGGGTTTGCAGTAGCGATTGGCAAAACGGTCGTAGGCATGCCAGCGGAAGAGGCGTCGGCCGATCCTGGCCCACCAGGTGATCTGCCATCGATGGGGCCCGACGCTGCCGGCTTCCGTGCTGACCAGCCGGGAAAAGAGGTCGAAGTCGATGGCGGGCAGAATTTCCGTATCTGCCGTGGTGCCGAGTTCCTGAGCAAGGGTGGCCCGATACGCCTTGAAGTTGTCGGGCGCCTCGAAAATCGTGCACTGATCCCACTCACCAAGAAGCCGATAGCTTTCCAGCACCTTGGCTTCCCAGCGCGCGATGGCGTCGTGAATCTCGTACAGGGTCTGGGGGTTCGACTCGATTGCTCGCATGCCGGCCGAGTGATAACGCATTAGCATCACATATCGAGGCATGTTTCAGCTGCCGCTGGTGGTCTTTCCCTCGAGCATGTCGACAAACGACTCGATCGTCATGCCGGGCATCGTGGTCACCTTGATGGTGCCTCGTGCTCCAAGCTCCATGGAGATGCGCGACATGACCTCGTTGGTGGGGGCCTCGATGATGTTGACGAAATCGTATCCCCCGAGCACGGCATACTGCGAAACCACCCGGGCCCCCATGGATTCCACTTCCTTGTTCACCTCTTTCAGGCGCTCGGGGCGCTGCTTCAAGGTCTTGCGCCCTTCGTCGGTCAGCGTGCTGAGCATGATGTAAGTCGCCACGATGATTCCCCGCTATTGCTGCGAATAGCATACGCCTTTACCGGTCACGCGCCAGCGTTGTGCCTTTGCCGACGGGCGTTTAGCATGGTTTGAGGTTTCAGCAGTCCCCCGGCCATTGGCCGAGGCCGCCAGGGCTGAAGCCTGATTCGCCACGGGAACGGGTTCTCGTGAAACATGCTGGGGGCAGATGGAAACATGAGCTTTACCAAAGTAATGGCCGCCGTCGACTGGGACGAAGCGAGCGCCGCGGTAGTGATCGAGACCGCCCGGAGAGCAGCCGGCGGCCGGCCGGTGGAGATCGTTCACGTGCTGGATCAGGGGTATTACCTCAACACCATCGATCCCGCCTCCGCCTCCATCGAAGATCTCCGCGCCAAGGCCTCCTCCGAGGCCGAGGCTTATCTGCAGGGTCTCTGCGACCGGCATGGGGGGACGTATGCCCTGCTCGAGGGGTATGCGGCAACGGTGCTGCACGAACACGCCGAGAGCGGCGGGCATGACCTGCTGGTGGTCGGAAGTCACGGCCGCCACGGACTCAAGCTGCTTCTGGGATCCACCGCCAACGCCGTGCTGCATGGCACCAACCAGCACGTTCTGGCCGTCCGAATTCCCGGACGCGGCGAGGAAGCCGAGGAGTTTTCCCACGCCTACCGTCGATTGATCGCCTGCGTCGATCTGACCGACGAGTCAAGCCAGGTTCTCGACATTGCGCAGACACTGGCGTCAGAACACGGTGCGGAGATGCACGTGGCCCACGTGATCAAGCCGCTGCAGCAGGCCTACGCCGGGGTCAACCCATCGACGATGTCCGACGTGGGAATTCAGTTCGAGCACGAAGCCGACGCCCAGGCCCGGGACGAGCTCGCGAGAATTGCCGATGTCCACGGGCTGGCGGCCGACCGGCTGCACGTGCGGCACGGCGCCCCGGCTGCGGAGATCCACGCTCTCGTCAAAGAACTTGGGGCGGATCTGGTGGTGATCGGAACCCACGGCAAGCACGGCGTGCAACTGCTGCTTGGGTCCACTGCCAACGCGACCCTTCACGGCGCAACCTGCGACACCCTGGCCGTGAGGATCCGCTGAGGCTTCAGGACTCCAGCACGTACAGACCGGGGGCCTCCCCCAAAATGGGGTTCTTGCCCGAGCCCATGCGCCGTGGCGCTTTGACCCTTTCCCCGCTGTGATCGTCGAGCCAGCCGATCCAGTGTCTCGTCCATGACCCCTCGTGCTCGGTGGCAAGCCGCATGGCCCGATCCGGATTATCCGACGGGTTGTCGACGACCCAGTGCTTGAGGTGTCGGTTGTCCTCCCGGCTGGAGATCGTCTGGGTGTGGTTCTGGTTGGTCAGGACGAACGCCACGTCGCCACCAAACAGCTGGGTGCTCCGGAAACAGGCTTTCCAGGGCGTGATGTGGTCCGTGGTTCCGGCCATGACGTAGACCGGATAGTCGATCCTGGTGAGGTCGACCCGCTTGCCGAGGATGCGCATCTCCTTCTTGGCGAGCTTGTTGTACTGGGCCAGGTTCAGGAAATCGCACTGCATCTCCGCCGGCACGCGGGTGTAGTCCATGGACCAGAACAGCAGCGGATGCTTTAAGGGCTCCTCCCCCATGAGATAGTTGCTGCGGAAGAAGCTCATCACGTTCTCTTCCATGCGCAGCAGGGCAAACATCTCGAACACGTCCCGCTCCGCGAAGACGCCGCGCCCGCGGACGACGGCTTTCTGAGCGTCCACCGAACGCTCGCTGACGAACAGCCCGAACTCGCTGTCGCCCGGCCGGTAATCGAGCACGTTGACGAACAGGGAAAGGGTGCTGATCCAGTCCTCGCGGCGCGCCGCCAATACCCCGGCCGCCGCTGCGGCCACCAATCCTCCGGCACACAGACCCATGAGGTGGATCTTGGGCTGCTTCGTGATCTGCTGCATGACGGTGATGGCCGTGATCACGCCGTCAGCATAGGTATCGAGGTTCCAGTCCCGCTCCTCTACGGTGGGGTTGCGCCAGCTGATGGCGAATACCGGAATGCCGGCATCGAGCAGCCGCTTGAAGAGGCTGCGATCAGGAGTCAGATCACCCAGGTAGAAGCGGTTCACCTGGCTGAACACGTACAGCACAGGCACCGGCGAGACCTCCGGGGTGGTGGGCCGATACTGGATCAGCTCGAAGAGCTCGTTCCGATACACCACCGCGCCCCTGGTGCAGGCCACATCCTTGCCGACCTTGAAGGCGTGCCGGTCGGCTACCGCGGGGTAGCCGTGGTTGTGCCGGAGATCGTCCAGAAAGTTTTTCAGCCCGCGAGTGAGGCTACCCCCATCACTGGCGCGCAGCTTTTTCAGCGCCTCGGGGTTTCCGGCCAGGCTGTTCACCGGAGCCAGCACGTCCTTGAAGACGTCCAGAACGAATCGCGCACGCTCGCGTTCGATGCCCTCGAGTCCCGACTCATCGAGCCAACCGTCCAGGGATCGGGTCCATGCAACGTAGGACTGTCCGATCCTTCGGAAAATGGGGTTGGCTTCCCAAGCCGCATCACTGAAACGCTTGTCTTCCGGCGCCGGCGCCAGCTCGCTGGATCCCATCACGATGCTGCCCAGCTCGCGACCTAGCTTGGTTGCGGCACGTAGAACGGCGCGGGGGTGCGTGGTGGCTTCGTTCGCGATGCTCAGCCAGGCATCCATGATGGCCCTGGTATCCACGCCAAACGCGCTTGCCGCCGCAATCCCTTCCGTCCGATCGGCGATCTCGTCGGAGAACGCATCGCTCCCGGCACCCGGGGTATCCGATGCTGATGGCTGCCTGTTCGGCTCGGTGTCTGTGTTGGTGTCAGCGCTCACGCTAGTCACCTCGTCTGGGTCCCATCCATGGTCCACATCTTAGACCACCTGATGATGGTTGAAAGAAAAGCATCCGGCCATCCCGGAGATTCGGACGTCAACCCGGCGGGTTGAATCGACGGCGACAGGACGGCATCTCAGCCCCCACCACCGAAAAAAAAAGCCGGCTCCGTAGCAACACAGAGCCGGCCTTTTCATCTGAGCGCCGGGGGAACAGCAGATCCCGCGGCATGCTCAGTGGAGATGCACTACGCTGCTTCGGCTGCGGCTTCTGCCTGACCTTCGGCTACCTCAGGCTCGGAGCCGAACGCGCCGCGAATCAGGGAGCCCGTGTGCTCCACGGCGGTGCGCACGATGTCGCCACGCGCCTTGAAGTCGTCGCGAACGCCGTCCCAGAGGCTCTGGCCATAGTCGCGCTGCAGTTCCACGAAAGCGCCGACCTCACGAACTTCCGGAAGCTTCTGCGCGTAGCTCTGATTGAGCTCCATGTACCTGCGGAAGTTCTCCGAGGACAACTCAGCGAACTTGCGAACGGTGTCCACGTTGAGTTCCAGGAGCTCGCGGCCAAGCTTGGCCTGTTTCTCGATCATCGACATCTCATTTCTCCTCGGCTACTAGCCATCGAATCGGCTAATCTGTTGCGATGCACAACGAATTGTGCACCACAACATATTGCATTGCAACATTTATTTAATTTCAGGAGTCCACGACCCTCCTGTACCCGGTCACGCAGCCCGATCATGGATTTCGGCCCCGGAGCCGCCATCGACAACCTGCGGCCGGGACGGAAGAGGCGCGCGCTCGTTTGCCGCGTCGTGCTGCATTGCGTCGCTCGGGCCCATGGCCTCGCGCAACTCCGCAAATGCCTCGAGCATGTCGTCGCGCAAACGGCCCGCGTCGGGCAGCGCTTTCGCGCACGCCGTCACCGCGAAGAACATCTCATCCAGATAGCTCTGCACCGTGATGTTGAGCCCCTGGCCGTGCACGGGCAGGGAGACCGGATAGTGGGTCAGCATCTTGGCGCCGTTCGAGTAGAGCTGGGTGACGGGCCCGGGAACATTAGACACCACCAGGTTGCACGGCAACGGCACGCCGTCGAGGTCGGCAAGGTTGTACCGATCGATGAGTTGGGCCATCCCGGCCAGCACGTTTGGGAGGCCCGGCAATGCCGGGTCCGGATCGTAGCTGCCCGCAGTGTCAGCGGTGAGCCCTTTCGCCTGGGCCGAGGACGCCGCGACCTTGAGGAGTCGGCGGATCGGATCGGCCTCATCGGAAGCACAGCTGACGAGCATCATGGTGACCTGATTGTTGGTCGACTCATCGCCCGCCTGCCGCAACGACACGGGGCAACCGGCGATCAGAGGCTTGGACGGGAGTTCCCCCTTTCGGCGCAGGTAGCGCCGCAGAGCGCCCCCAATGACGGCCAGGAACACGTCGTTGACCTTGGTGCCCGTGGCTTTTGCCACGGCCTTGACGTCCGCCAGGGACAGCTCTCCCGAAGCATAGGTCCTGGAGCGCTCTATGGTTCGGTTGAAGCGCGTTCGCGGTGCCACCTCCGCAGCCGCCCCCAGGCCCTTGCTCGGATCCATGGCTCGCTGGATCAGCCGCGTCGTCGTCTCCAGCTGATTCATCCAGATGGAAGACTGCTTTACCTGATGCCGCGCGAAGTTTTCCAGCGCGCCGACCAGCAGATTGGTGGGCGTCTCGGACTGAGCGGCGAAGAAGCCCAGAGGGGGCGCCGTGACCTTACGGGGCTCCGGCGTCACGTCCATGATGGTTTCAATCATCTTCTGCCCGGCCATCCCGTCGAGGCAGGCGTGGTGGGCGCGGTTGTAGTAAGCGTAGCGGCCTCCCTCGAGACCGGTCAGCACCCACAGGTCCCACAGAGGTCGGCTCATGTCCAGCGGCGTCGCGTGAAGCTCGGCAATCGTCGCTTCGAACTCCTCCCGGCCTCCCGGAGCGGGGACCTCGATAGTGCGGACGTGATGATCGATGTCGAAATCCCCATCACGCACCCATACCGGATGATCGAGATCGAACGGCGCCCTTTGGAGCTTGTTGGTGAAGTACGGCACAAGATGGACGCGCTCCAGCAACAGCGCCTTGAGCCGAGCCACGAACTCGCCGGGAACCGTTCCCGGCAGCGGCTCGAGCACCTGAACCGAAGCGATGTGATGCGGGCATCTTTCGGTTTCGTTGTAGAGAAAACCCGCGTCTAAAGCACCCAGCTTGTACACTTGAAACCTCCATGATTGGTGTCACGTTGACGACGGCCGCCCCGATTTCCGGTAGGCCAACGAGGGCACGGAATCCGCCGCGTCGACTGACTTCTCAGCAAACCCCGTGCCATCAGGCAAAAATCGTTTAACCCGTTGAATTTAAATAACATTATTGTACGATCCGCTGTGCCCGTCCTGGTCCACGTTGGTGCGCAGCGCTGATCGCGCACCAAAACCGCGCCGGTTCCGCGAACCGATGGCGCCGACATGGCCCCAAGACATGGCCCCAAAATAGTCGCAATATGTTGCGTTGCAATATCAGGAAAACGCGCGCAGTTTAGCGTCAGATTGCTACACGTCAATTACCGGGAGCGAAATTATCCGTCAGAGTGCCTATTTTGGGGCTTCGGTCAGAGGCGACCGTGTCTATTGCAACGCAGCATAAACGTGTTGACCGAGGTAGGTTTATTCGTAACACTCGAATCACCTGGAACGCAGGGCTGCCCGTGTACGAAGAAGTCGAGGTCGTCGAGCACCGTCAGAAGGGCCCATCGGTTTGGGATTCCGCCACGGAGCTGCCGCGAATCCTTCTCGAGGTCACTTCACTAGCCTACAGCTGGCCACTTCTCACCAGCGCGCCTCGCGGGGACGGTCATCCCATCCTCGTGCTCCCCGGGTTTACGGCCGGTGACGAGTCCACCCTGGTTCTACGCCGTTTTCTCAGCCGGTTGAACTACGTTCCGCATGCCTGGGAACAGGGTCAGAACACGGGCAGCTTCGAAGTGCAGGAACGACTCGTTGCGCACTTTTATCGGCTCACGGCCAACCTGGATCGCAAGATCTCTCTCATCGGCCAGAGTCTGGGCGGCGTCTACGCCCGTGCCCTGGCCCGGCAATTCCCGGATCGCATTCGACAGGTGATCACCCTCGGCAGCCCCTTCTCGTCCCAGGGGCCGGAGGCCACGAACGCGCTGGTCGCGCGCCTGTTCCAGTACATGTCGGGCATGACGGCCGAAGAAATGCGCGATCAGATGCTCGTGCTCCCCGAAGCCTCTCTCTCGGTACCCACCACCGCCATCTACAGCAAGTCTGACGGCGTGGTCCACTGGTCGAGCTGCCTGGAGCTGGACGGCGAGCAGAGCGAGAACGTCGAGGTGCTGGGCAGCCATTCGGGCATGGCCCACAACCCGCTCGTCTTTCACGTCCTTGCCGACCGGCTCGCCCAGCCCGAGGGAGAATGGCGCCCCTTCCAGCGCGGCAAAGGCTGTCGAGCGTTGCTGTTCCCCAAGCCGGAAGCGCGTTCCTGAGGATGCGCGAGCTCAAGAAGTATCCCAACCGGCGCCTTTACGATCTCGACGAAAGTCACTACGTGACCGTGGACGATGTTCGTCAGATGATCGTCGCAGGCGAAAGCATCCGCGTGCTCGACAGCAAGGACGGCTCCGACATCACCCGATCGATCCTTCTGCAGATCCTTGCGGAACAGGAGGCTGAAGGCCACGAGCCCATTCTGACCAACCGGGCCATCGAGCAGATCATCCGTTTCTACGGACAGAATTTCGGCAGCGTCGTGTCCAGATATATCGAGCAGAGCATTCTGACCTTCCTGGAGCACCAGGATCAGTTTCGCCGCAGGATGCGCGAAATGTCCGACCTCAACCCGCTCAATTTCGTCCGCCAGGCCATGGAACGAACGTTTGGCGATACCGATCGCGATGGGGGGCGCGACGGGGGGCGCAACAAGGGAGACAAGTAGCCCCTGCCCTTCAGCTGCCGGGCCTCGCGAGGATTCTGGAAATCAGGCGATAGACGTCGGCCATGAAGCCAGGAAGGACCAGCACGGGGCCACGCCAGCGAGGCGCCTCGAGGCGCAGCAACGGCAGCTGGCTCATGAGAAACGCGGCTTCCACGGCCGCACGCCCCTCCAGCAGCTGGTTCAGTCGTCCCGGCGGAGCAATGAACTCGCGGTCGGCTATTTCTTGCCCTGCATGGGATCGCCCTCGCCCGCGAACTCCGGCGCCGGCTCGTGACCGAGAAAAATCTTGCCCAGGTCCTGGTAGAGCGGATGGGCTACCCAGCGATGGGTCGCACAGCCGTGAGCGTCCCTCAGCTTGCGCTCCAGAGGGCTGTACATGCGCATTCCGCTGGTACCGGCCGCGTTGTGAATGACGTCCACGACTTCCATGGACGCGTTCGCAGCGTACGTGCAGGCAAGCCGTCCCATGTAGGTGCGTTCCGCGGATGGGGTGGGTGCCCCCGCCTCGAGCTCGTCATGCACCGCGTCCATGGCCTCCATGAGGAAAGCCCGGGCCGCGCGAAGCTTGGCCTCACACTCCCCCATCTTGTACTGGGCAATGGGCCGGTCCCGCAGGGTGGAAGACGAGAGCATCGGAATCTTCGACTGCGCCAGATCGGCGAAGGTATCCAGAGCGCCCCGGGCAACGCCGATGGCGACCGCTGCCTTGTTGTAGGCAAGGCGAAGCGGCACCGGCACCCGATAGACGGGATTGGGATAGTGAGCGGGAAGCGACACCAGCTGAACGGGAACGAACCGCTCCGGAACGAGCGCGCCCTCGGCCCGGACGTCGTGGCTTCCGGACCCTCGCAGCCCGGCGACGTCCCAGGTATCCACGATTTCCCATTCGCTTCGATGGAGGAACCACATGCGCACCATGGGCATGCCGTTCTCGTCCATCTTCGGCGCGTCGTTCTCGACGATCGGCGCGGCCATGAAGCACCACTCGGCGTTGTGACAGCCGCTGATGAAGGTGGTCTGTCCCCACACCCGGTAACTGCCGTCCTCCTGGGCCACCGCCTTGGTGGGCATGCTGCCCGGCCCGCCGCCGCCGCACATGATCACCCGAGGGTTGTCCAGATAGACTTCCTTGGCCAGCTCCTTGTCCATACCCCCGGCGGCCATGGCGTTGATCTCCGAGCCCAGCATGACGTTCCAGCCAACGGAGCCGTCAATGGCCGAGATTGCCTCCAGCACCTCGATGGTCTCGCGAATGGTCGCGTTCTCACCGCCGAGCTCTTCGGGTAGCGTGAAACGGAAAAATCCGGAATCCACCAGCGTCCGGATCGTCTCATCCGGCACGCGCCGCAGTTTCTGGGCTTCGTCGCCACCCTCTTCGATGACGCTCTTCAACGACGCGACCCGTTCCAGCAACGTTCCGCTCACGGGTGGTATCAGTTCTTCTGTTGCGATCTGCTCAGCCACTTCTCGTCTACCTCTCAACTCTCCGCATACCAGGATTTTACACAACCCTTCGCGGATGTCTCACGTTCCCGCGGGCGCACGCCCGGCCCCCGCCGCAGCGGCGGGTGGACGGGTTTCGAGTCCCGTGGGAGATTTGGAGGCTGAGGTCGGAATCGAACCGGCGTACACGGAGTTGCAGTCCGCTGCATGACCACTCTGCCACTCAGCCTTCGTCGCCGGCCGGCGCGCGACGTCAGTCGCGGTCGCCCTGCGAACACGCCGGCGAATTCTAGCGGGCTTTAGGAGCGATCGCGAGGGTCTTCGCCCGGCTCGCCTTCCGGGCCGCCGTAACCGGACTTCAGCGTCGGCCAGGCAGCATGCAGATACAGGGCCATGGAGGCGAGGGTCATGGCGGCGGCAACGTAAAGGAGCCCATAGCCAAGCAGCACCCAGGGCCGATCGAAAGCCGGCGGGTTGGCCAGCAGCACGACCACCGCGATCATCTGAAAGGTGGTTTTCACCCTCCCCAGCCAGGAAACCGCAACGACGCCGCGGCGGTTCATTTCCGCCATCCACTCGCGCAGCGCGCTGATGACGATCTCTCGCCCGACGATCACCAGCGCCGGGAGGGTCAACCACAGCGTGCGGTGGTGGCCGATGAGAAGCACGAGAGCGGTGACCACGATGAGCTTGTCCGCCACCGGGTCGAGAAACGCCCCGAAGGGCGTGGTCTGGTTGAGGCGTCGGGCCAGGTAACCGTCCAGCCAGTCGGTGAATGCGGCCAGCGCAAACAGCGTGGCTGCCAGGAGGTAAGTACGTTCTCCCGGGATGACGTAGACGAGCACGAAAACCGGCACGAAAAGAATTCGCCCCAGCGTGAGCAGATTGGGTAAGTTGATGACCGGTTTCATGGCTGTGTGCTCACCGCGTAACGATCACTCCGCGTGCAGGGTACCGTAGATCTCTTCCGCCAGCCTGCGGCTGATTCCGGGCACCTTGGCGATCTCCTCGACGCTGGCACCTTTCACGCCGGAGAGCCCACCGAAGTGGGTCAACAGCTCGCGCCGCCGCTTAGGCCCCACGCCGGCGACGTCATCGAGCTCCGATCGGCTGCGTTTGCGCTGACGGCGTTGGCGGTGGCCGGTGATGGCAAAGCGGTGCGCTTCGTCGCGAATGTGCTGAAGCAGATGAGCGGCAGCCCCCTGCTCTGGGTAGTCCACCTCCGCGCCGTTAGCAAACAGCTTTTCCAGTCCCGGCTTTCTGCTGGGCCCTTTGGCGATGGCCAGCAGGTGCACGCCGTCGACCTGCAACTCGTCGAGAACGTCCTTAGCCCGCTGCAGTTGCCCGCGGCCACCGTCGATCACCAGCACGTCGGGCAGCTTTCCTTCGCCCTGCTTCAAGCGAGTGTATCGACGCCGGAGCGCTTGCTCCATAGCTGCGTAGTCATCGCCGGCCGCCACGTCCTCGATGTTGAATCGCCGATAGTCCGACTTGAGCGGCCCGTTGCGGTCGAAGACGACGCAGGACGCCACCGTGGCCTCGCCCATGGTGTGGCTGATGTCGAAGCACTCCAGGCGTTCCGGCACGTCCTCCAGGCCCAGCAGATCCTGAAGAGCAACCAGCCGCGCATAGACGTTGCGCTTGTCGGCCAGATAGGCGTTCAGGCTGTGGGCCGCGTTGTCGAGACCCAGCCTCACCCAGCGGGCGCGCTGGCCGCGAACCTGGGAGAGGACGTCCACCCGGCGCCCGGACCGCTCGGAAAGCGCGTCGGCGAGAAGATCCTGGTCGACGATGCGCTCCGCGGTGATCACCGTGCGCGGCACGTCCCGTTCAGCGCCGGCCAGAAAGTACTGAGACAAAAAAGCGCTCAGCATCTCGGCCGGCTCCAGACCGAGCTCGTTCTTTGGAAACCACGTCCTCTGCCCCAGCATGCGCCCCGCGCGCACGAACAGCGCCTGCACGCAGCACACGCCGGAAGCCTCCATCAGGGCGAAGACGTCCACGTCTCCTTCCGCGGCGTGAACGTACTGCTGCTCCTGAACCTTGCGCAGGTGGGCGATCTGATCCCGGTACTTTGCCGCGGCTTCGTAGTCCATTGCTTCCGCCGCTTTCTGCATGTTCCCCTTGAAGGCCTCTAGCACCGCGTTGCTTCGACCCTCGAGAAACATCACCGCAAGCTTCACGTCTTCAGCATACGTCTGGGAATCGACCAGGCCCACGCAGGGACCGCTGCAGCGTCGGATCTGGTACTGCAGGCACGGTCGCGACCGGTTCTTGAAGAACGAATCCTCGCAATGACGCAGCTGAAAGAGCTTCTGCAGAATGTTCAGGCTGTCCCGCACGGCGCTCGCGGAAGGAAACGGCCCGAAGTAGCGACCTTTGCGTCGTTTTGCGCCCCGGTGAAACGTCAGCCGAGGGAAGGGCTCACCTTCGGTGAGATAAATGAACGGGTAAGATTTGTCGTCACGAAGGACGATGTTGTACGGCGGCCGCTCCTCCTTGATCATGCTCTGCTCGAGCAACAGCGCTTCCGTCTCGCTGTTGGTGAGCGTGATCTGGATGTCCGCGATGCGGCCGACCAGAGCCATGGTCTTGGTCGCGAGTCCCGAAGCACGGAAATAGCTGCTGACCCGGCTCCTGAGATTCCGGGCCTTGCCCACGTACAGAACGTTTCCGTCGGCGTCGAGCATGCGATAGACGCCGGGTTTGCGCGTCAGGGTCCCAAGGAAAGCTTCGGAGTCGAAGGCCGTCATCGGCGGAACTATAGAGTCCGCGCCCATGGGCCGCAATCAGCCGGTCAACCCGACGACGCCTTTCACGTTTTCCAGGACCGAATCGAGCATCTCGGGTGTGAGCCGACGCGTGTTCGTGTTCTGACGGCTTGGATGATAGGAGTCGGCCAGCCACAGGCCCGGCTTCACCTCGCAGAGCTGCCCATGAAGGAATGCGGGCAGACGCTTTCCGAGAGCGATCTCCACCGAGCGATGGGCCAGGCGCCCAAGGCACAGCACGCAGCGCGCCGATCGCACCTTCGGAGACCACAGCTCGTCGATCTCCTCGCGCAGGTAGCGGCTACAGGCTGACATCTCCGCGGCATTGGGCCGGTTCTGCGGCGGCAGGCATTTGACGGCGTTCGTCAACCGGGCCCCGACGAGACGAGCAACGAGAGGATCAGCGTCACTGGCCAATCCGACCCTGGCAAGCGCCGCGAAAAGAAACGTGCCGCTGGCGTCCCCTGTAAAGGGGCGTCCCGTGCGGTTGGCGCCGTGCAGCCCCGGCGCGAGCCCGACCATCAGCAGCTTGGCGCGCACAGACCCCGTGGCGCCCACGGGCAGGCAGCGGTAACCGGGATGGGCTTGCCGTACCTGATCGAGATGAGCGGCCAACCGAGGGCAGATGCGGCAACTTTCCAGGCGGTCATACCGCACGGGCCATCCCGTTCAGCTGGGGTATCACCATGCCGTGGCGTACCGCCATCAGGGCGAGCTCCACGTCGCTGGAGACGTTGAGCTTCTCGAAGATTCGGTACCGATAGCTGTTCACCGTCTTCGGCGAAAGGTGCAGGTCCTCGGAGATGTCGTTCACCTTGTGACAGTTGACCACCATCATCATGATCTGCATTTCACGATTGGAAAGTTGCTCGAACGGGCTCTCCCGGGTCTGGTCGAACGCGCTTGCCGCCACCTCCTGAGCAATGTCGGCGCTCAGATAGCGCCTGCCGAGAAAGACCTTTCGGATGGCCGCGACCAGCTCGTCGCGGTCGACGCCCTTGCTGAGATACCCGCAGGCTCCGGCCCGGAGCATCTGCATGGGGAAAGGGTTTTCGTGGCACCCGGTCACGGCGATCACCTTGATGTCCATCTCCAGACGCGCGATCCGCCGGGTGGCTTCGATGCCGCCGATACCGGGCATAAGGATGTCCATGAGAACGATGTTCGGTCTCTCCGCGCGGGCGAGCCGCACCGCCGCCTCCCCGCAGTCCGCTTCGCCGATTACGTGTATACCTTTGACGTCCGCCAGCATGCGCCGCAGCCCCAGACGAAACAGCTTGTGATCGTCCACAACCATAACCCTGATCATCTTGCCCCCAACAAAGTGTCCAGCATCTGAAGCAGTGACGATAGGCGGGCGCCAGGCGGCTAACAACGGCGCGGGGTGAGAATCTGCCGGGTTTTCACGAAATTTCCATTTTCCGATGTCGCGCTGATATCAGATACGATCAGGAAAACGCCTGCAGACCGGTCTGGGCGCGCCCCAGTATCAGCGCGTGGATGTCGTGGGTCCCCTCGTAGGTGTTGACCGTCTCCAGATTCATGACATGCCGGATCACGTGGTACTCGTCGGAGATCCCGTTGCCGCCGTGCATGTCCCGCGCCATGCGCGCGACCTCCAGCGCTTTGCCGCAGTTGTTGCGCTTGAGCATGGAGATGTTCTCGACGGCAAGACGATCCTCGTCCAGCAGGCGACCCATCCTGAGGCAGCCCTGCAGGCCGAGGGCGATCTCCGTCTGCATGTCCGCGAGCTTCTTCTGAATCAGCTGGTTGGCGGCGAGCGGGCGCCCGAACTGCTCCCGATCGAGCGTGTAGGTGCGTGCCGCATGCCAGCAGAATTCGGCTGCCCCCATGGATCCCCAGGCGATGCCGTAGCGCGCGCGGTTCAAGCAACCGAAGGGACCGGCCAGGCCTTTGACGTTGGGCAGCAGATTCTCTTCGGGAACAACGACGTCGTCGAGCACGATCTCCCCGGTGACCGACGCCCGCAGGCTCATCTTTCCCTCTATCTTGGGGGTGCTGAAACCGTCGAACGCGCGCTCAACCACAAACCCGCGGATCACGCCGTCGAGCTTTGCCCAGACCACCGCCAGATCGGCTATTGGCGAGTTGGTGATCCACATCTTCGCACCGTTCAGACGGTAGCCGCCCGACACCGGCTCGGCCCTGGTCACCATGCCGCCGGGGTCCGATCCGTGGTCGGGCTCCGTCAGGCCGAAACAGCCGACCCACTCACCGCTGGCCAGCTTCGGCAGGTAGCGCTCACGCTGATCCTCGTTGCCGTAAGCGTATATCGGATGCATGACCAGCGAGGATTGCACGCTCATGGCCGACCGGTACCCCGAATCCACGCGCTCCACTTCCCGGGCCATCAGGCCGTAAGAGACGTAGTTGACGGCCGAACAGCCATACTTCGCCGGCAGCGTGGCACCCAGCAGACCGAGCGCCCCCATCTCGTTCATGATTTCCCGGTCGAAGTGTTCTTCGCGATTGGCCTTGAGAACGCGCGGCATGAGCTCGCGCTGCGCGTATTCACGCGCCGTATCGCGGACCATGCGCTCGTCTTCGGTCAGCTGATCTTCCAGGAGCAACGGATCGTCCCAGACGAACGGTTCGAGAGCAGGCATGGGCTCATCCCAGTTTGCGGAAAGTCAGGCCCAAGGGTAGGAGCGATACGGCCGCTAGGCAACCGGCGCCTGGCCAGGCATATCAGACCGGCTGGGAGAGCGGAAGGAAGACGGTGAAAGTGGTTCCGCTGCCCGTACTGGTACGAACGTCGATTCGAGCTTTCACCTCCTCCACCAGCCGGTGAACGATGTGAAGACCGAGACCCGCATGATCGCCTCCCTTGGCAGACTGCTTCGGGTCGCCGAGACGCTCCAGGACTTCCCGCGGAAGTCCCGGACCGCTGTCCGCCACGGAAAGCTCGACACCCTCGACACCGTCGCGAAAGACGCCGCCGAGGCTGCCAATGGTGACACTGCCGTCAGGTGCAGCCTCGATGGCGTTTCGAACCAGGTTCGTGAGCACCTGCAGCAGCCGGCTTTCGTCCGAGGCCGCCACCAGCGCGCCGGGCGCTGCCTCCAGCTCGAGCGTCACCCCGCGATCTGCGGCGTAACCGCGGTGCAGCTCGAAGACCTGCCCGACGAGGCGATTCACATCCACCGCGCTGATCTCCACGGTGCCCGACAGCTCGGGCTCCTCCACGGGCGGGAGCTCGCGCGCGCGGCGAATGATGTCGCCCGTCCTTTTGAGCTCCTCGCCGATCATGCGCAGCTGCTCTACCGCGCTCGGCTCGTGCTGCAGCCTGAGCTCCAGGATGTGGAGATAGTTGTAGACCACGCTCAGCGGGTTGTTGGCCTCGTGAACGAGTTCCCGCAGACGTTTTTCTTCCCGTTCCCGATAGCGCGCGAGCGTGCCTTGCGCCGGTTCAACGTGTTCCGACGCCCGAACGATCCATCGGGTCAGCTCCTCGGCATAGACCGACATGGCGAACTCGGTATCCAGATCTTCGTCCAGCGAGAAGATGAGGGCGCCAAGCAAATCCTCTTGCTGCCGAAGCGGGCGGCACGCGCCCTCAGCCACGTCCATGCGCCACAGAAGCTGTCGGTCCGCGACGGCGAGCTCGGGAGATTCGATGAGCGTGCGCGGATGCCCCTCCCGCACGCTGGCGGCAACCGAGCTGGTTTGCGATGCCAGCGCGATGGACATGCCGTTGCCATCGACCGGCTCCAGCGTCTCCTGCGCCGGGTTCACGACCAGCAGGCGTGGCTCGTAGCCGAAAAGACTCTGGGAGGCTAGGTGATGGGCGACCTGCACGGCCCCTAAGGACTCGCAATCGGCGAACAGCAATCCAAGCAGATTGACCTGCTGGCGGATCCAGACACGCTCAGCCCAGTCGGCATCCAGCTCCCCCGCCAGGCCCAGCTCTGCAAGCAGAGCCTCGAGGGACGCGTCCGCCTTTTCCAGAAGCTCGCCGAACTCGGAGGCCTCCAGATCGAGGAGCCCTCGTGCCAGATCGGCCGCCGCCTCCTCATCGGCGACCTCCAGGGCGTCCACCACGGCATAGAGCCTGAACTCCGGACCCGCGTCCTCGAGCAGCTCCGCCCGGGCGCCTCGAAAGGCAAGGAGCTCTGACATTCGTGGGTCGTGACGAAGATTGACGCCCGATGCGGCCAGCAGGAGCCGCCACCTCGTCGATTCGGGATCGCCGATTCCCAGGTGTTCGGCCAGCGACTCGCCAAGAAGGGCGCCGCGCAGCACGCTGCGCCATTGATCCATGCTCAACCGCGCGCTGCCGCTCACCGGAAGTCCAGCCCAGGCCTGGGAGGAGGCCAGACGCACGAACGTGGTTTCGTCGAGGTCGGCAAGGGCCTCGCTAAGAGCCGGCACGTCCACCGGGCAACGCAGCAGCCCGAGCCAGCGACCCAGCAGGTCCGCGTCGGCGCCCAGAAGGCGCAGGAACACCCTCCTGTCTACCGGCGCGTTGCCGGCAACCTCGAGGTATTTGTCGATTACCGCTTCAGGGGTCAACCCCTACTTCTCCCAGCGCAGTTTGCTGGTGGCCGCGACTCCTGTGCAGATTCCCCAACGGATCACGCACGCTCCGTCGCTGGAGCGCCATCCGGAAGGATCATTCTAGACGGGTCCGGAGCCCTGCGCCCACAGGCAAGATGTAAGACGCCCTTCGGAACAACATATTGTTATTTTTCAGCTTGTTATGGACATTTCACGATTAGTCCGTGAATAACCAACGGCCTGCGTTGGCCCTAGGCTTCATCGATTGCGGCGCAGGGACTCTATCTCTGCCTGAAGCGCTTCGGCGGCCCCGGCTGCGGCGCCCGCATAGTCGCGACCCGTCCCGGCATACAGGATGGACCGGGAGGCGTTGATGACCAATCCCTCCCCTTGCCGGTCGCGACCGCTTTCCAGGACGCTTTCGATATCGCCGCCCTGGGCGCCTACCCCTGGGACGAGTATCGGCATATCTCCAACCAGAGCGCGGATGCGAGCCAGCTGCTCGGGATACGTAGCACCCGCGACGACCATGACGTTGCCATTGCGGTTCCAATCCGCTGCCCCCGCAGCGACACGCAAGTAAACGGGATCATTCGCAGGGTAGTCCTGCAACCAGCCGCTGTCCGGGTTGCTGGTTCTGCACAGCACCACGACGCCCCGATCCGAGTAATCCAGGTACGGAGCGACGCTTTCACTGCCGAGATAGGGATTGACCGTGACTGCATCAGCGCCGAAACGCTCGTACGCCTCTACGGCATACAGCCTCGCCGTTGAGCCGATATCGCCGCGTTTGGCATCCAGAATGACGGGGATACCCGGGTGGCGATCGTGAATGTAGGCGATCAGGTCAGCGAGGTCCGCCTCCCTGCCCTGGGCGGCGAAGTAGGCTGCCTGGGGCTTGAACGCACACACGAAGGGCGCCGTGGCATCGACAATCGCGCAGCAGAACTCCAGGGTGGAGATCCCGGAAGGCAACCGCCCGGGATCAGGGTCCAGACCAACGCAAAGCAGGGAAGCGTTCTCGCGCCATGCGTGGCGCAGCTGCTCGATGAAAGGCGGACGGGAAGCCACGACCCCGAGTATATGCGTAACTGATCTTCCGCGTCACAAGGATGACCGCCAGGGTCATTTGTAAAGACGCCTTATGACCTAAGGCGACCACTAAAAACGTTCCATATCTGTTTGTTTTTATTATATTATCGCGATGTCACTGGGGGGTGGCACGCCGATGGCACGATTCTCGCAACGCTACGATCGGTAACGATCGGTGCAGGGAACTCGTGATTTGCACGTCGACGATAAGAGTTCTTACGAGCCGAACGCACAAAGCCAATAAAGGTTTAGGCGGGTAGAGAACGAAAATGAAGTCGAACATCATCGAATTTCACGCGGCGCGCGCCAAGGCAATGAGCGTCGAAGAGCAGCGGCTCCACGCCAGGCTTCGCAGCGATGACCGGCTGTTCACTCAGGTCGTTCTGTCCTCCCAGGAGCCCGAGATGGTCGGCGCCACGCTTTCCTGCACCGCAGTAAACCTCTCCATTGGCGGGATCCAGTTCCGCACCAACTCCCCCGTGCCTTCGGGCGCGCTCCTGGACCTCTGGGTGGATATCTCGAGCCGGCCGGGCAAATTTTTTCTGGCCGGTGAAGTCCGCTGGAGCCGGCCCACCGGATCCATCAACGACCGGGGCGAGCCCGAATGGTTCATCGGCGTGCAGCTCAAGTCGGGAGCGGCCACCGACATCATCGACTGGCGGGACTTTCACGCCAACCCCACGGTCCGCTGAAGGCCGAACGGCCCTTGCGTCCTGGAATCGAAGCTCTGAGAGCTTCACAGACTCGACGGTTCCCAACGAACACTCAATTCGTGAACCCGTTCACCTTTTCGCCGTAATCCGCATCCCGTCCCCGGACCAACGAATCTGCTGTAATCGTTCTACCTTAAGGTCTTTGTGGGAGCAGGCGCTTCGTGACCCCACCAACAGTGGTTTCACTCGACTCGCCGGAAAGGAAACTGGCCATTCCGCCGATTCTGCAGAACGTTCGGAGCGCGGCAAAACGCCGGCTCAACGATCTGCTGCAGGAACTCTTAAACAACGCCGACGATGCGCTGTTCGAGATGGCCAATCGCTCCCGCAACGACACCGACGAGAACATGTTCTTCGAGGCGATGCGCGAGATCCGCCTGCAGAGAAAAAAAATCTCCAAGCACTTCGTGGACGAGTTCCACCGCTCCTTCGACGACATATTCGCTGCAGAGGAGCCCACACCCCGCGGGCCGATCGACGAAAGCCCGGACGAGTTATCGCTGTTGCGCAACGACGAGCTTGAGGTGGCCGTGGCGGTGAGCGGGATGGTCTCCAAGATCACCAGCCAGTTTTCCTTGCCCATCATGCAGCTCACCAAGCGCCTGGACCACGCCTGCGAGAGCCAGACGATCACCGAGCGCGTAAATCCCCTCGGTCCGGAGCGGATCAGCCGCGCGTTCGTGCGGGCCATCGAAGCCATAAACCTCGACATCAAGCTTCGCATCATCATCCTGAAGCTCTTCGAGCGCTTCGTCATGGAGCAGCTCGGGCCGACTTACGAAGAAGCCAACAAGCTGCTGGCCGAGGCCGGCGTGCTGCGTGATCTCAGCGCCATGCGGGGCCGCGCGAGCGGCGGCCCGGGGCATGGACAATCGGGTGCGGCCGCAACCGATCATGCCGGGGCTCACGGTGATGCCGGCAGCTCCCCCGTTGGCGGCGGAGGAGGTTCCGCCAATTTCGGGATCATCCAGACACTGCTTTCAAGATTCACCGGTGACCGATCTGGCGTTCCCATTGCGGCCACCAGCGGCAAGACCATCGAGACGTCCCAACTCCTCTCGATGCTCTCCGACGTCCAGGGAGACCGCACGGTTCATTCCATTGATCCCGCCAGCGTGCCGGAATCGCTGGATCTGCAGGCCGTCCTCGCGGCCAGGTCGGCGCAGGTGCTCGGTCACGTAAACGCAAGCCCTGCTCGGGACGACGGCGACGCGATGAACTTCGTGGCCATGCTGTTCGACTACATCCTCAACGATCGGAACCTCGCCATTCCGATGAAGGCCCTCATCGCCCGGCTGCAGATTCCGATCATACGCCTGGCGATCATCGACAAGTCGTTCTTCGAGAAGTCCAATCATCCTGCCCGCCAGCTCCTCAACGAGCTCTCCAGCGCGGGCATCGGCTGGAGCGCGGCCTCCGAGCTCAAGCGGGACGCGTTGTACAACTTCATCGAATCAATCGTGCTGCGGGTCCTGAACGACTTTGCCGACAACCCGGATCTGTTTGAAACTCTGGTCGAGGAACTTCGGGAGTTCCTCAAGAAGGATCTCAAACGGCGTTTGCTCATGGAGAAGCGCGTCAAGGAGATCGAGACCGGCAAGGCCAAGACGAAAGCCGCCAAAGAGACCGTTCAGAACCTGATCAACGAGATGGCCAGCGGGCAGCGCGTGCCCCCTGAGATCGGCAAGTTCATCAGCGAGACCTGGAGCAAGGCGCTGATCTTCGCCTGCGTGACGGCAGGTACCGAATCAGACCTTTGGAACCACCACGTGCGCGTGATGGCCGACCTGCTCAAGATCATCCAGCCCTTGCAGAGCGAAGATGACATTGCGGCCAGAGACGCGGTGGCCCCTGATCTCATCGACACCATCGAGGCGGCTCTGGTAGATCTGAAGATCGCCGATCGCGAACGCAACGACCTGATCACCATGCTCACCGAGCAATTGCGCCAGCTGTCGGCGGACGATCGGGCCCATGTCGACGAGCCGGAAAGCGCGGCGCCCGTTCTCGCTTTCGAGACCATGCGCAACGTGACGCTGACCGCTCCCACCGAAGCAGAGGAGCAGGATCCCGATGATCCGCCGCCCCCGCAGTACGTGGACGAGGTCAATCGTCTGGAAGAAGGAGCCTGGCTCGAGTTCGTCGACGAACACGGCGACAACGTTCGGGTCAAGCTAGCCGGCATCATCGAGCCGGGAGCGCGCTACGTGTTCACCAACCGCCGGGGGATACGGGTCTTCAAGAAGAGCAAGATGCAGCTTGCCAACGACCTGCAGAACCAGACCGTGATGGTTCTCGACGAGTCCCAGGTGTTCGACCGCGCCCTGCAGGCGGTCATTTCCAAGCTGAGAACCGAGGAAGCCGAAGAATAGATCGGGCGCACCCCGATGCCGATTGGCCTCGAAGGGCTGAGAGAAACGGTCAGGACGACGGTTCGCCCCGCAGACGCCTTTGCCACTCCGGCGAGCTCAGCACCCTCTCAACCGTGTCCACCACGGCCTGGGTCTGAGCGTCGATCTCCAGATTGACCCACGATCCCGGCTCAGCACTTCCCAGCGTCGTGCGGGCAATGGTCTCGGGGATCAGACATACCGTGATCTGGTCATTGGTTGCATCGACCCTGGCAATCGTCAGGCTCGCTCCGTCCAGCGCCACGAAGCCTTTGTGGGGCAGATACTTCATCCATTCAGCACGCACGTCGAAACGCACGTTCCGCTCGTTCTCATCCTCTTCGACGGCCGCGACGCGAACCTTGCCGATGACGTGACCCGACAGGATGTGACCCCCTATCTCGTCCCCCGCACGGAATGACCGTTCGACGTTGACCAAGGAGCCGCGTTGCAGATCTCCGAGGTTCGTGTTCTCAAGCGTCTCGCGAATGACGTCGAAAGACACCACGCCCTTTGCAGCCGACGTCACGGTCAGACAGGTTCCGTTGATGGCGACGGACGCACCGGTCTGGATACCACCCGCCAGCTTGCCCAGCTTGATGGCGATGCATCGAAGGCCCGGTTTGTCGTCTACGCCAGTGACCGGGCAGAGGCCTTGGACGATACCGGTGAACATTGGAGCCCTTTACGCAGAGGGCCGGCAATGCCGGCCCGGACGTGGGACGTCAGTCGGGAGCAGGTTCGGCTTCAGATGGCCTTTTCCAACTGCTCGCGCCGCGTGGTTTCGCGATCCAGATAGGTGATCCATTGCTGGCAGATTCGCCGGTTGGTCTCGTCTTTGGCGCGCCGCGACTCGTTACGACAGGAGACGAACGATGACCTTGCCTGGGGAAGCCGGTCCTGATTGTACTCACACATGCCTCGCACCACGTAGGTGGTCTGAACTTTGCGCAGCCCACCCTTATCGATGGCCCTTCCGGCCGCACGAACGCACTTGCTGAACTCGTCGTTGTCGAGATAGAGCTGGGCCAACCGTTCGTAGATGGCCCCATCGTCCGCGAGTTTGCCCGCCTCCTCGAAAACGGGAATCGCCTTCTTGGTTTCCTGGGCCAGCTGCCATGCCTGCCCAAGGCTCCGAAGATTCGTGGCCGTCTTCTCGATCACGCCGGCCTCGACGCCGGCGTCGAGGACCTTGGCCGCTCGTATAGGCACCTCGGCCTGCATCAGCAGCCCGGCGTAATTGGTCAGATCCCGCTCGCGGGTGAGGAAGCCCGCCACGTGCGCGGCCTCCATGGATCCGATCTGCTCCCGCTCGTTGCCCTCCTGGCCATGGATGCCGGCAAGGCGGATCCAGTACTCGCGCTTAGGGAAGTCGCGAACGAGAATCTCGAGTATCTCGATCACTTTGGGCCAGTTCTCCTCCTCGAAATACAGATAGTTGAGCAGCGACCACCAGTTCTCCTTGACGGGCGTTCCCCTTTCCTGGGCGACGCCTATCCCCTTCTCTATCTGGACGATCGAGCGGCGAAAGTCCTGCATCTGGTAATAGACCTGGCCCATGAAAATGTGGGGCTCGGGCCCCGGGTTCTGAGCTTTGGAGAGCCAGATTTCCATGTACTTGAGCGCGTCCCGATAGCGCTCAGCGACGAAGCTCAGCTGCGCCAGGGTGTATAGCGTCGTAACCTCGAGGCCCTCGGGAATATCTTCCTCTTGATCGACGACGACCTTGTACATCTCAATCGCCTTGGGGTAATCCTCCATGGAGAAGTAGACGAAACCGAGCATGTTGTGCACCTGCCCGACCTCGTTGCCGTTAAGCGACCGACGGCGACTCGTCAACATTTCGTTCAGGGACGTGACCGCGCCCTGATAATCTTTGGCGTCAATCAGCTCCTGCGCCTCTGCAAGCTTTTTGAAAGTCGCCTCGCTCATGGAAGGCACTCGACGCGTCTTCTGTTGCTGGCCCTCGCCTTCCTCGGCGAAGGCCTGGGAACCGCTCAGGCCGAATTCACCCGCAAACGGTATTGCCGCGAAGCACAACGTCACGGACAGCGCCAGGCGAACGATGTGAGAACAAAACTTCAAATCTACCTCCCGGCTTAGCCCCAAGCCCCGTCAATCCTGAAGTTCGAACGTAATACGGTTACGCACACCAGCAACGTCGATGGGCTCGCCATTGACTACTTTGGGCTTGTACTTGAATTTCAAAGCGGCCTGGAGCGCAGCCCGATCGAAGATTCCAGGCGGCTTGGATTCGATAATCACGGGATCCCGGACGGCCCCGGTTTTGGTCACCACGAACTCCAGCAACACGTACCCCTCGATGCCTCGAGTCTGCGCCCGCCTGGGGTATACGGGGGCCACCTTGACGATGGGCAGATATTCACCGTCTGACGAAAATCCGCCCGTACCGCCGACATTCAGATCCACGTTGATATTCACAGAACCAATGTCGACGCCCTGGGAATCCACATTGGAGTCGAAGTCGGGCTTGGGCATGTCCGGGGGCGGCTCGTCCGGCGGCGGCGGCGGCTTGGGCTTGCGCTGCTTGGTCTGAATGTCGACGTCATCCTGCAGGCGGACGAAGTCGACGATCTTTCCCTTGACGCCTTCATCGAACGGGCTCTTGTCACTCTTGATCAGCGCCTGCATCAGGAGAAAGAGAGCGAAGGTCGTGACGATACCCAGCGCAACTCCGAAAACGTACCGCATGACCATAGTGATGCCTCCTGGCCTCAGGCCTCCGTGGAGATCGCGACCTCAGTGAGACCGGCCGCTCGGGCCGCGTTCAGCACGGCCATGAGCTTCTCAGATTTGGCTTCACGATCCGCCTGAATGACGAGCCCGCCCTTCGGGTTCTCGGCGTGAAGCCGCTCGATGTGGGCGCGAACGGCGCTGGCGTCCACACGCTTTTTGTCGATCCAGATTTCCCCGGTCGGTCCAATGGCGATCAGCACGCTGACCGTGGGTTTCTGCTCGGCCGTCATCGCCTCGGGCCGAAAAACCTCGATACCCGCCTGCTTGATGAAAGTGGCCGTGACGATGAAGAAGATGAGCATGATGAACACCACGTCCAGCATGGGCGTGAGGTTGATGTCTGACTCTTCGTCAGTACGGGAAAACCGGTTTGCTTCTCTACGCATACTTCCTCCGGTCGTGGATCAGTGATCCATCGTCAGATGGTCCTGGAACAGTTCGATCTCGAAATCGACTTTTCGTTTCACGAAGGTGCTGCCCATCAGCCCCGACAACGAAGCGATCATGCCGGACATCGTCGGTATCGTGGCCATGGACACGCCGGCAGCCATGGAACGGGCATTACCGCCCTGAGTGGCCATGGCATCGAATACAGAGATCATTCCGGTCACCGTACCTAGCAGGCCGAGAAGCGGGCAGAGCGTCACGCAGGTCTGGATCAGCGGGAGGCTGCCCGTGATCTTCTCGGAAGCGTCGGAGATGATGGAGTCCCTGATCTGATGGGCGCTCCAGGACCGGCGCTCGGCACGGTTCTCCCAGGTTTCCGTGGCGATTCGCACTACGCTCTTGTGCTCGGACTGAAAGTACCAGATCCGCTCGAAGATCAGCGTCCACATCAGGAACGTGAGGGCGGCGATGAGCCACAGCACATTCCCACCCTGCTCCATGAAGCTGATGATCGCAATGTAGGCGTCGTTGATCATGGGAGCTTACCGTTACCCCAACGCCCTTCCGGACTGCTCTGCGTGATCGGCAATGATGCCGGCGCTCTGCTCTTCCAGGACGTGGATCACCGATCGGCTGCGGGTCGCCACGATGGAGTGCAGCAGCGTCGTCGGTATGGCGACACACAGACCGAGCACCGTCGTCATGAGCGCGGTGGAGATGCCGCCAGCCATTGTCTTGGGATCGCCGGTGCCGAACAGGGTGATGGCCTGGAATGTCAGGATCATGCCGATCACCGTGCCGAGCAGGCCAAGGAGCGGCGCGACCACCGAGATCACCTGGATCAGGGTGATGTTTCTCGTCAGTTTCGGCGTCTCGCCGAGAATGGCTTCCCCGAGTTTGAGCTCGAGGGTTTCCACGTCGACGTCCTTGTTCTCTTCATAGACCTTCAGCACCCGGCCGAGAGGATTGTCCTCGTTCGGCGTGCTCGATTTCTTCTGCGAGGCGACCTTCGCGCCCACCATTGAGAGCGTGACCAGCCGCTCCACGGCGAGCAGCACGCCGATCAGCCCGCCCAGAATGATCACGGCGCCTACGTAGCCACCCTGACCGTCGCAGAATGGCAGGTAGCACTCGCCCTTGGCGATGCCGCCAAACGGAGAACCCACCCGCTCGCCCACGGTCGCGGCCTGAATCAGCAGAGACAGCAGGGAGCCACGAGTCGGGTCCACCGCGAAGGCCACGACGTCGCCGGCACCGGCCTCCTGCAGATCTTCGGCTGAACCCGTGTAGCGGCCGGACGGCTGCCGAGCCAGCTCGGTCAGACTACCGTCGTTGACGTCGAATTGGATGTACTCGCCTTCAGAGATCAGAGCAAAGGCACCCACGCGGATGATGTCGGCGTCCTTACGCTGCCCGTCCAGCTGGATGATGGTTCCGGGAAACTTGGAGACCTTGCCCGACTCGATCATTTCACGCTGGAGCTCGAACCAGAGGGTTTCCATCTCGTCGATGGTCGCCAGCTCGCTCGCGGTGCCCATTTTGGCCGCGAGCTGGCCGAGCCATTCTCCACGGTTGGGGAACTCGGCGGAGATGATCGAGCCTTCAAACAACCCGCGGGTATCGCCGGCTACCTGCTGGAGAACGCCAAAAAGCTCGCGCAGGGAGCCTAAGCGCCGGTCGAGCTGTTCCTGGAGGTCGCCGATACGTATCTCGTTCTCTTCGAAGGCGGTTTCCAGCCTTTCCGAACGCTGCTCCTCACGTCGGCGTTCCGCCTGAGCATCGGCGAGCATGCGCGCCTGCTGGTTCTTTTCGCGAACGAACACCTGCTCGCGCTGAGTATGCTCACGGGATTCCGTGACCCTGCGCTCCTCGACGTTCCTCAGGAGCTCTTCGAGAGTATCGGCCTGGTTTACGACCACGTCCGGCGCGGCCTCTTCGGCAAGAGCAGCGCCATTGAGCCCGAGCGCCAGAATTCCAGCGCCTATCTTGATCTTTACGTGATTCATCACTCTGCAGCCTCCGGAGCCGCGACGGGCATCGTCAACATGTCAACGGAGAGCTGCTTGCGCGCCATCCGGATACCACTTCGTACTGGGGTGGTGTACTCGTCTCCCAACTCGACCCACTGTCCGGCCTTTGGGTCCCACCGGCCGGTGGAGGCCCCATCGGGCGTCTGATACACGAGCGTCACCCGCCCCACCTTGAGAACGTCCGCCTTGAGATCCACACCCGCTACGTTGATCGTGTCTCCATAAGCTTCCATGGTGCGCCCGTACTCGTTCTCGATCTGATAGGCGCGAAGTATCTGACTGAACTTTTCGGATACGGCCACGTCCGCCCGATCCATCATCTCGCGCAGAGCTTCTATCCGACCCGCACGCTCGTCCTGCAGAAACGGCAAATCGAGCTCCACGAACTGCTCTAGCCCATCGATCATGCGCAGCATCAGAGGCGTGATCTGCCGCTCGATGAGCGTCACCTGGTCGATGGAGCTTGCCAGCTTGGCCATCTCGGCCTCCTGGCTGGAAATCTGCTTTTCGAGCTGTCGGTTGTAGACTCTCAGGCCTTCGATTTCCTTGAGCACGGTTTTGTACTCACTGAGCAGCTTGCGAGTCTCCTCGGTCAGCGCGTCGATTTTGGCCTGGGATCGCTTCGCCTGAGTGTTGAGGCGATCGGTCACCACGAAAATGTCGTTCAACGATGCCGCCGACGCGTTGCCACACAACGCCAGGCCAAGCAAAGCCAACAACAATGGAACTGGTCCCCAAGACCTGTGGATTCGTTGTGTGTTCATACGACTTCCTACGGAATGGTTATCTTAATGAGCGCAACAGCAGGAAATGCCGGCGCTGAAAACGCCGCGCACCACACCTTTGTGCACGTTTGAGCCGTTGCGAAAAAAGTGCACGTTCGCCTGCTGTACATCCGCAAAACGCGGGGTGCACGCACTCCGACACGCCCGATGTGCCCCGCCCCTCTTCAATGATCGAAGGATCATCAAACCCCTCACGGAAGTCAAGCTTGACGGGACTTTCGCCCGGAACGGCATGGGCACGGGCCGGTCAGGCCAGCTCCCGCCCGAAAAATTCCAGCGTGCGCTGCTTGGCAGTGGCTGCCGCGGCCGCGTCATAGCTTGCCCGATGATCGCAGTTGAACCCGTGATCGGCCGGATAGACAAAGACGGGCACGTCCGGCTGAGCGGCCTTGACCTTCTCCACGTCGCTCATCGGGATGTGCGCGTCCAGCTCGCCGAAATGCATGATCACCGGACAGCGCGGCTGACGCTGCGCTTCTCCCGCCACGCCGCCACCGTAATAAGAAGACGCGGCGCTGACCCCCTCGAGTTCGCAGGCGGCCAGCCAGGTGAGCAGGCCGCCGAAGCAGTATCCGACTACACCCACCTTGCCCTGCACGGAGGCCACCTCGATGGCAGCCTGCACATCTTCGAGCGCCTTGGCATGATCGAGCTTCTGGAACGCGATCTCGATGCCGGCGCCCATGTCAGCTTCCTCGTAGCCCAGCTCGATGTCGCGTTCCACTCGATCGAATATCTGCGGCGCGATGGCGAAGTAACCGTCGGCGGCATAACCGTCTACCACTTCGCGGATGTGCTGATTTACGCCGAAAATCTCCTGAATGACCACGACGGCGCCTTTTGGCTGCCCTGCGGGCGTAGCTTGATACGCCCCGAGAGTGAATCCGTCTGCTGACGTGATCTGAGCTTTTTCCCCCACTGTCCGTTCCTCCCTGGTGTCGGTGCCGCCTCAATCCGGGCGCTTTGCTCAGCGCCTCATGACGGGCGTCGAGCGGGGTCGAACCTTAGCTCATCCTCAGCCGCTGGAAAAGCACCAGAGGCGCTACCACTTCACGTTCAGATCGAGCTGCAGAAGATCCTGCTCCAGGTCGGAACCGATGAACTTGGCCGCCGTGTAGTAGTCCACCGACACGTTGACGCCCTTTGCCAGCCCCCAGATGAACTCGAACTCGCTGCCCTTGACGTTGGTCGCCCCGAAGAAGAAGTCGCTGTCACTCAGGAACTCCGGCCACGCGTCCGCCTCGAGGCGTCGGTAGTTGTACTTCAGCTGCCAGTCGCCGAAATTGCTCACCTTGGCATCGCCCAAGGCAAGCCCGACCAGCCAGCCCGTGTCTTCCTCGTCAGGGTCGAATGCCTTGACCCACTCGCCGAAGACGCTGACGCGCGGGATCAGCTCGGTGCCGTCGATGTCCAGCTTGCCGCCGAGGGCGATGGAGTCGTAGTCATAAACAAAGCGGTCGTCCTCGCCCCGCGCGTTGCTCGGCACGTCCACGGTGATGGGACCCTTGCTGCCCTTGAGATTGACGAAGTTGTAATAGGTCGGCGCGACCGTCAGAGACACCGCGTCCGAGAGATCGAAATTCGCGCCCGCCTGAAGCAGCCACATGGCCGCATCGTCCTGCCCTCCGATCACGTCCTCGGTCAGGACCAGGTAAGCGGGGGTAACGAACGCAGAGACCCTGTCGTTGACGCCGAACTCCATGGGCACGGCAACCCCGTCGGTGCGAATGTCCGAATCCCACAGAAGATCCTTGGGCTTCCAGATGGGATTCTTGAACTTTCCCGCCACCACGTCGACGCCGTCGCCGGCCTTGAAGCGGGCAAACGCGTAGTCCAGCCGGGCGTCGCCCGTGGAGAACGCATTGCGCAGCGTCTGGTTGCTCGACCTCGCGTCCGAGCCTCCCGAGGCCAGCCCGAAGCCTACTTCCCAGCGATCGCTGACATCGGCCTCGACACCGGCGCGCCAGCGAATCCGCCAGCGGTTGCGTTCGTCGATGTCGAACGGGCCGATGCTGGGGGCGTTATCCAGCTCTTCGCCCTGATAGCGCACGCGCAGGTCGCCCTTGAACGATATCTTGTCGGACCAGTGCTCTTTTGCCTCTGCGGGCGCATGCGCGACCGGCAGCGTTCCGAGGTCCTGAATCTCAACCGGCGCGGCTGCGGCCTGCTGCCTTTCCCGGGCAACCTCTGCCCTGATCTCCTTCGCGTCGCCTTCGTTCAGAATTCCCTTGGCCACGAGCTTCTCTATGAGCAGATCCACCTCGCTGGACTGAACAGGCGGGACCACCAGCATGGCGAGGACCATAGAGACCACGCTCAGGAGGGGCTTGCGGCGCGCCGTTGGAAACGAGCTGGACAAATCAATCATGGGACAACCTCATCGTAGGTTAACAATCTGCCGTTATCGGATGCCGTCTGGCAGCGGCGAACCGAAGATTAGCACCCGCAGTGTTACGGGTTGATGACAATGTGACGGCGCAGCGCCGGTCACGAATGACAACGAGCACCGTCCCGATCCCGCGTCATTCGGCCGCTTTTGCGCCACGATTCCCAAAAGGCGACGCTGGGTTCATCTTTTTGTCACAATTCGCCGATCTAATGGCGCCTGACGGCATCAGGAACAGCCGGGGACCGCGAAGACGCGAGAGCGATGAGCACCAATACCATTTTGCTGGTCGAGGACGAACCTGAAATCCGGGACATGCTTCGATTCGCCCTCACGCGCTCCGGCTTTCAGGTCTGGGACACCGAGTCGGCGGAGGACGCGATGGCCCGGCTCGATGGTGTTCTGCCCGGGCTGATCATCGTTGACTGGATGCTGCCCGGCATGAGCGGGGTCGACCTCGCTAGGCGCGTTCGCAACGACGAGGTTACCGGACATCTTCCCATCATCATGCTCACCGCACGAGGCGAGGAAACCGACAAGCTCAAAAGCTTCGACTCCGGCGTCGACGACTACGTTACCAAGCCGTTCTCGCCGAAAGAGCTCGTCGCCCGGGTTAAAGCCCTCCTTAGACGATCAGGCTCTCCGCAGGATGGAATCATCGACACGGACGGCATTCAGCTGGATCTGAACGCCCATCAGCTGATCATCAAGGGACAACCGGTGAAAATCGGCCCCACCGAGTTCCGGCTGCTGGAGCTTTTGCTCAGCAACCCGGATCGAGCCTTCGATCGCTCCCAGTTGCTCGACAGGGTGTGGGGGCGGAGCGTGTACGTGGAGGAACGAACCGTGGACGTGCACGTGCTCAGGCTGCGCAAGGTACTCAAGCCGTATGGCCTGAACCGACTGATCCAGACCGTTCGCGGTGTGGGCTATCGTTTCTCGCCGGGTTCGTGACCAACCCATGAAAATCTCCCGCCAGGAATGGATCCTCGGAACCACGCTTTTCGTCCTGGCCGCCCTCGGCGGATGGGCGTTCGGGAACTTCGGCTGGGCCTTCCTGATCGCGCTCGGGATTCATGCCGCGGTCCACCGCCGCGAGCGCCTTGCCTTCTTTCGATGGGCCGAGCGGCCCCTGCGACGCCCCGAGAACCGAATCGAGTCATGGGAGTCGAGAGTCTCCCGGGTCTTTCGGACGATTCGACGGGAGCGGGGTCGTCATCGAGCCGCCTTGCGCCAGCTGAGAGCCATTCGCACCATCGCCGATGCCCTGCCGGACGCCGTGGTCGTGATCGACCGATCCGGCGACATCGAGATGTTCAACGACGCCGCCAGGGACATCCTGCAGCTGCACCGACGCGACCGCGGCTCAAACCTCTCCGCCCTCGTGCGGCAACCCGACTTCGTAGCCCTCATCACCGGCAAGCTTGCCGACGATATCGTGGAGTTCGCGTCTCCGTTCGCCGGCGAGCGCCGTTTGGAGGCTCGCCGGATATCGCTGGTGGACGCGCGCTCCCTAGTGCTGGTCAGAGACGTCTCGCAGCTCAACCGGCTGCTGAGCATGCGCCAGGACTTCATCGCGAACGTTTCCCACGAGTTGCGAACACCGCTGACGGTGATCGTCGGCTACCTCGAGACGCTGGCCGGCGAGCAGTTGGACGAATCAACCACCCGGGAGCTGATCGGCAAGCTCGGCTCCCCGACGAAACGCATGCAGGCCCTGGTCAACGATCTTCTGCTGCTCACCCGGCTGGAGGCTAGCCCGTCCCCGTCGGACGACGAGCTTCACGCCGTGGACATGGGCCTCATCATCGAAGGGATTGCGATCGACGCGCGAGCACTGAGCGATGGGCATCACCGGATTTCCGTCCGGCTGGACTGCGACCTGCGCGTCCTGGGCATCGAAAGCGAGCTGCACAGTGCCTGCGCGAACCTCCTAAACAACGCCGTTCGCTACAGCCCCGAAGGCGGCGACATCCAGGTCACCTGGGAGAACATCGGACCCGCCGCGAGGTTCTCGGTCAACGATCACGGGCTCGGCATTCCTCCAGAGCACCTGTCCCGGCTCACCGAGCGTTTCTATCGGGTCGATCTCGCCCGATCAAGTGTGCGCGGCGGCACCGGCTTGGGGCTAGCCATCGTCAAGCACGTCCTCAAACGCCACGGCAGCGAGCTGCAGGTAAAGAGCGAACTCGGCGAAGGAAGCACGTTCTACTGCGACTTTCCCGCCACTCGATTGGCCGACCCGCTCGTTTCCAATCAATCCGGATCATCCTCCTTGGAGAAATCATGAGAAAGCTACTGATCTCGGCTCTGGTCGCCCTGGTGCTCTGCAACTGGGCCATCGCGAGCGAACATCTCGATCCGAACCTGCCGGAATACCAGCGGGTAGGTGGCGTCTCGGGCAACCTGTCGAGCACCGGCTCGGACACCCTCGCAAACCTGATGACCCTTTGGACGGAATCCTTCAAACGCGAGTACCCCAACGTCAACATCCAGGTACAGGCAGCCGGGTCGTCTACCGCTCCTCCCGCCCTGACCGAAGGCACCTCCAACTTCGGGCCGATGAGCCGGCTCATGAAGGACAAGGAGATCGAGTCGTTCGAATCCCGCTTTGGTTACAAGCCAATGGCCATCCGGGTCGCCATTGACGCGCTGGCCGTCTACGTCCACAAGGACAATCCCATCGAGACCATGACCATCAGCGAGGTAGACGCCGTTTTCTCCGCCACGCGCCGATGTGGTGGACCTCAGGACATCGGCCGGTGGGGCGACCTCGGCTTGAGCCGGAACTGGGTTGACCGGCCCCTGCAGCTGTATGGCCGCAATTCGGTGTCCGGCACCTACGGCTACTTCAAACAAGTCGCGCTGTGCTCGGGAGACTTCAAGAACACGGTCAACGAGCAGCCAGGATCCGCGTCTGTCGTCCAGGCCGTGGCGTCGTCGCTGAACGGCATCGGCTATTCCGGGATCGGCTACATCACCTCAGGCGTCAAAGCGCTGGCCCTCAGCGAGGGTGAGGGAGCCGAGCACGTCGCCGCGACTGCGGAAAACGCCATCAGCGGGACCTATCCGCTGTCACGTTACCTGTATGTGTACGTGAACAAGAAGCCCGGCACGTCTTTGGCTCCGCTCGAGCTCGAATTCCTCAAGATGGTGCTGTCGAAATCGGGTCAGGAAATCGTTGCCAAAGACGGCTATATTCCGGTCTCGGCGAGCGTCGTCAGCCGCGAGCTCAGAAAACTTCAATAAGCGCCCACCGAGCGAATCGAAGAACCCGCAATGGCCTTGAACGCCGATCTGTCGCACCTGCCTACCCGCAGGCGTCTGACCAATGCCGTCACGAGATACGTGGTGGCCCTTGGCGGCGCGGCGGTCATCGGCGCCATTGCGCTGATCTTTTTTTACCTGTTGTGGGTGGCCATCCCGATCATGGCAGGCGCGGAGATCGAGCCTGGACAGCGGCTGTCTCTCCCCGTCGGCACGCCGCTACTGCTCGAGGCCAACGAGACGGGCGAGATCGGTCTGCGCATCGACTCGTCGGGACAGGCGATCTTCTTTTCGCTCAACGATGGCAGCATCGTCGACCGGGTCACCCTGGCCAGTTCCGTGGAACGGGTGAAAAGGGTCCTGCCCCACTCCTCCATGTACGCCGTGCAGAGCCCGCAGAGCGGTATCGTCATCTACGAATCCAGACATCCGGTGACGTTCGACAATGACGTGAGGCAGATCCGGCCCGAGCTCAACGCGGTATTTCCGGATACCTGGATCGACGTCGACCCCGGCGCAGATTTCGACGTCCACTTCGCCGACTTCGAAGTTCTCGTGGTCGCCGTGACCGGAACGAACCTTCAGATTCAGCACTTTCGGGACGCGGAGGCGGGTTTCGAGCTCTACGAGCCCCGACGGGCCAACCTCTCCCTCGAGCGGGTCTACGAACGCGTCATCATCGGGCCGCGCGGCGCGTGGGTTTATCTGGTCGCCGATGACGGATCGGTCGCCGTGCTCGATCTCCAACGCCCAACCTCGCCGCGGCAGATCTTCGTGGGCAAGCTGGTCGCCGAAGGCTCGTCGCTGAATGCGCTCGAACCCCTGCTCGGACGCTATTCTCTCCTGGCGGGGAACGACAAGGGCCAGGTGACCCAGTGGTTCATGGTTCCCGGCGAGTTCGGTTACACCCTGGAGCGCGCTCGAACCTTCAAACTCGACCGCGCGATCACGAGGCTGATAGCCGAGCAGCGCCGCAAAGGCTTCGGAGCGGTGGACGCCGAGGGGCGCTTCCACCTCCTTTACACAACCTCATCTCGCGTGCTGGCGGATCGTCGGCTCGACTCGAACCGCTTCTCCGTCGCCTCCATCGCGCCCCGTGCGAATATGCTGCTCACCGGTGACGAAAGCGGCGACGTCACGACCTACCGGATTCACAACGAACACCCGGAGATCTCCTGGAGCGCGCTGTGGTCGAAGATCTGGTACGAGGGATATCCGGAACCCGTTTACAGCTGGCAATCATCATCGGCCGACAATGACTTCGAGGCGAAGTTCTCCCTGACGCCGCTGCTTTTCGGGACGCTGAAGGCGGCCTTTTACGCCATGGTGTTCGCCGTGCCGATCGCCATCATGGGGGCGATCTACACCGCATACTTCATGGCACCTGCCATGCGCCGTATCGTCAAACCCGGCGTAGAGATCATGGCCGCGTTACCCACCGTGATCCTCGGATTTCTGGCCGGCCTATGGCTTGCGCCACTCATCGAGGCCAACCTCGCCGGCGTCATCGGCAGCATCCTGGCGCTGCCGGTGGGGATCCTGCTGACAGCCGTCCTCTGGGGCCGTCTGCCAGAGAAGGTGACCGGACGGTTTGATGGCTGGTACGGAATTTTCATCCTGCCAACGATCATCCTCACCGTGGTCGCGGGCTTTGGCCTCGGCCCGTGGATCGAGAGCGTCTTTTTCGGCGGCAACACCAGAGGCTGGTTTCTGAACGAGCTGGGCCTCGCCTACGACCAGCGCAATGCCCTGGTCGTCGGCCTGGCGATGGGACTCGCCGTGATACCCACGATTTTCTCGATTACCGAAGATGCCATTTACGGTGTGCCCACCCACCTGATCAACGGATCACTCGCTCTGGGAGCCACCCCATGGCAGACCCTGGTCCGCGTGGTCATTCTCACTGCGAGTCCGGGGATTTTCTCCGCGGTGATGATCGGGCTCGGCCGCGCCGTCGGCGAAACCATGATCGTTCTCATGGCCACCGGAAACACGCCGGTTATGGACATGAACCTCTTCGAAGGTATGCGGACTTTTGCAGCAAACATCGCCGTGGAGCTGCCGGAATCGGAGGTCGGCAGCACTCACTATCGGATCCTCTTCCTAACCGCGCTGGTCCTGTTCATGATCACCTTCGTGTTCAACACGGCTGCCGAGGTCGTCCGTCAGCGTCTGCGATCACGCTACGGGAACCTGTGACGATGATTCACTCGGACCGCGACAGCCTTCGCGCCTGGTTCCGTTCAGGCGAGCTATGGATCTGGGCGAATGCCGCAGCGGTTGGTATCAGCATCATTGCCATCGTCGGCATACTGATACTCCTGGCGGCACGGGGCTTCTCGCACTTCTGGCCCGCCGACATTCAGCTGATGACCTATCGGGACGACGGCGACCGCACGGCGGTGGCACTGGGGGAGATCGCGGACTCCGAAACCCTGTCCGTTCAGCAGTTCGTAGAGTCCGTGGGCGGATCCGGACGAGCCGTCCCCGAAGGTCTCGACGAGGTAGAGCGGCTCCTCGTGAAGACCGGCAACCGTCGATACGACCCTCCGGACTTCACCTGGATCTTCACCCACAAGATCGACGCCGTCAGCTTTCCGGATGACGCCACCGTCTTCGAGCGCATGGAGTGGGGAAACGCATACGGATATCTGAGAGCCGTCGGCGGCCCACAGGAGACCGTCTCGGATCCGGCGCTGCTCTGGGACACGTTCGGCAACCTGATGGAGCGCGCCGCTGGTCTGCGCGCATCCATCGAGGACATCGAGCGGGGCGTGCTCAACGAGATCAATTTCGGCATGGAGAAGGTTCGCCTGGAACGCCGGAGTATCGAGCTGGGCGGCCTGGACGTCGACCAAGCGGCCACCGCCATGCAGGAACTCGACGAGCGCGATCTTGATTTAGAGAAGCGTTACGAGAGCGCAGAGCAGGAACTACGTTCGCTCTACCGGGAACTCCAGCGCGATTACGTCCGGGTTGAGCTGGCAACCGGACAGGTCATCGAGATGAGGCTGGCCGAGATCGTCCGCGCCTGGCGGCCGAACCAGATGTCTGCGCTGGACAAACTTTGGCACTACCTGGAAAGCTTCAGCCTCTTTCTATCTGAGCAGCCTCGCGAAGCCAACACCGAGGGCGGCATCTTTCCCGCCATTTTCGGTACCGTTCTGATGGTGCTGCTCATGTCCGTCCTGGTCACGCCTTTCGGCGTCATCGCGGCCGTCTACCTCAGAGAGTACGCCCGGCAGGGCGCATTCGTCCGGCTCATCCGGATTGCCGTCAACAACCTTGCCGGGGTGCCTTCGATCGTTTACGGCGTGTTCGGCCTGGGATTCTTCGTCTACTTTCTCGGCGGCAACCTCGACCAGCTGTTCTTTCCCGAAGCGCTCCCGGCGCCCACCTTCGGAACACCGGGCCTGATGTGGGCTTCGCTCACGCTCGCCCTGCTGACCGTACCGGTGGTCGTCGTATCCACCGAGGAGGGGTTGACCAGAATCCCGCGCGCCATCCGTGAAGGCAGCCTGGCCCTGGGCGCTACCAAAGCCGAGACGCTGTTCAAGGTCGTGCTGCCCATGGCGAGCCCGTCGATCCTGACCGGCGTCATCCTGGCGGTGGCACGAGCCGCCGGCGAAGTTGCTCCGTTGATGCTCGTCGGGGTCGTGAAGCTGGCGCCCACGCTGCCGCTTGACGGGAACTTTCCCTACCTGCATCTGGAGCGAAAGTTCATGCACCTCGGCTTCCACATCTACGACGTTGGTTTCCAGAGCCCCAACGTGGAAGCCGCCCGCCCGCTGGTCTACGCGACCGCTCTGCTGCTGGTGCTGATCATCATCATTCTGAACCTCGCCGCCATCATGCTGCGCAGCCGTCTGGAAGACCGGTACCGGGGGGTGGAATGACCGTCAAACGAAAAGAACGAGCCTCTTCTAAGCAGCGCGAGCGCGCTGATCACCGCCTCCTTTACGGATGAACCCCTAGAGATGACCGACACGAAACAGAACGCGTCAGGATCGAACGGCACGAGCCTGCTGGTGGACCGTCTTTCCCTTTTCTACAGCGGGCAGAAAGCATTGCACGAAATCTCCCTCGAGATTCCGCGCAAGCAGGCAACGGCTTTCATCGGCCCCTCGGGTTGCGGCAAGTCCACGCTGCTGCGTTGCTTCAACCGGATGAACGATCTGATCGACGGCGTGGAAACCACCGGCAGGATCCTGCTCGACGGCACCGACATCAATTCCAAGGAAGTCGATGTTGCCCAGCTAAGAAGGCTGGTCGGCATGGTCTTCCAGCGTCCGAACCCGTTTCCGAAAACCATCTACGAGAACGTCGCCTACGGCCTGCGGCTTCAGGACACGCTGCCGAAAACCGAAATGGACGAGCGCGTCGAATGGGCCCTGCGAAGCGCCGCGTTGTGGGACGAGGCGAAGGATCGTTTGAAAGAGTCTGCGCTCAGCCTGTCCGGCGGGCAGCAGCAACGACTCGTCATAGCACGCGCCATTGCCATCAAGCCGTCGGTGTTGCTCCTCGACGAACCTGCCTCCGCCCTGGATCCCATTTCAACGCTCAAAATTGAGGAACTGATACATCAACTGAAAACCGAGTACACTATAGTAATCGTAACTCACAACATGCAGCAGGCAGCCAGGGTATCCGACTACACCGCGTTTCTTTACCTGGGGGAACTGATCGAATTCGGCAAGACGGACACTCTTTTCACAAATCCCAAAGAGCGCCAGACCGAAGACTACATAACGGGGCGCTACGGCTAGACAGAAACGCGAAAGGACGCGACAGGAATACGAAATGACCCCCCATCCTCACATATCCGAACAGTTCGATCACGAACTCGACCAGGCACGCAACCGTCTCATGGAGATGGGAGGCAAGGTCGAACAGCAGCTGAAGAACGCCTGCAAAGCCTTGACCAATCACGACCTGGAACTCGCCGAGACGATCAAGACCGGCGATCGCAGCATCAACCAGCTGGAAGTCGATCTGGACGAGCTCTGCGTGCAGATAATCGCCCGCCGCCAACCTGCTGCATCAGACCTGCGCACCCTCGTCAGCGTGATGAAAGCCAGCACCGATCTCGAACGTATTGGCGACGAGGCGAAACGGATCGCCAAGATGGCCATCGCGATATCACGTCTGACCTATCCGCGGGATCAGTACACGGACATCCGAAAGCTCGTCGCGTTGGTGATGGCCCAGGTTTCAGCAACGCTGGATGCGTTTGCCCGACTGGACGTCGACAAGGCAATCGGCTTGATCCGGTACGACGCAGAGATCGATGACGCCTATGACGCCATCGTCCGGGACCGAGCGGTACAGATGAAGGAAATGGCCAATAACCCGGAGGGCATAGAACAGACCCTCCACGTTCTCTGGGCCGCCAGGGCTCTGGAACGGATCGGCGATCATGCCAAGAACATCAGCGAGGTCGTGGTGTTCCTCGTCAGAGGCGAAGATATCCGCGACCGCGCACTGGCGGCCAAGCTGACCGGCGGCTGAGTTACCTTCTCAGCGACGCGCGAAGGGCATCTGATTCAAATGGTGCCCGCCATCCAGTATGAGCGTCTCTCCCGTGACCACGTCTGCACCGCTCAGAAAATAAACGATGGCCTCGGCAATGGTGTCCGGCGTGGTGGTCAGGCGCAGAGGCGTGGACTCCTCGAGGAACTTCTTGGTCCTTGCGTAGATCTCCGCGCCCATGCCCTGCTCCAGCCAATCGCCCTGAATGAACCCGGGACAGACCGTGTTCACGCGAATCTCGGGGCCGAGGACTCTGGCGAGCGACAGGCCCATGGTAACGAGCGCTCCCTTGGAGGCCGCGTAGGCGATGGAGCTTCCGATTCCAGTCACGCCGGCGATGGAGGCGACGTTGACGATGCTGCCTCTGCCCCCCCGTTTCATGGCCGGCGCGACCGCCCGCGTCATCTGGTAGGGGCCCACCAGGTTCACGCCGTAAATGTTCATGAAGTCGTCCGAATCGAGGCCTTCGAGATCATGATGAGCACAGAACTTGGTCGTCCCCGCATTGTTGACCAACGCGTCTATCCTGCCCCACCGCTCTTCGGCCGTCGCAGCAAGGCGCCGACAATCGGCGTCGTCGGCCACGTTGGCGCGGACGACGGCAGTTTCCACCCCGAACGCTTCGCAGGCTTCCTGGGTTGCTCTGGCGCCATCCTCGTTGCTCGCATAGTTGATGACCACGTGGGCGCCCCGCTCGGCCAGCTGACGAGCTGTGGCCGCACCCACACCCGAAGACGATCCGGTGACGATTGCCACACCTTCCTGAAGGTCCATCCGCCTGCTCCCACTCTGCGCGACCGGGAGAACCTAGCAGACTCCTCCTGCGCCCACCAGCCGTTGCGGTGGAGGCTCCCCGGTCATTGATTTAGAATCCGCCGCCTCCTGAGCAACCCATGGACCAAATGACCATCAGCGCGATTCTCTGGGACTTCGGCGGGGTTCTGACCACAAGCCCATTCGAGGCCTTCAATCGGTTCGAAGCGGAGCACGGGATCCCCGCCGACTTCATCCGCCGCATCAATGCCACGAACCCGGATGGCAACGCATGGGCCCAGTTCGAATCCAGCGCCATCGGGCTGAACGAGTTCGACGAGGCGTTTGCCCGGGAGTCCGCCGCGCAGGGGCACCGCATTCCCGGAAGAAAGGTCTTGGAGTTGCTCTCGGGCGAGCTGCGTCCCAGGATGGTCGAAGCCCTGCACAGCTGCAAGGTGTCGTATCAGGTGGCGTGCATCACCAACAACGTCAAGTCCGGCCAGGGACCGGCCATGGCAAGCAACCGGGCGCGAGCCGCGGCCATGGAAGGGGTCATGGCGCTGTTCGACCTCGTGGTGGAGTCCAGCATCGAGGGGATCCGTAAGCCCGACCCGCGGATTTATGAGCTCACGTGCGAGCGGCTCGGCGTCCGACCCGAGCAGGCCGTGTTCCTCGACGACCTCGGCGTCAACCTCAAACCCGCGCGTGCCCTGGGCATGCACACCATCAAAGTGGTCGAGGAAAGTCAGGCGCTTGAAGAACTCGGCTCCCTCACTGGGCTTGCGCTCTGAGAGGGACGCTCAGCCGCCCTCGATTCGCTGCATGAAGAAGACCTCGCTGTCTGGCTCGAGGGGTTCCAGAAAAGCGTCCTGATAGATCTGGCCATCGATGGCCACCGCACACTTCTCCAGCACCGCCCCCGCCTCGGGCCAACGCCTTTCGAGGTTGATCAGGAGCTCGCGAAAATCGGCCGCGGGCACCTCGATCTCCCGCTCTCCGCCCGTGTGCTGAAGCAGGTGCTCGGGAAACACGACTCTGGCCATGGGTGCTGGCGCTCCGGGGAGAACCGGGGACTTCCGTCCCCGGTTGATTCCCGTCAATCCAGAGCTGAGAGCACGCGCGGCGGCGACAGCGGCAGGTCGTTCACACGAACGCCCGTTGCCGCTCTGAACGCATTCGCCGTGGCCGCCAGAGGCGCCACGATGGGCGTCTCGCCCACCCCCCGCACGCCAAACGGATGGCTCGGGTTGGGCACCTCGACGATGTGACAGTCGATCATGGGCAGATCTGATGCCACCGGAATCCGGTAGTCCAGGAACCCGGCGTTCTCCATGACCCCGTTCTCGTCGAAGATGTATTCCTCATTGAGAGCCCAGCCGATACCCTGGGCAGCCCCACCCTGCATCTGGCCTTCGACGTACGAAGGATGGATGGCCTTGCCCGCATCCTGGATGGCGGTGAAGCCCAAGACGTCGACTTTGCCCGTTTCTGGGTCCACCTGCAGATCGCAGATGTTCACCGAGAACGATGCGCCGGCGCCCTGGGCATTGAGCGATGCGCGTCCCAGCAGCGGCCCGCCGGTCCTGCCGGCTTTGGCCGCGATGTCCGCGAGGCTCAAGGGCGTGACGTCGGCATTCACACCGGGTGCCGGCACCGCCTGACCGTCTTTCCAATCCACCTGGTCGGCGTCCATTCCCCAGGTTGCGGCCGCTCGGGCTTTGCACTGGGTGATGATGTCCTCGCAGGCCTGGACCACGGCCATTCCCGTCGCAAACGTCGTCCGGCTTCCGCCCGTCACGTTTGAGAATCCGGTGCTTTCGGTGTCGCCCACCAGGGCCCTGATCTTCTCGTAGGGAACACCGAGCGTTTCGGACGCCATCATGCACATGGACGCCCTGGAACCGCCGATGTCGGGATTGCCCTCGATGACGGTCACGGTGCCGTCCTCGTTGACGTGGACCTCGGCGCTCGACTGCATGCCGACGTTGAACCAGAAGCCGGCCGCAACACCCCTGCCAGCACCCTCAGGCAACGGCTTCGTGTAGTTCGGATGGGCTTTTGCGGCCTCCAGGCATTCTTTGAAACCGATCTGGGGAAACTTGGGCCCGTACGGAGCCTGCGTCCCCTCGCCCGCCGCGTTCTTCATCCTCAGATCGATGGGATCCATTCCGAGCTCGAGCGCCAGATCGTCGAGCGCGACTTCCATGGCGTGCATGGACTGCGGCGCTCCCGGCGCCCGATAGGCAGCCACCTTGGGTTTGTTGAGGAGCACGTCAAAGGCTTCTATTTTGAAGTTCTCCAGGTCGTAGGGCGCGAAGATCGACATGGCACCTGGGCCCATGGGAGCCCCGGCAAAGGCACCGGCTTCGTACGCCAGCCAGGCTGTTGCCGAGGTGATGGTCCCGTCGCGCTTGGCACCCACCTTGATCCGGCAATGGGTGCCCGAGGTGGGTCCGGTGGCCCGAAAGACTTCCTCCCGGGTCATCATCATCTTCACCGGACGACGGGACTTCCTGGCAAGCAGCACAGCCAGCGGCTCGAGGTAGACCACCGTCTTCCCGCCAAAGCCGCCGCCGATCTCCGAGGCAATGAACTTGAGATCGGAGATTTCCATGTTGAGCATTTTGGCCGTCATCGATCGGAACTCGAAGTGACCCTGAGTGGAGCACCAGATGGTGGCCTGCCCCCCTTCGTTGACCGTCGCCGTGCAGGCGTGGGGCTCGATGTAGCCCTGATGGGCCATGGGAATGTTGTACTCGCCCTCGACGATGACATCCGCCTGAGCGAAGCCCTCGTCCACGTCGCCCCGGGCCAGCTGCATGACGGCAGCGATGTTGCTCGGTTTGTCCGGCGTCTCGGGCAGGTTTTTGGTGAAGCAGTGATCGTCGAGAAGCGGCGCGTCTTCCTTCATGGCCTCCAGGAGATCGAGAACGGGCGTGAGGACCTCGTACTCGACTTCAATGGCCTCCAGCGCCGCGTCGGCCACCGACAGCGACTTTGCCGCGACCGCCGCCACGGCGTGGCCGTGATAAAGGACCTTGTCGCGGGCCATGACGTTCTTCGCCAGATCGGCGACGTCGCCCCCGCCCTCACCACCAATCTCACCGTGCTTTGCCTCCGGGAAGTCGGCCCCGGAAACCGCCGCGTACACGCCTTCCATGGCAAGCGCTTTGCTCAGGTCGATGCTCTTGATTCTGGCATGGGCATGCGGGCTGCGCAGCACCTTGCCGTAGATCATGCTCGGCAGGTTCAGGTCGGCGCCGTAAAGCGCCCGGCCGGTGACTTTGTCGACACCGTCGGGCCGAATCGGCCGAGTACCAATTGTTTTATAATCATGAGCTTCTGCCACTTTCTTCAAACCTCCTGGAGGATATTCAGTTGGCCAATCAGGCGGGATGCGCCAGTTCTTCAGCAGCCGCCTGCACGGCCCGTACGATCTTGTCATAGCCCGTGCAGCGGCACAGGTTGCCGGCCAGCCAGTAGCGGATGGTCTTCTCGTCGGGGTTCGGGTTGCGGTCCAGCAGTGATTTGGTCGCAACGATGAGGCCCGGCGTGCAGATGCCGCACTGGAGGGCTGCGTGTTCGAGGAACTTCTGCTGGATGGGGTGAAGACCATTCTCACCCGCAATGCCCTCGATGGTGGTCACCTCGGCCCCCTCCGACTCGACGGCCAGCACGAGGCACGAGCACACCAGCCGATCGTTGAGCAGCACGCTGCAGGCGCCGCAGTCTCCCGTCCCGCAGCCCTCCTTGGTCCCAAGCCGCGACAAATCTTCCCGGAGCACCTCCAGCAGCGTCTGCTGGGGCTCGCAGAGGAACTCAACCGTTTCGCCGTTGATCGACGTTTCTACCTTGATCTTGCTCATAGTCTGAAAACTTCCTGTCTGGCTCCTAACGGCTGATGGCTCGATCCCGGGCAATGGCGCCGGCACGTTTGCAGAGCACGCCGACGACCCTGCGTCGATACTCGATCGTTCCACGTTTGTCGGTGATGGGGGACGCCGCTTGCGAGCATGCGGCAGCGGCAGCGTCGAGGGCGCCGGCATCGACCTTGGAACCCACCAGGGCGCTGGCCGCGGCTGGAACCAAAATGGCCGTGGGCGCGACGGCACCTATGGCCACTCGCGCTTCCGTGCAGGTCCCGTCGGCGTCCAGCGTGATCCGCACGCCGGCCCCCGCCACGGCGATGTCCATCTCGGTGCGCGGAATGAACCGCAGGTACGCATCCGCAGTGGCTGCCTTGGGGTTGGGAAACTTGAGGCCCACCAGAAACTCGCCGTCCTGCAGCGCGTTGCGGCCCACACCGACGACGAAATCCTCGACCGGCAGCTCGCGACGCCCACCGGGTCCGGCTATCACGCAGACGCCTGCGTTGGCGATCATTGCCGGAATGGTGTCCCCCGCAGGGGAGGCGTTGCACAGGTTCCCCCCGAGGGTCGCGCGTCCCTGGATCTGGGTGGAGCCGATCAGGTCGGCGGATTCGAGCAGCCCGGGAAACAGGGCTTTGAGCTCGTCGCTTTCGTGCAGCGCTGCGCAGCAGATGCCGGCGCCGATGAACGTCTCGTCGGCGCCAATGTCCAGGCGTCCGGTCTCGCCGATCTTCTTGATATCGACGATCGTCCGAGCGGCCTTGTTCAGCGATCGCATCTGCACGAGCAGATCGGTGCCGCCCGCTATGACCTGGGCCTTCAGCCCCTGCCCTGCATGCTCGGCCAGCACGGCCACCGCCTCGTCAATGCTGGACGGCGCCACGTAGGCAAATCCTGCCATGAGTCCTCCGGAAAGTGCGTTTGCTCAGCAGAGCAATCTATCACGAGTTCAACTGCGGGTGGAGAGCAATGCGAGCAGTTCACGTATACTTGCGCCCGCAATGACCGCCACGGAACCCAGCCTGGACACTCCGCTGTTCGCCGAGCATGTTGGCGAGCTCTCGCGGCGCTGGTCCGATGCGCTGACGGCGTCCGCGTTCGATGGCGCGCTCATCGCAGCCGGCCGTGCAAGGACCTATTTCCTCGACGACCAGGCACCGACTTTCCGGGCCAACCCCCATCTGGCGCAGTGGCTGGGCGACGACGACTGCGAGGGGAGCCTGATCCTGATCACCGCGGACGGACAAGCGCAGCTCTTCTTTCATCAACCCGACGACTACTGGCACCAGCCTCCCAAAGCCCCCGACCATCTGAACGCGTTCATGTCCATCGAGGTCTTTCCCGACCCGGATACCCTCGCCGACGCCGCCATGACCCGGGCGCAGCAGCTCAACCGCGTAGCCTTCATCGGCGAAGATCTGCCCGGAAACCTGCCGGTCGCCGAGTCAAACCCCGCACAGCTGGTTAATCGAATTCATTACCAGCGCGCCTACAAGACCGGTTTCGAACTGGCCTGCATGCGCGAGGCGACGCGAAAGGCCGTATTGGGGCACAAGGCGGCCGGCGAAGCTTTCCATGGCGGCGCCAGCGAGTTCGAAATTCACCTGCGATACCTCGAAGCATCCGAGCAGACAGAGGCGGACGTGCCCTATCCGAACATCGTGGCGCTGAACGAGCACGCGGGAGTCCTGCACTACCAGCACTACGACCGGCAACCACCGGCTGCCCGCCACAGCTTCCTCATCGATGCCGGCGCCCGGCATCGGTGTTACGCCAGCGACGTGACACGGACCTACGCCTCCGCCACCCAGGCGACCGGCAATGAAGCTTTTGCGGCGCTGATCGCCGATCTGGACGCGACCCAGCAGGAGCTCATTGGCTCGATCCGAATCGGCCAGAATTACCTGGCGCTTCATGAGGACATGCACCAGAGGCTCGGCGGGCTGCTCGCCGCGCACGGGCTCGTGGCCTGCTCCGCGGAGGCCGCCTTCGAGCTGGGCATCACCCGGACCTTTCTGCCTCACGGCCTCGGCCACCTGCTCGGGATTCAGACCCACGATGTGGGCGGCCAGCAGACCAGCCCGACCGGGGGACTCAACGCACCGCCAGACGTCTACCCGGCGCTGCGCCTGACACGCACCGTCGAATCCGGCCAGGTCTTCACCATCGAGCCGGGCATCTACTTCATTCCCAAGCTGTTGAAGGAACTCTCCGCAAGCGAGCACGCCCACGTCGTCAACTGGGACCGCGTGGACGCCTTTCTGCCCCACGGCGGTATTCGCATCGAAGACAACGTGTTGGTGGGCACGAACGGAGTCGAGAACCTGACGCGAAACGCCTTCGCCAATCTATGAAGCTGACCGTCGAGCGGCTTTTCAGCGATCCGCCGTTGACGGGCAGCGTGCCCGCCGCGGGTCAGTTCTCTCCTGACGGCCGCCGGGCGGCATTTCTGCGCACCGCCGAAGACGATCGCGAGCGCCAGGACCTGTGGCGCCTGGATTGCGGCAACGGTGACCTGGCCTGCTGGCTGGATGCAAGACAGATTGACGACCAGGGATCGAGCCCGACGGCGGCCGAAAAAGCCGAACGCGAACGCCGCCGCCAGTTTCAGGGCGGGATCTCCGGCTTTGCGTTCAGCCCCGGCGGTGACAAGGTGCTGGTCACGGCTGCCGGCGCCGGCTATCTGATGGATACGGCCAACGGCCGCGTCGATCGGTTCACGCCTGCCGGAACTCGCCAGACGGACCTGCGTTTTTCGCCGGACGGGCGCCACATCACCTATGTCAGAGACGGCAATCTGCTCTGCTGGGATCTCGCAGCTTCGTCAGAGCGCGCCATCACCAACGATGGCGGGGGCACCGTCTCCTACGGAGCGGCAGAGTTCATCGCCCAGGAGGAGATGCACCGATTCGACGGCTACTGGTGGTCGCCCGACGGAACCAGGATCGCCTACACCCGAGTGGACGAGTCGCCCATCCCCGTCACCAACCGGTTGGAGATCGATGCCGATCAGATCCGCACCGTGGAGCAGCGCTATCCGTTTGCAGGCGGCGCCAACGCGGCCGTCGCGCTGCTGGTAATGGACTGGGCGTCCGGCGCGGTTACCGAAATTTCGTACCTGCAGACGCCGAGCGACTACCTGGCGAGAGTGAACTGGGCCGGGAGCGAGCTGGCGGTGCAGACACAGAGCCGGGATCAACGGGAACTGCGGTTGCGCTTCTTCGACCCGGTATCGGGGGACTCCAGAGACGGGCTGGAAGAAAGATCGGCCACCTGGATAAACCTGCACGACAACTTCCGCTACCTCGAAGGCGAGCGCTTTCTCTGGACGTCGGAGCGCGACGGCCACAGCCATCTCTACCTCTGTGACGGGAGCCGGGAGCTGCCGCTGACTCGCGGCGAGGGAAGGGTAAACCGCGTGCTTCACGCGGATGAGCACCGCATCCTGTTCACCGGCTGGTTCGGCAACCCCCAGGAGCAGCATCTCTACTCGGTCAGCGCGTCCGCTGCTTCGGGGCCGGAGGAGCCTGTCAGGTTGACGGCGGAGCCAGGCTGGCATGAGGTTACCGTCGACCTCAGGGGCGAGCAGTTTCTCGACCGCTTCAGCGCCGTCGACCGGCAGCCGTCCTGTCGGGTCAGGAAGCTTGAGGGGCCCCAGGTGAACACCATCGGGCAGGAGCTCGCGGACGGGCTTTCGAACTACGCGCCCTACCTCACCCACCACGTGACACCGCAGCTCGGCACCGTCGTCTGCGAGGACGGCCAGACCCTGCATTACCGGCTCACGCGACCATCAAACGGGAGCCGACAGAAGAGTCCGGTGATCGTGCATGTGTACGGCGGGCCAGGCGTGCAGCGGGTGCGTAACGAATGGGCGCCTGCGCTGCTGCAGCTTTTCGTCCAGCACGGGTTCGGCGTGTTCGAGCTGGACAACCGGGGTTCCGGGAACCGCGACCGCGGGTTCGAAGAGCCCATTCACCGCCAGCTGGGCAAGGTCGAGGTGGCAGACCAGGTGCTCGGCGCCGATTTCCTTCGCTCGCTCGACTGGGTTGATCCGGAACGCATTGGGGTTTTCGGGCACAGCTACGGGGGCTACATGACCATCATGTGCCTGGCCCAGGCCCCTGCGTCGTTCAAAGCCGGCGTTTCGGTCGCACCGGTGACCGACTGGCATCTTTACGACACTCACTACACGGAACGTTATCTCGGGCACCCCGAAGACAATGCTTCCGGGTACGCTGCCAGCAGCGTATTTCCCCATCTCGACGGGATCAAAGGCAGGCTGCTGCTCATTCACGGGATGGCCGATGACAACGTTCTCTACACGAACAGCACCATGCTCTACCGGGCGCTTCAGGCCCGGCACTTCCCCTTTGAGATGATGGCCTACCCGGGGTCCAAGCATTCACTTCAGGAGCGCGATGTCTCCATTCATCGTTTCAATCTGATTCTCGATTTCTTCGAGCGGGCGCTGTGAGCGAAAGATCAACCAACGTCAGCGTAAGGTCGGCGGGCAGCGGCGACGCAAGCCTGCTGATCGAGTTCAACCTGGCCATGGCGATGGAGAGCGAGGACAAGGGCCTGGATCGCGCGACGCTGGCCGCGGGCGTGGAGCACCTCATCGAGCACCCGCTCGACGGGTTTTATCTGGTAGCAGAGCTTGCCGGGGTGCCGGCCGGCTCCCTGATGGTCACCTACGAGTGGAGCGACTGGAGAGCGGGACGATTCTGGTGGATCCAGAGCGTGTACGTGAAACCGGAGTATCGCCGCAAGGGCGTCTACTCGGCGCTGCATCGGAGCGTGCGCGAACGGGCGCTTTCAGCACCCGACACGTGCGGCATCCGGCTCTACGTCGAGCGGGAAAACGCAGGCGCCCAGGCAACCTATGCCAGCCTCGGCATGTCAGAGACCGCCTACCGGCTTTACGAGGAAGAATTCTAGGCCGCCGTCTGCGGCCCACAGGCGAAGAGGCGAAAGAAGTTTTCGCTGGTCTGCGCTGCCAGCGCGTCCCGATCCCAGTTCAGGTGGTCCGCGAGAAACGTCGCCGTGTCACGAACGAAGGCGGGCTCGTTGGTTCGGCCACGGTGCGGTGCCGGCGCCAACCACGGGCAGTCGGTTTCTACGAGCAGACGGTCACGGGGCACCCTGCTCGCCACCTCGCGGACGTTCTCACCATTTCGAAACGTCACGATGCCGGATATCGAGATGTAGTACCCGAGGTCGAGCGCGCTCTTGGCGAGGTCCCAGGTCTCCGTAAAGCAGTGCAGAACGCCTCCCACGTCCCGATGCGCCCGCAGGAGGTCGGCCGTGTCCGCCACCGCATCGCGGGTATGCACGACGACGGGCAGTCCAGCGACGCCCGCAATCTCGAGATGCCAGGCAAACCGTTCCCGCTGCAGGCGCTGGATATGCGCCTGGCGACCATGGTGGTAGTCCAGGCCCGTTTCCCCCACGGCGACGACCCGGGGATGAGTCAGGTAGTCGCTGACCCAGTCCGGCGGGCTCTCGGCGGCTTCAGGATGCTGTCCGACGCTCGCCCAGACATCAAGGTGGCGCTCGGCAATGTCGAGCACGGCGGCGATGCCGTCTTTATCCACCCCGATGCACAGAAACCCATCGACGCCGGCAAGCCGCGCCGCCTGCAGACGGGAGTCCGGGTCATCGAGATAGTTCAGGTGACAGTGAGAATCGACCAGCAAGGCCGTTCACATGGTGTGAGTGTGTCTGTCGGACTGCAGCGCACCGGCGAGGTAGGTTTCGATCTTGGAGCGGGCAACATCGTCCTGATCGTTGAACTGCACGCCTATTCCGGCCGCGCGATTTCCCTGCGCGCCCGAGGGCGTCACCCAGACGACCTTGCCGGCCACGGGAATCTTTTCTGCTTCGTCCATGAGATTGAGAAGCATGAAAACCTCATCGCCGAGCTCGTAGTCCTTCTTGGTGGGAATGAACAGCCCCCCGTTTTTCACGAAAGGCATGTAAGCGGCATAAAGCACCGCCTTGTCCTTGATCGCGAGGGAGAGAATTCCGTTTCTAGCGCCGCGACGAGCCGCCATCTGGACAATACCTTGTGCCCCGTACAACGCAGATGATGATCCGCGCGCGGGCGAAAACTGTCAATCGCAAGACCGAGAACGGCATCACGTATTGCCCGGTCGCCGCGCCGACTCCATCCCAAGGCTGCACCATTTCGCCACCAGCCGCTCAAAGAGCAGCCGGGCGTTGGCGCTGTTGGTGTTGACGAGCTGGTGGCGCACCCATAGAAGCTCGTCGGCGAATTCGAACAGCGCCCTGCTGTCCGTCTGCCGCAAAGCGCCGATCTCCTCCCGGCCGGCGATCAGGTCTCGTAGCGTGCGGTACCAGCCGCTGGTGACCTGGCCTGCATCCCGCTCGAGCAGCTCGGCGATGCTGTCCAAGGGCCGTGGTGAGGACAGCGCCACCTCCAGGCATTCGCGCAGGGCTGTCGAGCCCTCTGTGAGCGCCGCGTCCACGAGCAGCGGCGCGCCGCCGGTTTCCGGCAGCCGCGAGGCCAGCTCGGCCTCGCTCCACCGACCCTGCAGCCAGCCACGGGCAGCCTGCGCATCCGGCTGGATGACGAACCGCTGACAACGGCTGCGGATCGTCGCGAGCAACCGTCCAGGATGGCTCGTCGCCAGGACGAGAAACGTGTTGGCCGGCGGTTCCTCCAGGGTCTTCAGAAGCGCGTTCGCCGCGTTGCGATTCAACAGGTGAGCGTTTTCCAGAACGGCGACCTTGGCACCGCCGCCCTGGCTGGTGGAAAAAGCGAACTCGCCGAGTTCTCTCACTGCGCTGACCTTGATCTCCGCACCGTCGGGAACGATCCAGCGCAGATTCGGATGCGCCAGCTCCCGGGGGTTCTGATCGGTATCCTCTGCAAGAATCCGCAGTGCCAGCCGGGCCGCCAGAATACTGTCGCCCCATCCTTCGGTGCCGGTGATGAGGATGCCGTGCGGAAGCCGGCCGGCAGACATGAGGCCCTCGATACGATCGGCCAACGTCACATGCCAGGGCAGTAGTGCCGTCATGAGCGATCCAGGAATTCGGCGACGACGCGGTCGATTTCCGCCTGCACCGTCGCGAGGTCCTGCCGGGCATCCACGACCCGCACGCGCTGCGGTTCGTCCGCTGCCCGCTCGAGGTAGGTTTTCCTCACGCGCTCGAAGAAGTCCATCTGCTCGCGCTCGAAGCGGTCATGATCCCGCCCGGCAATACGCTTGGCAGCCACCTCGACGGGCACGTCGAGATAGAGCGTCAGATCAGGACGCAGATCCCCCTGAACCAGGGATTCCAGGGTGGCGATGTCTTCCATCGAGATGCCTCTCCCGCCGCCCTGATAAGCGAAGGTGGCGTCCGTAAACCGGTCGCACACCACCCAGCGCCCGGCCGCCAGCGCCGGTTCGATGACGCGGGCGACGTGCTGGGCGCGGGCGGCGAAAACCATCAGAAGCTCCACGGTGGGATCTACCGGCTCCTCGCGCACCTCGAGCAGCAACGATCGAATGCTCTCGGCCAGCGGCGTGCCGCCAGGCTCACGGGTCGCGACGACTTCGTATCCGGCGCGCTGCAGAAGATGGCAGACGTGCTCCAGATTGCTCGTCTTGCCGACGCCCTCAGTCCCTTCGAGGGTGATGAACCGACCCCTGCTGCCGCTGTCGACGCTCATTTCAGCTGATACTTACGCACCGCGGCGAGATGCTCGGCGTGGCTTCGGGAAAACTGGCTGGTACCGTCCCCCCGGGAGACGAAATACAGGTAATCCCCGGGGCCCGGATGCAACGCCGCGTCGATCGATTTGCCACCGGGAAGAGCAATGGGCGTTGGCGGGAGCCCCCTGATCACGTATGTGTTGTAAGGGGTCGACTCGCGCAGATGAACCCGTTTCAGGTTTCCGTCGAACCGCTCGCCCAGACCGTAAATCACAGACGGGTCCGTCTGCAGGCGCATGTTGGCATTCAGTCGGCTGACGAACACCTGGCTGATGTGCTCGCGATCCTCGTCGCGACCCGTCTCCTTCTCCACGAGGGATGCCACGATGAGCGCTTCGTATGGAGTTCGGTAGGGAAGGCCCGACGCGCGCTGGTCCCAGGCGCCCTCGAGAACCATCTGCATCCGGTCGTAGGCTCTGCGCAGGATGTCCCGATCAGACGAACCGCGCACGAACTGATAGGTGTCCGGATAGAAGAGCCCCTCCGCATGACCTCCTGGCAGTCCCAGGGCTTCCAGCAGCGTGGTGACGTTCGCGCCGACGAGTTCGTGCTCGAGCACCTGGTTCTCCTGCAACGCGAGCAGCACCTGCATCACGGTCCAGCCCTCGAGCAGCCGGACTTCATAAGTAACGACCTCACCGCGGACGATCCGCTGCAGCAGCCGTTCGGGCGTATCCCCAGGCTGCAACGCGTACTCTCCGGCCTTGGCCTGCCTGGCAAGACCGCGCAGACGAGCCAACCGGGACCAGAGCCTTGGGTGTGTGAGGTACCCCGACGCGCTTATCCGGGCTGCGAACTTGGAAAACGGTTCGCCCGCCTCGAGCACGACCACCACCGGCTCGGTCAGGGCGAGCGGGGCATCATTCCACCGAACCACATAGAATGCTGCGGACCCGGAGAGAAGGATCAAGGCGGCGAAGCTGACCAGGAAGAGCCTCATCGCGCCGGATTCTACATCAGGCGCGTCGTTCAGACCGATGCGAAGATCAAGGTCCCGTTGGTTCCGCCGAATCCGAACGAATTGCTCAGACCAGCCCTGATCTGCATCTGTCTGGCCACGTTCGGGACGTAGTCCAGATCGCAGCCTTCGCCAGGATTGTCCAGATTGATGGTCGGCGGAGACACCTGATCGCGGATGGCGAGAATCGTAAAGATCGCTTCCACGCTGCCCGCCGCGCCAAGCAGATGCCCGATCATGGACTTGGTGGAATTGACGGCCACCCGGGTGTCGTCTCCGAAGACGCGTTTGATGGCCACCGTCTCCGCCACGTCGCCGAGCGGCGTGGATGTTCCGTGGGCGTTTATGTAGTCGATCTGATCCGAACGCAGGCCCGCGTCTGCAAGCGCGTTCTGCATGCACGCAGCGGCGCCTGCGCCATCCTCCGCGGGGCTGGTGATGTGAAAGGCATCGGCGCTCATCCCGAACCCAACCACCTCGGCATAGATCTTGGCGTCCCGGGCCTTTGCCCGTTCGTACTCCTCGAGGACAAGGACGCCCGCCCCTTCCCCGAGCAGGAATCCGTCCCGATCACGATCCCAGGGCCGGCTGGCAAGCTCCGGCTCGTCGTTCCGCGTGGAGAGCGCCTTCATCATCGAGAATGCCGCAACCGCCACGGGGGTCGTCGCGTACTCCGCCCCCCCGACCACCATGACGTCGGCATCGCCACTCTGAATCATCCGCGCCCCGAACCCGATGTTGTGGGTTCCGGTGGTGCAGGCAGTCACGACCGCCACGTTGGGCCCGGTGAATCCGTAGCGTATGGACAGGTTGCCGCTGATCATGTTGATCACGCTGGCAGGAATGAAAAACGGGGAAACCTTTCTCGGACCGCCAGCGACGAGGCTGCCGTGTGTGTCCTCGATGGTCCCCAGACCTCCGATACCGGATCCGATGGCTAAACCGTAACGGTGGCCGTCGGCCGGATGCGCGTCGAGCCCCGCATCCTCGATGGCCTGCACGCCCGCTGCCATGCCGTAGACGATGAACGGATCGTTGCGGCGCACTTCCTTGCGGTCTACGTACTGCGTCGCGTCGAACCCTTTGACGGGTGCGCAGATCCTCACGCTGAAGTCGGTGGCATCAAACTGTTCGATGGGCCCTGCGCCGCTCTTGCCCGCCAGCGCGTTCGACCACGCAGAGTCGACGTCGTTGCCGATCGGCGTGAGAAGCCCAATACCGGTAACCACCACGCGTCGTCTGGTCATGTTTCGATCTCTCGATTACCCAGAAACAAAAAGCCGCACCATCCCAAGTAGATGCGGCTTAGACGTGAATTACAAGGGTTCGCCGGCTACTGATGCGCCAGGATATAGTCGATGGCCTCTTTGACGGTGGTGATCTTCTCGGCTTCTTCGTCGGGAATCTCGGTCTCGAACTCTTCTTCCAGCGCCATCACCAGCTCGACCGTATCCAGAGAATCCGCACCGAGATCCTCCACGAACGAAGCTTCGTCCTTGACCTCGTCCTCTTTGACTCCCAGCTGCTCACAAATCAGCTTCTTAACGCGTTCTTCTACACTGCTCATGCTGCAGTCATCTCCCAATCAGGTTCCTGGGTGCAGGGAGCGCCGAATTCTATAGACCCCCCCTGGCCAATTCAAGTTGAGGCTCGGGCACCCGGAATCGCTTGAATCCGGAATCCGAAAGCTCAAATTTCGTCGCTTTTCAAGTCAAGTGCAGCCCGCCGTTGATGGCAAGCGTGGTTCCCGTAATATAGCCCGCCGCGTCGCTAACAAGATAAGCAACGGCACCGGCGACTTCGTCCGCAGATCCCATCCGGCCAGCAGGCACCCGCGCCAGCATTTCCTCGACCTGGTCTTGTGACAGCTGCGAGGTCATGTCGGTCTCGATGAACCCTGGCGCGACCGCATTAACGGTGATTCCCCGGGAAGCAACCTCGATGGCCAGCGATCGCGTGAAGCCTTCGATGCCGGCTTTGCTCGCTACGTAGTTGCTCTGGCCAGGGTTTCCCATCCGGGCAACCACGGAGCTCAGGTTCACGATCCGCCCCCATCGCGATTTCATCATGCTGCGCAAGCACGGCTTCACCACGCGGTAAAGCGCGCCCAGGTTCGTGTCCATTACTTCCTGCCATTCTTCCGGTTTCATCCGCAGCAGAAGGTTGTCGCGCGTTATGCCGGCATTGTTCACGACGACGGCGGGCATCCCGCACCCCTGGGCCAGCCGGTCCAGGGCGGCCGACACCGAGGCATCGTCTTGCACGCGCATGATGAGACCCTCGCCGGCATCGCCGAGGGACTCGGAGATCGCCAGGGCACCCTGCTCCGAGGTGGCGGTTCCGACAACGTGATGGTCTAAAGACAGACGTTGGGCGATGGCAGCCCCGATCCCTCTCGATGCGCCGGTCACCAGCGCTACTTTACGTTCCGCCGCCAACTAACCGAGCGCCGCGCGCAACCCGTCGAGGGTGCCCAGAGATTCGGCCTGGACCGACTTGTCGATTCGTTTGACGAGGCCACTGAGCACCTTGCCGGGACCGCATTCCACAAGCCGGGTGACCCCGGCAGCGACCATGTTCTGCGCGCAGCGCGTCCAGAGCACGGGCTCGGCGATCTGGGCCATCAGTTTTGATCGCAACGCATCCAGGTCGGGCGCGACCTCTCCATCGACGTTGTGAACGATGGGAATACTCGGCATGACGAGGTCGACGCGGCCCAGCACGTCGGCAAAGGCGTTCTGAACCGGCCTCATGAGCTCGCAATGAAAGGGCCCGCTCACCGGCAGCAGCACGGCGCGTCGGGCACCCGCCTCGCGGCAGGCTTCTACGGCCGACTCCACCGCGGCCGTGGCTCCAGCGATGACTACCTGGCCCGGCGCGTTGAAGTTGGCTGGGGAGACGACCCCGTCCACGGCCTCGCAGCACGCAGCCACGACACCGTCGTCGAGACCGAGCACGGCCGCCATGGCGCCTTTACCGTGAGGCACGGCCTTCTGCATCAGCTTGCCACGCTCGTGAACGAGCCGCACCCCGTCTTCGAGGGAAAGCGAACCAGCGCAAACCAGGGCCGAATACTCGCCCAGGCTGTGGCCCGAAAGCATCGCGGGCGCTTCTCCTCCCGACGTCTGCCAGATCTCCCAGAGCGCGACGCTCGCCGTCAGGAGCGCCGGCTGGGTGATCTCCGTGCTGTTGAGCTCCGTATCCGGCCCGGACGTCGTTATCTCCCACAGCGGCCGGCCGATGCTGTCGCCCGCGCGCTGAAAACACTCAATCACCTGCGGATACTCGGCGGAGATGTCCGAGAGCATCCCAACGGTCTGGGAGCCCTGCCCCGGGAACATGAAACCGAGACTCACGGTGCGTCAGTCTTCCTGCTCGAGGACTTTCCTGCCCCGGTAGAACCCGTCCGCCGTCACGTGATGCCGGCGATGGGTCTCTCCCGTCGTCGGGTCGATGGAGAGAGCGGGTGCGCGAAGCGCATCATGTGAGCGCCGCTTACCGCGCCGCGCTCGGGTCACTTTGTTCTTTTGAACAGCCATCTGGCCTCCGGTTCTCGTTCAATCCTTCAGTTTGGCTATCGCCGCGAACGGGTTGCCGCGCTCTGCGGCCGATTCGGTCGCCCCGCCGGGCGCGGGAAATTCGCGCGGCATCATTCGCTCACACGGCTCCTCTCGACAGAGCTGATCGGGCATCGCCATCAGCAGCTCGTCCTCGAGAATCTCGGCCACTTCCAACTCTTCCCCCTCTGCGAGGAGGACGTCGTGCTCCACACCCAGCTGGCTCGCCGCCGTCTCGTCACCGACGATGGTGAGCTCGAAGTCGCCCGCCCACTCGTACGGCAGCACCTCCGAGCAGCGTCGGCACAACATGTCCGACCTTGCCCGATAGCTCCCCTTTACACACGGTCTCGACGCTTCGTCCTGCGCAAAGCTCAGAGACACGTCGACGGCGACCTCGCCTTCAACCACCTCCGACCAGCGGGGCAGATCCGCACCGCCAAGTGACCGCTCGAAGCGGGCGCCTCTCTGCGCAAGCTCTACATAGCGCAGGGCCTCCTGGGGGCGGGTCTTCATAGCGGGCGCAATCATAGGTACCCTACCCGCCCCTGTAAAGAACGCAACGAGCGACCGCTTGTACGCTAAGCCCCCAAAATTTCTGGCATTTTCCGTCAGCGCGCTGCGAAGATACGGGCCTTGAGCACCATCGTCCTGGCATCGTCGTCGAAGTATCGCGCCGCGCTGCTTGCCCGTCTTCAGCTGCCTTTCGAAACGGCCGACCCGGCCATAGACGAGGCCGTGCAGAAGGGGGAAGCTCCGGAAGATCTGGTCCGACGGCTCGCTCAGGCCAAGGCCGAGGCGGTTGCCGCCCGCTTCCCGCGGGCTCTGGTGATCGGCTCTGATCAGGTTGCCGTCTGCGATGACCACATCCTGGGGAAGCCGGGCACCGAGGCGCGGGCCCGCGAACAGCTCGCCAAGCTGTCGGGGAGACGCGTGCGGTTCGTGACCGGCTTGTGCCTGCTCAACGCCACGCAGACCCGTTCCCAGCTTGCGGTCGTGGAAACGCCCGTGCACTTTCGCGAGCTCAGCGAGCGGGAGATCGCCGACTACGTGATGCGCGAGCAGCCTGTCGATTGCGCGGGCGCATTCAAGTCGGAGGGGCTCGGGATCGCTCTTTTCCGGGAAATCGGCGGGCCAGACCCCAACGCCCTGATCGGTCTGCCTCTCATCGAGCTATGCGTCATGCTCAGATCCGAGGGGGTCAACGTCCTCGGATAGCCGTTCCCAAGCGGCGGCAAACGTGTCCGGAACCGGGCAGCTGAACTTGTACTTTTCGCCGTTCAGCACGAGCGTGATCCCCTCTGCGTGAAGACACATCCCCGAGATCCCCAGGCGGCCCTCCAGCGCCCTTTGCTCCGGCTTCCCGTATTTTTCGTCTCCGACGACCTCATGCCCGCTGGCCTTGGCGTGAACGCGAATCTGATGAGTACGGCCGGTGTGCAGATGGGCAACGAGCCAGGTCGCTGCCTCCGACCTCCCGACCACCTCGAAGTCAGTGCGGCTCGGCTTTCCCTGAGCGTCTACCCGGACCCGGCGCTCCCCGCTGGAGGTCGAGTACTTCTTCAGAGGCAGCCGCACCGTACGAACATTGCCCGGCCAGCGCCCGTGCACGATTACCTCGTAGCGCTTTCGCACCGTCCTTTCGCGCAGAGCAGCGTGTATTTCGAGGAGCGACTGTCGGCCCTTCGCCACCAGCAGACAGCCGGAGGTTTCCCGGTCCAGCCGATGCGCGAGCTCCAGGCGAGCCTCCGGCCTGAGCCGCCTCAAGCCCTCTATTATTCCGTAGGAAACGCCCGACCCGCCGTGCACGGCTACGCCGGCGGGCTTGTTCAGAACCAGCAGGCGCTCATTTTCGAAGATGATCGCGGCCTCGATCCGAGCAAGGTCCCTCTGCCCAACCGCCGGGGGTGGCCGGGTAGCAAGGTGCAGCGGCGGCACCCGGACCCGGTCGCCGGCCGATAGACGGTAGGTCGGCTTGATACGCCCGCCATTCACGCGAACCTCGCCACGGCGAATGATCCGATATATGCGGCTTTTGGGAACGCCCGGCAGCCGAGCCATGAGATAGTTGTCTATTCGCTGGCCCGCTTCCTCGCCGATGTCCAGATAGCGAACCGACGTTGACGATTTTTCTTCAAGTGTTTGAGACACTTAATGATGACTGCTAATATTGGTCGCCCCACAGGGTATCTGGCTGGCAGGTTACTTGTTTCTAAACTGTTCAGCCGGCTTTTTTGATCGATCGCCCACCTAACCGGGCGCAACTTAAACGGAATTAAGCCAACAATACGGCTAATTGCAAATGGAGAGCCGACTACACCAAGGCTCTCGAAGAACGCGGTCCATGGGGCTGCCGGGAAATTGAGAACGGAATACCGAGCCACCATGCAAGGGCATGGCGGACCCCGCCGAACATCAGGCGGGACAGACGACAGAGCAGCGGCATTGCCGCCCCTTTCCGAAGAGCGACAGGTTTGGAGCACGCAGGACAGATCAGACAGATAGCCAAACAGCGCAACTGAGCGCGGCCAGCAACGCAGAGCGCCATGAGCGCCGCGATAAGGCTGGCGGCAACCTGATCTGGTGCACCTCCCATCACCATCGTCCTTTCTCTCAATTTCCGGTGCAGCGCGTAGCCCGCGGCACTAAGGAAATGACTTAGATGAAAAGAATGCTGATAAACGCGACCCAGCCGGAAGAGGTTCGGGTTGCCCTCGTAGATGGTCAGAAACTCTTTGACCTGGACATCGAGAGCCGGGGACGAGAGCAGAAGAAAGCAAGCATCTACAAAGCCAAAATCACCCGCGTAGAGCCGAGCCTGGAGGCCGCCTTCGTGGACTTCGGTGCGGACAGGCATGGCTTTCTGCCCCTGAAAGACATTTCGCGCGAGTATTTCAAGCAGAAGCCGCCCGAAGGCGGGAAGCTGATCATCCAGGATCTGGTGAGCGAAAAACAGGAAATCCTGGTCCAGGTCGACAAGGAAGAACGCGGCACCAAAGGCGCTGCCTTGACGACCTTCATCAGCCTCGCCGGCCGGTATCTCGTCCTGATGCCCAACAACCCCAGGGCGGGCGGCATCTCCCGCCGCATCGAAGGCGACGACCGAGATCAGCTCCGAGATGCGCTCGGTCAGCTCAACGTCCCCGAGGGCATGGGCGTCATCGTGCGCACCGTCGGGGTAGGTCGAAGCCCCGAGGAGATGCAATGGGACCTCGACTACCTGCTGCAGCTCTGGGAGGCAATCCAGAAGGCCGACGAGCAGGAACGCGCTCCAAAACTCATCTATCAGGAGAACAACGTCATCCTGCGCGCAATCCGCGACAACCTGCGCAAGGACATCGGTGAAGTGCTGATCGACGGTAAGGAAGCTTTCGAGGAAGCCAAAGACTTCATCGAGCAGGTGATGCCCCACTACAGCCAGCGGGTGAAGTACTACTCGGATCCGATCCCTCTCTTCAACCGTTTTCAGATCGAAAGCCAGATCGAGATGGCTTTCCAGCATTCGGTGAGGCTGCCGTCCGGCGGCAGCCTTGTCATCGACCCCACGGAAGCCCTCGCATCCATCGACATCAACTCGGCCCGTGCAACCAAGGGCGCCGATATCGAAGAGACTGCGCTGAACACCAATCTCGAAGCCGCCGACGAGATTGCCCGGCAGCTCCGTCTGCGGGACATGGGCGGCCTGATCGTCATCGACTTCATCGACATGACCAGCGTGAAGAACCAGCGAGCGGTCGAGAATCGCATGCGGGAGGCCCTCGATGCGGACAGGGCCCGGGTTCAGATCAGCAGGATTTCGCGATTCGGTCTGATGGAGATGTCTCGCCAGCGCCTGCGTCCTTCCCTCGAAGAGCTAACTACCCAGGTGTGTCCGCGCTGCAGCGGGCAGGGTCGAATTCGAGACACCAAGTCGCTGGCTCTCGGTGTGCTGAGGCTCGTTGAAGAGGAAGCACTCAAGGAACGCAGCTCCATCGTTCGCGCGCTGGTGCCGCTGAGCATCGCCTCGTACCTGCTCAACGAAAAGCGGGCGGACGTCGCGCAGATCGAGCAGCGCACCGGCACCCATCTGGTCATCGTGCCGAGCGTGAACATGGACACCCCGCACTTCGAGATTCATAGGGTGCGGGACGACCATGCCCGGGAGGTGGGCATCGTGCCAAGCTACGAGCTGGCCGAGTCAGCGGCAGCTGAGGAAGCGATGCCTTTACAGGAAGCACCCCGCCCCCCGGCCCCTCAGGCTGCGGTTCAGGCCATTCAGCCTTCCGCCCCCAAACCGGCTCCCGCCCCCGCGCAGGCGCCGCAACCCGCCGCCCGCAAACCGCAGTCGCCGAGTCAGAGCAACAGACCCGGCTTGTTCTCCCGGCTGAGGGATGCGCTGTTCACCAGTGGAGAGTCCCAGGCAGAAGGCTCGACCAGCACGGAGCGCCAGGCCCAAGGCGAACGCGCCGAGGATCGTGGCAAAAAGGACGACGGCAGACGCAATAGGCAAAGGGGCAACGGCGGGCAGCGCAAGGACACCGCCCGGCACAATGACGGCGCTGAGAGCCGACGCGGGCAGCCCGAGGAGGCCAAGGGCAGGAAGCGAGGGCCAAAGAAGGATTCTGAAGAGGGCTCCAACGCCAGGAAGGCGAAGGGCGGCGAGCGCGGCGGCGAGCGCGGCGGCGAGCGCGGCGGCGAGCGCGGCGGCGAGCGCGGCAAGGGCTCCGAGAAGGCACAGGACAAGGCGAAGGAGAAAGGCAAGGACAAGGGCAAAGACAAGGACAAGGGCAAGGACAAAGCGGCCGGAGCAGGAACTCCGCCCACCGAGGAGGAGATCACAAGGAGCAAACGTCGCCCCAGGCGCGACCGCAGTCAGGTCGAGAAGTCCGAACCTGCCAACGGCAGGCCCACCGCAGCCGCCGGTGGCGAGGCAGCGCCCGTGGCGACCACCACTGCACAGCCCGCAGCGAGGGCAGGCGCCGCGACCGCGGCACCGGTCACCGAAACGCCTGAGGCCGTCTCATCCGAGACCTCCGCCGCGGCAGTCGAACCGGCCGCCGAGCAGCAGCCACAGGAGAGCGCTAAGGTCGCTTCCGGCTCGTCGACGCCGCAAGGCCGTGCAGCAAACGATCCACGTGAGCGGAACATAGCCGATCAACCGACGCCCGCGGCGCGTGAGAAAGCGCCGGCTTCGGACGCGGCGCCGCCAACGCCGCCGGCTGAGCCCGTGGCACAGGCTCCGGACGTACCGGCAGCGAGCCCAGACAAGCCAGCGGCCGAAGAACCGGCGGTCGCGAAACGACCCGAGCCAAAAGGCCAGCCGAAGGCTGCCTCCGTCGAGCCCGCGCCCGAGGCGCCAACGCCGGAGCCGCGCCCGTCCCGGGCCTTCAACGATCCGAGAGAAGTGCGCCGACGTGAGCGGGAAGCGGAACTCAAAGCCGAGGGCGTGATACCCAAGACCGGGGATCAATCCACCCCGTAGACCTGCGGTTCCAGCTCCAGCGACACGCCGTATAGTCGTTGTACCTCCGCGCGGATGGACTGGCCAAACGCCAGAACGTCCGCGCCGCTGGCGCCGTCGCGATTGATCAGAACGAGCGGCTGGCGCGGCCAGACGCCGACTTTGCCGGCGGCCCGCGCCTTGAAACCGGCCCGATCAATCAGCTGCGCTGCGGATAGCTTCACCCTGCCGTCGCTCTGGAAATGCTCGACCAGGCCCGGCACTGCAGCGCGTAGACCTTCGGCCTTGGGCGCGGAAACCACCGGATTCTTGAAGAAGCTGCCGGCATTCCCTACCCGGCGAGGGTCAGGCAGCTTGCGGCGACGAACACGCACAACCGCTTCGGCGACCAGCACGGGCGAGATCCGTGAGCCGCCCAGACGCTGCAGCTCGAGGCGCAGCTCCGGATAGTCGATGACCGGCTGCGCCTCACGCGAAAGCGCGAGGGTCACGTCCAGAATGATGAAACGACCGGCGTCAGCAGATTTGAAGCGGCTGTCGCGATAGGCGAAACCGCACTCTTCCCGATGAAACTCTCGAACGGCGCCCGAGGCGACTTCCATGGCCCGCAAGCTGATCAGCCGATCGGCCAGTTCCACGCCGTAGGCGCCAATGTTCTGCAATGGGGCAGCCCCTACGGAACCTGGTATCAGGGCAAGGTTTTCCAGCCCGTACAGGCCCTGGCCAATAGTAAAACGCACGAGCCCATGCCAGCTCTCCCCGGCCGCTACGGAGACGTTCACCCGCCCTCCCCGGCCAGGGACGATGTGCGTACCACGAGTACGAATGATGGCGACGGTTCCCGGAACGTGGCGCTTGAGAACGACGTTGCTGCCGCCGCCGAGCACGACGAGCCCGCCCCGCTGATCGGCGGCTTCACGCAGGAGCCCCTGCAGCGCCCGCTCGCTCTCGACCACGACCAACCGATCGGCCGTCGCAGCGACGCCCAGGGTATTGAGTGCGTCCAGTCGAGGCGCCGCGATCACCGGGAGACGACCGTGCGAAACGACAGGTTGATCCGTTCTCCCACGGGCCGGCGTGTCTTCATCAGGGCGTGAGGAAGGTGCCGCTCGTGGCAAAGCAGCGCCCCGTGGCTCAAGTCCAGCGCAATGCTTCCGGTCCCGCCGTCCACCCGGACTCGCAGCCGACGAGTCGCGCCGAGGCTCAGAGACGCGATCGGCCCTGCCAGCTCGGGCTCGTCATCCCGGTGCCAACCCATGGAGTCGGAGCCGTCGCGATATCGATTGATCAGCACGAAGTTGAAGCCCGCCGACCATTCGCGCCGCAGGAGATCGCGCACCGAGCAAAGCTGAGAGGGCCAGCCCCCGGCAACGTGTTCAACGCCCGAATACCGGTAGCAGACCCCGGGGTCTCCGTACCAGGCAACGAGCCTTGGCACCGCCACTGACTTCCCGAGTATTCTGATCCGCTCGCTTCGCCAGTCGACGCTTTCGCGCAGCCAGCCGAGCAGGACGTCTGCCGTCGTATCAGCGAGGTATGACGGGAAATGGCGATAGCCTGCTTGGGGTATACTCGCGCGCTCGTTTGTGGAGGGAAGAACAGTGGATCTGAACGGCAAAGTGGCTGTCATCACCGGTGGGGCATCCGGCCTCGGGCGCGCGACGGCGGAGATGGTAATCAACAATGGCGGCAAAGTCGCCTTGTTCGACCTCAACGAGGACCTTGCCCGTCAGACCGCCGCCGCGCTCGGCGACGACGCTGCACCCTTTGCCGTCGACGTGACGAACGACGAATCCGCCGCTGCGGCCGTCGACCAGGTTCTGGAAAGATTCGGCGCGATTCACGTGAACGTGAACTGCGCAGGCATCGGTGCTGCGGGCCGGACCATCTCCAAAGAAGGTGCGATGCCCTTGAAGCACTTCAATTTCATCATTCAGGTGAATCTCGTCGGCACGTTCAACACCCTGAGGCTTTGCGCGGCCGCGATGAACGAGAACGAGCCGACCACGGAGGACGGCGAGAAAGGCGTCATCATCAATACCGCCTCGGTGGCAGCGTTCGATGGCCAGATCGGTCAGGCAGCGTACTCCGCGAGCAAGGCCGGCGTCGCCGGCATGACCTTACCCATCGCCAGGGACCTGGCCAGATCCGGTATCCGGGTCTGCACCATCGCCCCCGGCATCTTCGAAACGCCGATGATGGCTGGCGCACCGGACCGAGTCAGGGATCCGCTCATCGAGATGACTCAGTTTCCAAAACGCCTGGGCAACGCGGCGGAGTACGCATTGCTCGCCCGGCAGATCATCGAGAACACCTACTTGAACGGCGAAACCATTCGGCTGGACGGAGGAATCCGGATGTCGCCCCGCTAAGAGCGCCTCACGATGGGGATCGGGTTCGGACTCTTTCCAGGTCCGCCGGCGTGTCCACGCCGGCCGGAACCGTTTCGCAGGCCTCTGTGACGAAGATCGGAATGCCGTTTTCCAGCAGGCGCAGCTGCTCCAGCTTCTCCAAGCGCTCGAGGTCTGACACGGGCAGCTCGACAAACTGCTGCAGGGCTGAGAGGCGATATCCGTAGACGCCGATGTGGCGCAGGCCGATCGGACGCCCTCGATCCTGTCCGGATTTCCCTGGCGCTTCGTCACGCTCGTAAGGTATCGGGGCGCGGGAAAAGTACAGCGCTCGCCCCCACCGGTCCCGCACCACCTTGACGACGTTGGGATCGGTCAAGACCGCCACCTCCCTGATCGGCTCGCACAGCGTGGCCACCGGACGGGCCGGGTCTGCCTGAAGGATCTGCGCGACCTGCATGACGACGGCGGGTGGCATCTGGGGCTCGTCACCCTGAACGTTGATCACGATGGCATCGTCGTCCCAGGCCCGCAAGCGGGCGACCTCCATGACCCGGTCGGAACCCGACGCGTGATCGGCGCGGGTCATGGTCGCTTCGAAACCCGCGGAAGTCACCGCTTCCACGATTCGGACATCGTCCGTGGCAATCACCACTTCCTCCGCGCCGGAGGCCGCGCAGCGTTCGGCCACCCGCACGATCATCGGCTTGCCGTGCAGATCTGCCAGAGGCTTTCCGGGAAGTCTGGACGAGCCGTACCGGGCGGGCACCACGACCTTGAACGGCTCAGCCATGGCGGCTGATCCCGTGGGCTCTCAACAGCTCCACTAAGAACGCAGCGGCGCCGTCGGGCAGATGCGCCTCCACTTCGAGGTACCAGACATCGGCCGGCAGGTCGGTCAGGCGCCGAATCTTCACCGCATCCTTTTCGGTGCAGACCACCGGCCAGTCGTTGTCGAAGACTAGCTCGCTGCCGTCGTAGGGATGATGATCGGGCTGGGCATGAAGAACCGGGGCAAGCCCCAGCTCGCGCAACGCCAGCGCAAATCTGGCGGGATTGCCCACACCGGCGACGGCGTTGACGTTCGGATGAGCGGCCACGAAATCCTCCGGACGCTGGCGTGCCTCTCCCGGTCCCGGCGTGACTCGAACGAAAGCGGTGGGGATCAGCGTCATGACGGTCTCTCGGGCCACGATCCCGGATCCCAGGCCATTGCTGATCACCCAGTCGACGCTCTCGAGCCGGCTGACGGGCTCGCGCAGCGGCCCGGCGGGAAGGCAGCGGCCATTGCCGACGCCTCGATGACCATCGATCAGCGCGATTTCGAGATCCCTCGCCAGGGCGTAGTGCTGCAGCCCGTCGTCCGAGACGACCACGTCGCTGTTTGCCGCCTGCAGAAGACTCTCTACCGCCCTGGCACGATCGGCTGCCACCACCACCGGGCAGCGGGCCCGGCTCGCGATCATGGGCGCTTCGTCACCGACGACGGCGGGGTCCGAATCCGGGGTCACCAGCAGGGGCTTGCGTCCCCGTTTACCGCCGTAACCTCTGGAGACGACTCCCGGCGAGTACCCGAGCGCCCTCAACTGCTCGACCAACCAGATAACCATGGGCGTCTTGCCCGTACCACCCGCGGTGATGTTTCCCACCACGATCACGGGAACCGGGCTGCGCCAGGAGCGGCGCTTGCCGGTAAGAAAGCGCAACCTGCGACGCACCGCGTAGCGTTCGAACGCCCATGCGAAAGGCGCGAGCAGCACCGTCCAGCGGCTGCCCGTGTACCAGGCCTGGGCCAGGGGGCGCAGGGTCTGGCCCACCGTCAGCTTGCCGGTCAGGCCCGGAGCCGTGGACCCGGTGGGTGCCTCGGCCACCGCAGCGGAATCCGGCTCGTCGTCGAACTGGGCCTGATAGAGCGCGGCGTAATGTCCACCCCGGTTCAGCAGCGCCTGGTGAGTACCCGCCTCTACGATCCTGCCTTCATCAACGACGAGAATCTCGTCGGCGTTCTCGATGGTGGACAGACGATGGGCAATGACGAGCGTGGTGCGTCCGCGCATCACCTCATCCAGCGCCGCCCGGATATGCCGTTCGGACTCCGTGTCCAGAGCCGACGTTGCCTCGTCCAGAATGAGCACCGGCGCGTCCTTGAGCAGGGCCCTGGCGATGGCGACCCGCTGGCGCTGACCTCCCGAAAGCAGAACGCCGTCGTCGCCCACCACCGTCTGCAGTCCGTCCGGAAGCTCGGAGACGAACCGATCCGCATGAGCCCGCCTCACCGCGCGATCGACCTCGTCCGGATCAGCCCCGGCCAGGGCTCCGTAGGCTATGTTGCGCTCGAGGGTATCGTTGAAGAGCGTCACCTGCTGGGTCACAAGGGCTATCTGGCTGCGCAGAGCTTCCAACCGGTAGCGCGGAAGCGGCACCCCGTCCAGGAGAATCTCGCCCCCTGTCGGCTCGTAAAACCGGGGTATCAGGCTCGCGATGGTGGTTTTGCCGCTGCCGGAGCGACCCACCAAAGCCACGGTTTTTCCCGGCTCGACGGTAAAGCTGACGTGGCTGAGCACCGGTGCGCTGCCGCGTTCATAGGTAAAGCTGACGTCGCGAAATTCCAGTCGACCCGCGACGCGTTCGGTGGTCATGCTACCCAGATCGCTCTCGGTGTCGGCATCCATCTGCCCGAAAACGTCCTCCGCTGCGGCAAGACCACGCTGCAGTCGGGCGTTCACCTCCGAGAGTTTGCGGATCGGCCTTGCGAGCAGCCCGCTCAAGCCCAGAAAGGTGACCACCTGACCCGTGCTGAGGGTTCCGCCGATCTCCGGGCGGAACAGCAGGCCGATGAGCAGCGCCAGGGCCACGGCGACAAGCACCTGGATTGCCTGAGTGCTGGAAACCTTGGTCGCCACCATTTTCAGATTCTGGCGACGATTGGACCGGCTCGATTTGTGGAACCGGGCCTGCTCGTAGGCTTCCCCGCCGAAGATCCGCACGACGCGGTACCCGCTAACGGCTTCGGAAGCCACGTGAGTGACGTCGCCCATGGAGTTCTGAATGCGCCGGCTTATCCGCCTGAAACGCCGGCTGGCGTAGACGGCCACCAGGCCGACCAGCGGAGCCGCGGCGACGAAGATCAGCGTCAGCTTCCAGCTCAGGTAGAACATGTAACCCAGGTAGACGATGACCTTCCCGCCATCCTGGATGATCGTTTTGAGCGCGTCGGTACCCGCATCGCGCAGCTGCGCCACGTTGTAAGTGAGGCGCGAGACCAGGTGTCCCTGAGAGCTGGCATCGAAATACGCGCTGGGCATGAGCAGAAGCCGGTCGAACAGCGCCGTGCGGATGTTGTGAACGACGCCGAACGAAATCTGGCTGAGCAGCATCTCGCCGATCACCTCGCCGCTGCCGCGAACGAGGGCGACCACGCACATGGTTGCCGGAATGGCCCAGCTGGCGTGCACGACGATGTCGTCCCAGTTGTCGATCAGGTCACCGAAGAGCTTGACGAAGTAAGCCTCGGCGGCGCTGCCGACGAGAAAGCCGAGGATGGCCAGCAGAAACACGAACCAGTAGGGACGTACGTAGCCGAGCAGCCGCCGATACGTGCTCCAGTCTCCGCCGGACGGAGGGCTATCCGCCGGGGCGGGCGCTTCGTCGCTCATCTGCGCGCGCCACGCCGGCTGGGCACGACTACTGCTCCTCCTCCGGCTGCTTGGTGGTGAGGCTGATCTGGGTCAGACCCACCCGGCCAGCGGCATCCATGGCTCGGACGACCGCCTGATGAGAGGTTTGCGCGTCGGCCGTGACGATCACGCGCCGCGATTCGCCCCGCTCGGCGACCATTTCCTCGAGGGCCCGGATCAGCGTGCGGAGCTCCGCGTTGACCAGAAGCCGGTCGTTGACCGCGTACTCGCCACGCCTGTCGATGGTGATTTCTATGAAATCTCTCTCCACCTCCTGAATCTCGCCAGATGCTTCCGGAAGGTTGATCTTCAGCTGCGTCTCGCGAATGAACGTCGTCGACACCATGAAGAAAATGAGCAGCAGAAACACCACGTCGATGAGCGGCGTCAGCTCGACGGTGGCTTCGGGTTGTCGGCGTCGCGTGAATTTCATCGACGGCAAACCCCGTTAGAGCCGCGGATCATCATCCGGCCCGCCCTGCATGATCTCCACCAGCTTGCCCGCCTCCTGCTCCATGGTCACCATGAGCTCGTCCACCCGCCGCAGAAAGAAACGGTGGAACATGAGTGCAGGAATGGCGACGGAGAGACCGGCGGCGGTCGTGATCAGCGCCTGGGAAATGCCTCCGGCGAGCACGTTGGCGTTGCCGGCCCCTTCCAGCATGAGGGCGGTGAAAACCTTGATCATACCCACCACGGTCCCAAGCAGGCCCAGCAGCGGCGAGATGGACGCAATGACCCCGAGCGAGGTGAGGTAGCGCTCCATGTCGTGGCTCACCTGTGCGGCCGACTCCTCCATGGCTTCTTTCATGATCTCCCGGCCGCGCTTGGCATTGCCGATACCTGCGGCGAGCACCTGCCCGAGCGGGCTCGAGGCCCGAATGTCCTTCAGACGCTGAGCGTCCAGCCGGTCGCCCTTGATGGCATCCCAGACCTCAGCTAAGAGATCGGTTGGAGCGATGCGCCCACGCTGAAGCGTCCAGAGCCGCTCTACGCTGATCGCAGCCGCAATGATGCTGCACAACAGGATCGGCACCATCAGCCAGCCACCGGATTGAACGATCTCTAACACGCCGTAGCCTCCATTGCTATTTTTCGCGCCCCTACCAGGAGCATCCGCGCGCCGCGACGGGCCATATGCTATGCGCCAATCCATCCCGGTGCACCCAGTAGTGGTCGTAGAGGTTCACAGTCGGATCACAATGTGAGGTTATGAACTGATGAACCTCTCCGAGCAGGGGCTCCTGGCTTCCCGCCGCCGGGATGACGACGCCGTGCTCGTCTCCGGCAAACCGGTACCGCGCACCCGCAATGTGCATGGGCTCGGGCGCCACGGTATCCGAGGCGAACGCCTTGTAGCCCGCATCCACCGTCACCGCGCTGTCCAACGGTTTGCTGATGGCCGTGGCAGCGACGGTCAATGCCACCTCGAAGTCGTCGAAGACCTCGCCCCGGGCACCGCCAATGATCCGATATTCGTGATCCATGAACACATAGCTGCCCACCTGAACGTCGGTGACAGCCTCGATGTCCGTGTCGATGTCGTAAGTCCCGGTACCGCCGCCGGTGACCACTGCCGGGGCAAGGCCGTTTTGGCGAAGGCGATCGACGACCCCGGCGACCTGCTCCCAGAGCGCCGTCGACCTCCGGCGTCGGTTCTGGTGGCCTTCGACGTGCATCAGATGCCCCGCATAGTGCTGCACACCCTCGTAGCGCAGGCCCGGGGTCGTCTCGATGCTCTCCGCGAGCGCGAGCACCTGATCAGGATCCCGACAGCCCGTGCGCCCCATGTCCACATCGATGTCCACCAGCACGCCCACCTCTGCATCCGGACAGGCTGCCTCTCTAAGCACCTGCAGTGCCAACGGGCCGTCTACCACCACGCTCACACGGCCTTTCCGGGCAAGCGCAACGATGAGCTCGGCCTTCGCTGCGGTAGTGACAGGAGAGGTGATCAGAACAGGTTCCACGCCGGCATTGACGAAGACGGCGGCTTCGGAAACCTTCGCCGCACAGATCCCCACGGCACCGGCTTCGATCTGCCGCGCCGCGATGATCGGACACTTGTGGGTTTTGCCGTGTGGGCGGGCGTTTTTGCCCCTGGCGGCGACGAAGTCCGCCATGCGCTTGATGTTGCGATCCAGCGCGCTCTCGTCGATCAGCAACGCGGGCGTCGGCAGGGAGCTGACCGGGATCGGCTCGGCAAGCGGGACCGGCTTCCAGGATCGCTCGTTGAGCAGCTTTAAAGCAACGTCAAACGACATGCGCCTGGCTAGGTTTCCGTATAGAGATGCTCGTAGCAGTAGTTGGTCGCGTCGACGAACCCGGCCACCGAACCGCAGTCGAAGCGCTTCCCCTGGAACCGGTAGGCGATGACGCAGCCGTCCTTAGCCTGCTGGAGAAGCGCGTCCGTGATCTGGACCTCACCGTTCTTGCCGGGCTCCGTGTTCTCCAGAATCTCGAAAATGTCAGGGGTGAGTATGTAGCGTCCGATGATGCCGAAGTTGCTGGGCGCATTCTCAGGACTCGGCTTCTCCACCATGTCCGTGATGCGTACCAGGCGGTCGCTAAGCGCTTCCCCGGCGATGACGCCATAGCTGCTCACCCGGTCCTCGGGCACCTCCTCGATCGCCACGATGCTGCAGCGAAACTGCTTGAAGAGTTTCACCATCTGCTTGAGGACCCCGCCCTCGCGGTGGCCGTTGCCGAAACACAGATCGTCGGCCAGCACCACGCCGAAGGGGTTCTCGCCGACCAGCGTGCGTCCTTTCAGAATCGCATCCCCCAGGCCCCGCATGTTGACCTGCCGCGTGTACGAGAACGTACACTCCTCCATGATCCGGCGGATACCGTCCAGGGCCTTTTCCTTGCCGGTCCCGGCGATCTGATGTTCCAGCTCATAGCTCGTGTCGAAGTGGTCCTCGATAGCGCGCTTGCCCCGCCCCGTCACGAAGCCGACGTCGGTGAGACCGGCCTCCAGGGCTTCCTCCACTGCGTACTGAACGAGAGGCTTGTTGAGGACGGGAAGGATTTCCTTGGCCATCGCCTTGGTCGCCGGCAGAAAACGGGTCCCGTAACCGGCGACGGGAAACAAACACTTCCTGATCATGAAATCCATCTCAAAGAATCAGTACAAATGACGATGGTAGGACGGTTAGCGTCCACTACCATGGACGAACCGCACAGATTGAACAACAAACGACGGCGGAGCGACAACCTGACCCGACGGTGAATGCGGGAGGATCAGCGACGCTCGGCTTCCTCCAGGAGGGCCAGAAGGTGCCGACAGATCGCCTGGCCGGTCCGCGTCTGCTCCGGTGAGTGGTCGGGGAGCCGGCGAATGGCTCGGGCGAGCCGGTTGGCCGCAATCAGATGAGGATCCCGCGAACCCAGGCTCCGGGCGGCTGCGCTCGCGCGGCCTCGCCCCGGTTCAGACCGGCCTGCGTCCACCTGGCGACGCTTCGCCGGCGGCGCCTCGTCCGGGAACAGCGGCAGGGATTCAAAGCGGTCATTCATGACGTGGAAATGTACCGAATACTGTATAAACATACAATACTCGGCACATCGTTTTTCGACAGGTTATTAGTCGAATGAGTAGTCACCGTCCGCATAACCGACCCGGATGGTGGACCCCGGGAGGAAGTCGCCCCCCAGAATCCGGCTGGCCAGGGGGTTCTCGATGCGTCTTTGAATCACGCGCTTGAGTGGCCGGGCACCGTAAACCGGGTCGTAGCCCTCCTCCACCAGCGCTTCCACCGCGGCCGGAGCGATGTCGATCGTGAGGTCCTGTTCTTCCAACCGCCGGCGCAGAATGTCGAACTGGAGCTTGGCAATCTCGGCAACGTGCTCGCGCCCGAGCGGGTGAAACACGACGATGTCGTCCACCCGATTCAGGAACTCGGGGCGGAAGTGCTGCGAGACCACGCCCAGGACCGTATCCTTGATTCGGTCGGCATTGCCCGCCTCCGTGAGCGACTGAATGGCTTCGGAGCCGAGGTTCGACGTCATGACCAGAACCGTGTTCCGAAAGTCGACCGTTCTCCCGTGCCCGTCCGTGAGACGCCCATCGTCTAACACCTGCAGCAGAATGTTGAACACGTCGGGGTGCGCCTTTTCGATCTCATCGAGCAGGATCAGCGAGTAGGGCCGGCGGCGTATCCGCTCGGTGAGAAACCCGCCCTCCTCGTAGCCTACGTATCCCGGAGGGGCGCCGATGAGCCGCGCAACGGAGTGTTTCTCCATGAACTCGGACATGTCCACGCGCACGAGCGCTTCGTCGCTGTCGAAGAGCACCTGTGCCAACGCTTTGCACAGCTCGGTCTTGCCCACGCCGGTGGGGCCGAGGAACATGAACGAGCCGTTGGGGCGGTCGGGATCCGACAGCCCGGCACGGGAGCGGCGGACGGCATCGGCAACGATGCGCACCGCCTCGTCCTGGCCCACGACGCGTTCGTGCAGGGCCTCTTCCAGACGCAGGAGCTTGTCGCGCTCACCTTCCAACAGCTTGGTGATCGGGATGCCCGTCCACTTCGACACGACCTCTCCGATCTCTTCTTCGGTAACGCTGTTGCGCAGCAGCTGGCGAGGCTCGGCCTCGCCGTTGCTGGCAGCCGCCAGCTGCTTCTCGAGCTCCGGGATCGTGCCGTACTGCAGCTCCGACATCCTGGCAAGATCGCCGGCGCGGCGCGCCACCTCGAACTCGCCTCGTGCCGCGTCCAGATCCTCCTTGAGATCCTGAGCGCCCCTCAAGGACGCCTTTTCCGCGTTCCAGATCTCTTCTAGATCCGCGTACTCTCTCTCGAGCTCGGCAATGGAGCTCTGCAGGTCCTCCAGGCGCTTTCGGCTCGCATCGTCGCTTTCCTGCTTGAGCGCCTCGGCCTCCATCTTCAGCTGGATGAGCCGGCGCTCCAGCCGGTCCATGGCTTCCGGCTTGGAATCCATTTCCATGCGGATGCGGCTCGCCGCCTCGTCGATCAGATCGATGGCCTTGTCCGGCAGCTGACGGTCGGTGATGTACCGATGAGACAACCTGGCCGCCGCAACGACGGCCGGGTCAGTGATGTCGACCGCGTGGTGAAGCTCGTAACGTTCCTTCAAGCCCCTGAGAATGGCGATGGTGTCCTCCACGCTGGGCTCGTCGACGAGCACTTTCTGAAAGCGTCTCTCTAACGCGGCATCCTTTTCGATGTACTGGCGATACTCGTCCAGGGTCGTCGCGCCCACGCAGTGGAGCTCGCCGCGAGCCAGGGCCGGCTTGAGCATGTTGCCCGCATCCATCGCGCCCTCGGCCTTACCTGCCCCGACCATGGTGTGGAGCTCGTCAATGAAGAGGATGACGTTGCCCTCCTGCTTGGAGAGCTCATTGAGAACCGCCTTGAGCCGCTCCTCGAACTCACCCCGAAACTTCGCTCCAGCGATGAGAGAACCCATGTCCAGGGCGAGGATGCGCTTGTTCTTGAGCCCTTCCGGCACCTCACCATTGAGGATCCGCTGGGCCAGTCCCTCGACGATGGCCGTTTTGCCCACGCCGGGCTCGCCGATGAGCACCGGGTTGTTCTTCGTTCGACGCTGCAGCACCTGCACCGTGCGGCGAATCTCGTCGTCACGCCCGATCACCGGGTCGAGCTTACCCTCCTCGGCCTGGGCCGTAAGGTCCACCGTGTACTTCTCCAGCGCCTCGCGATGCTCCTCGGCATTGGGATCGGAGACCGTCTCCCCGCTGCGGGCTTGAGACACGATCGCCTCGAGCGCCGCCTTGTCCACGCCCGATTCGCGCAGAACCGATTCGACCGTCGGGTCCTCGAACAGCGCAAGGAGCACCTGCTCCGTGGAGATGAAATCGTCGCCCGCTTTCTGGGCCAGGCGATCGGCCAGGTTCAGGACCTTCACGAACGCCGGGGCAAAAGACATTTCGCCGGTGGGGCTCTTGAGCGTCGGCAGCTGGCCAAGCCGTTCGTTCAAACGCGTCTGCAGCTCGTTCGCGCGAGCGCCGGCTCGCACCAGCTGCGGCAGGACGGAGCCCGCTTTCTGCTCGACGAGAACGGCAAGCAGATGCAGCGGCTCGATCGCTGCGTGGTCCTTACCTAGAGCCATGGACTGCGCGTCCGCTAGGGCATTTTGCAGTCTGCTTGTCATTTTGTCCGGGCGCATCCCAACGCTACCTCAACGAAAACCTGCTGCTACAATGCGTCCGATTTTCGAGATTTCAATGGCCCCATGGAGCAGAGAAAGCATCCGAGGGTCCAGCTTCCCCTCCTGGTGGAGCTGCACCACCCGTCGCTGCCCCAGGGCAAGCTCCGCTGCGTTGCCCGGGACGTCTCCAAAGGGGGCGTTTACGTCCATTTCGACCAGCCTCCCACCCTCATACCCGGCGCCAAGCTGCGACTGACCCTGCTGAACCCCAGCCAGGTGGAGAGCCAACCCACGCCTACCGTGGAGATGATGGTAGCGCGGACTGAGCCGACGGGTCTGGGCCTTGCCTTCGTCAATGCCACCAGTCAGCACCTGTGGGCTAGCGTAGAGCGTCTGCGTGACGAGCTGGCGATCGGCCGGGACTACTTCCAGGTGTTCCAGGGCGCGGTCGTACTCAACGAGCAGGATGAGGTGTTGCTCGTACAGCAGCACGGAAAGTGGGGGTTTCCCGGCGAGTACCTGGTCGTCGGCGAGGACGCGGAAACGGCGCTGAAGGCGATGTTGACCCGCCGTTTCGCTCTGGCTGACCTGACGATCGACGGGGTCCTCAAGGTTGGCAGCGGGGCTACGATCGACCTGCCCGAGGCAGCCGTCTTCAGGGTCTATCACCGGGTGACCACCTCGACGGCGGAGATCTCAGCCAGCGCAGAGGAAGCGTATCGCAAGGTCCGCTGGGTGGAAAACCGACGCAGCGTTGCCCAGATGGCATTCGTCAGCAAAGAGCTGCGCGAGCTCGCCAACGCCGCGTTGCTCTGGGCAGCCGGGCGCCGGCGCGCCGGCTGAACAGGCCAAGGGGGCGACCGGCGCGTCAGTCCGCTTGCGATCCCTGCACCCAGTAGCGCGGCGTATCCCGCCGCCACCGCCGCACCGAGCCAGGCGTCCGGCTGTCCCATACCAACGCCCCGTGCTCCGCGGTTGAGTGGACGCGCGCGCCGACCTCCGCAAAGCGTCCGACCACATCGGGATGAGGATGGCCGTAGCGGTTACGTCGGCCGGCGCTGATGAAGACCACGTCCGGCTCCAGCACGCGCACGAAAGCCCTGGACGACGAGGAAGCGCTTCCGTGGTGGGCGGCCAGAAGGACGTCCACCGGATCCAGTGCTCGCAGCAGTTGCCCTTCTACGGCGGCACCGATGTCTCCAGGCAGCAGCGCGCGTTCCCGGCCGTTGTCGATGAGCAGCACGCAGGATGCGTCATTGCTCCCCAGGCCGCGAGCGCGTGCCAGCGGCGGCGGGTGCAGGAAGCGGAAATCAACGCCGTCCCAACGCCAGGACTGGCCAGCCGAGCAGCGTGAGGATTCTGAGTCGGGCCGGGATTCGTATACCTCACCTACGGGCACGGCGCCCACCACGGCGCCCTTGCCGCCGCTGTGATCGATATCCGCATGACTGATCACCAGGGCGTCCAGCCGCGGGGAGCCGGTGGCAACGAGGGTGGGTAGGACGACCTGGGCCCCCAGGTCGAAGCCGCTGGGATAGCGCGGGCCCGCATCGAACAGCAGCCGATGCCTCTTCGTGTCCACCAGCACTGCGCTGCCCTGCCCCACGTCCATCGCGAGGACTCTGAACTCACCCCTGGGCAAGCCATGATCAGGGGGTAGCGCCCAGACCGCCCAGGCGAGGCACAACAAAAGGTGCCTGCCCGAACCGCCACACGCCAGCATGACGAGCCCGGTAGCCAGGGCCACGAACACCGGCAACAGTCGTGGAGCGGCCACGAGCGGGGGCAGCGACGCCGACGCTTCGAGAACGCCCATCAGCTGCGCGACGACCACGGCAGCCATCCCGAGCGCGGCCTCGCCGAGGAACGGGACCAGCTCCATCAGCAGCGCGCCGATCAGCGCCGCCGGAATGACCAGAAAGCTGATGACGGGCACCGCGACGAGGTTGGCCACCGGTCCCGATGAGGGAATCTGTCCCTGGAGCATGACCAGCAGCGGGCTGAGCCCCAGCAGCAGCGCGTATTGAGCGCGAACGAGAGCTGCAGCCACCCCAGCGAGCCTCGGTTCCCGGACGCTGCGGCCTGCGAAGAACCAGATCAGCACCGCCACCGCGCCGAAGGAGAGCCAGAGTCCCTGCCGATGGACTACCGCCGGTTGGCCGACCAGCACCAGCGCCAGGGCAACCAGCCATACCAGCCAGGGCGACAGCCGCCTGCCCCACGCCAGGGCCCCCAGAACCAGCGCGGACATGCACAGTGCCCGCAATCCGGGAACCCCACCGCCGGTCAATGCAACGTATCCGGATGCGGCGCAAACACCGCCAAGGGCTCCCGCCCGGCGAGCCGGAACCCACAGGAGGACCAGCGGGAGTGCACGAACGGCTAAACGCGCAATCTGATAGCCCATGCCGGCCACGAGTCCAACGTGGAGCCCGGATACGACCATCAGATGAACCGTGCCCGTATCTCGCAGGGTGCGCCAGCCGGCCGAGGCGATGAGCGAGCCGTCTCCGCTTACCAGGGCGTAGAGCACACCGGCGGCCGCCGGATGTTCCGTTTCGAGGTAACCTCGCACGCCTTCGAGCCACGGGGCACGCCAGGATGCGCGCGGGCCGCCGATCCGCGTGCCCGATACGACGTAGCCGCTCCCGTTCAGCCCTTCGGCAAGCAGCCAGCGTTCGAAGTCGAACCCTCCGGGATTCTGATACGCCCATGGCGTGCGCAGCCGCGCCAGAACCCGCCAGCGCTCGCCTTGCCCGATCCCGGGAGCTTCGTACCAGGTCAGCCGAAGCCGACGGCCGAGGACGTCGGCGCAGAGGCCGGCCCTGGTGCTGCGGACGTCGGCCGAAAAAGTATAGGCCCCGTCCTCCCGCCGGCGCGGCTCCGAGACGACATCGACGACCATGAGCTCCTCGGCTCCGTCCAGGCAGCCGGGCAGGCGGGACTCCAGCAGCTGCTGCATCGCAAACGCCGCCCAGGCGAACCCCACCAGAAACCCGCAGGCGGGAAGCCCGCGCCGGACGACGCCCAGCAAGATTCCGGCCAGCATGAGCCACGCCGTCGGGACAGGCAGTGGAAGCGGGGCGACGGGCGCGGCGAGAACGAGGTGACCCAGAACGAGCCCAACAAGCCAAGCCCGCATGTGTGCAAGGTTTCCATCGGGTGCATAATTTCCGTTATGCCAAAAAAGTTTCTCCGCAAGCACCTGCCAAACCCGACGGTTCTCAGTGAGCATCGGGCGCTGCGCCCCGTGCGAAAATGGCTCAAGGAACCGGAAATCTGGCACCTGCACCGCCGTTCGGTTGCCGGCGCGGCTTTCATCGGCATGTTCTGCGCTTTCCTGCCAGTGCCGTTTCAGATGCTCATCGCGGCCGTGCTTGCCGTGGCGTCACGTTGCAACCTGCCCATGAGCGTCGTCCTGGTCTGGATAACGAACCCGCTGACCATCCCACCCATGTTCTACTTCGCCTATCGGCTGGGCGCATGGCTGCTGAACATGGAGATCGAGGTGGCCACGATCGAGCTCAGCTGGGAATGGCTCAAAACCCACATCGGACGCATCGGCTATCCGCTGATTGTAGGATCCCTGGTCTGCGGGTGGGTCAGCGGCCTCACCGCCATGGTAGTCGTTCGCATCGCCTGGCGGATGCACGTCATCAAACGGTGGCGCGAAAGACGGCGGCGGCGTCTGGAGCGCCAGATGGCAACTGACGACTCCGGCGGCGTCACCCCGGATGAAGCCCCTCGAGCGGGTTCATGATCGCGGCCCGGTGCGCGGGCAACCAGGCCGAAGCCAGGCAAAGGCACGACGACATGACGCCGATGATCACCAGATCGGCTACCTCGACCTCTGAGGGCACCTGGACAAAATAGGTGCCGGCGAGAAAGCGAAAACCGAGAAGATCCTCGACGCCTGCGATCACGGCACCGATATGCTCGGCCGTCAAAGTCCCGAGCGCCAGGCCGACGGCGATGCCAAGGCCAGAGACCAAAACTCCCTGCAGCAGGAAGATGCCGAGGATCGTCCTTCGCGAAGCGCCCATCGTGCTCAGAATCGCAATGTCCGCGCGCTTGTCGGCCACCGCCATCATCTGCCCCGATACGATGCTGAACGCGGCCACCGCAACCACCATGAGCAGAATGATGAACATCACCATCTTCTCCAGGCCCACCGCCTGAAAGAGCTCGCCGTAGCTGTCCGTCCAGCTGACCAGATTCCATGCAGGCCGAGCCATCGCCAGCTCCGCTGCGAGCCGCGGCGCATCGAGGGGATCCGCCAGAACCAGGCGCGCCCCGTTGACGCCCACCTCGTCCAAACGCAAGCCGTCAAGCGCGTCGCGGGCAACAACGACCACCGAGTAGTCGATGACGGCGCCGACCTCGAAAGTACCGACCAGCTCGTAGCGACCAAAGCGTGGCTGCACGCCGGACGCCGTCGGCTCGGAGATCACCACAGCCACCGAATCGCCTGGCAGCAGGCCCAGGTGCGCCGCCAGCGGCTCACCAATCACGATTCCCCGCGGGATCTCGAACAGGCCGGACAAACGTCCGCTGCGCATGGCTTGACCGATCTCTCCAAGCCCGGTGAGTCCTTCTGCGTCCAGGCCGTAGACGGTCACCGGATGAACCGCGCCGCTTCGGGTGACCATTCCCGAACCCAAGAAGAAGTCGAAAGAGCCGACGATTTCCGGCCGGTCGAGCAGCGAACCGACATTCGGGTCGGTGACGCTCTCCCCTTCGATGATGAGATGGGGCACGGATCCGAGAATGCGGTGCCTCAACTCGGCATCGAACCCGTTCATCACGCTGACGACCACCGTCAGCACCAGAACGCCCAGCGCCAGACCGGCAACGGAGACCCACGTGACGAAAGCGGCAAACTGGCGGCGCCGCGTGACCAGATAGCGCAGAGCAATCCAGAGCGACGTGCTCACGCCAGCCGGCCGTTTTCCAGACGCAGGACTCGGTGCATGCTGCCCAGCATCTCTTCGTCGTGGGTGACGATGACAAAACCCACACCATGCTCATCGCTGAGCTCGCACATCATGCGGAAAACGTGCTCCGCGTTGTCCCGGTCGAGGTTCCCCGTCGGCTCGTCGGCGAGCACCACCAGCGGACTGCCCACCAGCGCGCGGGCAACGGCCACCCGCTGGCGCTCTCCGCCCGACAGAGCTGATGGCCGATGCTCGAACCGCTCGGCCAGACCCACTCGCTCCAGCATACCGCGCGCTCTCTCTGCGGCGGCGGCAGGGTCCATGCCTCCGAGCCGCAGAGGCATGATGACGTTTTCCAGAGCCGAGAACTCCGGCAGCAGATGGTGAAACTGGTAGACGAAGCCCATGTGCGCGTTGCGGATGTGCGCCCGCTGCGCGGGAGATCCCGCCGTCATGTCCTTGCCGCCGACGATCACCGACCCCGCGTCGGCATCGTCGAGACCTGCCAGCAGATGCAACAGGGTGCTCTTGCCCGAGCCGGACCGGCCGACGATGGCGACCCGCTCGCCGGCGACAACGTCGAGATCCGCCCCCGACAACACCACGACCCGGGTCGTGCCCTGAGTGAACGACTTGACGAGGCCGCGGGCTTCGAGGACCGGCTCACTCATACGCAAGAACCTTGAAAGGCTGTAACCCCGCCGCGCGCCGCGCCGGGTACAGGGTGCTCAAAACGCACAGCAAAAAGGCCGTCACGGCGATGCCGAGAAGATCGCCCGGCTGCAGCTCGACCGGCAGGTAGGTAACGAAGTACTGGGCCAGCAGATCGGCTCCCAGAAGCGTCGTCAGCCACTCATACAGGCCGGGAAGAGCCAGAGCCAGCGCGGCGCCCAGGCCGAGACCCGCGGCGATCCCGGCACCGCCGAGCAGAACGCCGAGAATGACGAACGTCCAGATCAGCGTCGAGGTGTCACTGCCCAGCGTCCGCAGCACGGCAATGTCGCCGCTTCGCTGGTCCACCACCATCACCAGGGTCGAGATCAGGTTGAACGCGGCCACCGCGATCAGAAACGAAAGCAGGACGAACAGCGTGCTCTTCAACATGCCGATGGCCTGATAGAGGTTGCCATGGGTACGCATCCAGGAACGCGCGAACAGGCGCTGCGGACCGAGGGCGAGAACACCTGCCGAACCCACCTCCAACGCAGCGAACAGATCGTCCAGCCTGGCTTGATACCCGTGTATGCGATCGCCAAGCCGGAACAGCTTCTGCGCCACGGTCAGGCGCACATAGGCCGCGCGACCGTCCAGGTCGGACTGCGAGTCGAGCAGCCCCGTAATCACAAAGCGTTTCTGCCGCGGGAACAGCCCCGCAGGCGTGACCGTCGCCGACGGCAGCACCAGGGTGACAGCATCGCCAATGGCCACGCCGAGCCGCTGGGCCACCTGATCACCGAGCAATACCCCGTACTCGCCGGCTTGAGGCATGCGGCCGCGAACAAACTGATGCACGTCGGAGACGCTCTCGTAGCTTTCCGGCTCCATGCCCGTGACCATCACGGCGCCCACCCCGTCGGCCACCGCGACCAGCGCGGCGCCTTCAACGAATGGGGCGATCCCCCGGACGCCGGGAATGGCCCGAAGCGCCTCCAGATCATCGAGGCTGAATGCCAACGGCTCGCGCCCGACGAAGCTCAGATGAGGAAGCACGCCGAAAACCCGCTCGCGGAGTTCTCTGTCGAAGCCGTTCACGACCGACGTCACGATCACCAGCACGGCAACGCTGAGGGCGAGCCCGCTGATGGCGACCAGGCTGATGAAGGAAAGCGTGCTCCGTCTCGAGAAGGCGTAGCGACTGCCCACGCTGAGCGCAACTGCTTTGATCAATGCAAACCGACCCGGCCCGGGGGAGGCCGCATGCTAACACGTCGGTAACGCCGCGCGCCCTCGGGGAGAAGCCCTGGTAATCAGCGGGAGCGTCGTGCCCGGTTGGTTGCGTCCACGGCAAGACGGGTGTCCCCAGGCGATTCGCAGCGCGCCGGGTCGCCGCCGCAGATCTCGCACTCGCCGCCGATCCCCAGGTTCTTCAGCCCACCACAGCTGCCCGCGATGGGCCGGCGCCCGAACATGACGCCGATGGCCATGAGCCCCACCACCGCCATCATGCAGAGAAAGGTCAGAAGAATCGTCACGTCAATAATCCGTTTGCCCGAGAAACTGCTCCAAGCCGACAGTATACCTCTCTTCGAAGCCGTTCGGAGTTCGGATCAGGAAAAGTACCGGTAATCCCAGCCCCTCGGCCAGGGAAAAGCCCTCTTGCGGCCCCAGGACGTTGAGAAGCGTGGCGTAACCGTCCGCCAGCATGGCGGATTCATGAACCACGGTCACCGAGGCGAGGGTGTGGTCGACCGGATAGCCCGTGCGGGGATCGATGGTGTGAGCAAAGCGCTCGCCGTCGACCTCTAGAAAATTGCGATAGTCGCCGGAAGTGGCAAGGCCAGACCCGCTGATCCGAAGCACCCGCTGAATCGCGCCGAAGCTGTCCGGGTCCGGGACCTCCACGCCAATTCGCCAGGCCGCGCCCTGAGGGTTCACGCCGGAGGCGCGAACCTCGCCGCCAACGTCGACGAGAAAATCGGAACATTCAAGCTCGAAGAGCCTTTGCGCAATCCGGTCGACGGCGAACCCCTTGGCGATGGCAGACAGATCGACGTAAACGTCGGTGGATTTGCGCAGAGCCGGCGGCGCCCGGCGGGACTCGAGGTAATGGTAACCGACCTTCGCCCGCACGAACTCCACTCGAGCCGCCGCGGGGCGCTGTGCCGGCGCCCCGTTCGGCCCGAAGCCCCAAAGATTGACGAGCGGCCCCACCGTTACGTCGAACGCCCCGCCCGACAACTCGCTCAAGTCATGGGCCGCTTCGACCACCTCGATGAGATCGGCGCTCACCGGCAACCACTCGCCGACCGGACCGCGGTTGAACACCGAAAGCGTGGATTCCGGGAGGTAGGTGGACATGTCGGCGTTGACGGCATCCAGCACGGCGGTGACCTGGTCGCCCACCTCACCCGGGCACTTGGCCGTTACCCGATAGCCGGTCCCCATGGCACTGCCCCCATGGCGCTGATAACCGGGGTCGCCACATCCCGCCAGGAGACCGACCAGCGTCCAGACCAGCCACCGCTTGGCGCCATCACGTATCAATCGCGGCGCGCTGCGCACAATCACACCCTCGAAGTAGACAAGCCTGCACACCAGGAAATACCATCCCGCCCGCATCGCGCCCGACACCGGGCTTCACACCGCTGCGTCCCTGTGGGGCGCCCGGCATCATGACGTAAATCGAACATGGCCTCGATCCTCTTTCTACGCCACGGCCAGATAGCCGCCAACGCGAAGGGCCGCTGGAACGGCTCCACGGACAGCGAGCTGACGTGGCGCGGGCGCCGGCAGGCACGCCGCACCGCAAAGCACCTGGCCGCGCGGGAAGCAGAGATCACTGCCATTTACTCCAGCCCGCTGCGCCGGACGCGATTCACGGCCGAGGCAGCCGCCGACAGGCTCGGTCTGCCGGTAACCATCGCCGACGGGTTGCGGGAATACGCCATCGGCGAGTGGGAGGATCTCCCTTTTCGTCACCTCGCCCGCGAGCACGATTTCGTCAACACGACCATCCGCGATCCCGACTTCGCGCCGCCCGGCGGTGAATCGTTGCGGGACGTAGCCGACCGCGTCGTGCCCACCATTCTGGAAATCCACCAACGCCACCGGGAAGATAGCAAAGTTCTCGTCGTCGGCCACGGCGCGGCCATGGCCGTTGCCTTTGGAGCGATACTCGAACGCAACCCCGCGCGCTGGACCAACTACCACTTTGCCAACTGCAGCCTGAGCGAGCTGGTGATTTCGCCCGCGCCTTACGTTAACTTCTTCAACTCGACCCAGCACCTCTGACCGACCTCAACGGGAGAACGAAAGCGCATGTACGAGTACTGCAGTGTGGAAAAAGACGATCACATCATGACGGTCACCATCGAGCGACCCGACCGTCTCAACGCGCTGCACCCGCCGGCCAACGCCGAGCTCGGCGAGGTATTCGATGATTTCGCCGCTGACGACGACATGTGGGTGGCGATCATCACCGGGCGCGGCAGAGGGTTCAGTGCGGGGAACGACCTGCGCTACCAGGCCGAAGGTGGAGAGCGCGTACCCATGCCCCGGGGATTCGGGGGCTTGACCAGCCGTTTCGATCTCAACAAACCGGTGATCGCCGCGGTCAACGGCGTGGCCATGGGCGGCGGGTTCGAGATCGCGCTGGCCTGCGACCTGATCATCGCCTCTGAAAAAGCCCTCTTTGCACTGCCCGAACCCAAGGTCGGTCTTGCTGCGCTTGCCGGCGGGTTGAACCGGTTGCCGCGGCAGATCGGCCCGAAGCGCGCGCTCGGCATGATTCTCACCGGCCGTCACGTGCCTGCCGAGGAAGGATTGCAGCTCGGCTTCGTCAACGAGGTGGTTCCACACGATGAGCTGCTGGCCGCCACGCGCCGGTGGGCGGAGCAGATCTGCGCCTGCGCCCCCTTGTCGATCCGAGCCAGCAAGGACGTGGTCTATCGCAGCCTCGACTCCGCTTCGCTGCAGGCGTCCATGCAGGCCCAGTACGACAGCGTCAAGGCCATGGTCAAAAGCGAGGATTTCATCGAGGGTCCGAAAGCGTTCGCGGAGAAGCGGCCGCCGGCGTGGAAGGGGCGCTAAAGCCAGGAAAATTCCAGCGGCGGCGCTATCCCTGCGCCGCCAACTGGGCGGAGCCGATGGCATCCGCGACGCAAGCTACAGCCAGGCAGACATCGTTGAGCGCATCGCGCTCGTCCCGCACTGCCATCTCGGCGATGATCTCGATTCTTGGAATGACCACGTGCAGCAGGTCCGGGGTGGTCGCAAACTGCTCGGGGTATGACCTGACTGCCGGATCTTTCATGCTCTGCCTCTCGTCCATCTCCCGCTAAGCGGCCGTCAGCACATGGCATTCAGGTTTCGTGCCAGTCTGAAATACCTTGATAAGCCATTGTTTTATATATTTTTATTTCCATATGGCGCCACGATTCGAAACGTGCCGAAGGTGACGCTTGGGAGAAGAAACTGACCGGGCCGGGCCCGGACGGAGCCAACCGGCCGCTATTGCCTGCAGAGTCCTGGCCGGCCGCCGACCCCACACGCGATCAGCGTTTCAGTGGGGCGCTCCGAACGGGCCTCCCCGCTGCAGCCGGTAAAGACACTCCCGCGCATCCTCCTGCACGATGAGACCGTGAGCCATGGAGATCTGCACGAAGGGCCTGGACAGCGCCCACCGACGGAACTTCGTCAGGCCGTCGGGATCGCGCAGAATCAGCCACCGCTGAAGCCTGGTGTGTCCCGCTTTCTGCCACGCTCCGTTGACGCGCATGACCGCCTGCAACCGCCGATTGCCGTTGCGCACGTTGAACAGCAGATCAGCAACCACGAGGGTTTCGGAGAGGTCGTGATAGGCGACGATCTCCGCGAAGCCCGTACGCAGGGACACCGTGGTCAGCTCGCATCCTCCGAAGGGGACGGCGGCCGGGGCGGCGAACCCGTCGCCGGGGGGCGGCAGGAAACCCGACACCTGAGCTTGCGGGTAGCGGGACATGCACCCGGCAGTGAAGGAACGATGGTAGCGGTTTGGCGCAACGATCCAGCGCACCTTGCCAAGGCCATCCAGTGCCTCGGCCGTCCCTTCATCCAGCTCCACCGGGGAATAGCAGAGCAGATTGCCTCTGCCGTCACCCATCACCACCATCCGAATGGGGAGCCTGATTCCGCCCGGCATCTGCAGCTCGCGATCGGCCACCCAGATCTGCCTCCCGATGGACCGAAGCCGCGCGCCCATCACCGGGAGCTGCTCCGGGTGCAGGCGGCTCAGCGCCCGGTCGAAGAGGCGCACGAACATCTGCCCGATCAAAGTGCTTTCACTTGGAATCGATCAGCTCGGCAAGCTGCTCCAGCTGGTGGAGGTACGCGTCCGCATCGTCATAGCCAAGGGCACAGACGAGCCGGTCCAGCCCGAGGCCCTGGTACTGCTCGAGCAGCGCCCGGGTCGCATCCGGTTTTCCAAGGGGAAGCCCTCGCATCAGGGTGACCTGCCCGGCCGGCCGGTCGAGCTCCTCCGTGATGCGGCGGTATTCCACCATCGCCTCGCCCAGCGGATCAGGCTCGAGAGCCATCGGCAGCCATCCGTCGCCGTAGCGTGCCGCGCGTAACAGCGCGTGGGGAGCCGACCCGCCCACGTAGACGGGAGGTTTGTCGGGACACGGCCGGAAGAGGAAGGGTTGGCCGTTGGCCTCCATGACCTCTTCGGTGAAGCAACGATTCAGGTAGTCGAGCGTCTCGTCGGAGATGCGGCCGCGCTGATGCCTGTCCACCCCCAGAGCCCTGAACTCCGCGTCCATCCAGCCGATACCCACCCCGAGCAGCAGCCGGCCACCGGTTAGTTCCTGCACCGTGGCGACCTGCTTGGCCGTGGGCAGAGGCGGTCGGTAGGGAAGGATGATGACGCCGGACCCGAGACGGATGGTACGGGTTACGCCACCCAGGTAGGCAAGAGTGGTCAGGGTGTCCAAATAGCGGCCGCCGCTCCCCTCGGCGTCATCCGGTGGGATGGCAATGTGATCGGTGATCCAAAGCGACTCGAATCCGAGCCGTTCGGCTCCTACGGCGCACCGCGTCATTGTCTCAACCGAAGATTGCGGGCCCATGTTCCGCAACGTCACACCGATCTGCACGGGCAGCCCTCCTTTGCGATTGCCGAAGACAAGCTTTGCGCGTCAGGCCCGAGTCTTCAACCGGTGCGAGTTGTGGCGGGACGGGAACTTTGTAAACTGCACCCTCCCATTGCGCAGCCTGTGCCTGATGCCCCAAGCCATCTACCTGCTCGCCTTCGTCGGCGGCTTCGTGATCATGTCCCTGGAACTGCTGGGCGGGCGGGTGCTCGCGCCCTACTTCGGCAGCAGCATCTACGTCTGGGGCAGCATCATCACCGTATTCATGCTGTCTCTGTCGCTCGGCTATCTTTGGGGAGGCCGGTTGTCCCTGAGCCACCCGTCGATGTTTCGCTTCGGCATCATCTTCATGACCGGGGCAGTCACGCTCTACCCTCTGGTTTACTTTGCCGAGCCGGCGATGGTGTGGATCTTCACCCGGATAGAGGACCCGCGCTACGGGTCGCTGCTCGCTTCCTCCGCGCTGTTCATCGTTCCCACCGTCATCCTGGGAATGATCTCACCGTACTCGGTCCGTCTGCTGGTCGCATCAACCCACGAGTCGGGTCACGTGGCCGGCCGCCTCTACTTCATGTCGACGCTCGGCAGCGCCCTCGGCACCCTGGCAACTTCCTTCTACTTCGTGCTGTGGTTCGAAGTGAACACCATCCTGGCGCTCATGACCGCCACCCTCGCCGCCATGGGCATCATCGCCGTCACCGCGCACCGATGGGGGTGGCAAGCATCATGATGCGAATCGCAGCCGGCCTCTTCACGTTCGTGCTGCTCTTGCCGGCCGGCGATGCCCAGGGCCGCATCGTGCATCGGGAGCGCTCCCTGTACAGCACGATTCTCATCGATCAGCAGGGTTCGCTGGTCTGCCTGCAGTTCTCGATAAGAACCGATCAGCGCAACCAATCCTGCATGGACCAGCGCCGGCCGAACGAGATGGTATTTTCCTATACCCGCATGATGATGACGGGGCTTCTGCTCCGGCCGAGCCCGGAAAGGATACTCATGATCGGGCTCGGAGGCGGTACCCTGCCCACGGCCCTGGCCGAACTCTATCCCGACACCGAGATCGACGTGGTCGAGATCGACCCCGCCGTCGTTCGAGTAGCCGGCGAGTTCTTCGGCTATGTTCCTTCCGCCAACACCACCGTCTTTACCCAGGACGGCCGCGTCTTCATCAAGCGGGCCGCGCTTCGCGGGGATACCTACGATCTCATCATGCTCGACGCGTTCAACGGCGACTACATTCCGGAACATCTGATGACGCGCGAGTTTCTGCAGGAGACAAGGTCCCTGCTGACGCCCGGCGGAGCCGTTGTGGCCAACACGTTTTCCATCAGCCAGCTGTATCATCACGAATCCACGACCTACACGGCCGTGTTCGGACGTTTCTACAACCTCAAGACCGGCGAGAGCGCCAACCGCATAATTCTCGCCGCGAACGGTCCCCTACCGGACCCCACCATAATGGAACAGCGTGCGGCCGATCTGGCACCGCGGGTGCGCAAGTACGGCATTAGTCTCAGCGATCACGTCAAAGGGCTGGAGACCCGACCCGACTGGGACACGTCGGCAAGGGTGCTCACGGACCAGTACGCGCCGGCCAACCTGCTGCGCGACCGCTGAGCGGCGCCCTCAGCCTCCCGCCTTGCTCCAGTACTCGTCCTTGAGCAGCCGCTTGTAAAGCTTTCCCGTGGGGTGTCGAGGCAACTCCTCCCGGAAGTCGACCGAGCGCGGGCACTTGATGTGGGATAGCCGGGCACGGCAGTAGTCCATCAGCTCCACCGCGAGCTCAGGGGTCGCCAGCGCCATGTCGGTAGGTTGAACAACGGCCTTCACCTCCTCTCCGAACTCCGGATTCGGCACGCCGAACACGGCGACGTCCATCACCGCATCGTGGGTGATGAGCACGTTCTCCGCCTCCTGGGGGTAGATGTTCACGCCGCCGGAGATGATCATGAAATGTTTGCGATCGGTGAGGTAAAGGTAGCCGTCCTCATCGAGATACCCGACATCGCCCAGCGTGCTCCACCCCTTGGGATGACGGGAGCCGGCCGTCTTCTGCGGATCTCCGTGGTACTCGAACTCGCCGCCGCCGCCGAAGTAGATCGTGCCCGACTCGCCGACGGGCAGCTCTTCGCCGTCGTCGCCGCAAATGTGGATCTCGCAGTTGAGCGGACGTCCGACGGATCCCTTGTGCTCCAGCCACTCGGTAGCGTTCAGCTGCACGAAGCCGTTACCCTCCGTGCCGGCGTAGTACTCGTAGATGACCGGACCCCACCACTCGATCATCTGCTCCTTGACCGGCACCGGGCAGGGCGCGGCGGCGTGGATCGCGCACCGCAGCGTCGACGTGTCGAAGCGCAGCCGGATCTCCTCGGGCAGCTTGAGCATGCGCACGAACATGGTCGGCACCCACTGGCTGTGGGTGATTCGGTAGTCCTGGATGTAACGGAGCGCAAGTTCCGCCTCGAAATGCTCCATCACGACGACCTGAATGCCGTAGCGCAGGCATCCCATGGTGAAGCCGAGCGGGGCCGCGTGATACAGGGGTGCCGGCGAAAGATATATGGAATCATCGTCCGCGCCGTAGAGAATGTTCAGCAGGTTGATACCAGCCGCCGCCCCATACTCTCCGTCCGGAAGGGGTCTTTTTACCCCTTTCGGGTAACCCGTCGTCCCCGAGGAGTAGAGCATCGCCATCCCTTCGCTTTCGTCGGCAACGGGGGTGACCGGCATGGCGGAGATCGCCTCGGCCCAGTCGTCGAAACCCTCGATGGCTCCGTCGATGACGAACCGATGGGAGACACCCGGCATACTGTCCGCCAGCGGCGCAACCACCTCGCGCCGTGCAGCCGAGGTGATGAACACGGCCGCCTCGCAATTGTTGACGATGTATTCCACTTCCGCCTGCTGCAGGCGCCAGCTTATGGCCGTGTAGTAAAGGCCCGCACGCTGGGCCGCCCAGCAGATCTGAAAGAACCGCGGGTGGTTTTCCAGCAGCAACGCGATGTGATCGCCCCTTTTCAGCCCGAGCTGTCGAAACAGGTGCGCGCCCTGATTCGAAGTCTTCTCCAGCTCGCCGTAAGTGATGGTCTCGCCCGAGTCGGCCATGAGGTAGGCAACCTTGTCTGGGTTGGCCGCCGCGATGATTCCCGGATGCACGCTGTCTCCCTTGGATTGCGCCCGATATGCAGGCAGCCAAAGTTAGGGGCTTTTCCCGATTCACGCAACGCAGTAACGTCTGCTGATGGATTGGGAACAGCCGTATCGGGCCGCTCGCTCGGCCGTTTGCGCCGAGAACATCGTGGCCAGCTCTCAACCGCTGGCCGTGCAGGCCGGCCTCGACGCCATGCGCAGCGGCGGCAACGCGGTGGACGCGGCCCTGGCAACCGCCATCGCGCTGACCGTGGTGGAACCCAACAACAACGGCGTAGGCAGCGACGCGTTCGCCATCGTGTGGGACGGTTCAAAACTCGTCGGCCTGAACGCTTCGGGCCGCTCTCCCGCCGGCTGGACGCCCGACCGCTTCGCCGGCCAGCGCACAATGCCCGAGCTCGGATGGGACGCCGTGACGGTCCCGGGCGCGGTCAGCGCCTGGTCGGCCCTGTCGGAGCGCTACGGCCGGCTCGCGTTTCCCGATCTGTTCGACGCCGCCATCCGCTATGCCGCGGAAGGGTTTCCCGTTGGCCCCAAAACGGCCTACTACTGGCAGTTTGCCGAGCGCCGCTACGCGGACTTTCCGGATTTCGCCAATCACTTCCTGCCCGCGCCTCGCGCCGGTGAGCGGTTTCGGCGCCCGGATCTCGCCAGAACGCTTCAGGAAATCGCAGCCACGGGCGGGAAAGCCTTCTACGAAGGCGATATCGCTGAGCGAATCGCGGCCGCGGCCGCCACCGACGGTGGGGTCATGACCCGGGATGACCTGGCTGCGCATCGCGCCGAGTGGGTGGACCCGCTCTCCCAGCCTTACCGCAGCGTCGACGTCCACGAGATTCCACCCAACGGCCAGGGCCTTGCCGCTCAGATCGCCCTGGGCATCTTTGCCCATTTCGACGCGCCCCCGCTCGAAACGGCCGAAAGCGTCCACCTCCAGGTCGAAGCCATGAAGATTGCGATCCGGGCGGCGGCCGATCACTTTGCCGACGCCGACGCCATGCGCCTGCCGCCGGCAGAACTGCTGGACCCGGCAAATCTGCGCCGCGCCGCCGGGACCATCGGCAGGAGCGCGTCGACGCTCCCGCCCGTGTCGCTCCCAACCAGCCAGGATACCGTCTACCTCTGCGCCGCCGATGCGAGCGGCATGATGGTCTCGTTCATCCAATCCAACTTCATGGGGTTCGGATCCGGCATCGTGATTCCCGGCACCGGCATTTCCATGCAGAACCGCGGATCAGGGTTCACCCTGGAACCCGGGCACCCGAACCGTGTAGGCCCCCGAAAACGCCCGTACCACACCATCATCCCGGGATTCGTGACCGAAAACGGGCGCCCCCGGCTGGCGTTCGGCGTCATGGGCGGCCACATGCAGCATCAGGGACACTTCCAGATGGTGCAGCGAATATTCGATCACGGTCAAAACCCCCAGGCCGCCAGCGACGCTCCCCGCTGGCGGGTCTTTCCCGACTACAGCCTGCGGGTGGAGCCGGAATTCCCGGAGAAAGTCATCAAAGAGCTGGCCGACCGCGGCCATCAGATCGGTGTCGAAGATCAAGAACACCAGTTCGGCGGTGCTCAGCTCATCTACCGAAACGAGTCGGAAGACGCCTACATTGCGGGGTCAGACCATCGCAAGGAAGGCATGGCCGCCGGCTTCTGACGAGGTCACGACCCGTCCTCGTCGCGTTCCTGAAGATCGAGCGAGGCGGAGTTCATGCAGAAGCGCAATCCGGTCGGCTCGGGACCGTCCGGAAATAGGTGACCCAGGTGGGCGTCGCATTCGGCACAGAGCACCTCGATGCGCTGCATCATCAGGCTGTTGTCCTCGCGCGTGCTCACCGCATCGTGGGAGACGGGTTCGTAAAAGCTGGGCCAACCCGAGCCAGAGTCGTACTTGGTGTCGGAATCGAACAGAGAGGCGCCGCAGCAGGTGCAATGATAGATACCCGGCGTCTTGGTATCCCAGTACTTTCCGGTAAACGCCCGTTCGGTGCCGGCCTTCCGGGCGATCTCGTACGTGTGCGTGTCCAGCTCCGAGCGCCACTCGTCGTCTGATTTGGTCACCTTACCCATATCTGGTTCCCCTGCTACCATGCCACCAGTTTACAATCGCCGCCGCCAACATCGCAGCGCGCGAAATTCTATGCCTGGAAGGCAGCCGATGGAAACCTGGATCCCCAACGATGGATAGCGCAGAGAACGACAAAGTCACGCCGCTACCGGCGTCGGCCGCGGTCGTCACGGGTGAAGCGGGGCGCCGGCAGATTCTCAAGTCGCACAAGCTCGACGACGTCTGCTACGACATTCGCGGGCCCGTGCTGGAGGAAGCGCACAGGCTGGAGGAGGAAGGCCATCGGGTCCTCAAGCTCAATATCGGCAACCCGGCACCGTTCGGCTTCGAGGCGCCCGAGGAAATTCTTCTCGACGTCATTCACAACCTTCCTGAATCCCAGGGCTATTCGGACTCGAAAGGCATCTACTCGGCGCGCAAGGCCATCATGCAGTACTGCCAGCAGCAGGGCGTGCCCAACGTGGAGATCGACGACATCTTTCTCGGCAACGGGGTGTCCGAGCTCGTGGTCATGTCGCTGCAGGGCCTGCTCAACAACGGCGACGAGGTGCTCATCCCCGCGCCCGACTACCCGTTGTGGACCGCAGCAACACACCTCAGCGGCGGGCGGGCCGTGCACTATCGTTGCGACGAGCAGTCCGATTGGAACCCGGACCTGGCAGACATCAAGGCACGCATCACCGACCGGACAAAGGCCATCGTGATCGTGAATCCGAACAACCCTACCGGAGCCGTTTACGACAGAAGTCTTCTGGTCGAGCTGGTGGAGCTGGCTCGAGCCAACGATCTGGTCATCTTCGCCGACGAGATCTACGACAAGATCCTCTACGACGATGCCGAGCACGTTCCGCTGGCCACGCTGGCAGAAGACCTGCTCGTGGTGACCATGAACGGTCTGTCGAAAACCTATCGGGTCGCCGGGTTCCGCAGCGGCTGGATGGTCGTCAGCGGTGCCAAGCACCGCGCTCAGGACTACATGGAAGGGCTGAATATCCTGGCATCCATGCGCCTGTGTGCGAACGTCCCCGCCCAGCACGCCATCCAGACCGCCCTGGGCGGCTATCAGAGCATCCAGCAGTACCTCGTCCCAGGGGGACGCCTTTACGAGCAGCGCAGCGTCGCATGGGAGATGTTGAATGCCATCGACGGGGTGAGCTGCGTCAAGCCCAAGGGGGCCCTTTACCTGTTCCCGAAGCTGGACGTCCGCAAGTTCAACATCACCAGTGACGAGCGCTTTGTGCTCGACCTGCTGCGTCAGGAAAGGATCCTCGTCGTGCAGGGCACCGGCTTCAACTGGTTCGAGCCCGACCATTTCCGCATCGTGTTTCTTCCCCATGAGGAGGACCTGCGCCACGCGCTGGAGCGCCTCGAGCACTTCCTTGCCGGCTATCGGCAGTGAGCGACATCAACATCGATGATTTTTTCAAGGACGCCGCCATCGCCCTGGTGCAGCTCTACGGCATGTTCCCCCGGCGTCATGCCCTGTTCGTCGAGGACGTCTGCGGTCCGGACGAAACCGATGAGTTCGGCATGCACAGCGACCGGTATCTGGCCTGCTTCGGCACCCTGCTCTGGCTCGGCGAGGAGGGCTACGTTCGCTACGAGCAGAGCATCCGCCAGGACGCCATCGACCAGGCGGTCCTGACGGCCCGCTGCTTCACGGTCCTCGCCACGCCCGCACCCCGACCCACACCGCCGGATACGGATTGCAATCTGCCGGAGTCCATCCGGGTGGAGCAGTCGACCACCATCAATCGTCTTCGCGCCGCGCTCAAGGCCCGCTCATCGCCGCAGCTCCGTGCGGAGATGGTGGAGCTGATGACGCAGATGGGCACGCGCCTGAACGTGTCATCCTGAACGAGTGAACACGCCTACCTTCAACGCTCGATCAGGGTATCGGTCGGGGAAGTCGTCAGGGTTGGCTAGATAACCTTCGAACTGGCACTCCGGACACCACCGGGACATCTGGGCGGGAAGAAAATCGCGGTTGAGAAAGGGCGAGTTGAGACAGGCCAGCACGCGCCCGCCCGGGCGCGTGAGCTCGCGAAGACGCTTGAGGATCTGTCCGTACTGCTTCTCCGCATTGAAGCTGCCCCCCTGGTTGGTCGGCGGATCGACGATCACCAGATCGTAAGGCGCCCACTGACGGATCTTCCACCATGACTTGAACAGGTTGTGAGGCAGCATCCTCACGCGGCGCGTGTCCTGCTCGTTCTCCGTGTGGTTTTCAGCACCCCAATCCAACGCGGCGCGGCTCATGTCGTTGTTGACGACCTGCTCGGCGCCGCCGGCAAGGGCGGCGACCGAGAACGTGCAGGTGTAGGCGAACAGGTTGAGAACGTTGCCGCCCAACGCAGACTCCCGCACCCACCGCCGCGCCGGCGCCATGTCGAGAAAGAGCCCCACGTTCTGGTTACGAAGCGGCCGGACGATGAAGCGCAGCCCGTCTTCGGACGTCACGATCCGATCGGGTACCCGACCATGAGGAACCTCGACTTGCGTCCGCCGCCCTGCCCTGAGCTGCACCGCGATTCCGGCGACCCCGGGCAGCGCTTCGCGAAGACGATCGGCCAGGCGCAGGGCGCCGGCGTCGTCGTCGCCAAAGCTTCCGACGAGAACGTAGGGAGGAAAGACGTCCACGGTGACATCCTCGTAGCCTTCGAACGCGTGCCCCCGGCCGTGAAAGAGCCGGACCGCATCGCTGCCGCCCCCGTAGCGCTGCTCACAGCGCTCGATGACCGGATCAAACGACCGCACGTGACTCCACCCGGTACAGCAGACGATCCTCGTAGCCGGAGGTGATCTCTACCAGCCCAGCGAAGGTCCGGTCGAGCTCCGCGTCGTCCGTGTCGATCAGCAGAGGGCGACCATCCAGCGACACAAGCTTGCTCCTCGTTGCCGGCACGATCAGGTTGCCGCGGTCCAGGCGAGCGAGAAACGCCGGGGAAAGCTGCTGATTGCCTCGCCCCAGCAGGAACCCCTGCCCGCGTGTAAAGCTGACCACGAGCGAAAAGGGCGATTGCAGGCGCTGCTCCAGCCAGGCGGCGTCGACGTCCTCGCCGATCTGGGCGCCGTCCCGATAGACGTCAACGCCGAGCAGGGTGGCTTTCATTCCCAGCTCATCCTTGATGGCCGCTACGGTGCTGCCGGGACCCAGAACGAAGGACATGGATGAATCCGACGCGCGAACGCGCTCCACCACGTCCGCGACGATCTCGCCCAGCGCCATCGCCTCGTTCTCGCGGCCGCTCTCCTTGGTGCGTTGCAGAAAACGGCCGAGCTCGGGCACGAGAAGCTCACCGAAGTATCTCGGGCGCACCACGCCGTCTCGCAGCGCCGTCTCGTCGAGATCGCGAACGTCCGCGCGGCAGGACCGAACCAGGCCGCCCTCCACGAGACGAACGAGTATCTCGCCAGCCGCCTCCGGCGTGATCGCAAAGACGCCCGAGTGCATCTTGACCCCTGCCGGGATACCGAGAACGGGAAGGCGTTCGCCCACGGCATCGAGGATGTCTCTCGCGGTCCCGTCTCCGCCGGCGAAGACCAGCAGGTCCGCACCGGCTTCGGCGAAGGCGGTTGCGGCCTGACGAGTATCCGACGGCCCTGGCGGATCGCCCGGCGCGCCGAGCACCTCGCAGATCACCGCCTCCGACCGTAGCAGATCTGCGCCCATGCCCCCGTCCCAGGTCAGCCAGCGCAGCTGCGCGGTCGCCGGCCCGGCCGCGCGAAGAGCACGCCGTGCGCGCGCTTCTCCACGAGGCTCGCCGCCCCGGGCAGCCGCCACCCGCTGAACGTCCGCACCGTCGCTGCCCTTGAGAGCCACGGCACCGCCAATGCCGGCGACGGGATTGACAAGCAGCCCCACGCAAATCATGCCGACAGCCTCTCCGCGACGAGATCGGCGATGGCCAGGGAGGCCGTCAGACCCGGAGACTCGATGCCGAGAAGGTTCACCAGGCCGCCAATGCCGTGGGTCTCGGGACCGTCGATGCGGAAATCGGCATTGGGCTCTCCGGGCCCGGCGATCTTCGGGCGTATTCCGGTGTAGCCGGGCTGGAGGCGGGTGGGCTCAACCGCCGGGAAATACCGGCGGATGGATTCAACGAAGCCTGCCAGGCGCGTCTCGTCGAAGGTGTAGTCCACCCCATCGAGCCACGTCACGTCGGGCCCGAACTTCACCTGGCCGGCCAGATCCAGCGTGACGTGCACGCCCAGCCCGCCCGGCTCTGCAACCGGGTAGACGAGACGCTCGAAGGGTGCTGGGCCGCTGTAGGTAAAATAATGGCCGCTTGCGTAGAAGGCCCGGGGCGCGGAAGGATCCAGACGACGGGCCAGGTCCGGTGCCCAGAGCCCACCTGCATTCACCAGGCGGCGGCACTCGAGCGTCACGGTGCTCGTCAGCACCCTCAGGCCCCGCTCTATCCCGAGATCGAGAACTTCCGTATTGAAGGCAACAACGCCGCCTGCCGATTCCAGGTCCCCCTGCAGACTCACCATGTAGGCATGGGAGTCGATGATGCCCGTGGACTCGGAAAGCAGCCCCGCGCTGGCCCGCACCGCCGGTTCGAGGGCATTCACCTGAGCAGCGTCCAGCCACTCGAGCCGCACACCGTTCCTTTCCGCCTGGATCGCGTATCCCTGCAGCGCCGCTTCCTGGGCAGGCTCGGAGGCGACGATGATCTTGCCGCAGCGACGGTGAGGCAGTGCCCGCTCCCGGCAATACTCGTAGAGCCGTGCTTTACCGGCTACGCAGAGCTTCGCCTTCAAGGAATCGGTGGGGTAGTAGATGCCGGCGTGAATCACCTCGGAATTTCTCGAACTGGTTTCTTCGCCGATCCGCCCGCGACGCTCGACAACCACCACCTCGTGACCGTCAAGGGCAAGACGCCGGGCACAGGCCAGGCCCACCACGCCCGCCCCGATAACGACGCAATCAACGCTCTCCACCGCGCCCTGCCCGCTCGTCGTCACCAGGGTCGCCCGAGAAGCCCGTGGATTTCCGCCGCCCGTCCCGTGAGGCCCGTCTCACGCCAGCGCGCGGCCCTGCGGCGGACCGATGCGGCGAAAGCCCCCACCTCAGTGCCAGGCTGATCGGCGCTGACGTGAAAGCGCAGACCACAAGCAGCGGCAAGGAGAGATTCCAGCGCCTGAACGCGCTCTTCAGCCGCGAAGAACGCCGCCTGCTGTTCCGGGGTTCGGGGCGGCGGCAGATACCAGTACCCGTAGTCCTCTAAAAGCCGGCGCTCGCCATCGGCCAGGCACCAGTGAGCGACCTCGTGCAGGACGCTCTGGGCATAATCGCGGGTGTAGCGAATGATGGCGAGGGACCTGCCGATCGCCGGTTGATACAGCGGCTCCCTTGCCCCGCCCACGATCAGCGTTGCATAGCGCGAGCGGATGTGGGGGTTGATGCGGCCGGCAATGGCGCGATCGCTGATCACCGGTCGTCCGCGCATTCCCAGCTCTCGAGCATGCGAAAGTACGGGTCCGACAGGAAGGGCCGACCGGCAAGAAGGTGCTCGAGGTAGCTCCTCGGCGGCTTCAGGCCGGGAACGATCACCGCGGGGTTCGCGAAGTAGGTCCAGCCGGCCAGCGCGCCCTCCTCGGTCTGAATCTGCACGATCTCCCTGCTGTAGTTCACCGGCGCAGACTCGAAGCGGTCCATCGCGAAAATTTCATCGGCGCCGGCGAGCTCGTAGAGCACGCCCTCCACCACGCCGCCGGGCGCAAAGGCGAGGCTGGCATGACCCACGCCGGCGTGAACGCGCGAAGTTTTGTGAAACTCGAGCCTCACCCCGTGGAAGCGGCCGGCCATCGCCCGTTCGAATCTCATCCCACGCTGCCGCACGCGCTCGAGGTTCATGTTGGAGCCGTAGGCAAAGTAACGGGCAACCAAAACCTAGCCCCCCTTGCGAATCCAGAACTCGAAGACCCCGTCGCTCGACCGTTCCTCGAGCAGCTCGTGGCCCAGGAAGCGGCAGAAGTTCGTGAAGTCTCGACTGGTGGAAGGATCCGTGGCGACCACGTGGACCACCTCCCCGGCGGCCATCTCGCGCACCTGGTTCCGGACGATCATCAACGGTTCGGGACAGATCAGTCCGGTGGCGTCGATTCGGTGTTGAGCGTCAATCATCGGCGGGCCGCGATGGTAGCCCAAAAACCCGTCGGCGAGCCAGCGACCCGCTGCCAGGCTCCCGCCGCGCGCCTTGACTTGGGATATGGCCGATTACACACTCGAACGCTCGCGACAGATCGCGGTCTAAACGCCAGGTTTCGGTGCTGTCGGGCTCACAAGTCGTGGAATCTGAAGACATTACGGAGTTGCGGGAGGTTCGTGAGTAACCTCTGACGCCCACCTCATGCTCTTGACTAGGTTGACAACAGGATTGCTGGTAGCGCTGACCATGGTCGGCGCGCACTCTGCCGAGCGCATCGACGAGATGCTCGATGTAGACGACCCTGCCCTTGCGGACGTCGAATCGCGGATCAGGGCACGCGAGTTCGACCAGCCCATCACGTGGCTGGAAACCCACATCGACACGCTTGAAAGTATCAGTCACCGCTACGACCCCGAGCTGGTCCGGCCGCTGGTTCTGCTGGGTGACGCAGAGCTGGGTAAAGGCAACTACGGCACGGCGCTGGAGCACTACGGGCGGGCCGTCCACGTCAGCCGCGTCAACGACGGCCTGCACAGCGCCTCTCACGTGGAGATCGTGTATCGGGAAGCCCAGGCTTACAAGGCCATGGGCAACTACGAGCAGGCCAACAACCGCGAGGAATACGCCTATCAGGTTCTCAAGCGGGCCCACGGTGGAATGGACGAGGATCTGCTGCCCGGCGTGTACAAGCTGGCACGGTGGTATCGGGACACGCAGAACCTCTTCTCCGCTCGCGCCATGTATCAGCACGCCCTGGAGATCCTGATCGCGAATGGAAAACACGACGACCTCGAGTCTATACCCGCCTATGAGGGCATCGCGTGGTCATATCGACTCGAACGTTTTCCGCCCTACTTCATGTCCGGCGGTGAAACCAGGGCCAGCGAGTTCTCCTCTGCCTACGAGGAGTCGATCTCCATCAACAATTTCCCTGCCGGCGAACGGGCGCTGCAGCAGATAATCCGGATTTACCGGAACACCGACAGCATTAACCCCGTCGTGGTCAGTGAGGCCATTCTCGAACTCGCCGACTGGTATCTGCTCTTCGACAAGACCAAACGCGCTTATCCACTCTACGAGTACGTTTACGATGCTCTGGAGGAGCTGGAGCCCGGTTTGGCGGGGACCTATTTCGGCGAGCCCAAGCTGCTCTATTTCCCGGTACCGCAGGATCCCCGGCCGCCCGATCTGCAGGAGCGCGGCGACGCCCGGACCGGCTACGTCGAGTTAGCCTATGAAATCTCGGACAGCGGCTACCCCCGCTCGCTCAAGACGGTGGCATCCGAGCCCCCGGGCCTGATGGATTTCCGCGTCCGTAAGAGCCTGCGCTTGTCCAGATACCGGCCGATGATCGTGGAGGGACAGGCTCTGGCGACCCAGGACTTCACGTATCGCTACGAGTTCGACTATTTCGAGGAGCTCGAGCCTGCCCAGGAGGTCGTTGAGGAGGAGCAGGATGAGTAAACCGGCTCGTACAGCCACCGTTCAGCTTCCTCGCGGTAGGCTCCCCGCGTCTGCGCAGCGGGATGTCGGAAAGGTGAGCATGTCCAGATCGCAACGGCGTTCGGCCCGCACCCTCGCGCTGGCCGTCGTGCTTGCCTTGGCGGGCTGTCAGTCCAGCAGCCAGACGCCGCCCCAGCCCCCAAAGCCACCCAGCATGCCGAGCCCGTCTACACCACCCTCTTCGCCGAGCAGCTCGCCAAGCCAGCCCAGCAGCTCGCCGAGCCAGCCGAGTTCCCCATCGAAACCCGGCAAACAGAGCCCCCAGTCCTCTCCCAGCCAGCCAGGCGGCGCTCCGCCGACCAGCGGCAGCAGCACCCCGCCCCCGGGAGGTCAGCCCAGAGCCGGCGAGGCAGACATTCCTCCGCCTCCCGACAGCACTGCGGGCACCGGCGAAGATACCGGCACCGAGCAGCTGCCCGGAATGCCGGGAATGCCGGGATCCCCAGAAGGCCCGGATTCCGGTGAGCCTGGGGAAGCCGGACCCGGCGAAAAGGAGCCGGGCGTCGCGGGCACCGAGGAAGCAGGTAGCGGACAGGAGCAGCCTGGCGCATCCGGTGCCGGCGATCCCGGAGAGGATTCGCCCGGTTGGGTGGATGGCGACGAGGCGGGTGAAGGGGGTTGGGAGACCAGCAACCAGGTGCCAGCGCAGACGGCCGAGATGCCGCCCATGCCGTCAGGTTCCGGAGGCGGCCCCGCAGAGCAGGCCGAACCGGGCCAATCCGAGGGTGACGGAGAGCTCGACAAGGCGCTGGAGAGTTTCGACGGCGAGATCATGTCGGAGCGGGAGGTCATCATGGCACGCTCCAACGAAAACGCCGGAAAAACCGGCTCGTCGATTCCCATGCCGGGTTCCGGGGGCGGCAGCGGAAGCCAGACCGGCGGGTCGGAAGGCGTTCCCGGCGCGGAGCAGGGAGGCTCCGACGTCCCGGGCGGCCCCGCGGGTATGCCCAGGGCGAGCTCTGCACCGCCGCCTCCCATGGCCTCGGCAGGCGACATCCCCGACGACATCCCCGACGCGAAGGACGACGACATCATTGCACGCCAGCTTAGAGAGGCCGCGATGAAGGAGACGGACCCGGAGCTGAAGGAAAAACTATGGGACGAGTATCGGCGCTACAAGGGCGCTTGAACCAGCAGTAGGCAAATGCGTGTGCAGCCAGACTCGAAAGAAAGATTGAAGTTACTCGCAGTGGCGTTGCTCGCCGGTCTCTGCGCCGGCTGCGTTCAGGAGGTCGTCCGAACCGTGGACATGACCCCTCCCGAGCAGCTCGATCGCGTTCAGACCGAGGACGAGCTGCTCGACATCGGCGTGGCCATTCTCGACCCGAACGTGCCGGAGAGCTACGACGAGCAGATCAAGCAGCTCGTTCAGCCGGAGATCCGCCGCGCAGAGGCCAACTTCATTCCCTACGTCGCAAAGAACCTGCTGCAGAGCACGGGAAACTGGGGGGCCGTACGCGTCGTGCCGCGCCCGACCCACGCCGTCGACGTCGTCGTTGAGGGCAAGATTCTCCATTCCACAGGCGAGAACCTGGCCGTGGAGATGTCGGTGCACGATGCGACCGGCCGCCACTGGTTTTCCCGGCGCTACGAAGCGCTGGCCAGCAAATACGCCTACGAAGAGGCGATTCCGCAGTCCATAGACCCGTTTCAGGCCATCTACAAGCAGCTGGCCGACGACATGCTCGACTATCGCAAGGGCCTGAGCTACGACGAGGTCATGGTGATCCGCCGCACCGCGGAGATGAAGTTCGCGCAGGATTTCGCGCCGGACGCGTTCGCCGACCACATCACCACCACCTCCGAGGGAGAGTTCGAGCTCAAACGTCTTCCCGCTGAGAACGACCCCATGCTGAGCCGCGTCCAACGCGTTCGGGAGCGCGAGTACCTCTTCATAGACACGCTGGACGAGTACTACGAGAGTTTCCACCGCGACATGTTCGAGTCCTACCAGAGCTGGCGCCGAGCGACCTACGACGAAGCCATCGCCTACAAGGCGCTGAGGGCGCAGTCGCGCGCTCGGACCATCGGCGGCGCCACGGCCATCATTGCCGGGGTCGCCGCCATGAGCGAAAGCAGCGACCCATACGTGGACGCCGGCGGCATCGTGAGCGTCATTGGCGGCGCCATGACCATCAAAGGTGCCATCGAGAAACGCGCCGAGGCGCAGATTCACGCGGAGGTGCTGCAGGAAGTCGGTGTCGCCGCGGAAGCTGAGATCGTCCCCTACACCATCGAGCTGGAGAACCAGACCGTGAGGCTCCAGGGGTCGGTGGACGAGCAGTACGAAGAGCTGCGTAGGATTCTCCGCCGCATTTACTTTGAGGATCTGGGTCTACCTGCTCCCGAAGAACAACCAGAAGAGACCTGATGAGCGAAGATTTCGGCGAGATCCGGCCTAAATCGGTCCCGCTCACGCACAGCGCTCCGGAACGGCCGTCGGCCTCCACGCGCCCCTCGCTCAGGCCCCTGGCAGCGGGCGCCTCCGTGCTGCTCGTCATGGCGACAGCCTTCGTCGTCTTCGTGGTCGTCCCCGATCTGGTCCAACCCCCGACGCTCCCCGGCACGCCGGCCACCGATACCGCCGGCGCGACCTCGGACTCGCCACGCCCGGCGGCCAGGGACGAGAAGCTGCCTCCATTTCAGGCGCTGATGAAGGAGCAGGCGCGGGCCAGGGCTCAGGAGGAGCTGGCACGGTTCGTGGAGCTCCAGCTTGACCTGGAGCAGACCATGCAGGTCGGGCAATGGGGACAGGCCGAATACGATGCCGCCAAGCGCCTCGCCACCGCCGGCGACGAGCAGTTTCTCGGGGAGTCGTTCGAGGCCGCCATCGAAAGCTACGCGAAGGCGGCAACTGCGCTGGCCGCCCTCATCGAGGACGGCAAGGCGCGTTTCGCAAGCGCGATGCGGGACGGTCGCACGGCCCTGGAACGACGCGACGAGAAAAATGCTGCAGGGGCGTTCGCCCGGGCGTTGACCATCTCTCCCGACGATCAGGAAGCTCAGCAAGGCGCGCGGCGAGCCGCGCTGCTACCCGAGGTGAACACGGCGATGCGGGAAGCCAAGAATCACGAGCTGGCCGCAGAGTATCGGGACGCCCTCGCCGTCTACGAGCGAGTGCGCGCAATGGACCCGAAGACCGCGGGCCTCGAAGCGGGCATCCGGGCTGCCCGCGCCGGCATCCAGGCGGAGACGGTCAAGGGCCATCTCTCCTCCGGTTTCGCGGCCCTGGAGGCCGGCAGGCTCGATGCCGCGCGCGCTGCCTTTGGCCAGGCCCTGAAGCTGGATCCCGGCAACCCGGTGGCGCTCGGAGGCCTCGAACAGGTCGACGACGCCTCTGCCGGCCGGCGTCTGGCGACGCTGCGCGGCAGGGCCGAAGCGGCCGAGGCGGCCGAGGACTGGGAGACGGCGTTGCAGAGCTACGTCGCCGTGCTCGAGTCAGACGGCAACATTCAGTTTGCCCGCGACGGGCGTCAACGCGCGCTCGCGCAGCGTCGCGCGGCAACCGGCCTCTCGCGGATAGCGGCCAGCCCGGAGAAGCTCTCGTCGCCGGAACTATTCGATCAGGCGAGCGACCTGCTCGATGACGCCATGGCCCTGACGCCCCGGGGACCGCGGCTCGACGCTCGGATCAGGGAAGTCACCGCCCTGCTCGCCGCGTATCGGGACCCGATTCCCGTCGTCTTCGTCTCGGACAACCGAACCCAGGTCACCCTGTCCACCATCGGCAGGCTGGGCAGCTTCGAGCGCAAGCAACTCGACCTGCGGCCAGGCTCCTACACGGTCATCGGCAGCCGTGACGGCTGCCGCGATGTCAGGGCCGACATCGTCGTCAAACCGAACATGCAGCCCGTTGACATCCGCTGCACCGAGCGGCTCTAGGCTTGTCGTGAGCACTCGAAACGGCCAGGACAACAACGCCTCCCAGGTTCAGGCCGACGATCTGGAGATCATCGAGGCGGTAAGCTACACGCCTCGGGAGCAGGCGCCGAAACGAAAGCTGCCGCTGACGCCGTTTCAGATCGGCGCCGTGCTCGTAGCGATTCCCGTGATGGCGATCATGTGGTTTCTCTTCACCGCGAAATCCGTGCGGCTGGAGTTCGACCCCCCGGCCGCCTCAGAGAGCGTGAGCGAAGGTCCGGCCATTGCCCTGGGCGACATTTATCTGATGCTCGACGGCGAGTATCGGGTAAGTGCTCGCGCCGAGGGCTACGAGCCACTCGACGAGCTCCTCGTCGTCGGCGACGCGCGCAGCCAGACACATCGCTTCGAGTTCACGAAGCTTCCCGGTCGGGTCACCTTTCTGAGCAATCCCGACGGCGCGGAGGTCATCGTGGCCGGGGCGCTGCTCGGACGAACGCCACTGGACGGTGTCAAGGTCCCTGCCGGCCCGGCGACGATATCCATGAAGCTGGACCGCTACCAGCGTCTGGATATGGAGGCCGAGATCGAAGGTCTGGATCGAGCTCAGACCGTGGAGGGTTCCCTGCTTCCCGACTGGGCCGAGGTGAGCGTTTCCAGCATCCCGGCCGGAGCGGAGATCCTCCTGAACGACCAACCCACGGGTCGTCTTACCCCAGCCGTCATCGAGGTGCCCACCGGCGAGCACGAGATAAGGCTCAAGGCGCCCGGCCACCGCGGGCATCGGCAACGCATCCTGGTCGCCGCGCTGGATGAGGTGACGCTGCCGGAAGTCACCCTGCTCCGCGCCGACGGGCTGCTGCAGGTCACGAGCCGACCGGCTGGAGCGGGCGTCACGCTGAACGGGCAGTTTCAGGGCGAGACGCCTGTGGAGATCGCGGTGAAATCCGGTATCAGCTACCGGGTGAAGATCTTCAAGGCAGGTTTCGCCCCCGGCGAGCGCAGCGTTCGGGTGGCCTCCGGCGGTGAGCGCACGGTAGACCTGACGCTCACGCGCCTTACAGGTCAGCTCATCGTCACGACCCAGCCCGCCGAAGCCGAGCTCTTCGTCGACGGCCGTAATCTGGGCAACGCCAACCAGACGCTGACGCTGCCCACCGTGACCCATCGGGTCGAGATCGCGCTGGATGGATACGCGGGTTACTCCACGGAGATAACGCCGCGCAACGGGGTCACCCAGGAAATCAAGGTCCGCCTTCTGACCCTGGAAGAGGCTCGTCTGGCAGCCATGAAACCGATCATCCAGACCAGCCAGGGCCAGGAACTCGTGCTGCTGAATCCGGGCCCCTTCACCATGGGCGCTTCCCGGCGCGAGCCAGGCCGGCGAGCCAACGAGACGCTCCGAGAGGTGGGCATGGAGCGGATTTTCTATCTCAGCCGGACCGAGGTGACCAACGCGCAGTTTCTCGATTTCGCGCCCGGGCATGACTCGGGGGAATTTCAGGATCACGAGCTCAACAAGGATGATCAGCCGGTGGTTGGCGTCTCCTGGCAGGAGGCCGCCCTCTACTGCAACTGGTTGTCGGCCAGGGAAGGGCTACCCCCGTTCTATGCCACGGACCTTGGCAAAGTGGTCGCAACGAACCCCGCGGCTACCGGCTACCGGTTGCCCACCGAAGCGGAGTGGGAGTGGGCGGCCCGCCAGAACGGCCCGGACAGCACCGGATATCGTTTCCCGTGGGGAACCGCGCTGCCGCCCCCCGATCGTCACGGCAACTACGCCGACCGGTCGGCCGCACACCTGGTGGGGCGCGTGGTGTTCGGCTACAACGACAACCACATCGTCTCCGCCGAGACCGGGACGTTCGCGCCCAACGCCATCGGCATCTATGATCTGGCGGGCAACGTTGCGGAGTGGGTGAACGACTTCTACGAGATTCCGGGGGCTGAACCGACGAAGGATCCCCTGGGACCGGACACCGGGGAGTATCGCGTGATCAGAGGATCCAGCTGGATGAACGGAACCATCACTGACCTGCGCCTGTCGTTTCGCGACTACGGTGTTGATGGTCGCGAAGACGTCGGTTTTCGCATCGCGCGGTTCGCGGAGCCGTCGTGAAAGGCCCTCTCCTCTTCGCGGCGGCAGCGCTGCTTGCGTCGACCATGGGCGCCGGGTTCGCCGTGGCTGCCGAGGAAGCTGCCGACACCCGCGATCGCGCCGGGGAAGAAGAGGAGGCGGACGGCGAGCCCAGCCCCGAGATCTTCGTGCCCAGCGAGGAGATTTCGGAGGACTTCGCGGTCTCATTCCCCGTAGACATCTAATCGCGTCTGGAACCACAGCAAATGAAGCGTCAGCTACCCTTTGAACTCATTTACCAGTCGTCAGCGCTGGTCCTTGCGGTGATCCTCGTTCATCTGGTCTACGTCACGGTCATCAGACCGAATGCCGACGCCATCATCGCCGCCCAGGCCGAACGTGCTGCAGCCGGCGAGGCATACGCCCAGGAGCGCTCCCTTTATGTGGTGCTCAAGGACTACGAGCAGGAGTCCTGTTTCGTGCTGATGCTCTGGGCCATGGCCATCATGGGGTACAAGACCCGCAGCGCGTTGCGCGAGCGAAGCCTGCTGCAGGAAGACATCGTCAAGATCAGTGAAGGCATGAGCGTTCTCCCGGAGGACACTCGGGAGTACGCGCGGGCCGTCCAGGCTCTGCCGGACGAGAATCGAAACTACCTGCTGCCGAGGGCCCTGATGGCTGCCCTGCAGCGGTTTGCCTCCACCCGTAACGTGCAGGACGTCTCCGAAGCCGTGCGGTCGGTTTGCGAGTCAGAGTCCGATCGGCTCGACAGCGAGCTGTCCATGGTCCGCTACATCGCGTGGGCAATTCCCTCCATCGGGTTCATCGGCACGGTAAGGGGTATCAGCGAGGCTCTCGGGCAGGCCTACGAGGCTGTCGAGGGCAACATTGCGGGCGTCACCACGAGCCTGGGCGTCGCGTTCAACTCAACCTTTACCGCTCTGGTGATCAGCATCGTGATCATGTTCCTCATGCATCAGCTCCAGCTCATCCAGGAGCGACTGGTTCTGGACGCCCAGACTTACTGCGACGAGAGGCTGCTGCGTCATCTTCAGGTGCGCGACTGATGGACTACGTCCTCGAGCTCAACGACTCGGACCTGTCGCTGCACTCGGGCGAGACGCTGGCCTATCACGCGCCGGGAGTCGCTCTGGTCCGGGAAAACGAGATCCTCTTCGGCGACCCCGCGCTTCGGCTGTCCCGCGCACACCCCCGCCAGATCAACCAGCACTACCTCGCCCGCATGAACGCGGACCCGCTCCCCTACCCCGTTTCCAACGCCGCTAATCACGCGGATCTGGTCTACCTGCACCTCAAGCAGCTTCAGGACCTGATGCGGCGCGACCCGGGAGATCTCGTGCTGGCGGTACCCGCGATCCTGAGCGCAGATCAGCTCGGCGTGCTGCTGGGCATAACCCAGGAGTGCGGCATGGCGGTGAGCGGCTTCGTTGACTCCGCAGTAGCAGCGGCGTCGGTCAGCGAGCTGCCGGCCAGCGTCTGCCATCTCGACGCGCACCTGCACAGGACGTGTCTTACCCTGCTGGATGTCGGCGCCGACGTCGTTCGAACGGGGGCGGATGAGGTTGCCGACTGCGGCGTGGCCAACCTGCTGGAAGGCTGGGTCAACGTGATTGCCGACCGCTTCGTTCGGGACACGAGGTTCGACCCTCTGCACGCCGCCGAGACGGAGCAGCAACTCTACAATCAGGTCTACGACTGGGCCATGGGCCAGTCGAGCAGCGACAGCGAGATCGGCATCGAGATCGGCTACCGGGATCAGGTCAGGCGGGTAGAGGTCTCCCGCAGTCTGCTCGAGGAGAAAGCCCGGCAGCGATTCGCCCACCTCAGCGAACGCCTCCCCGAGGACGTGCACCTGGCGTTGAGCGCGCGTACGGCAAGGCTCCCCGGGCTGACCGCCTATCTGGGCGCCCAGGGTTGGGAATACTCGGTACTCGACGGCTCCGCCCTGGCGGCGGGCTGCAGTGCGAACGACTCCAGCATCCGGGCCGAGGACGGCCGGCTCAGGCTGGTTTCCCGGCTGCCATTACGGCACGGCCGGGGTCCGCAGAGCATCGTTGCCCCGGGGCCCGACGAGTCCGGCCGCCCTACCCACGTTCTCTGCGATGCCTGGGCCGTGCCCATCGGTGCCGACGATCTGCCGCTGCAGCTCAAGGAGAGCGAGGCCGGCGTGTATCTCGATGCCGACGAGACGGTCCGTCTCAACGGCGAGGCGATCACCACCAGCAGACGCCTGCGCGCGGGGGATGAGCTCACCGCCGGCGGCAAAAGCTATCTCCTGATCCGCGTGGTGGGGTGAGGTGGCCCGCAACCGGCGCTTCAGCGTCTTCTCTCTGTCGTTTTTAGACGTGATGTCGTGCGGGTTCGGGGCCGTGGTACTGATCTTCCTGATCATCAATCACGCAGCCGAGGAGGACGCCAAGGTCGTCAACGAGGAACTCCTTTCAGAGATTCGCCTGCTCGACTATCAGGTGCAGAACGGTGAGCGGGACCTTTTCGAGCTCAAAGAGCAGCTCGACGCCATTCTGCAGCGGCTGTCCGACTCGAGCCGCAAGCTCGTCAGCACGGAAACCAGCCTGAAGGAAACCAGCAAAGAGTTCGCCGACCTCGCCGCGGAGTCCCTTGCCCAGGAAGCTAGCCTGGAAGAGCTGAAGAGCGACGTGGACACGCGCGAGGAGGAGCTGGCCAGGCTCAAATCCATCAACGAGGCAAACGAGGGAGGCAGGATACGCAGCTTCACCGGCGAGGGGGATCGGCAATACCTGACTGGCCTGAAGGTCGGCGGCAAGCACATCCTCATTGCCGTGGACACGTCGACCAGCATGCTCGATGAGAGCATCGTCAACGTGATTCGGCGCCGCAACATGCCCGACGATCGCAAACGGATGTCGCCCAAGTGGCAACGGGCCGTTCGCACCGTCGAGTGGCTGACCGCCCAGCTGCCCCTTGACGCCAGTTTCCAGATCTACGGATTCAACGTGGAGGCGCGATCGCTGCTGGAAGAGCACCATGGACAGTGGATTGCTCTTGCCGAGGGCCGCGAGCTGGACGACGCGCTGGAAGCTCTGCGCGAGGTGATACCCGACCGGGGAACCAGCGTCGCCAACCTGATCAGCGCCGTCAACGAGCTGAATCCGCCGCCGGACAACGTTTATCTGATCATCGACTCCCTGCCGACCCAGGGCACCCGCGAGCCGCGCCGGGCCACCATCTCCGGCGGCGATCGGCTGAAGCTGTTCGCAGACGCCATTCAGACACTTCCCAAGCAGGTGCCCATCAACGTGATCATGTTTCCCATGGAGGGAGATCCCATGGCCCCAGCCGCGTACTGGAACCTGGCGCGCATATCCGGCGGGGCCTTCCTCTCGCCATCACGCGACTGGCCATGAAGACCCGCAACCGAAGAGCCATCGAAGAGTTCAGCGTCTCGTTTCTCGACGTGATCTGCTGCGGTTTCGGCGCCATCATCCTGCTCCTGATGATCACCAAGACGGTTGAGCCCATCCTGCTCGAGAAATCCCAGGTCAATCTCGAAGGCCAGGTCGCCGACCGCGAGCAGGCTCTTTTCGAGATACAGGGACAGATCAAGGAGCTGCGCCGCCAGGTCGACGACACCAGCGGGCAGCTGGATGACAACCTGCTGGAGCTCGCACGCCTCGAGCAGCAGCTCACCATCATTCTAGGCAAGTTCGAAACCACCGCGGCGCGCCAGGACGACAACCTCACGGAGACCCAGAAACTGGCCGCCGCCAAGCAGTCGCTCACCGACGAGATGCAGCGTCTGCTCGGTGTCGACTTCCGACGCAGCACCGACCTGGTCGGCGGCATCGCCGTCGACAGCGAGTACATCATCTTCGTAATCGACACGTCGGGCAGCATGTACAACGCGGCCTGGCCCCAGGTTCTGAAAAAAGTGAACGAGACCCTTTCGATTTATCCCCGGGTGAAGGGCATCCAGGTGATGAACGACATGGGGGATTACATGTTCGCTCGCTTCGCCGGCGAGTGGATTCCCGACTCACCGAGCCGGCGCAAAGCCATCCTCGACCGCCTGCAGACGTGGAACCCGTTCAGCAATTCCTCGCCCGTGGAGGGGATCCAGGCTGCCATCAACACCTATTACGATCCCGACAAGAGAATAAGCATCTACGTCTTCGGCGACGATTTCACCGGCGAATCCATCGAGTCCGTCGTCGATGCCGTGGACCGGGTCAACGTGGCCGACGACTCGGGGCGCCGGCGCGTGCGCATTCACGCCGTCGCTTTCCCCGTATATCTCTCGCGGCCGTCCGGGCGGGTATATCGCTTCGCCGCTCTGATGCGGGAGCTTGCCTATCGCAATGACGGAACTTTTGTAGGGCTGTCGGAATTTCAGTAGTCTTAAAGGGTCGAAAGATCAGGGACAATGGGAGCTGCCGCGCTGTGAGCAAACGACCTCCGGCATGGTCGAATTCGCCCCCGCTCGGTAGGGGAGCGCGGCTTCGTGTCGCCCTGCTGACAGCCGTCTGCATGGCTTTTGGTACGGCCTGCGGAGGTGCCAGCGTGACGGTTCCCACGAACTTCCCCGTACCCGTGCTGGACAAGCTCCCGCTGAACATGGGCATTTACCTCAGCGACGACCTGCTCAACTACGTCCACGCCGAGCGCCTGGAGAACGCGGGCAGCTGGCAGATCAGCCTGGGCGACGCCCAGCCGGCCATGTTCAACAACCTGCTTTCAGGCATGTTCCAGGGTGTGGAGACGATCTTAGATCCGAGCGCTCCGTCCGCCGGCGTCAACGGCGTGCTCGTTCCCAGCATCCAGGAAGTCCAGTTTTCCATACCGTCGCAGACCCGCAGCGATTACTACGAGGTCTGGATCCGCTATCAATTTCAGCTGTACGACGGCGAAGGGCAGCTGCTGGCCGACTGGCCGCTCACGGCCTACGGAAAAGCAGACGAGGACAACTACGGGCTCTCGACGGATCAGCCCGCCCTGCAGGCCGCGGCGCTGGCCGCCTGCCGGGACGCCATGGCCTTCTTCACCGTGCAGTTCCGTGACGTGCCGAGCGTCAAAGCCTGGCTCGACCGCCAACTGGGAGGCACCTCATGATGGGTTTTCATCGAATCATCGCCCTCGCAGCGCTCGCGGCTGTCGCCACCGTGCTCGGGGGCTGCGTCACCGCCACCGTTCAGGAGGTCAGGGAGTCCAGAACGGGAATGGATGCCAGCGACGCCGTGGTGGTGCTCGGGCGTCGCAGCCGACCTAAATCTGCCGAGACGGAGCTCGACTTCGTCACCTGCATCAGCAGGAACCTCAGCAAGGGGGCTGCTGGCATCAAAGTCATCGAGGAACAGCAGTTCATGGACAGCCTGTTCCCATGGTTCGAGCCACGCACAGCGCCCGTGAAGACGGCCGATCTGCCGGAGCTGATCGCGCTGCCGCCCCTGGCCCGACGGCTGGAAGAAATGAACCTGCGCTACCTCGTCTGGGTGGAGGGATCCACCGAGCGGACCGACTCTGCCGGTTCGCTGACGTGCAGCGTGACCGCAACTGGTGCGGGCTGCTTCGGATTCCTGACCTGGGAGAACGATTCCTCTTACGAGGCGTTCGTGTGGGATGTGCGCAACGGCAGGGTCGCAGGCAAGCTCAGCTCGGATGCCGTGGGCACCAGCTACGTGCCCGCCATCGTCGTCCCCGTGCCCTTCATCGCCCGGGTCCGATCGTCGGCCTGCTCGAGTCTCGCCAACCAGCTCAAATCCTTCCTGGCTAACGAGGCATGATTCTAGTTAAGCCTCATAACTATCTGTTTTTATTATTTTTTAGGCCGGATCTCGACCACTTCTCCTGAGCAGTAGTCGGGCTCTGTAGCATACCAGCTGTTCAGCTCGACCTTGTGCCGCTTGGCGGCGAGATCGCACACCTCGTAGAAGGTGGGGCGCCCCGGATCGGTAAGGATCACTCGCTGCACCCCGGAATCCAACGACTTGTTGATGAGCCTCGAAAGCGGCTTGACCATGTTGTCCCAGAAACAGACGTCGGACCCGATGAGCACGTCCTGCCTGCCCAGGCAATCGGCATCCAGCTTCTCGAAGCGGCTCACCAGAGGCTTCAACTTGACGTCATTGAGCTCGGCGAGCACCTCGAGAAAGGGAAAGACCTCACGGTCGACGTCTACCGCAGTCACCCGGGCCTTGAAACGCTTGGCACAGAATATGGAACCGGGGCCCCAGCCACAGCCGATCTCCATAACCCGGGACTTCTTGGCGATGGGGCGATGCTGCAGATAGTCCATGAGCAGAAAGCTCGCCTTCCAGGTCTTGTGTCCGTGCACCGAAGGCTGGTAAGCCTTTTTCAACCGACGAATGAGCCGATGCTTGGATTCGAGTAGGTAGATCCCGTAAGCCTGATAGATGTTCGGCTCCGGAAGTTGCTCGAGCTTGGGCATGATGAGGATCGGTTCCTGCGAATGAAGCGCGACAAAAGAGCGCGGATGTTACTGTGCGGGATTCGCGGCAGTAAACCGGAATTCAAGACGGGCGAGTCATCGGACCCCAAATACCCGACTATTTTACTCTGGTATTCCGCCACCCTCAGCGGGTACAATTGCGCTCTTTCACCTTAAGCGATTTTCACCGTGTCTGAACGGACCGTGCACGATCTCGTGCAGTCAGAATACAGCGCCGGATTCACCACCGACGTCGAATCGGAGACCCTGCCGCCGGGGCTCGACGAATCCGTGGTCAGATTCATCTCCCAGAAGAAGGAAGAACCGGAGTGGCTGCGGGACTGGCGCCTGGAAGCTTATGCCGGTTGGCGTCAGATGACGCCTCCCGAATGGGCTCACGTGCACTTCCCGCCCATCAACTTCGAAGCCATTTCCTACTACTCGGCACCGAAAAGCCAGGGCGACGGTCCCAAATCCCTGGACGAGGTCGACCCCGAGCTGCTGGAAACCTACGAAAAGCTCGGCATCCCCCTGCACGAGCAGGAAATGCTGGCCGGGGTCGTCAAGGACCCTGATTCGGTCGCGCGACCCAGGGTCGCGGTCGACGCGGTGTTCGACAGCGTCTCCATCGCCACCACCTTCAAAGACAAGCTTGCCGAAGCCGGCGTCATCTTCTGCTCGATATCCGAAGCCGTCCACGAACATCCCGAGCTCGTCCAGAAATACCTGGGCAGCGTGGTTCCGCGACGGGACAACTACTACGCGGCCCTGAATTCCGCCGTGTTCAGCGACGGCTCCTTCGTTTACATCCCCAAAGGCGTGCGCTGCCCCATGGAGCTTTCCACCTACTTCAGGATCAACGCACGCAATACCGGCCAGTTCGAACGCACGCTGATCATCGCCGAGGAAGGTTCATACGTGAGCTATCTGGAGGGCTGCACGGCCCCCATGCGCGACGAGAATCAGCTGCATGCTGCCGTGGTCGAGCTGGTCGCCATGGACGACGCCGAGATCAAGTACTCGACCGTGCAGAACTGGTATCCGGGCGACAAGGACGGCAAGGGCGGCATCTACAACTTCGTCACCAAGCGCGGCGCCTGCATCGGCAAACGGTCGAAGATCTCCTGGACCCAGGTGGAGACCGGGTCCGCCATCACCTGGAAATATCCCAGCGTGGTTCTGCGCGGTGAGAGCAGCGTGGGAGAGTTTTACTCGGTCGCGCTCACCAACAACTACCAGCAGGCCGACACCGGGACGAAGATGATTCACATGGGGCCGGACACGCGTAGCACGATCATCTCGAAGGGCATCAGTGCCGGCAAGAGCCAGAACAGCTACCGCGGGCTGGTGCGCACGACGCCATCCGCCCACGGTGCCCGCAACTACACCCAGTGCGACTCCCTGCTGATCGGCGGCGCGTCCGGAGCGCACACGTTCCCCTACATCGAAAGCAGCAACCCCTCGGCGATAGTCGAGCACGAGGCGACCACCTCCAAGGTGAGCGACGAGCAGCTGTTCCTGTGCCAGCAACGGGGCATCGACGCCGAGAAGGCGGTCAGCATGATCGTCAACGGATTCTGCAAAGAGGTGTTCCGGGAACTGCCCATGGAGTTCGCGGTGGAGGCGGCAAAACTTCTGGAGGTCAGTCTGGAAGGGGCCGTAGGATGAGCTTTCTCGAAGTCCGCGATCTCCACGTCACCGTCGCCGAGAAAGAAATCCTGAAAGGGTTGAACCTGCGCATAGAGTCTGGTGAGGTTCACGCGATCATGGGTCCGAACGGGTCCGGCAAAAGCACGCTGGCCAGCGTCCTGGCCGGACGGCCGGGTTTTCAGATCACCGGCGGCAGCATCTCGTTTCTGGATCAGGACATCGCCCACCTGGAGCCGGACGAGATCGCTCATCTTGGCATCTTCCTCGCTTTCCAGTACCCCGTAGAGATCCCCGGGGTGAGCAACATGGAGTTTCTCAAGGCCTCGGTGGACAGCCTTCACGCGGCCCGCGGCGAACAACCCCTGAGCACCGTGGAGTTCATGAAGGCGGTCCGTACGGTCGCCACGGACCTCGATCTCAACCCCGAATTCTTGAAGCGTGGCGTTAACGAGGGTTTCTCGGGTGGCGAGAAGAAGCGCAACGAGATCCTTCAGCTGCTGCTGCTCCAACCAAGGCTGGCGGTCCTCGACGAGACCGATTCGGGGCTGGACATCGACGCGCTTCAGGTCGTCGCCGCAGGCGTGAACCGTTTCAGCGCGCCGGGCAACGCCGTGCTGCTCATCACGCACTACCAGAGGCTTCTCAACTACATCGTGCCCGACGCCGTGCACGTTCTGTCACAGGGCCAGATCGTGAGGTCGGGCGGGAAGGAGCTGGCGCTGGAACTCGAAGAGAAGGGATACGGATGGATCACCGAATGAGCGACGCGACCGCGCAAATGAGGGATCTGGCCGGTACCGCACCGTCCTGGTTCGACGCGCAAGCCGGGCTCGCGCGCCTGGATCGAGGGCTGACTGCCCCCGCGATAAGGGAATACTGGAAGTACACGCCCATCCAGCCGTTCGTGACGGCCCTCGTCGAGGCAGCGCATGCCGATGGCCCCGCACCCGAGATTCACAATGCCGATCAGCCGGGCATCACGGTCTGCCCTATGGGCGAGCTGACCGCGGACCAGGCTGTCACCGTTGCCGCCATGGCGGGGGAGATCGATCCCGATCGTTATCCTCTCGCGGATCTTGCCCTTCTCAACGGCAGCGTCGGGACCTTCTGCCACGTCGCAGAAAGCCTGCCGCAGCCTCTGATTCTAAAATCGGGTAGTAACGCCAATCAGGCCACGTTCATCCACGTGGCGGCGGGCGCCGAGGTCGAGCTGCAGGAAAGCGCACCGACCGGGCCGAGCAACGGCCAGCTCATCGTCGTGCGGGTAGAGGCCGGCGGACGGGTCCGGCATGCACGTTGCGCCCTGGACCGCCTGGCGGCGCATTGGTCACTGCTCGTCGCGATCCTGGCCGATAATGCAGCCTACGAGCTGAACCAGCATCACTTCGGCGGTCGCCGCCGGCGCAGCGATTGCCATTTCGTGCTGGCCGGGCCCGGAGCGACAGCGAACGTAACGGCCGCTTTCCTCGCCGACGAGGGCAGCCACATCGATCAGCAGTTCGTGGTCGAGCACCGCTCGCGCGACACCGTGAGCCGACAAAAGGTCCACGGCATCGGAACCGGCCGCAGCCGTTGCGTGTTCAACGGCAGGATCCACATTCACGAGGGCGCCACCGCAAGCGATGCCACCCTGACCAATCGAAACCTCTCACTGCACCCTCAGGCCGAGATCGACACCAAGCCCGAGCTCGAGATCTACACCGACGACGTTCGCTGCGCCCACGGCGCAACGGTCGGGCAGCTCTCCGAGGAAAGCCTCTTCTACCTTCGCTCGCGCGGCGTTCCGGAGGCCCAGGCACGGCTGCTGCTGTGCAACGGATTCCTCCGGGAGTGCATCAAGGGGCCATTCGCTGATGCCGTCATGGCGCGGATCCGGGAAGCCCTCCAATGAGCTTCGACGTCGACCGACTGCGGCTGGACTTTCCCATCCTCGGACGCGAGGTCAACGGGGCACCTTTGGTGTATCTCGACAATGCCGCGACTTCCCAGAAGCCGGAAGCCGTGCTCCATGCCATCGACGCCTACTATCGGACCTGCAACGCAAACGTCCACCGAGCCGCGCACGCGCTCTCCGACGAGGCAACCCGAGCGTTCGAGGATGCACGGGAACGCGTGCGTCAGTTCATCAACGCGACGTCGACCAGCGAGATCGTCTTCACACGGGGCACCACCGAAGCCATCAACCTCGTGGCCAGCTGCTTCACCCAACGCTTGACCGCCGGCGATGAGATTCTGATCTCTCACCTCGAGCACCACTCCAACATCGTCCCCTGGCAGATGCTCGCGCAGCGGACGGGCGCGCGCCTCGTGGCCGCGGAGATCACCGAATCCGGAGACATCGACCTCGAGGACTTTCGGGCAAAACTCAGCGAACGTACGCAGATGGTCGCCATAGGACACGTCTCCAACGCGCTCGGGACAATTAACCCCGTCAGGCAGATCGTCGAGCTTGCCAGGAGCGCGGGCGCCGCAACGCTGATCGACGGCGCCCAGGCAGTCGCCCACCTGCCGGTGGACGTCCGCGCGCTGGATTGCGACTTTTACGCGTTCTCAGGCCACAAGATGTTCGGCCCCACCGGCACCGGCGTGCTCTTCGGACGCGAATCGCTGCTCGATGCGATGCCCCCATGGCAGGGAGGCGGCGAGATGATCGAGCACGTCTCCCTCGAAGAGAGCACCTACAACCGGCTGCCCTACAAGTTCGAAGCAGGCACCCCCAACATCGCCGGCGCCATCGGCCTCTCGGCCGCCGTGGACTACCTGAGCAACGTGCCACGGGATGACGCCCGCCTTCACGAGGATCACCTGGTCGATCTGACGCTCAGCCAGCTGCGGCAGATGGACGGCGTCCGGCTCATCGGCGAGCCCGCCGAACGATCGTCGGTGGTGTCCTTCCTGGTGGACAACAGCCATCCGCACGACATCGGCACGCTGCTCGACCAGCAGGGTGTCGCCGTGCGTACGGGTCACCATTGCGCCATGCCGTTGATGCAGCGTCTGGGGATTCCCGGCACCATCCGAGCTTCTCTGGGTCTGTATAATTCGGAAGCCGACGTGGAACGATTCGTTGCCGCGTTGCGCAAAGCTCTGTCTTTCGTGTGACCCAAGCAAGAGGAGGAGCAAGAGGAGAATCATGAGCGTTCGCACCTTCGAACCCACCCAGATCGCGGTGACGCCCGCCGCGGCTGCCCACATCCGGAGCCAGATCGCCACGTCCGGCCACAAATATCTGCGGCTGGGCGTCAAGGAAAGCGGCTGCAACGGCTACATGTACACTCTGGATTACCTGGACGAGCCTGCAGAGAACGACCGGGCGTTCGAGGTTGCCGATTCTCTGAGCCTCTACGTGAGCACCGACGACCTGCCCATGGTGAGCGGCACGGAGGTCGATTACGTGACCGAGGGCCTGAACTCGAGCCTCAAGTTCAAGAACCCCAACGCCGAGTCTCACTGCGGTTGCGGGGAAAGCTTCTCCATCGCAGGTTCCTAGAGAGCGACCGGCCGGTGGAAAAGCGCATCATCGCCACCACCAGGGAGTGCCCGGCAAGGCTCGTCCCGACAGGTGATCCCATCACGATCCCATCCAACACCTTTGTGACGTTGACCCAGAATCTCGGCGGGACGTACACCGTGATCATGAACGGCAACATGGCTCGTGTGGACAGTGCCGATGCTGACGCTTTGGGGTTCGAGCCCCAGACCCTCGAATTCGAGCCTCCTGCGGATGGCAAGGTCGACATGGAGCAGGTCAAGGCCGCCTTGGCAACGGTTTACGATCCGGAGATCCCCGTCAACGTCGTCGATCTCGGGCTGATTTACGATTGCAGGCTGACCGACCGGCACGTTCACATCGCCATGACCCTCACCGCACCGGGTTGCGGGATGGGACCCGTGCTGGTCGAGGACATCAAATCCAGGGTCGGAAGGGTTCCCTACGTCGAATCCGTGGACGTGGAGCTCGTCTTCGATCCGCCCTGGTCCCGGGACATGATGACCGCGGAAGCCCAGCTGGAGCTCGGCCTGTTCTGATCCATGGACATCGGCGACATCCGCGACAGCTTTGCGTTTTTCGATTCCTGGGAGGACAAATACCGCTTCGTCATCGAGATCGGGCGTGACCTTCCACCGCTGGACGCCGCCCTGAAGACCGAGGACAACCTGGTGCGCGGCTGCCAGAGCCAGGTGTGGCTGGTAGCCGCCTACGACCCGGTTGCCGACAGGCTCACCTTCGCCATCGACAGTGACGCGCACATCGTCCGGGGACTGATCGCGATCATCCTTGCTGCTTTCGACAAACGCTCGCCCGCCGAGATTCTGGCATTCGACGTGGAAGCCCTCTTCGAGGAGCTGGAGCTGCTCCAGCATCTCAGCCCCAGCCGGGGAAACGGGTTGCGTGCGATGGTCGGCAGGATCAGAGGCATCGCTGCCGAGAACGCGGCAGGCGCCTGATCGAAGCACGCATCGCCCGGCTCCCCAAGATTCACCCGTAGCCGGACTCGAGAAATCGCTCCCAGTCCGCCGCGTCATCCACGTCCCAGACGGTTTCGAGCAGCTCGTATCGAAGCCGCAGCCTCTCGGCTTTCACCAGCGTTTCGGCGAGGACGCTGCTGCTGCCCCACGCCACGCCCCGGAACAGCTCGGGCATTGGCCGCCGCAGCCCGATCAGCCCGTAACCGCCGTCCTCCGCGGGTGCCAGAACGAGATCCGTCGTGAGAAGCGTTTGGGCCGCAGCGCGCACATAGGCGCCGTCAATGCATGGACAGTCGATTCCAACGATCAGCGTTGCAACGTCCCGGGCACAGCCGTGGGCCATGGCTGCGGCCATGCGCTCTCCCAGATCGCCACCACGCTGCTCGAACAACGGCAGGCCCCAGTCCGCCGACCACCCGCGCACTTCCGGCAAGCAACGATCGCCGCTTACCCAGAGCTCGGAGCGGAGATCGGGGAGTGCAGCGTAGCGGGAGAGTGCAAGGTCAACGAGGCGCTGATAGGCGGCCAACGCAGCATCGGCACCGATTCGCGCAGCCAGGCGCGTCTTCACAGCGCCTCGCTCCGGCGCGCGCGCGAAGATGCACAACGTTCCCAGATGGCTCACGAGTAGTACTCGGCGGCCAGGCGCTCGGGATCGGCTCCGATCCAGTAGCGCAGACGAAACCGCCACATGCTCAATATGGTGCGGATCACGCCGCGGGCTTCCCAGCGACGCCCCGAGGTCTCCACGATATGGCGCGAGCAGAGCGGGCGCATACGGGTTTTGAGACGTTTCGACAGCTCGATGTCCTCCATCAGCGCCTGGCGTGGCACTCCGCCAATCGCTTCGAGCAACGAGCGGTGGGCGAAGATGGCCTGATCCCCAGTGGCTATACCGGTCATCCGGGAGCGCCAGTTCATCAACGTCGCCACCACTGAGAGAAAGGGCGGCCCGTCCGCAAACCGGACGTCAAAGCGCCCCCACGCCGGAGCATCGAGGGTAACAAGGTATTTAAGCGCTTCAGAATCCGGATCAGTGTCGGCATGCAGCATCCAGATCAGATCGCCGGAGCTCGCCTCGAAACCCGCTTGCAGTTGCCGGCCCCTGCCGCCCGCGGATTGAATGACGAGGCAATCGCGCTCGGCGCAGACGTTCTGCGAGCCGTCGGTGCTGCCGCCATCGATCACGACGATCTCGCACCCGATGATCGACTCCGAAACCAGGGCCTCCAGGCGGTCGAGCAATCGGCGCAAGGCGGCTGCGTCGTTCAGGACGGGTATCAGAACGCTGATGCTTCGCATCCGGGTATCAGCTGGCGGCTGGGGCCTCGGACCGCCACAGCTCGTGGGCCAGCACGCCAACCCGGGCCTCCACGGCCTCCATGGCATCGAGAATCAGATCTTCCCGGAAACGCCGACCAACGATCTGCACCCCCGCCGGCAGACCTTCCACCAGACCAACGGGAACAACCCCCGCGGGGAGCCCCAGATAGTTGATGCCGAAGCTGTAGATGCCCGAGTTGAAGAGATCGTGCGCCTGCTCATAGCTGACCGCATCGTAGTTCCACGGATAGGTTGGCCGCATGAGAAACGGGCTGAGAACGAGCGGGTACTCGTCCAGAAACAGGTTCCAGCGCCGCGTCAACGTGGTGCGAGCGGCGATCGCCTCGCGATAGCCGTCCGCGTCCACCAGATCGCCGAAGTCGTAGTACCAGTGGAAGATCTGCTTGAGCGTTTCGCTGCCATACTGCTCCACCACCGGGCCGATGGTTTCCTTCATCTCGTATATCGCGACGTCGAACCAGCCCTGGGCGGGTTCCGCAATGGACGGCGTTGTCACCTCCTCCACCTGGTAGCCGGCATCGACGAGGTGAGCCGCCGCCCGATCCAGAGCCGAGAGCAGCTCCGGGTGAATCGGATAGCCGTAATTCTCCTTGGTGAACGCGACGCGGCGAGGTGCCGGCTCACCCTCAAACGGGGCGGGCACCCACCACGGATCTCTGGGATCTCCATGGGCCATGACTCGCGTGGCCAGGCGCACGTCGCGAACCTCCCGGCAAATCGCCCCCTGCACGGACATCAGCTGTGCCAGCATTCCCCGTTCCCCCGTCATCGAGGGGTTATAGCTCGGAATCCTGCCAAATGTCGGTTTGACGCTGGTGACGCCGTTGCAGAATGACGGAAAGCGCAGGGAGCCGCCGATGTCGTTGCCGTGATGGATGGGGCCGAAACCGGCCGCTGCCGCGGCGCCTGCACCACCCGATGAGCCTCCCGCGCTGGCTTCCGGATCCCAGGGATTGTACGTCCGCCCGTGCAGCGGGTTGTCCGTGGTCGCCCGCATGGAGAGCTCGGGCGTGTTCGTGCGCCCGATGACGATGGCCCCCGCGTTACGCAGGTTGGTGACGAGGGGAGCGTCGGCGGGTGCGATGATCTGCTCGAAGGCGCGGACCCCGTTGGGCGTCGGCTTGCCCTCCTGGTCCACGTTCTCCTTGATGGTCACCGGCACACCGTGAAGCGGCCCCACCTCGGAGCCTTCAGCCAGCGTCGCATCGGCCCGCTCGGCGGCCGCCAGCGCTTCGTCGCGGCAGTCATAGACGATGGCGTTCAATTCCGGGTTGCGATCGGCGATCCGCGCAGAAACGCTCGCCACCACATCCCGGCTGGAATACTCACCCTGGCGGATTCCCTCCGCCAGCTCGACGGCACTCAATCGCCACAGCTCACCGCTCATTACCGCGCCCTCCCGTGAATAAAGCGCATCCGCGTGAAGGACACCCACCGCCGCGGCCGCTGAACCACTATACCGGCAAGCCGGACCAGCCGAAAACGGCGCCAATTCAGCGCGAGGGAGGCAGGGCCCGGTAAGGCTCGGCTACGGCGCTACGTCGCAGACCCGTACGTCCGCGAAGGTGCCCCGCGCAGCATCCCAGACTCGCGCGCCGCGACAGTTGACGGCTCCTTCCTCGGGGGACGCGTAACGGACCCGTTCCGTCTGCAGCGGGCCGACGGGGCAGCTTCCCGGATCCCGCGCCGCGCACATTCCAGCATTGGCCTTGGCCTCCGCCACGGTGGTGCACATGGTGGTGAGGGCGCCATCGGCACAGAAACAGGCACACTCGGCCCAGGCATTAGAGGTGAGCATCACAGCGAACGACAACAGGGCCTTCCTCATGATCGATTTCCTCAACTGGAAAGCCATGAGGATAACGGGAGCCGCGCCGGCTCCCTGCGAGATCAAGTTGCCTTGGGGTTGCGGTCCGGCGATAGAAGACGGGGCCGATAGCGGCCCCGTCTGCTGTGCGAATTGGACCCGCTACTGCCCGAAGCGCATCCCCGCCTGGACCCCGTAGGTGCGCGGCGGTCCGTAGTTGGAGAACGTCCAGAGCACGCCCACGGCCTGGGCCGCCGTCTGGTAACGGTCGTCGGTCAGGTTCTTGCCGAACGCACCGACGTAGTAGCGCTCATCCGCGCTGCTCCAGGTCATGCTGGCGTTGAGGATCGTGCGCTCCTCCAGCACGGTGTCGAACTCCGAGCCGATGTCGTCGTTGTAGTAGTAGGTATTCTCGTCTTCATAGAGGAAGCTGACGTTGAACCGAAGGCCTCCACTCGCGCCCAGACTGTAGTCGTAGGTCAGGTCGATCCCGGCAGAGATCTCGGGAGCACGAACCACGTCCCGACCGGAAAGATCCGTGGGCGGGGTGTCCGGATTGCCGTCCCGATCGAGCAGAAACTCGTTGTACTCGGCGTCGATCCAGCCGAGGTTGGCGCGCAGGGTCAGGTTCTCTGCCAACAGCGCGGACAGCTCCAGCTCGATGCCCTG
>DATCZA010000009.1:0-3592 GCA_036526135.1 Pseudomonadales bacterium | reverse complement strand
GCCAAGCCGTTGAGCCACCGCCTGCTCTTTCCAGCCCGCAATCTCCGCCGAGAGAACGACGTTTTCCCTGGCACTCATGTGGGGAAAGAGGCCCGTGCCCTGCACGGCGTAACCCATCCGCCGGCGCACGGATACCAGATCGGCGTAATCCAGCTCCGCTCCGAACGCCGAGACCCTACCGCGGTCGGGCACCACCAGCCCGTTAAACAGCTTGAGCAGGGTGGACTTGCCGCACCCGCTGCGCCCGACGATGGCCGTCACCTGGCCCGACTCCAGCGCGAGATCGACGTTCTCGAGCACCGGACGCCGGCCATAGGCTTTGGTCACATCCTCGAGCGACAGCACTGGCATGACGCTATCTAAACATGTCGACCACGTCGGATGAAAATCTCAACGGCAATGGACGCCGGCCGGGGCCGGCATCAGCCCCGCCGGGCGCTGGCACCGGGCGTCCTATTGCGCCGGGGGAGCCGACCGGTTTGCGTCCTCCAGCGGCACCATGATGTGCGCGTAGGGCGTGTCCTTCCACATCACGTAGGGCCCACCCCCGTGCGGGTCATCGGTAATGCCCTCGAGCATCGCGCGCGGGACGGCAATCATGAGATGCGCGCCTTCCTTGATGAAATCAGGGGCATTCACATGGTCGGCATGCGCAGGGTTCGAGTTGCTCACGCCAGCATCTCCCTGGAGCATGTAGGAGATGCCGATGCGCTCCACCTCGTATTCTTCACCAGCGTCCATTGCCTGCATCAGGCCCATCCAGACCGCATCGTTGCACATGGGCGAGTTGTCGTCCGGCAGCGTCTCCGGCATGCAGACCCAGCCGTTGGTCCCTTCGACCAGCACCTCGCCGCGATACATCACAGTCGCATCGGCGCTCACCAGTTCGGGGGCCGCCGACCGGGCCTGGGCGATGAGCGCCCCGTGGTGGTCCGCCTGCAGCGACGCGATCGGCGCAAACAACACAACCAGGGCAGCGATCCGGGTCATAGCTGATCTCATCATCTGTCTCCTTGGAAAATCGACGCTCCAGACGTTACGCCCGGCGGCACCCTGGGGCAAGGCGAATCACCCAGTTGCCCATGTCCCCGGTCGCCAAACGAGGAAGGGTGCGGTTATCCTTGCTAGACCGATAAATCATCATCCAGGGAGCATGAGGGGGGACCATGGCCACGTTTCTGGCAAAGATTAAAATTTTCGAGGGCAAGGAGGCTGAGTTCGAGGAGACCGCGCGGATGATGTTCCGCGAGACCCATGCCAACGAGCCCACCTGCCGACGTTACGAGTACTGGCGGGGCGCGGAGCCGCGCACGTACTACTGCATGGAGTCGTTCGACGACTTCGTCGGCTTCATGGAGCATCAGGTTTCGCCCCACCACGAAGCACCGGACTTCGCCTCGATGCTCGAGGAGATCGAGCTGGAGTGGATCGATCCCATCCAGGGCGCCTGCGACCTTACGTCCACCAATCCCAAAGACCTGCCCGAGGATGCCAGCGATCTCATGAAAGAGTATGCGGCAACCCACCCCCTGGTCATGCAGGACTGGTGGCTGAACCTCCGCAAGTAACAGGGAGCAAATATGAAGACGCGTGCGGCCGTGGCCTTCGAGCCCAAGAAACCGCTGGAGATCGTGGAGGTCGACCTGGAGGGTCCCAGAACCGGCGAGGTGCTCATCGAGATCAAGGCCACCGGCATCTGCCACACCGACGCCTACACCCTCGACGGGCTTGATTCCGAAGGGGTCTTTCCGTCCATCCTCGGCCACGAGGGCGCCGGCGTCGTGGTCGAGACAGGCCCGGATGTCACTTCGGTTGCGCCCGGCGATCACGTCATTCCCCTGTACACGCCGGAGTGCCGGCAGTGCAAATCCTGTCTGTCCCGAAAGACGAATCTGTGCACGGCCATCCGCGCCACGCAAGGGCAGGGCCTGATGCCCGACGGCACCTCCCGATTCTCGTTCGAGGGCAAGCCCATCCATCACTACATGGGCTGCTCGACGTTCTCCAACTACACGGTGGTCCCCGAGATCGCGGTGGCGAAGATCCGCGCCGACGCCCCCTTCGACAAGGCCTGCTACGTGGGCTGCGGCGTCACCACCGGGGTGGGGGCCGTGGTGAACACGGCCAAGGTCGAGCCCGGCGCCAACTGCATCGTCTTCGGCCTCGGCGGCATCGGCCTCAACGTGATTCAGGGCCTGCGCATGGTGGGCGCCAGCCGGATCATCGGGGTGGACGTCAACCCGCGCAAGGAGGCGTGGGGACGCCAGTTCGGCATGACGCACTTCGTGGACCCGGGGACGGTGGACGGCGATCTGGTCGCGCACCTGGTGGAGCTCACCGACGGCGGCGCGGACTACACCTTCGACTGCACGGGCAACACGGACGTCATGCGCACGGCGCTGGAAGCCTGCCACCGCGGCTGGGGAACCAGCGTCATCATCGGCGTGGCCGAAGCGGGCAGGGAGATCGCCACGCGTCCGTTCCAGCTGGTCACCGGGCGGGTCTGGAAAGGCACCGCCTTCGGCGGCGCCAGAGGGCGGACCGACACGCCCAAGGTGGTGGACTGGTACATGGACGGGAAGATCGAGATCGATCCCATGATCACCCACACGCTGCCGCTCGAGCGCATCAACGAGGCGTTCGACCTGATGCACCGGGGTGAAAGCATCCGCTCCGTGGTCGTTTACTGACCGGACAGCTCTGATCGCGAAGGGAGACGGGCGCCGCCAACGCGGTGCTAAAGCATTGACGCCCACCTGAGCGCGGGACAAACTGCAGTGGAGGGTGTCCGAGTCTTCATCGGACGAGTCAGCAAAGAACGCAGAAGCTCTGCGTTCAGGTTGGGAGGATCGACATGACAGCAAACAGCCCCACTGGGGATTACGTCCAGATGGATTCCGTGGACTGGATTCCTTTTCCGGAAGGCCTTTGCGAAGGCCCCATCACCTGGAAACTGCTCCACGTCTCACCGGAATCCGGCGCGTGGACGGCCATCTTCGACTGCCCCGCAGGCACGTCGTTCGCCAAGCACATTCACATGGGCCCCGGCGAGTACTTCCTCACCAAGGGCAGGATGAACGTGCGCGGAGGCTCGGCCGAAGGCGGTGCCACTGCCGTTGCGCCCGGCTACGGCTACGAGGAGTGCAACGCTCAGCACGACCACACCGAGTTCCCCGTGGACAGCGAGTTCTACATGACCTTTCTCGGGCCACTCAACTTCATCGACGACGATGGCAACACCATCGCGCTGGTGGGGTGCAAAGAGGTTCTGGACGCCTGGAACGCCACTTAGTCATCATTGCCCGGCCCCGGCGCCGGGCAAACCGCTGAAATTAACCGGGCGCTCGTGTCAATACACGAGCGCCCGGACTCTCACGACCGATCCTACGCCGAATTAGAACCGGTAGGTCAGGCTTCCGGTGATCAGCCGCGGCTGACCCAGGGTCCCGATGTTGATGTTTCCGTCTTCGCTCGCCCCACCGGGGCCGATATCGAGGACGTACACATTGGGGAAGCTCTGCAGGTCGACGTGGTGATCCTCATCAAAGAGGTTCTTGGCGTTCACGGTCAGCTCCCAGCGTTCCCCGGCTAC
>DATCZA010000008.1:0-145502 GCA_036526135.1 Pseudomonadales bacterium | reverse complement strand
GGTCGCCCGGCAAGGTGGTCAGGGAGCTGGTTGATGAGCAGATTGCGGGGCTGCGAGTGAGCGCTGAAGGATATGTCGAGCGCGCCCGGTGGTATCTTGCCGAGTTATCCGAACAGGAAAGTGTGGACATCACGTCATGACGAGCATAGGGACGCCGCTGGCGGGCAACGCAACGCGAGTAATGATGCTCGGTGCCGGCGAGCTCGGTAAGGAAGTGGTCATCGAGCTGCAGAGGCTCGGCGTGGAGGTCATTGCCGTCGACCGATACGCCAACGCGCCGGGAATGCAGGTCGCCCATCGCAGCCACGTGATCAGCATGCTCGACGGCGACGCGCTTCGTGAGGTGATCGCGCTGGAGAAGCCCGACATGGTGGTCCCCGAGATCGAAGCCATCGCCACCGAGGTCCTGGTGGAGTTGGAATCCGAGGGCCTGACGGTCATCCCGACGGCCAGGGCAGCCCGGCTCACGATGGACCGCGAGGGCATCCGGCGCCTGGCTTCCGAGACCCTGGGCGTGCGCACCTCGCCCTACCGATTTGCGGCGACGCGCGAAGAGTACGACGAGGCCATACAGGAGATCGGCGTTCCCTGTGTGGTCAAGCCCGTGATGAGCTCCTCGGGCAAGGGCCAGTCCACGGTTCGCACGGCGGCCGACGCTGCCGCTGCCTGGGACTACGCGCAGGCCGGGGCCAGGGGTGGTGCCGACAAGGTGATCGTGGAGGGTTTCGTGGATTTCGATTACGAGATCACGCTCCTCACCGTCCGCCATGTCGGAGGCACGTCGTTCTGTGCGCCCATCGGGCATCGTCAGGCCGGCGGCGACTATCAGGAGTCCTGGCAGCCTCAGCCCATGGCCGAAGCGGCGTTGGCGGAATGCAAGCGCATAGGCGAGCTGGTCACCGGTGAGCTCGGAGGTCGTGGTCTCTTCGGTATGGAGTTTTTCATCGCAGGCGACCAGGTCTATTTCAGCGAGGTGAGCCCGCGCCCCCACGACACCGGAATGGTGACGCTCCTAAGCCAGGATCTCTCGGAGTTTGCGCTGCACGCCCGGGCCATTCTCGGATTGCCGATTCCTCACATCCAGCAGCACGGGCCCTCGGCATCCAGCGTCGTGCTGGTGGAGGGAGAATCGCGCGCCGTCAGGTTCGAGGGGTTCGAAGCCGCGCTCGCGGAGCCGGGCACGGATTTGCGTCTGTTCGGAAAGCCCGAGGTAGCGGGCGAGCGGCGCATGGGCGTCGCGCTGGCCCGGGGGCGGGACGTGGACGATGCCCGCAAGAAGGCCAACGCGGCAGCCGCAGCCATTCGGTGGTCGTTTGACGACTGATCAGCAGGGTTGGCAAATCCTCCCCGGCTGGCTATAGTCGCGGCCACGATTCGGGAGCTGAATTGAACTCTCATCACCGTCCAAATCTGTCTCTTCTGGCGCTGCTGCGACTGCCGGCGTAGCCGGCCAATACTTACGCAAAAGGGCATTCCGCCCACCCCATACGAAACCTTAACGATCCTCCGGGACCAGCAGCAGCGAGAAAGACCTCGCAGGCGAAGAACAATGAGTGAGCAAACCCAATCCCCCTTCCGGGCCCAGCGCCAGCCAACCGGCGGTCGCGCGGCGAACACCATGCCTTTCCAAAAGTACCGTGCCTTTCAGGCCATCGACCTGCCGGACCGGCAATGGCCGACCCGGACCCTGACCACGGCTCCGCGGTGGTGCAGCGTGGATCTGCGCGACGGCAATCAGGCGCTGATCGACCCGATGAACGTGGCCGAGAAACTGCGAATGTTCGACCTGCTGGTCGGTGTCGGGTTTGCTGAGATCGAAGTGGGTTTTCCGGCCGCCTCGCAGCCCGATTTCGATTTCATTCGCCGCATCATCGACGAGGGCAGGATCCCGGACGGCGTCGCCATTCAGGTGCTCTGCCAGGCTCGCGAGGAGCTGATTGCCAGAACCGTGGAGGCGCTTCGTGGCGCGCCGAAGGTGATCTTTCACCTATACAACTCGACTTCGGAATTGCAGCGCCGCGTGGTGTTCGAGATGGACCGCTCCGGGATCATCGACCTGGCGGTGCGGGGAACGCGCCTGGTCAAGGCGGGCCTCGAGACCCTGGATTCCGATATCACGTTCGAGTACTCGCCGGAAAGCTTTACCGGTACGGAGCTCGACTTTGCCGTGGACATCTGCACCGCCGTGGCCGAGGAGTGGGGCGCCACCCCGGACGATCCGATGATCATCAACCTGCCGTCGACGGTGGAGATGGCCACACCCAACATCTACGCCGATCAGATCGAGTGGTTCGTACGGAATTTCTCGAGGCGGGACAGCACGGTGATCAGCCTTCATACCCACAACGATCGCGGCACCGGGATCGCCGCTACGGAGCTTGCGCTGATGGCGGGCGCCGAGCGGGTTGAAGGGACGCTGTTCGGTAACGGCGAGCGCACGGGAAACTGCGACATCGTCACCATGGCGATGAATCTCTTCAGCCAGGGCGTGGACCCCGAGCTCGACTTCCGTGACATGCCGCGTATCCGGGCGACGGTGGAGGAGATCAACAAGCTGCCGGTTCACGAGCGCCATCCCTATGCGGGAGATCTGGTGTTCACCGCCTTCTCCGGCTCCCACCAGGATGCGATCCGCAAAGGCATGGCCAAGGTGGACAGGGATCACTGGGAAGTGCCCTACCTGCCCATCGATCCCGCCGACGTCGGTTCCTCCTACAAGGAAACGGTCCGGGTGAACAGCCAGTCCGGCAAGGGCGGGGTGGGTTTTCTGCTCGAGGAGCACTTCGGCATAGCCTTACCGCGGGAAATGCTCGTCGAGTTCAGCGCCGTGGTGCAGCAGCTGACCGAGAGTCAGGGCCGGGAGATCAAGACCGACGAGATCCTCGAGGCCCTGAAGAAAGAGTATGTGGTCGATTCCGGTCCCTATCGGCTGGTCGACTTCGACCTGCTCACCGGCCGGACGTCTGATCAGCGCTGTATTGCGCGGGTAGAGGTCAACGAGCAGCAGGTGACCATCGACGGTGAAGGGTCCGGCCCCATCGAGGCGTTCGTCAACGGCATGGTCGAGACGCTCAACGAGCCTTTGAACATCATTGACTATCACGAGCACGCCATGACGACGGGGAAGGACGCCGATGCGTTCTGTCTGGTCGCCATCGATGATCCCAAGCAGGGGCGCTGCTACGGCGTCGGCGTGAGCCGGAATACGATTACCGCGTCGTTCATGGCGATCGTCTCGGCGCTGAACCGGCGCTGGAAGGCCTGAAGACGGGCTGGCTTGGCTGCGAGGGCCCTGGCGGGCCTCGCCCCGGTGGTGGCCGACGACTCACTCCACCCGGGTAATCTTCAGCGTCTTGATCGCGTTTTCCTTGATGTGCAGGGTCTCGATCAGGTACTCGCCCAGCCGCAGGCAGAGGTTGCTGTCGGGCAACGTTTCCAGATGTTCCAGAACCAGGCCGTTGAGGGTCTTGGGGCCATGAGTGGGCAGATCCCAGCCCAGGCTCCGGTTGATGTCCCGCAGAAGCGCCATCCCGTCGATGAAGAACGAGCCGTCGTCCTGAGGATGGATTTCCTGGATGCTCGCAGCAAAGTCCGTCGTGAACTCGCCGACGATCTCCTCGAGGATGTCCTCGAGAGTGACGATGCCCTGCACTTCGCCGTACTCGTCCACCACCAAGGCAATCCGCTGCTTCTCGTTCTGGAAATTGATGAGCTGGGTGGGCAGAGGCGTCGCCTCGGGGACGAAGTACGGCTCGTCTGTCAGGCTCATCAGATCGCTTTTGCTCAGCTCTTCCTCGCGCTCCTTGCGCTGCAGGTAGCGGGCGACCTTGCGCAGATGCAGAATGCCCAGGATGTTGTTGATGTTTTCCTTGAAGACCGGCAGCCGCGTGTGCTGGCTGTTGCCGATCTGGACGAGAATGTCGCCGATGTCGGCATCGACGTCGATCCCGACGATCTCGCTGCGCGGCACCATGATGTCGTCGACGGAAACCTTTTCCAGGTCCAGGATGCTCAGCAGCATTTCCTGTCCCTGACCGGGCAGGCCGACGCCTTCTCCCACGACGGTGCGGAGCTCCTCCACGCTCAAGCTATCCGCGGCGATTTCGCCCTCCTTCGGCAGGAAGGGTTTCACGATGGCGTTGGAAATGCCGTTGATGAAAACCACGCCGGGATACAGCAGCCTGAGCAGCGGCTCGAGCAGGTACGCTGAGGGAAAGGCGATCCGCTCGGGAACCTTGGCGGCGATGGTCTTGGGTGCTACCTCGGCGAAAATGAGGAAGATCACGGTGATGACGATGGGGGCGAGCACGACGCCGGTATCACCGAAAAAGCGCAGGCCGATCACGGTCGCGATGCTCGCGGCCGTGAAGTTCACCAGGTTGTTGCCGATCAGAATGACGCCGAGCAACCGGTCGGGACGCCGCAGCAGCCGGTTTGCCTTGCGGGCGCCGCGGTGCTTCTGCTTCACGAGATGCTTCAGGCGATACCGGTTCAGAGCGATCATCGCGGTCTCGGAACTGGAAAAATAGGCCGACAGGGCGGTCAGCACGAATACGAAGATCAGCAGGACGGAAGCGGGCAACTCGGTGAGGGACATCAGGCGTCCAGCAGTATCTCGATGACGAACTTGCTACCGAAGTAGCCTAGCACGAGCAGCAGGAAGGCGATCAACGTCCAGCGAACGGCCGTCGTGCCGCGCCATCCCAGCAGCTTGTGCCCTGCCAGCAAGGTCGCGTAGAGCAGCCAGGACAGGGACGAGAGCACCGTGTGATGGACGACGCGCTGCGCGAACATGTCCTCGAGAAAGGCGAAACCGCTCAGTATAGCCACCGTGAGAACGACGAGGCCGGTCCAGAGCATCGAAAACAGAAGCGTCTCCATGGTCTCCAGCGGCGGAAGAAGACGTATGAACGCCAGGCCGTGGCGCGCTCGCAGGTAGTGTTCCTGAATCGCCAGCAGAACGGACTGACAGGCGGCCATGAACAGGATGCTGTAGGCCGTGATGGAGATGAGAACGTGCAGCAGCAGTTCCCAGGGCATCTCCTGCCGCGGAACGAAAGCGGATTCTCCGAGCAGCGAGCCGATGATGCCGAGAGCGCTGGCCGGAAATATCAGGACGCACAGGTTGTGAACGGGCAGCCTGAGGGAGGCCAGCATCACGAATGCCGTCATCACCAGCGTGACCAGGCCGCCGGTGCTGAAAAAACCGAGGTGAATTCCCGCTGGAGTGTAGATCACGCTGATCGTGGTTAGGGCGTGCAGAACCAGAGCGGGGATCCCCACTGCGATGAGCGGCTGCAACAGCACGGGAGCCGATCGCGACAGTCGTCGCAGCTGCATCGCGGTGCCCAGGAGGTACAGCAACACGGCGCACGTTCCGGCGGCGATGCTCGTAGTTGTGGCAACCATTTCGGTCGGCGTCGTCGATGGCTGGAGCGTCGGGGAGTTTGGCATAACGCACCAATAGCGTGAAGGGCTATAATCGGCCCGCCGCCGATGGTCCCGGCGTGCGTCCAACGGCTCGACGAGGTTTTCATGTTCGACAATCTTTCCGAACGACTTACCCAGACGCTCCGCGGCATCTCGGGCAAGGCGAAGCTCACGGAGGAAAACGTCCAGGACGCCTTGCGCGACGTGAGGATGGCCCTCATCGAGGCCGACGTCGCGTTGCCGGTGGTGAAAGACTTTCTCTCCCAGGTCCAGACCAGGGCCCTGGGCCAGACGGTTTCGTCTGCTCTCAATCCCGGCGAGGAGTTCGTTCGGATCGTTCACGAAGAGCTAGTCCACGTGATGGGCGATGACAACGACGCCCTCAACCTGGCCACCACGCCCCCGGCCGTCGTGCTCATGGCCGGCCTGCAGGGCGCTGGCAAAACGACCACGGTTGCCAAACTCGCGCTGCTCCTGAAAGAAAGGGAGCGCAAGAAGGTGGCGGTGGTCAGTGCCGACGTTTACCGTCCGGCTGCCATCGAGCAGCTCGCGACCCTGGCCGGGGAGGTCGGCGTGATCTGTGTTCCATCCAGCGCGCAGGAGAAGCCGCTGGAGATCGCCCGTCGTGCCGTTGATGAAGCCCGCAACCAGTTTGCCGACGTTCTGCTCGTGGACACCGCGGGACGCCTTGCGATCGATGCCGACATGATGGCGGAGATCAAGCTGCTGCACGAAGAGCTCCAGCCCATCGAGACGCTTTTCGTCGTTGACGCCATGACCGGTCAGGACGCGGCCAACACGGCCAAGGCTTTCAACGATGCGTTGGCGCTAACCGGCGTCGTGCTGGCAAAGGCCGACGGGGATGCCCGGGGCGGTGCCGCCCTGTCGGTCCGCGCCATCACGGGCAAGCCCATCAAGTTCATCGGCATGGGCGAACGGGTCGATGCCCTGGAGCCTTTCTATCCGGACCGCATGGCATCGCGAATCCTCGGCATGGGCGATGTCCTCAGCCTCATCGAGGAAGCCGAGCGCAAAGTCGACAAGCGCAAGGCACAGAAACTCGCCAAGAAGATTCAGCGTGGTCGCAAGTTCGACCTGGAGGACTTCCGCGAGCAGCTCGATCAGATGTCCAATATGGGAGGCGTTTCGAGCATGCTGGAGAAGCTGCCGGGCATGGGGCAGCTGCCGCCCGCGGCGCAGGCTCAGCTGGACGACGGGATGTTTCGCAAGATGGCGGTGATCATCGACTCCATGACCCCCCACGAACGCCGCTTCCCGGACGTGATCACCGGATCCCGCAAGCAGCGGGTCGCGCGGGGCAGCGGCACTCAGGTGCCGGATGTGAACCGCCTGCTCAAACAGCACAAGCAGATGCAGCGGGTGATGAAGAAGATGTCGCGCAAAGGCGGCATGCAGCGAATGATGCGGGGCATGCAGGGGATGCGGCCGCCGCCCGGCGTGCGTCGGTGATGGAGCCTCACCGGCCTTGCATGAGCCGGGCGTTCCATTAAAATACCGCGCCTTTCAACGATTGGGCCCGCCTGGCGGGCCCGCAGCAGGGTCATCACATGCTAACGATTCGCCTGGCACGCCACGGATCCAAGAAGAACCCCTTCTATCACATCACGGTCGCGGATCGCACGGCGAAGCGAGACGGCAGATTCGTCGAGCGGGTCGGCTTCTACAATCCGGTGGCCAAGGGTCAGGCCGAGGAACTGCGCGTTGATCTCGAGCGGATCGACTACTGGCTGTCCGTTGGCGCGCTCGCGTCTGATCCGGTCACCCGGCTGATTCGTCGGGCACGGCGGCAGGAAGCCGCCGTGGAAGCCACCGCCGACTGACGGGCCGCGTCGGGCGCCCCACGGCGGGCGTTGCCGGGGATCCCGGAGTCTTCCGCATGCATTCCCAGGAATACGTCATCGTCGGCCGCTTCGGCGGTCCTTACGGTGTGCACGGCTGGATCCGGGTCACCTCGTTCACGGATCCGCCCGCCAACCTTCTCCTCTACGGGCCCTGGCACGTGGAGCGTGACGGGCAATGGCACGCCTACCACCCGGTCCAAGTGCGGCCCCACCAGCAGGGCTTGATCGCCTGCTACGCAGACATCCCGGACCGCAGCGTGGCGGCCGCGCTCACCGGGCGGTTCATCGCCGTACCCCGGGACTGTCTGCCGGTGCTGGACGCGGAAGAGTATTACTGGCGAGACCTGGAAGGTCTCGAGGTATGGAACCGCGGGGCGCGGCTCGGCGTGGTGGATCATCTCATCGACACTGGCGCGAACTCGGTGCTGGCGGTTCGAGGCGACTCGACGCAGACGCTGATTCCTTTCGTCAGCCGGTTTGTAACCGGGGTCGATCTTGCCGCGGGCAGGATCGACGTCGACTGGGAAGAGGTCGACTAGACGTGTGGTGCGGCATCGTCAGTCTTTTTCCGGAGATGTTCCGACGGCTCTCCGAGCTGGGCGTGCTCGGCAGAGCGATCGATCGAGGCATCGTGACCCTCGAGCTCTTCAACCCGCGCGAATTCGCCCGGGACCGACACCGCACGGTGGATGACCGGCCATACGGCGGCGGGCCCGGGATGGTCATGCAGGTAGAGCCGGTCGTTGCGGCCGTCAGCGCGGCGCGGGAGGCGGCCCGAGCCGCCCTGGGTGAGAGCGTGCCGGTGATCTACCTGAGCCCCCAGGGTCGGCGGCTGACGCAGCAGAGAGTCAGTGAATTGTCTCAGCAGCGCGGGGTGATACTGCTGGCGGGTCGTTACGAGGGCATCGACGAGAGGGCCGTCTCGCTGGCGGTGGACGAGGAAGTTTCCATCGGCGACTACGTTCTCAGCGGCGGCGAGTTGCCCGCGCTGGTCGTGCTGGACGCCGTCACGCGGCTGCTGCCGGGGACTCTCGGCAATTCGGCCTCAATAGAGGCTGAATCACACCTTGATGGATTGCTCGATTACCCTCACTATACGCGCCCCGAGAACACCCACGGCCTGGGTGTGCCCGAGGTCCTGCTCAGCGGAGACCACGAGGCGGTAAGCCGCTGGCGGCGGAAGATGGCCTTGCTGCGGACCTGGCAGCGGCGCCCCGATCTGCTGGTCGGGCGGCAGCTGGATGATGAGGACAGCGCGCTCTTGCGCGAGTGTTTTGAAGAATTGGCCGCTCGGACCGAGTCGGGCGAGGAGTAGAAGATCGTGCGCAGAAACAAAGTCATCGAGGAGCTCGAGTCGGAGCAGCTGAAGTCCGACCTGCCGGAGTTCGGGCCGGGAGACACGGTCGTCGTGCAGGTCAAGGTTCGTGAGGGTAACCGAGAACGGCTGCAGGCCTTCGAAGGCGTGGTGATCGGCAAGCGCAATCGCGGGCTGAACTCGGCATTCACGGTTCGCAAGATGTCCCATGGGGTCGGTGTCGAGCGCACGTTTCAGAGTCACAGCCCGATGATCGCTTCGGTCAGTGTCAAACGTCGCGGCGACGTCCGTCAGGCCAAGCTCTACTACCTGCGTGAGCGCTCGGGCCGGTCTGCGCGCATCAAGGAAAAGGTCTAACCCGTCGTTTCACCGCCCGGCGGCTTAAAAAAAATGAAGCCAGCTTGCCGGGTTGGGGGAGTTGGGGGGAGGCCCCGGCAAGCTGGCCGTCTTCGGAAACCGGTGGAGAGGGGGCCGGCTTCCTTCAGCGTGGGTCACGATCACTCCAGGGGACAGCTGGGTGGGTGGATCGCGCCCGTATAAGCCAATGCAGCTACCGTGCCAGCTATCTGGATTCCGTTCAAAATCGATTAAAAATCCTTTTGTTTCATGTAGTTGAATAACTATCCGCTGGTTTTTATGTCGGTTGACTGAGGACCAACTACGTCACAAAGTGTCCGTGATGGGTGCCCAAGGAGACGAAATGGGCGAGGTTCTGCCGAAGGATGAGGCGGCCCGCCATACGGTGGACGAATATCTCGACGCGGTCTGGCTCGAGCGGGGCTTGAGCGAGAACACGCTGGCCGCCTATCGTCGGGATCTCTACCAGCTTGCCGACATGCTGAAGCGGGATCCGCTGACAGCCAACGACGCGGATCTGCTCGAGTGCCTGGCGCTGCGGCATCGTCAGGGTTACCGCGCCAGCTCCGCCGCCCGCTGGCTCTCCTCCGTGAAAGGCTTCTACCGGCACGCGGCCGGGCGCGGGCGGATCGGCGCGGATCCCAGCGCTCACCTGGAGCATCCGAAGATGGGACGCCGGCTGCCGGGCTCGTTGTCGGAGGCGGAAGTTCGTCAGCTGCTGGCAGCACCGCGCCTGGACGATCCCATCGGGCTCAGGGACAAGGCCATGCTGGAACTTCTCTACGCCTCGGGGTTGAGGATATCCGAGCTGGTGGGTCTCACGATGAGCGCCGTGAACGCGCGGCAGGGGATCGTGAGAATCGTCGGGAAGGGGGGCAAGGAGCGCCTGGTGCCCATGGGTGGGGAGGCAATGCGCTGGCTCGAGCGTTACCTCCACGAGGGCCGTCCGCTCATCAAGGGCAGCGATGCCACGGCAGCGATGTTTCCGAGCCGCCGGGGCTCGCAAATGACCCGACAGAACTTCTGGCACGCGGTGAAGCGCTATGCCATGAAGGCGGGCATCCACCGGAGCATCTCGCCGCATACGCTGCGCCATGCCTTTGCCACCCACCTTATCAATCACGGGGCGGACCTCAGGGCCGTGCAGATGATGCTGGGACATGCGGACCTGTCCACGACCCAGATCTACACGCACGTCGCGCAGGCTCGGCTGAAGGACCTGCATCGGACCCATCACCCGCGAGGATGAGAGCGAAGCGCGGGTTTGAGTATTGGAGCAGGCTATTTGTAAAGGAATGTGGTTAAGCTGGATATTTGGGCGCGCTCGCTGGTCTAATGCTCCGGCCGTGCAGGAGGCACCGTGAAGAAATCAATGAAGTTGTCATTTCAGACCCTCTGGGTCGGGGCAGTGCTAGCGTGCCTGGCCGTCATCGGACACGCCGACGAGGCAGCCGAGGCCGATGAGGTCAAGGACGTCACGGACGCCAAAGGAGGCCAGGCGCTCGTCGAGCGGCTGACGGCGCTGCGTCCCGGTATACCCATAGAGCAGGTACGCGAAACCCCGCTCGCCGGCATTTACGCCCTCGAGCTCAAGGGCGGTTCGTTTTTCTACGGTACCGCGGATGGTAAGTATCTGTTCGCCGGAGACATGTACGAGCTCACCGACACCAGCCTGGTGAACCTCGCCGAAGCGGGGCGAACGGCAAAGCGGCAGGCCCTGATGGCCCAGGTGACGGCGGAGGAGATGGTGGTTTTCTCCCCGGAAGGGACAACCAAGGCGTCCATCAGCGTGTTCACGGACGTGGACTGTGGTTACTGTCAGAAGCTGCACCTCGAGGTGCCCAAGCTCAACGAGATGGGCATCGAGGTCCGGTACCTGGCCTATCCGCGGGCCGGGGTGGGTTCTCAGTCCTATCAGAAAATCGTGTCGGCCTGGTGCTCGGCCGATCGCAACACGGCCATTACCAGGCTGAAGGCGCGACAGACCATTCCCACGCTGACCTGCTCAAACCCGGTGGCTTCCCAGCTCGACCTCGGGCGCGAAGTGGGCGTGACGGGCACACCGGCCATCGTTCTCGAGGACGGGCGGCTGCTGCCCGGCTACATGCCGGCCGAGCAGCTGGCGGAAGCGCTGGGCATCTGATCCCCTCGGGCGAAGTTTCCCGTCGATACCTTTGAGCACAGGACGGCGCGCCAGTAGACTTGGCGCCTCGTCGCAGCATCTTGGTCATTGGCGTTGGAACCCCTCAAGGTAGGAATGTGTGGTCTAGGCACCGTGGCACAGGGCGTGCTGGAGGTGCTGGCCACCAATAGGGAAAGCATTACCCGGCGGGCGGGCCGGGAAATACGGGTGACCCGCGTGGCCAGCCGGCGGGCCAAGCCGGACGTGGACCTTGGCCGGGCCGAGTTTTCCACCGACGTGCATGCCCTCGCCAGGGATCCCGACATCGATGTTCTCCTAGAGCTCATTGGGGGTGAGGATACCGCCCTGGAGCTCGTCACCAGTGCCCTCGCCAGGGGAACGCCGGTGGTTTCGGGTAACAAAGCCATCGTGGCGCTGCACGGAAACGAGCTCCTGCCGTTGGCAGCCCAGCACGGCGCGCACCTCGGGTTCGAAGCCGCGGTAGCGGGCAGCATACCGATCGTTTCAAGCCTCAACCGGTCTCTGGCCGCCAACCAGCATGAGTGGCTGGCCGGCATCATCAACGGAACCTCCAATTTCATTCTCAGCGCCATGACCCAGAGTGGGCGGGCCTTCGCCGATGCGCTGGCCGAGGCGCAGACCCTCGGCTACGCCGAAGCCGACCCCACCTTCGACGTGGAGGGCATCGACGCTGCCCACAAGCTGACGATCCTCACGGCGCTCGCCTTCGATGTCGGCTTCGACTTTCACTCGGTCTATACGGAGGGCATCTCGAAGCTGACAGCCGAGGATATCGGCTATGCCCGGCAACTCGGCTATCGCATCAAGCACCTCGGCATAGCGCGGCGCCGCGAGCACGGCATCGAAGCTCGCGTGCACCCCGTGCTGGTGCCGGAGCAGCATCTGCTCGCCAGTATCGGCGGTGCGATGAACGCCGTCCTGGTGCACAGCAATGCCGCGGGCGATACGCTCTACAGCGGTGCGGGAGCCGGCGCGCTGCCGACGGCCTCAGCCGTGGTCGCTGACCTCATTGATCTCGCTCGTGGCACTGCCAGATTGCCCAGCCCGGTCGGAGACGTCGACCTTCCCATTCTGCCGATCGCCGAGACCGACAGCGCCTATTACCTGCGGATTCCCTCCGTCGACCGTCCGGGCGCGTTCGCCCGGGTTGCGACCATTCTCAGCGAACGGGAGATCAGCATCGAAGCGGCCATTCAGCGGGAAGAAGCCAGAGTTCGGACCCGCGGAGCGGAATCGGGCGATGGAGCCTGGGTGCCTATCGTGATTCTGACCCACAGCGTGCGCGAGGCCGTCATGAATGAAGCGCTCGAGGCCGTGCAGGCTCTGCCGGACGTCGTCGGCGAGATCATGCGCATCCGGGTAGAGCACTTCGACGAAGACGGCGAATGACGCAGACGGGGCCTGGCCCGCAGATCGTTACCCGTCCGGGAGCCGACGCGGATCGGCTCCCGCACCTGCCGCCGCTGCTCGCGAGGATCTACGCCGCGCGGGGTATCGTCGAGGCAGCAGACGTCGATCATGCGCTCGCCGGGCTCCACGCGCCCGACACGCTGCCCGACATTCAGCGGGCCGGTCAGCGTCTTGCCCGTGCGGTCATGGAAGATGAGCGGATTCTCGTGGTGGGCGACTTCGACGCCGACGGCGCTACGTCCGTGGCGCTCGCCCTTACTCTCCTTCGCGCCCTCGGGGCGGCGCAGGTGGAGTTCATGGTGCCGAACCGGTTCGACTTCGGGTACGGGCTTTCTCCGGAGATCGTCGATCTCGCCGCGCGAAGGCAGCCGGCCGTTCTGGTTACCGTCGACAATGGCGTGTCCAGCGTCGCGGGGGTGGCACGCGCCAACGAGCATGGCATCGACGTGATCGTCACCGATCATCATCTGCCCGGCGACGTGCGGCCGGATGCGTACGCCATCGTCAATCCTAATCTTCCCGAGTCGGCCTTTCCGAGCCGGTCGGTCGCCGGGGTCGGAGTAATCTTCTACGTGCTGAGCGTGGTGCGCTCCGAGTTGCGGGAGCGAGGTTGGTTCGCCGGCCGCGAAGAGCCCAAGATGGCAGAGTGGCTCGACCTGGTGGCGCTCGGCACGGTGGCCGACGTGGTGCCCCTGGATCGCAACAACCGCATCTTCATCGAGCAGGGGCTGAAGCGGATCCGTGGAGGTCGCGCTCGGCCGGGCATCAGAGCGCTCTGCGAGGTGGCGCGCCGCGACGCGGGAAAGCTGACGGCGGCCGATCTCGGCTTTGCACTGGGCCCTCGGCTGAATGCGGCCGGCCGGCTGGACGACATGAGCCTGGGCATACGCTGCCTGACAGCTGCTGATCCCGGTTCGGCGCGTGAGCTCACCACGGCGTTGGATGAGCTCAATCGCGCCCGGCGGCAGCTGCAGGAAGAGATGGTCAGCGACGCCGAATTGCTGGTGGCCGGCCACGACGTCGCCGTTGAGGATCGTTACGGTGTCTGTGTTTACGACGCGACCTGGCATCAGGGCGTTGTCGGCATCGTGGCCGGCCGGCTGAGAGAGAAGCTGCATCGCCCGGTCATCGCCTTCGCAGAGGCCGGCGATCTCGCGCCGGACGAGCTCAAGGGTTCCGCCCGCTCGCTGCCCGATCTGCACGTAAGGGACGCTCTGGACGCCGTTGCCACTCGTTACCCCGGGATGCTGGTCAATTTCGGTGGTCACGCCATGGCGGCCGGGCTGACTCTGAAACGCGTGCACTACGAGGCTTTTGCCCGGGCGTTCGACGCCGAAGTCCGGCGGGTGCTTCCGGCGGAGTCCCTGCAGGCTGTGATCGTGACGGACGGACGGCTGGAGGACGAGGAGCTGAGCCTGGACGTCGCCCGCCTGCTCGCCGCTGCCGGGCCCTGGGGCCAGGGGTTTCCGGAGCCCTGCTTTCACGACGAGTTCACCGTGGTCAGCCAGCGGGTGGTCGGGGAGTCCCATCTCAAGCTGGTGCTCAAACGCGGGGAACGGCTCTTCGACGCCATCGCCTTCAACCAGCCGCCGCTGCCCGACGTTCAGCGCGTGGCCGCGGTGTTCCGTCTCAGCGAGAACGACTACGGCGCGCTGCCCACGCTTCAGCTCATGGTGGAGCATCTGGTGGGGTTGGCATAAACTTGCGCGTCTTTTGCGGCCGGGCGCCGCAGGTCTGTCGAGAGCGGGGATAATGGCCGAGATCACGTCGGTGCGAGAGCGTATCAAGGACCTCAGCGAGCGCGACGTCGCGCTTAGGGGGTACCTTTGACTTTGCCGAGAAGGAACACCGTCTCGCCGAGGTCGAGCTGACCCTCGCCGAGCCCGACGTCTGGAACGATCCTGAAGAAGCGCAGCGCCTCAACAAGGAGCGCTCGGCGCTGGAGCAGGTGGTCAAAGGCCTGCGCGATCTGCACGAGACCCTCAATGACCTGCGGGATCTGGCCGAGCTTGCGTCTACCGAAGAAGACCACGATGCCCTGACGGAGGTCGACGAGGAGCTCGACGATCTCGAGCGGCAGCTCGAATCCCTGGAGTTCCGACGCATGTTCCAGGGCGAGATGGACGAGGCGAACGCGTACGTCGAGATTCAGTCCGGATCCGGCGGCACTGAGGCCCAGGACTGGGCGGAAATGCTCCTTCGCATGTATCTGCGCTGGGGAGAAAAGCACGGCTTCGACACCGAGATCACCGAGCTATCGCCCGGCGAGGTTGCCGGCATCAAGGGGGCCACGGTGCAGTTCCAGGGTGATCACGCGTTCGGCTGGTTGCGAACGGAAACCGGGGTGCACCGGCTGGTTCGAAAGTCGCCTTTCGACTCCGGTAATCGGCGTCACACCTCGTTTGCTTCGGTTTTCGTCGCGCCCGAGATCGACGACGACATCGAGATCGATATCAATCCTGCCGATGTGCGGGTGGACACGTATCGGGCCAGCGGGGCCGGCGGCCAGCACGTCAACCGGACGGACTCGGCCGTTCGCCTGACCCACCTGCCAACGAACACGGTCGTGCAGTGCCAGAGCGAGCGTTCGCAGCACCAGAACAAGGACAAGGCATTCAAGCAGCTGCGCGCAAAACTCTACGAGCTGGCCGAGCTCGAACGCAACGCGGAGCGGCAGGCCGTCGAGGACTCGAAGGCCGACATCGGCTGGGGCAGCCAGATCCGCTCCTACGTGCTCGACCAGTCCCGGGTAAAGGACCTGCGCACCCACGTAGAGCGATCGGATCCGGGTAACGTGCTAGACGGCGACCTGGATGAATTCATCGAAGCGAGCCTCAAAGCAGGCTTGTAGGGCTTAATTCTCATGACCGACGAATCGGACATCATCAGACATCGGCGCGAGAAGCTCGCGCGCTGGCGCGAAAACGGACGGGCCTACGACAATCAGTTCCGCCGCGACGCCCTTGCGCAGGAGCTGCATGCTCGCTGCGTCGACCTGGACAAGGACGCGCTGGCCGATGCCGGCATCCAGGTGGCCGTCGCCGGGCGTGTGATGCTGCGACGGGTGATGGGAAAGGCGAGCTTCATCACTCTCAAGGATACGAGCGGCACGATCCAGTGCTACCTGAGAACGGAAGACGTCGGCCCGGAAGCCTACGAGGAATTCGACGACCTCTGGGACATCGGCGACATCGTGGGCGTGCGGGGCACCATGATGCGCACGAACAAGGGCGAGCTGACCGTCGCTGCCGCGAGCATCGAGCTGCTCAACAAAACTCTGCGGCCCCTTCCGGAGAAGTACCACGGGCTCACCGATCACGAGATCCGTTATCGCCAGCGTTATCTGGATCTCATCATGAACGACGATACCCGGCGGGTCTTCGAGATCCGCTCCAGGGTGATCGGCAAGATCCGCGAATTTATGCAGGAGCGGGGTTTTCTGGAAGTCGAAACGCCGATGATGCAGGTGATACCCGGCGGCGCGACAGCGCGGCCTTTCGTCACGCATCACAATGCGCTCGATCTCGAGCTGTATCTGCGTGTCGCCCCCGAGCTCTTCTTGAAGCGCCTGACCGTGGGAGGCATGGAGCGCGTCTTCGAGATCAACCGCAACTTCCGCAACGAAGGGTTGTCGACGCGGCACAACCCGGAGTTCACCATGCTGGAGTTCTACTGGGCCTACGCCGATTTCGAAGACCTCATCGCTCTGACCGAGGAGTTGCTGCAGCTTCTCGCCCGGGACGTTCTCGGGACGGGGACGCTCACCTATCAGGGGACGGAAATCGATCTGGCGCGGCCGGCGGAACGCTACACCATGGTCGAAGCCATCGAACGGCACACGGGCATTGCCTCGGGGCAGCTTAAGGACCCCGATGCCCTGGCCGCCATTCTCAAGGGCATGAACGTTCAGCCCGAGGCGGACTGGGGTATCGGCAAGATGCAGCTCGAACTCTTCGAGGCCAGGGTGGAAGACCGCCTGGTCCAGCCCACGTTCATCACCCACTACCCCACCGAGGTATCGCCGCTGTCTCGCCGTAACGACGAGGATCCTGAGGTGGCCGACCGTTTCGAGCTCTTCATCGCCGGGCGCGAGATCGCCAACGGATTTTCCGAGCTCAATGACCCGGAGGATCAGGCCGAGCGCTTCCGCGCTCAGGCGCTGCTTCGAAGCGGCGGCGACGTGGAGGCCATGCATTTCGACGACGATTACATCACCGCGCTCGAGTACGGTCTGCCGCCCACGGCCGGCGAGGGGCTGGGCATCGATCGGCTGGTGATGCTGCTCACGGACTCCCCGACCATCCGGGACGTGCTGCTGTTTCCGCTGATGCGGCCGGTGCAAGATGGTTGAGGCCGCCCGCCGGAGCGAGGAGCGCGTCCGCCTGGAGCCTTCCTGGAAAGCGGTGCTTGGCGGTGAGTTCGACAAGCCCTACATGAACAAGCTGCGGGAGTTCCTGCTCCGGGAGAAGCGGGCGGGCAAGGTGATCTATCCCCGGGGCGATAACATCTTCGCCGCCCTGGACCTGACGCCCTTGGAGGACGTCAAAGTCGTGATCATCGGTCAGGATCCCTATCACGGCCCCGACCAGGCACACGGCCTGTGCTTCTCGGTGCAGCCCGGCATCCCGCAACCGCCATCCCTCGTCAACATCTTTCAGGAGATCAACGAGGAGCTCGGCGGTCCCGCAAAGCGTCTGGATGACACCAACGGCTGTCTGGAGCCGTGGGCCAGGCAGGGCGTGCTGCTGCTCAACGCGGTGCTGACGGTGGAGCGTGGTCGCGCCGGCTCGCATCAGGGCATGGGCTGGGAGATCTTTACCGACAAGGTGGTCGACGTTCTCAACCGGGAGCGGGACGGGCTGGTCTTTCTGCTGTGGGGAAGCTACGCGCAGAAGAAAGGAGCCATCCTGGACGTGCAACGGCATTGCGTCCTGAAGGCGCCCCACCCTTCGCCGCTGTCTGCCCACCGTGGTTTTTTCGGCTGCGGGCATTTTGCCCGGGCCAACGAGTACCTTCAGCAACGGGGCGTGGCCGGGATAGACTGGTTCGACGTTGCGTGATGCGACTATCTGGAAGAAAACACCGAACTGATGATCGACTCAAGAGAGGAAGCTGATGATTGAATCGCCGACTGAAAAGCTGCTGGTCGAGCAGCGAGGGCACACGCTGCTCGTCACCATCAACACGCCGCCCGCAAATACCTGGGATGCGGAAAGTCTGCAGGGGCTCAAGAACGTCGTCGAGCAGGCCAACGCAGAACGCAGCGTTTACGCCATCGTCATCACCGGTCAGGGTGAGAAGTTCTTCTCGGCGGGGGCCGATCTGAAGCTGTTTGCAGACGGGGATCCGGCAGTGGCCTCGGAGATGGCCGGCCAGTTCGGCTCGGCTTTCGAGACGTTGTCCGCGTTTCGCGGGGTCAGCATCGCCGCGGTGAACGGCTTCGCCATGGGCGGCGGGCTGGAGTGCGCGCTGGCCTGCGACATCCGTGTTGCGGAGGCGCAGGCGAAGCTGGCGTTGCCCGAGGCCACGGTGGGTCTGTTGCCGTGCGGGGGCGGAACCCAGAACCTGGCCTGGATGGTCGGCGAAGGATGGGCGAAACGCATGATTCTCTGCGGCGAGCGGGTGGATGCGGCAACCGCGTTGAAGATCGGCCTCGTCGAGGAGGTGGTGGATGCCGGCCAGTCGCTTGGTCGCGCGCTCGAGCTGGCGGAGATGGTGGGCCGGCAGAGCCCGCCCGCGGTGGCCGCCTGCAAGGATCTCATTCAGCAGGCGCGCAGCGGCAACATCAGCAAAGCCTACTCGACGGAGCGGGCCGCCTTCGTGGGTCTGTTCGATACGCAGGACCAGAAAGAAGGGGTCAACGCTTTCCTCGAGAAGCGTTCGCCTGAATGGGTCAACGGGTAACGGCGTCATGGAACCAGTCAATTCAGCCAACGCGCCGGTGCAGCTCTTTGAGCATCCTACGGAGAGCGGCCACGTTCTTGCGGAAGCGAGGCTCAATTTCGAGGGCACCCTCAACTCGCTCAGCCTGGAGATGATCGACATCATGTCCCCGGCGCTCGCGGATTGGTCCGGCCGTGCTGAGGTCGTCGCCGTTCTGTTCACCGGGGCCGGCGATCGCGCTTTCTGCGCCGGCGGGGACATTCAGGCGCTCTACCACGCCATGGTGAAAAACCATGAGCATGGTGAGGTGGTGGACGATTACCCGTTTCAGTTCTTCGAGCGGGAATACCGCTTCGACCATCAGATCCACACTTTTCCCAAGCCGGTGATCGCCGTGGGCCACGGGGTCGTCATGGGAGGCGGGCTCGGTATCCTCTCTGCCGCGCGGTACCGTCTGGTGACGGAGCGGTCGCGGATTGCCATGCCCGAGGTGACCATCGGTCTGTTTCCAGACGCCGGGCAGACCTGGCTGCTGAGAAACATGCCCGAGCACTTCGCCACGTTTCTCGGAGTGACCGGCTCTCACATGAACGGCGCGGACGCCCTGATGGTGGGTATCGGCACTCACGGGATCGAGCAGGCGTCCAGGGAAAGCGTGCGCGAGCGGCTTTGCGCGGCCTCCTGGCAGGCAGACGCGCATGCCGCGGTGCAGGAAGCCCTGGCTGACCTGCCGGCGGGCGGGTTTCCCGAAGCGCAGGTCGAACGCCTGCCGGACTCGCTGTCCGTGGCAGGTGGCATCGCTGACGTGGCCGCGTCCATTGCCGCCCTGCGTGGCGGCAGCGACTGGATCGACCGCGGTATCGGCGCCATGCAGTCGGGTTGCCCGACCACGGTGGGGATCGTCGTGGAGCAGCTGCGCCGAGCCGGGGACATGTCTTTGGCGGACACGTTTCGGATGGAGATGACCGTGGCCACTCATTGTGCCAACAACCACGATTTTGCGGAGGGCGTCCGCGCCCTGCTGATCGAGAAGGACAACGAGCCGGCATGGCAGTTCGGCGATCTCGATTCGTTGCCGCAGGCTTATGTGGACAGCCATTTCGTCGAGCCGTGGGCGCAGAACCCGTTGGCCGATCTGAACTAGGGGGAACAGACGATGAGCAGGATAGGATTTGTCGGGCTTGGCAACATGGGCGGCCACATGGCGCGTAACCTGGTTGCGGCCGGGCACCAGCTAAAGGTGTTCGACCTCGTGCCGGATCTCATGGCGGCGGTGGAGGGCGCCCAAGCGCAGGAGTCCGCTGCCGCGGCGGCGACTTCGGTGGACATCTTCATCAGCATGCTGCCCGCCGGTCGCCACGTCGCCGGTCTGTACGGCGGTGAGGACGGCGTCATCGCCGCGGTGGACGAAGGCACGCTGTTGATCGACTGCAGCACCATCGACCCGCAGACGGCGAGATCGGTGGCGGCGGAGGCGGGCGCTGCCGGGCTCGCGATGATCGATGCTCCGGTATCCGGCGGCACCGCCGGCGCGGAAGCCGGGACGCTCTCGTTCATCGTCGGGGGCGAGGCAGATGCCCTCGAGCGCGCCCGCGAGGTGCTCAATGTCATGGGCAGTAACATATTCCACGCCGGAGCCAGCGGTGCAGGCCAGATCGCGAAGATCTGCAACAACATGCTGCTGGCCGTGCTGATGGCGGGAACGGCGGAGGCTCTGGCGCTCGGCGTCAGCAACGGTCTTGATCCTGCCGTTCTGTCCGAGGTGATGAAACGCTCCTCCGGCGGTAACTGGGCGCTGAACGTCTACAATCCTTACCCTGGTGTCATGGAGGGCGCGCCCGCGTCCCGCGACTACGAGGGCGGTTTCCTGGTCGATCTCATGACAAAGGATCTGGGGCTAGCCATGGACACCGCGGAGCAGTCGCGCAGCGCCGTGCCCATGGGGTCGCTCGCCAAGAATCTCTATCGCGTGCACCAGCAGCTGCACGATGCCGGCGGTCTGGACTTCTCCAGCATTCAGTGGCTTTTCAAACCCGATCTGAAGGGGTAGCCGGTCCTGCGGGGTACCCGGAGGCCGGTCAGCCCCGGGCGCTCAGCCGACACTCGCCGACGCGCAGCTCGTCGGGCGCGGCTTCTGCGATCACGGCAATGGCGATCCCGCCATGCTCGCTCAGCCTTGCTGCCTCGACGAGGGTGCCGCAGGCGCGGCTGGCGTCATCGGCGTGGGTCACCTCCGTTCCTGCCGCAGGCGCTTCGGGGCCTGTCCAGTTCAGTCGGGCGAGCCGGCGTTTTACCTTGCCCCTGTGTTGTGCCCGGGCGACGATTTCCTGGCCCAGGTAGCAGCCTTTGTCGAAGCTGATCGCGCCCAGCCGGTCGAGGTCGAGCATCTGCGGCAGAAACGACTCGCTGGTCGGTGTGCTGATGAGCGGCCATCCTTCAGCGAGCCTGTGGGCTTGCCACACCTCGGTGGGCGCATGTGGCAGGTCGTGCCAGATCTTCTCAGCCTTCTCGAGGTCATCTGCCAGCAGCAGGCCGATATCCTCACTGATCCGAAGCGCCCCGGGTGGCGGATCGTTCGCGAGGTAGCCGAACACCAGGATGTCTTCCCCCATATCCGCCAGGCTGGTGCGGGAGAACCTCAGATAGGCTTCCAGAAAGCTCGCGACGCGCGGTGCAAGCGATCGGTGCACGATGAGATCCACCGGGCCTTTCTCGGCGTCATCGGCGCGGACGCACCAGCCGTTGAAGACCACCCGACCCTGCAGGTTGCAGACCGCTGCCGGTTGCAGACGCTTCGGGCTGAGCTTCTGGGTGTCGCAAGTCACGTAACCCTGGAGGAACGTGGCCGCATCGTTGCCTTCGAAGCGCAGGACGCTGAGGTCGGGCAGGTAGCACACGCCCGCCGGAGCATCCGGCTCACCGGTTACCGGGTGAGTTTGCGACAGCCACTTTTGTCTGAGCATGCTGATATGGCGCCTGAGCGTCAGGGTTTCGATGGTGCATGTTAACCGCATTGGGGTTAGTGTCGAGCAATGGAAGGCGATGCGTCTCAGGGTCGAATTTACTGGCGCAGCCGGCGCGGATTGCTGGAGCTCGAGCTTCTGCTGATTCCGTTTGTACGCGAACGATTCGAGGAACTGCCGCAAGACGATCAGGACCGCTACGTTCGGCTTCTCGAGCATGAGGATCTCGACATCTACGACTGGCTTCAGGGGCGTTCGAAGCCGGAAGATGAATCCCTGCACGCCATCGTGGACAGAATCCGCAGACACAATTCTTCTCGAGTTTGAAACCGGGCGGCTTCGCCGCCTCGAGGTGGCCGGCATCGCGACTCTGGCTGCCGCCGCCGGCTGGATGTGGCTTGGAGCGTCGGGCCTGGCGCTGGTCGTTCTCTGGTTCCGGGCCCGGTGGCCGTTGCCCGATGTCGTCCGCTACCAGCTCGATGCGCGGCGCGTCAGGCTCGTAAGCCTGGGGGTGGTGCGGGTGCGCTGGACCGAGGGCTGGTTCAAGGCCGGGGAAGTGTTCTCCGACGAGATCGACCCGGCGGACTTCGCCGCCCTGCGCCGGTTTCTCAAAGCCGCGGTCCGAGACCGGACGGATCAGCTGAAGACGGGTTGAAGCACGTCCAGACGGTCCATCGATCCCGGGAACAGGATGGTGTCGTCCGCCCGACTCATCGTCTCGGGATGGTCGAGGTTGTAGTGCAGGCCCCTGGACTCCTTTCGGACCAGCGCCGAGCGCACGATGAGCTCGGCGACATGGATCAGATTTCTCAACTCGATCAGGTCGTTGCTGACGCGATAGTTGCTGTAGTACTCGTGCACCTCCTGCTTGAGGAGGTCGATCCGCCGCTGCGCGCGCTGCAGGCGCTTGTCCGTCCTGACGATGCCGACGTAGTCCCACATGAAGCGCCTGAGTTCCTCCCAGTTGTGGGCGATGATGACGTCCTCGTCGGAATCGACCACCTGGCTCTCATCCCACTGCGGCACGTTGACGTCCCACCGCGGCTCTCCGAGGCGGCGCTTGATGTCCCGGGCGGCGGCTTCCCCGAAAACCAGGCATTCGAGCAGCGAGTTGCTCGCAAGCCGGTTTGCTCCGTGCAGCCCGGAGCAGCTCACCTCGCCCACGGCGTATAGCCCGGGCACGTCGCTGGCGCCGTTGCCATCGATGACCACGCCCCCGCAGGTGTAGTGAGCGGCCGGCACGACGGGGATGGGTTCGTTTGCCATGTCGATGCCGAAGTCGGCGCAACGCTGGGCGATGGTAGGAAAGTGGCTCTTTATGAACGAGCGCGGCCGGTGACTGATGTCCAGGTAGACGCAGTCCAGCCCAAGCCGCTTCATCTCGTGGTCGATGGCTCTGGCGACGATGTCGCGCGGGGCGAGTTCCAGCCGGGGATCGAAACGCTCCATGAATCTCTCCCCGGAGGGCAGGCACAGCACGCCGCCTTCCCCACGGACCGCCTCGGAGATGAGGAACGATTTGGCGTGGGGGTGAAACAGGCAGGTGGGGTGGAACTGGTTGAACTCCATGTTCGCCACGCGGCACCCGGCCCGCCACGCCATGGCGATGCCGTCGCCCGTGGAGCTGTCCGGGTTGCTCGTATACAGATACACCTTGCTCGCGCCGCCGGTCGCCAGAATCACGAAGTGGGCCTGGAAAACCTCCACGTGGTTGGTGGTTCGGTTGAGCACGTAGGCGCCGGCGCAGCGGTTTGGGTGGCGCCCGAACTTGCTCAGGTTGATCAGGTCGATGGCGACCCGATCCGTGAAGAGCTCGATGTTCGGGTGGTCGAGGACCTTGTCGGTGAGGGTTTGGGTGAGCGCTTTGCCGGTGGCGTCGGCGACATGAAGAATGCGGCGATGAGAGTGGCCACCTTCGCGGGTCAGGTGGTACTCGTTCTCGCTGCGATCGAACTCGATGCCCCACTGCACCAGCTGGCTGATTATCTGGGGCGCGCGCTCCACTGTCTGCGCCACGACGCTGTGATCGCACAGACCGGCGCCGGCGTTCAGCGTGTCCTGTATGTGGGCCTCGTAGGTGTCGTCCGGATCCGTCACCGCGGCTATGCCGCCCTGAGCCCAGTGAGTGGAAGCGCTCTCGACGTCACCCTTGCACAGAACGGTAACACGAGCATGCTCGGCGAGGTGCAGAGCGGCCGACAGGCCGGCCGCGCCGCCGCCGATGACGAGAATGTCTGTGGAGAACCGCTGGCCCATGTCCACCGCCCGGAATCAGTTAGCCAACTAGTATAAACGGGACGCAATCGGCAGAATATCGGGCCTCTTGGGGAACACCGGGGTCGAGCCGGGTCTAAGTGGCAAAAGATACCGACAAGGAACTGGTAAGGAGAGTCCAGAAGGGTGACCGCTACGCGTTCGATCTTTTGTTCAGCCGCTATCAGCACAAGATCCTCAACCTCGTTTCCCGCTACCTCAAGGATCCCCAGGATGTGGAGGACGTTACACAGGAAGCTTTCATAAAGGCGTTTCGGGCCTTGCCGCGATTTCGAGGCGAGAGCGCGTTCTATACCTGGCTGTACCGCATCGCGATCAACACCGCGAAGAACCACCTCGTCGCACGCGGGCGGCGCCCGCCCGGAGTAGACGTGGACATGGAAGATGCGGAAATCATGGACGGTGCCGACGCCCTGCGGGTGAGCGAAAGCCCGGAAGCGGTGCTGGAACGGGATGAGCTTTCCGCCGCCATCGATGTGGCGATATCTCAATTGCCCGACGACCTGCGCAGCGCGGTAACTCTTCGGGAATTCGATGGTCTAAGCTACGAGCAGATCGCTCACATCATGGATTGCCCGGTGGGTACGGTACGTTCAAGGATATTCAGGGCCAGAGAATCCATCGATGCTCACATCGAGCCACTGTTGCCGCGCAGGCGGTGACGGCGAGGTTGCTGGGTCAGCGGTTGGTGGTCGATACGGCTGCGCGGGGAGAGACCGCGCAGGACAGGGTAAGGATAGGGTAAAGAAGGTGCTCGTTGAAGACGAGAGCAGGGGAAGCAGGAGATGTCGGAAAAACTGAGAGAGTCGCTTTCGGCGACCATGGACGGCGAGGCTGACGAGTTCGAACTGCGTCGCGTCCTCGACGAGATGCAGAAAGATGGTGGGCTGCGTGAGGTTTGGAGCCGCTACCACATCGCAGGAATGTTGATGCGGGGCGAACGCGTGCATTTCAGCAGCGATATCCGGGAAAGGGTCTGGAGCCAGTTGCAGCTCGGTACCGATGACGAAGCGGTTGAATCGGCCGCGCTGCCGGCAGCTCAGGCCGGGCCCGCGGATGGCCCGCGGTCCAGACTGGGCAGATTGGCCGGGCTCGCAGTGGCGGCGTCGGTCGCCTTTGCGGCGGTGATCGGCGTGATCGGTCTGTGGGACGAAGGAGCGGGCGAGCCCCCGGCGACTGCGGGCACGGTGACCATCGAAGGGCCCCGGGTCAGCAATCCTGCGTTTACCAGCGAGATCTCGCCCCGCGATCTGCAGCGAGCCAACGCGTACATGATGCATCACTTTCAGCATCAGGGGATGAACCAGCCCGGCGTCTCCTCGTTCGTGAAGATGGTGACCTACGAGCGTCGATGAGACCTGCACGCTTCATTCTGCTGGTGTTCGGCGTGTTGGTTTCGGCCATTTCCGTGGCCGACGAGGATCCCCACGCGTGGCTGGCCGATATGAACCGTGCCTTCAGCGAGCTCAGCTACGACGGCATATTCACCTATTTCAGTGGCGATGATCTCGACACCCTCCGGGTGGTGCACATGGTGGTCGACGAGGTTCAGCGGGAACGGCTCGTGCACCTCAACGGAGCGCCGCGGGAGATCGTGCGTACGGGTGAGGAGGTGGCCTGCATCCTGATGCCGGGTGACGAGCTGCTGGAGCTCGAAGGCAGCATCCCGTCCGGGCCCTTCGCGCGCGCCTTCGTCCGGCGCTACGACCGCATTTCGAGTTCCTATGGGCTCTCGCTCTACGGCGAGGACCGCATCGCGGGGCGTCAGGCGGTTCGCATGGCCGTTTCCCCGCTAGACGACGATCGCTTCGGCTATCGCCTGTGGCTGGACAAGGAGACCCGGCTGCTGCTGCGTTCCGAGCTGATCGACGCCGACGGCAACCGCCTGGAGATCTTTCAGTTCAACCAGATCGTCTTCGGCGACGCGGTCAGCCTGGACGCCCTCGAGCCTGCTGGACCGGACGGCTCCCTGGTTTCCCACCTGACCCTTGCGCGGGACGACAAGACGCCGGTGCCGGAGTCCCGCAGTGCCTGGCAGGCAGGGTGGCTGCCAGCCGGGTTCACCATGGCCGCGGCGGACATCCGTCGCACGCCCAGTTCTCTGAAATCTATCGACACCATGATGTATTCGGACGGGTTGGCGGCATTCTCCGTATTCATCGAGGACATGCCGCCAGCGGGCGCCGCCAGCATGGTTTCCCGTAAGGGCGCCACGGTGGCGGTCACGCATCTGGTGGCGAATGCGGAAGACGAACATCACCTGGTGACGCTGGTGGGTGAGTTGCCCACGGACACCGCGCAGAGAATTGCCCGGTCCATCACGTTCCGGCAGGACTGATTGATGACGACGGACCTGCTCACCTGCCGTGCCACCGTGGTGGCGAGCGGCCCGGATGGGGTCGAGGTGGGGGTGATGTCGCCCTGCGGTGGCTGTAAAGCCGGCTGCGGGAGCGCGTCCAGGACCGGCGCGAGGATGACCCTGTCTTCCCGGGCCGCTGTGAGCGGTGCCCCGGCGGCCGGCACGCCGGTCGAGCTTGCCGTGTCCCGCAGCGGTCTGACGAAGGCCTGTGCCCTGGTTTTCGGTATCCCGATCGCGGGCTGGCTGGCCGCCACGGCGCTGGTCGACGCTTATTGGGGCGAAGCCGTGGCCTCGGCGGCGGGGCTTGGCATGCTCGCCTGGTTGCTGTTTGCGGTTCGGGCGTTTCGTCCTGCGTTGCGGCGCTGGGCCAATATTGAGTTAATCCCGCTTTCACGCGAGTAATGGCGCCGCGAGGCGACCGATGGTTGTATGAGAAATATGCTTAGATTTGGTTACCTGATTCTGCTCCTTGCCTGGGTAGAGGCGGGCTTTGGGGCGCAGCTGCCTGATTTCGTGGACATGGTCGCCAAGAACTCGCCGGCCGTTGTGAACATAAGCACCGTCCAGAGCCCTGAGGCCAAATCCGGGCGTCCCCGCTCGCGAAACGATGAGTTCGAAGAGTTCTTCCGGCGATTCTTCGGCCCGGATGGCAGCAGGGCGCCCTACCCGAGGCCCCGTTCTTTGGGTTCCGGCTTCGTCATCTCCAAGGATGGCTTCGTGCTGACGAACAACCACGTCGTGGAAGGCGCCGACGAGATTCTCGTGCGCTTCAATGACCGGCGAGAAATGAACGCCACCCTCGTGGGGGCAGACCCTCGTTCGGACCTTGCCCTGCTCAAGGTCGAAGCGGAAAACCTGCCGACGGTTAAGCTCGGCAAGTCGAAGGATCTGGACGTGGGTGAGTGGGTGCTCGCCATCGGGTCGCCGTTCGGCTTCGACCACTCGGCAACCGCCGGCATCGTCAGCGCCAAGGGGCGCAGTCTCCCCACGGAGGACAACGAGAACTACGTGCCCTTCATCCAGACCGATGTGGCCATCAACCCGGGCAATTCCGGTGGTCCGCTGTTCAATCTGGACGGCGAGGTCGTCGGGATCAACTCCCAGATCTACAGCAACTCCGGCGGGTTCATGGGCGTCTCCTTCGCCATTCCCATCGACGTTGCCATGGAGGTGGTCGAGCAGCTGAAGGAGTCCGGGCGCGTTGCGCGCGGCTACCTGGGCGTGGTCATTCAGGAGGTCAGCCGCGAGCTGGCCGAGAGCTTCGGGCTCGAGCGTCCCCACGGTGCGCTGGTTACCCGTGTTCTCGAAGGCAGCCCCGCAGAGGGTGGCGGGATTCGTGAAGGAGACGTCATCGTGGCTTTCAATGGCGAGCCTATCGACCGCTCGGCGGAGTTGCCGCATCTCGTCGGGCGCGCCAAGGTTGGTGCCGAAGCAGCGCTAGAACTGGTCCGGGAAGGGAAATCCATGAGAATCGAGCTGGTCATTGGCGAGCTGGCCGATCGGGGTCCGGGCTCCATGACCTCGGGCAGGAGCGGCAGCGGCGGATCGGAACGTCTTGGACTTTACGTGGAGCCGGTGCCTGAAGCGGCCATGGAGCGGCTTGGCATCAGCGGTGGCGTTCGCGTCGTGGAGGTCAGCGGTGCCGCGGAAGAGGCCGGCCTGCGGCCTGGGGACATCATCACCCGTATGAACAATCGGGAGGTCGCAGACCCGGCAAGCCTACGCGAGATCGCCGACGAGCTGCCCTCGGGGAGGTCCGTGCCGGTGCTCGTCATCAGGGGACAGGTGCCGACATTCCTGCCTCTGCGGGTGCCATGAAGGCGAGAGCCGATTGGCCCGGCATCTCCCGATAAGCTACACTCGCGCGCCTTCATCGGGCACCTGGTTCGACAGGGTTTGAGCAGCGTCGCTTCCATCCGTAATTTTTCGATCATCGCGCACATCGACCACGGCAAGTCGACCCTGGCCGATCGCCTGATCCAGCTGTGCGGCGGTCTTGCCGACCGGGAAATGGAAGAGCAGGTGCTCGACTCCATGGATTTGGAACGCGAGCGCGGGATCACCATCAAGGCACACAGCGTCACGCTGTCCTACAAGGCTCTGGATGGCATCGACTACAAGCTGAACTTCATCGACACGCCCGGCCACGTGGACTTCAGCTACGAAGTTTCCCGATCGCTTGCAGCCTGCGAAGGCGCGCTGCTCGTCGTCGATGCCGCCCAGGGGGTGGAAGCGCAGTCGGTTGCCAACTGCTACACGGCGATCGACCAGGGCCTGGAGGTCCTGCCGGTACTCAACAAGATTGACCTCCCCCAGGCAGAGCCCGAGAGGGTTGCTGCGGAGATCGAGGACATCATCGGGTTATCTGCGCACGACGTCCTCTGTGTCAGCGCCAAGACCGGCTCGGGAGTGCCCGAACTGCTCGAGCAGCTGATCTCGAGGATCCCGCCGCCGGAGGGCGACCCCGAAGCGCCGCTGCAGGCCCTCATCGTGGATTCGTGGTTCGACAATTATCTGGGCGTCGTGTCTCTGGTGCGCGTGGTTCATGGCCGCATCACCAAGGGCGACCGGATCGTCGCCAAGTCCGTAGGCAAGGCACACATTGTGGACGAGGTGGGCTGCTTCACCCCGAAACGGTCCGGTCGGGAATCCCTCGGGGCTGGCGAGGTGGGCTACGTGGTGGCAGGTATCAGAGAGATTCAGGGGGCGCCCGTCGGGGACACCATCGTCAATGCCAAGCATCAGGAGGTTCCCCAGCTGCCGGGGTTCAGTCGGATCAAGCCTCAGGTTTACGCGGGGCTTTTCCCGATCAACTCCGAAGACTTCGAGAGCTTTCGCGAGGCGCTCGAAAAGCTCAAGCTCAACGACGCGGCCCTGTTCTACGAGCCCGAATCGTCAGACGCCCTGGGCTTCGGCTTTCGCTGCGGCTTTCTCGGGATGCTCCACATGGAGATCGTGCAGGAGCGGCTGGAGCGCGAGTACGACCTCGACCTGATCAGCTCCGCACCTACCGTGGTGTACGAGGTGGTTGGCGCAGACGGTCAGCTGCTGCACATCGACAACCCCTCGCGGCTGCCGGCCAACTACCAGGAAATACGCGAGCCCATAGCCGAGGTGCACATACTGGTGCCTCAGGATTACGTGGGCAGCGTGATGAGCCTGTGCATCGAGCGTCGCGGAACGCAGAAGAAGATGCATTACTCCTCCGGTCAGGTGCAGATGACCTGGGAAATGCCGTTGAGCGAAGTCGTAATGGACTTTTTCGACAGGCTCAAATCCGTCAGCAGGGGCTTTGCCTCCCTGGACTACGGTTTCGATCGGTTCGAGGCGAGCAACCTCGTGCGTCTCGACATCCTGATCAACGGCGAGCGGGTCGACGCCCTGGCGCTGATCGCACATCGTGACCAGGCCCATTCTCGCGGACGGCTGCTTGCGGAAAAGATGAAGGAACTGATTCCCCGGCAGCTGTTCGATGTGGCCGTCCAGGCGGCCGTGGGGGGGCAGATCGTCGCCAGGCAAACTGTGAAGGCGTTACGCAAAAACGTGACGGCCAAGTGCTACGGTGGTGACGTAACCCGCAAGAAAAAGCTCCTCGAGAAGCAGAAGGCCGGTAAGAGGCGCATGAAACAGGTCGGCAGGGTGGAAATACCCCAGGAAGCGTTTCTTGCCGCTCTCAAAGTGGAACGCTAGGGCGAAAGACGAATGGACATTGATTTCCCTCTGGTTCTGACCTGGGCGGTGCTGATCTCAGGCGCGGTATGGCTGTTCGACCTGATAGCCCTCAAGCCGAGACGTGAGAAGGCGGCCGAAGCGCTCACCGCCGGCGGAATCTCCGAGGTTGACGCCGAAGAGACGCTCAAGGAACCCCTAATCGTCGAGTACGCCCGGTCGTTCTTTCCGGTGCTGTTGCTGGTTCTGGTGCTGCGCAGTTTTCTCGCCGAACCGTATCAGATTCCGTCAGAGTCCATGGTGCCCACGCTGCAGGTCGGTGACTTTATCCTGGTCAACAAGTACGCGTACGGTATCCGGCTGCCGGTGCTGGGTACCAAAATCGTCGACGTTGGCGCTCCGGAGCGGGGTGACGTGATGGTTTTCGTGCCGCCCCACGACTCGAGATATTTCATCAAGCGGGTGATCGGCCTGCCCGGGGACAGGATCCGTTACGAAGACAAAGCGCTTTACATAAATGGCGAGCGAGCCAATTACGAGTTCATCCAGCAGTTTCGCGAATCGGTTCCTTTCTCTACCGGTTACATCGCCATTCGCGAATATTCCGAGAGTTTTGGTGACGGGCGTCACGCTACATACCGATACGCGTTCAACGAACAGCCGAAAGAGTGGGTTGTGCCCGAGAATTCCTATTTCATGATGGGGGACAATCGCGGCAAGAGCGAAGACAGCCGCGTGTGGGGCTTCGTTCCGGAAGCGAACATCGTCGGCAAGGCGGTGGCGATCTGGGTGCACAAGGACCCTGGACTCCATTGGCCGACGTTCAGTCGCAACCAATGGCTGGACTAAACAAAGCATAGCAGAGGTGCAAGATGCTCAAACGTCACATCAACATGCGCAAGCAGGATGGCGCCGTGTCGTTGGGAATCGTCATCATCATCGGCGCGGTGATAGGGGCCGTCTGGCTCAGCCTCAGGCTGATTCCTCACTATATCGACTTCGAGACGATGAAGTCCGTGATGGAGGACCTGCCAGGTCCGCAGGTTCATGAAATGGACAAGCGGGCGATCCGGGATTCCTTGGAGAAGCGTTTCAAGATCAATAACCTGCGGACCTTTAAGGTCCGTGACGTCGTGAAGATCGAGCGGACCAGCAAGAGTACCGTCATCGACGTCGCCTACGAGGTACGTGAGCCCCTCATGTTCAACATTGATCTGGTGCTCAGCTTCGAAGACCAGTATACCTACCAGTAGGGATCGCAAGCACCAACGCGCTTCGCCGGGGCACACAACCGGGGGGTCGTTTCTCGCGCTGGGGGGGGTGAATCATGCGTTCGGCGAGCGAAGCAAGCAGCCTGGAAAAGCTGCAGAATGCGCTGGGCTACCAGTTCGAAGACGTCGAGCTGCTCGTGCGTGCGCTTTCCCATCGAAGCTCGGGCTCGCGACACAATGAACGGTTGGAGTTTCTCGGGGATGCCATCTTAGGATACCTCATCGCCAAGCGGCTCTATGCCGTCTTGCCAGCCGAACGGGAGGATGCGCTTACGCTGATTCGCTCGAGTCTGGTGAAGCGCGATTCGCTGGCACGCCGGGCTCGTCGCCTCGGATTGGGCCAGCACATGCGGCTCGGTGCCGGAGAGCTCAAGAGCGGTGGGCACGCTAGACCGTCCATCCTCGCTGACGCTCTGGAAGCCGTCATTGGGGCCGTTCACGAGGATGGCGGCCTGGAGGCTGCGGAAGCCCTGATCGATCGCCTGTTCGACGAGCCGGTCGAGAGCCTGGACGCGGCGGCCATCAAGGATGCAAAAACCAGGCTGCAGGAGGTGCTGCAGAAGGAAGGTTTGGGGTTGCCCGACTATGCCATCGTCACGACCGAAGGATCGGATCACCAGAGGTTGTTCCGCGTGAGCTGCAGAGTGGCTGCGCTCGAGCTGGAGTGCGTAGCGCAGGGGTCCAGCCGACGCGCCGCCGAAAAGCAGGCGGCCCAGGCCATGCTCGAGGAGCTCGAACGACGTGGCTGAGGCAGTGGAGCGTTGCGGCTACGTCGCCCTGGTGGGTCGACCCAACGTGGGCAAGTCCACGCTGCTGAATCACCTGCTGCGGCAAAAACTGGCAATCACGTCCCGCAAACCACAAACGACCCGGCATCTGCTGCTGGGTGTGGACACCAACGGGCCGCATCAGGCGATCTACGTGGATACCCCGGGGATTCACGACCAGACCGACCGGCAGATCAATCGCTACATGGTCCGCGCAGCCACCTCTGTCCTTCAGGACGTCGATGTCGTCGTGATGGTGGTGGATCGCGATGTCTGGACAGAGGGCGACGAGGTCGTGCTTGCCCATGTCCGCAAGGCTCGGGCGGCTCGCTTTGCCGTAATCAACAAGATCGACCTGATCCGCAACAAGAACCGTCTGCTGCCCGTCATCGAGCATCTGCAGAACCTTGGCTGCTTCGATCAGGTCATACCGGTTTCCGCGTTGCGCGATGAGGGGCTCGATGCGCTGCGGGCCGAGGTGGCGTCGTCCTTGCCCCAGCACCCCCACATGTTTCCAGCCGACCAGCTGACCGATCAGCCGGAGCGCTTTTTGGTGGCGGAGATCATCCGAGAAAAACTCATGCGCCGCTACGGCGATGAAATTCCTCATCGAACGGCCGTCGTCATTGAGGGGTACCAGGAGGGAGAGCGGGTTACGGACATCGCCGCGGACATCTATGTCGAACGCCCGGGACAGAAAAGAATAATCATCGGCAAAGGCGGCGAGAAGCTTCGTGAGGTGGGAAGGGACGCTCGACAGGACATAGAGAAACTGCTCGATCGCAAGGTCATGCTGCGATTGTGGGTAAAAGTGAAGCCCGGTTGGACGAACGACCGGACTCAGCTTCGACGCATGGGATTCGACTGAGCCATGTCGGCCGGTCGTCGCGTGTCCGGTGAGCCCGGCATCGTGCTTCACGTTCGCCCTTACAGAGAGACGAGCGCCATCGTCTCTCTGCTGACGCGGCATTACGGTCGGGTGGCCGGCGTGGCGCGTGGGGTCAGGGGCACGCGGCGCGGATCCCCGGTGCAACCGTTCAGCAGCGTGGTGACCGGCTGGTCCGGACGCGGCGGCCTGCTGACATTGACGAACATAGAATCCGTGAGACAGCCCTGGCTGAAGGGTGAAGCCATGAATGCGGCGTTCTACGTCGTCGAGCTGGTGACCCGTCTCGTCGCGGAGGGGGAAAGCGCGCCGAGAATCTTCGCCGCGCTGAGCTGGGCGCTGGAGCGGCTGTCATCACAGGACGCCGAGCTCGCGGTCACGCTGCGCAGTTTCGAGAAGCTTCTTCTCCAGGAGCTGGGCTACGGGCTAGATTTTCGCCACGACGCCTCTTCCGGCGAGCCCATCGCGCAGGACGTGATCTACGAGCTCGACGTGCAGCGCGGCTTCTTTCCCGGGCAGCCCGCCGAGGGGTTTGAGGGCCGGCTTCTTCTCGAGATAGCCGAAGAGAACTTTGAGTCGGCGGCGGTCAGGCAGGCTGCGAAGAGGATATTCCGGCTCGCGCTGGGGGAGCTTCTGGGTTCGAAACCGCTCACCAGTCGCCGTCTGCTGCTGCGGGGGGGTGAGCATTGAGCCGTCGTCGCATCAGGGAAGTGGAGGTGGCGGTAACTGCTCTTGGCGAGGATGGGCTGGGTGAAGGGCAGTTCGAGGGTCGGTACGTGAGGATCCGCAATGCCCTGCCTGGCGAGACGGTCACCGCGCGAGTGCTCAAGCGACGCGCCGGCGCGCTGCTTGCTGAGGCCGTCGAGGTGCGCGATCGGGCGCCGCTTCGGCGCGCGGCCCCCTGCACGGTCTTTCCGCGCTGCGGTGGCTGCAGTCTGCAACACCTCGAACATGGTGCTCAGCTGCGGCACAAGGAGAAGGTCCTGCTCGATGCGCTGGCAGCCAATGGGGTGGTTCCCCAGAGCGTGAGAAGGCCGGTCTCCGGTCCTCGGCTTCACTACCGTCACAAAGCCCGGCTCGGGGTCCGCTGCGTCGGCGACAACCTGCTGGTGGGATTTCGCGAAAGTTTCAGCAGCCGCGTGGTTCGAATGGCGGATTGCAGGATCCTCGCCGAGCCGCTCGCGCGATGTCTCCCGGACCTTCAGTCAACCCTCTCGAGCCTGCGCGAAAGACACCGCGTGCCTCAGGTAGAGCTGGTCGCTGGAGATGACTCGCAGGCGGTGATCGTTCGTCATCTGGATCCGCTCGGTCCGGAATCCCAGGTCAGGCTGGAGGAGATGTCGCGAAGGCTTCGGATGCGGGTCTATCTGCAGGCCGGTGGATACGACTCCCTCATGTTGCTCGGAGCGCCAGGGAAGCGGCCGAAGCTGACCTATTCCATCATGGAGTTCGGCGTCACCTACCGTTTTGACGTGGCGGATTTCGTGCAGGTGAACCCTGCGATCAATCGCGCGCTCGCGTCGTCCGTAGCGGTCGCCTTGGACCCGCGGCCGGGAATCACCATCGCCGATCTCTTCTGCGGCATAGGCAATTTTTCTCTGGTGCTGGCCCGGCATGGCGCAAAGGTCAAGGGCTTTGAGGCGTCTGCCGGCGCTATCGAGCGGGCCCGGGAAAACGCGGACCTCAATGGTCTCGAGCACCGATGTGAGTTTGACGTAGCCGATCTGTATGATTCGGGCTATGCGATCCCCGCCGGCACCCAACGGCTTCTTCTCGACCCACCGCGTTCCGGTGCCGGTCCCCACCTCGCCCGTTGGCTGAGCGGCACGGAGCTCGAGCGGGTGGTCTACGTTTCCTGTAACCCCATGACGTTTGCCAGCGATGCCGCCGTCTTCGAGAAGCAAGGTTTCGCGCTGATCGACGTGGGCGTCTTTGATATGTTCCCGCAGACGGCGCACGTGGAAACCCTCGGGGTTTTCGTCCCCTCTTACTCGCGCACCGGGGCATCTCGCTGATGGTCAAGGTAGGCGACAGCGTTCCCCGGCACGCCGATGGCCGCATCGATATCCTGAGCTGGTCTGAGAACGTCTGCGAAGACCGCTCTGCGCTCGACCCGGCTCGAATCCGACAGGCGGCGGAGCTCGTTCGGCAAATCGAGGACGCGCCCGACCGGTATCTGGAAACCGGCGTCGCCCTGGGTGGCCTGGTAGCGGATCTGATGATGGATACCCCCACCGTCTGCGCCGCTCTCCTTTATCGCCCTGTACGTGCCGGCGCGCTGGAGCTCGGCCGGGTTGGGGATGCTCTGGATGCGGAAACTGCCGAACTCCTTGGGTCGGTCGTCAGGATGGCGAGCACGAGCATCCTCGAAATGTCGAACGCGCCGCTCCAGACCATCGAGTCGCGCGACCAGATCGAGAATGTACGCAGCATGCTCGTCTCGATGATCGACGACGCTCGGGTTGCCGTGCTCAAGCTGGCGGAGAGGGTTGTCGCGCTGCGAGCCGCAAAGGACGGGCCCGACGAGAGACGTCAGCGGATTGCGCGGGAAGCGCACCTCATATTCGCCCCGCTGGCCAATCGTCTGGGTATCTGGCGACTCAAGTGGGAACTCGAGGATCTTGCCTTGCGCTACCTCGAGCCGGAAGTCTACATGGACATCGCACGCCGGCTGGACGGCCGTCGTGAAGAGCGGGAAGCCCAGGTTGCGTCGGTGGTCTCTTCGCTGGAGGAAAAGCTGCGTGCCGCCGGTATCGACGCCGCGGTCAGCGGCAGGGCGAAGCACATATTCAGCATCTATCGGAAGATGCGTGCGAAAAAGGTCGGATTCGAAGAGGTCTACGACGTGCGTGCGGTGCGGATCATCGTGCCCGACATCGCGCAGTGCTATGCAAGCCTTGGCATCGTGCACGGTCTGTGGCGTCACATTCCCAGCGAGTTCGACGACTACATTGCCGTTCCCAAAGAAAACGGCTATCGGTCCATTCACACGGCGGTGATGTGGCCGGGTGGCGGAACCCTCGAAGTACAGATCCGTACCCACGAAATGCATCAGGAATCGGAGCTCGGCGTCTGCGCCCATTGGGATTACAAAGGCGGGGATCGGGAAGCGATGCCGTATTCCGAAAAGATGAACTGGCTGCGTCAGGTCGTGGACTGGCAGGATACCGCCGGTGCCTGGAACCTTACTCGCGGCATCGAAAGCGAGCTTGCCGAGCGGGTTCGTGAAGAGCGCATTTTCGTCTACACGCCTCAGGGCCACGTCCTCGACCTCACTGCCGGCGCAACCCCCGTCGATTTTGCGTACCGCGTGCATACCGAGGTTGGTCACAGCTGTTGCGGCGCGCGGGTGGACGGGCGCACGGTCAGTCTCAACACGCCGTTAGAGACAGGACAGCGGGTAGAGATCGTTACCGCCAAATACCAGTCGCCGAATCGGGCGTGGCTTGATCGCAAGCTTGGTTATGTTCGCACCGCACGCGCCCGGGAACAGATTCAGGACTGGTTTCGCGAGCGCCCCGACTATGAGAATCGTGCCTTTGGCATCACGATGATTGCCGACATGAGCGATCGGTTGTGCGTGGCGAAACCCGATTCCCGGACGCTGGGATCGGTTGCGACCGAGCTTGGACTCGATGATGAGGAAGGCTTGCTGCGCGCGCTGGCCGTGGGCGATTGTCAGATCGCGGATGTCGTAGAATGCCTTTACCCGGCCGAACAGTCGGCGCGCCAGATGAGCCTTATTCCCCCGTCCGATGATGGTGTTGCGGAGACTTACGCCGTTGCGATCGAAGCGACCGATCGCGAAGGGTTGTTGCGCGACATCAGCGTTCTTCTCACCCAGAGCCATCTCGCTCTGGTGGGGAATACAGGGCGGGTGGATCCGGATACCAAACGTGCGCACCTCCTGTTCGAATTGAAGCTCGGGGGGCTCGCGCAATTGGCGGTGATCGTTGATCAGCTACGACAGATACCCGACGTCATCGACGTGCGCAGGGTGATTGATCAGAACGACAGGGAGAAGGGCGCGTGAAAGTCATCTTAATTGGGCCACCGGGAGCGGGAAAGGGCACGCAGGCACAGTTCATCTGCGAGGCGTTCGGCATACCGCAGATATCGACAGGGGACATGCTCCGCTCGGCCGTTCAGCAGGGCTCGCCCCTCGGACAGCGCGTCAAGGCGGTGATGGACTCGGGCGCGCTCGTTTCCGACGACATCATCATCGAGCTCGTCAAAGAGCGGATCGCCGACGAGGACTGTGCGGAAGGATTTCTCTTTGACGGGTTTCCACGAACGATTCCCCAGGCAGAGGCGCTGAGCGAAGCGGGCGTTTCCATCGATTTCGTTGTCGAGATTACCGTGCCGGACGAGGAAATCGTGAAGCGGATGAGCGGACGGCGTGTTCATCCGCAATCCGGCCGCGTCTACCATGTCGATTTCAACCCGCCAAAAGTCGCCGGGGTGGATGACCAGACGGGAGAGGAGCTCATTCAGCGTGAGGACGACCGTGAGGAAACCGTGCGCGAAAGGCTCGCTGTTTATCATCAGCAAACGCATCCGCTCGTAAATTTCTATGAGCAGAAAGCGCAGAGCAACGAGCTGAGTTATCTGAGTGTGGATGGTCAGGGTGACGTCAACGAAATTCAGCAAAGAGTTCTCGCAGGGCTGAAAATCAACTAGTGACAATCAATCTTCTGATAAATATCATTCTCCCGCCTTTGCACAAGTTTATTTTTGCAGAGGCGACGAAAGCCCGGTAACGCGCAAAACCATATAACGCGTTTGAGCGAGTTGGCGAGAGCGCAGGGAAAGATGAATGGCCATTGGTTGCCTTCGATCAGCAGTAGCTTTCAGCAGGCGGATCAGCATTGGGTCATTGACAAGGAAGCCAACGGGTACACACTGAAGTAAACAAGCTGAGGAGATGCTTCATGCCGAGAGCCAAGAAGGCAGCTGCCAAGCGTAAGACTGCAGCGAAGAAAGCGCCCGCCAAGCGCAAGACTGCAGCCAAGAAAGCACCCGCCAAGCGTAAGACCGCAGCCAAGAAGGCTCCTGCCAAGCGTAAGGCCGCCGCCAAGAAGAAGGCACCCGCTAAGCGCAAGACCGCAGCCAAGAAGGCTCCTGCCAAGCGTAAGGCCGCCGCCAAGAAGAAGGCACCCGCCAAGCGCAAGACTGCAGCCAAGAAAGCACCCGCCAAGCGTAAGGCCGCTGCCAAGAAGAAGGCTCCTGCCAAGCGCAAGACGGCTGCCAAGAAGGCACCCGCCAAGCGCAAGACGGCTGCCAAGAAGGCACCTGCCAAGCGCAAGACGGCTGCCAAGAAGGCACCCGCCAAGCGTAAGACGGCTGCCAAGAAGACGGCGGCGAAGCGGAAGCGCTAAACGCTCGGTGAATTTTTTGGGCAAAGCCGTCGGGACCTGGTCCTGACGGCAGTTTGCCCGTCTCCGCAAATCGGTCTTTTCTCCCGCTTTAGGACGCGTTGCTGAGTGTCTGCCGCAGGTGGGTTCGCCTCATATCAGGCCGAAGAGGGGCAGCACCTCCACGGTGGCGCCGGGCGCGAGCGATCCTGCTTGCTTTGGAATCCGGATCAGGCAATTGGCCTTATCGAAGGTCGCCAGCCGGTTTGAGCTCTGATCGCCTGTGACGGAAACCGTTGTTTCCCCTCCCGATACCCGCATTCGTCCTCTTTGAAATTCTTCGCGTCCTGGTTTGTGGCTGATGGGATCGGTGAGGCGAGCCAGAGCGCTCGGCGCCTCGCCTGCCTCGGCACCGCAAAGTCTGACGAGGGCTGGACGCGCGATCATCAGATACGTAATCGCGGCTGATACGGGATTGCCTGGCAGGCCGAAGAACAGACAGCTTCCAACGCGTCCGAAAGCGAACGGCTTGCCGGGTTTGATGTTCATTCGCCAGACCTCGAGGCTACCCAGGGACTCGACGGCATCAGCAACGAAATCCGCATCGCCCACTGAAACGCCGCCGGTAGTGATCATCGCGTCTGCCTGGGTGGCGGCCCGCTGGAGGGCATCGATCGTTTCATCAGGATCGTCGGCAACGCGACCGAGATCGGTGACCTCGACGGGTAATTGCTGAAGAAGACCGCGAAGCATGTGTCGGTTGGATTCATAGATCTGACCGGGCCCTAGAGCGGAGCCCGGTTCCTGCAGCTCGTCGCCGGTCGAAAAAACGGCAACGCGCGGACGCGCGGAGACCGCTATGGATTCGTGTCCCGAAGCGGCGAGCCAGCCAACGGAAAAGGGGGTCAACGGCTGGCCGCGTCGAACGATGATTTCGCCCCGCCCGACGTCGTGCCCCTCGCACCTCACGTTGTCACCGGCGTTCGGCCGGGTGTTGATGCGGACTCCTTCGCCTGTTGCGGTGCAGTCCTCCTGAATGACCACCGTGTCTGCACCCTGCGGCATTGCCGCGCCGGTAAAGATGCGCACGGCCTCTCCGACCCCCGGGCTGCCGTCGAACGGGCGACCGGCCAGGCTCTGACCGACCAGTTTGAGCTCGTACGGCGGGTTGCCTTGGATATCCTCGCTGCGCAGGGCGTAGCCGTCCATCGCGGAGCTGGGAAAGGGGGGCAGGCTGACCAGCGCGCTGACGTCCTCGGCAGCAATCCGGCCGGTGGCGTTGGCGAGGCCGGTGACCTCCGTACCTTCGATGGGATCGATGCCGGCAGTGATGCGCTCGACCGCTTCGTTCAGGTCGACAGGTCCGATACTATATTTGGATGACAACGATACTGGCTCTGGAAACTTCGGGATCGCTCTGCTCGGTCGCGTTGATCTGCGAGACGGGCTCTTTCGAGAATACACGCAACGTCGAGCGCATGCACAATCAGGTGCTGCTGGGAATGCTCGATGACCTGTTCGAGCAGGCCGCGGTGGCGCCGGCCGGTGTCGACGTGGTTGCGTTCGGCGCGGGTCCGGGTTCGTTCACTGGTGTGAGAATCGCCGCGGCTGTGGCCCAGGGCATCGGTGTCGGGATAGGCGGCAAGGTCGTTCCCGTTTCCTCGTCGCTTGCCCGAGCAGCCGTTGCGTTTCGAGAGCATCCTGATGATACGGCGGTAATCACTCTGATCCGGTCCCGGCGGGATGCCTATTACCTTGCCGGCTACACCCGATCGTCTGGAAAGATCGCAATTTCGTTTGCGGACGTGCTGGTGACGGCGTGGCCAGATGGCTTGTGGGATGGCCAGCGGCTGGCCGTTGGGGATCTGCCCGACTGGTGGAGTTCGGACAGGCCCGAAACGCTGAATTTCGGTGGCGAGGCGCTGGTGACGGCGCCGGTGATCGCCGAACTGGGCCTCGCGGCAGCTCATGCGGGCGGAGCGTTCGATCCGGCCCTTGGGTTGCCCGTCTACTTGAAGGGCGATTCGCCCTGGAAGCCCGTCGATAGCGGCGGGTCCGGGTGACGGCCTTCAGCCGTCAGCCAGACGTCAACTGAGGCGCTACCCGATGCGTCTGTATGTATCCGCCCGACAGCGAGACGAGATCCGCCGGTACCAGGATCTGTTCGATATCGTGGTAACGAGTGGACCACCCGTCGACGAGGACGGTCCTTTTCTGTACTGGAACGGCGAACGTCTGCAATTGTTCAGCGGGCATGATGGCAAGCCGGCGGCCGTCTGCGACGAAGAGATCGAAAGGCGCGCGACCTTCAGCAGCGAGCTGGCACGGGCATGCGGGGTGACGCGCTCCCGGCAACCAAGCGTGCTCGACGCCCTGGCTGGCTGGGGCGTCGATGGGATGTCCCTTGCTGCTCTCGGCAGCTCGCTGGTGATGGTCGAGCAGAACGATGCCATGTGGGCGCTTCTGGACAGCTTTCTGGCGCACCACCCGGGGCAACGGCCCGAACTGATTCACGACGACGCGTGGGCCGTTCTTGACGGCAGCCGATCGTTCGACGTCGTGTATCTGGATCCGATGTACGCCCGTCGCCGCAAAGGCGCGCTGCCGGGAAAGTCGATGCAGCTGCTGGCGCTGGTTTGCGGACCCGACCAGCGATCGGCCGCCGACTGGATCGATCGCGCACGACCTTGCGCGGCGGGGCGTGTGGTGTTGAAGCGTCGTCTTCGCGATCCGCTCGTCGGTCGGCCCGACTGGCAGATCAAGGGTCACAGCGTGCGATACGACGTCTATCGAGGTCGGGGGGATCAGGCGCCCCTGAGCACGGCATAGCGGAACTCGGCATCGATGATGCTTTCCGCTGCCTTGATCACGTTGCTGATGATTGGGCGGTAGGTGAGGCTTCCATCCGTCGACTCGGTAACGATGTCGTTCGCGATCAGCTGGTCGATGAAGCCGTTGAACAACCTCGAATCAAAAAATTCCGGCGCGTTCAGCCCGTGGATGCGGGACATTTTGCGTGCCACCTGCTGGCTCTGGGTTTCCAGGTCGCTGCGCGTACGGACCGTGATGCCCGGCTGACCGATGAGTGCTACCACGATGTAGAGCCGTTCAAGGGTCTGCATGATCAGTCGCGAAAGCAGGTGCAGTCGGTAGCGGGACTGGCTCCTGACGGATGGGGCGCAATAGCCGCCGGCCGGATGAAGCTCCAGCAGATTTGCGCGAACCAGGTGCTTCAGCCAACGATCGATGGCCGCATGGTCTCCGACCATGTGGAGCTCGGCGGCAAGATATGGGAATACCGTGTCCACCATGCGTGTCAGCGCCGCTTTGCCCATTGGCCGGCGCCGATTGATGACCATGCAGGCAATCAGCGAAGGAAGCGCCAGGGTGTGGGTGACGTTGTTCCGGTACCAGGTCATGAGCACGGCCGCAAACGGGTCGTGACAGAGGATGTCCCCGAATTCGGCCTCCTCCCGGGTCAGCATGCCCAGGCGCTCGACGTAGCCGACCACCTCGGCCGGGCTCTGGTCGGTGACGGTGTAGTCGTGCTGGGGCGCCTCCGCCCGGAGCAGTTCGAGGTAACAGCCGATCTGGTCGATCAGGAGCATCTCGTCGATGGCGAGCTTGGGCGTAGCGAGCGTGACCAGCGCCACGAGGTTGATGGGGTTGATCGCGGCGCTCTCGTTGATCCTCTCCAGAATCTCCTGGCCGAGCCTTGCGGGAAGCTCGTTTTCGGGAACGTCCGGGTGAGCGTTGCTCCACTCGTTGAGGTCGATGGGTTTCGCGAAGTTGACGTTCACCTGCCCGAAGTTCTGCCGGATCAGCTTGATGCTGCGGAATATGTCCCCGATGGACTCGCGCTGCTTTTCCGAGCCGCGTAACTCGTCCAGATAACTGCCGCCCTCGATCAGCTTCTCGTAGCCGAGGTAGACGGGCACGATGGCCAGGGGCCGGGGTACGCCACGTCGATGGTGTTCCAGGGTCATCTTGAGCAGTCCCATGCGAGCGGGCAGCAATCGTCCGGTTCGCGTTCGTCCACCCTCGGGAAAAAATTCCACGCAGTGACCGCGCCGGTAAACCTGATAGAGGTACTCCGAGAAAACGGCCGTGTATACGGGATCGTCACGGAAGCTGCGCCGCATGAAGAAGGCTCCTCCGCGCCGCAGCAGATGACCCACGAAAGGAAGGTTCATGTTATCGCCGGCTGCGATGTGCGGAATCATCAGGCCGTTCTTGTGCAGGAGGTATGAAAGCAGAAGATAGTCCACATGACTTCGGTGAGATGGGGTGTAGATGGGAGTATGTGTCTCGGCGATCTCCATCACCCGCTCTAGCCCGTGCAGCTTCAACCCGTCATAAATTCGATTCCAGAACCAGGTGAGCAGACGCTCGAGTACCCTGATGGTGGGATACGACATGTTCGAGACGATGCTCATCGCGTACTTGCGTGCTCGGCGTTCCATGCGCTCCGGCTTCTCTTCGGGGTCTGCCGCCGCTATGGCGTCGGTTACCGCGCGGCTGCGCAGTATCTGGTTGACGAGCGTGCGCTGATGGGAAAAGTCGGGCCCGATGGCGGAAACGCGCTGGTTACGGAACTGCACTCGAAGCAGGCGCGCGGCCCGGCGGACCATCCGATTGACATCGAGGTCGTCTTCGGCGAGTTCCCCGATCGAGATGGGGGTGCCGTAGTGAACGTATATTTCCTTGCGGCTGACGACGAGGTTCAGGATGCGCTTCAGGCGCGTGGTTACCGCCCAGTCCTCGGCCAGCAGTGAGCGGAACAAAGAGCCCTGACGCGACGGCGCGCGGCCCCAGAGGACGGTAACGGGCACGATTACCGCGTCGTTCGCTTCGCCCGCGTGGGTGAGCACGCGGATCAGCCGTTCCGACGGCGTGCTCATGACGTTGCGTTGGAATAGGCCGTAGCTCGCCCGGTTGAGAAAGAACACGCGGCGGCCTTCGGTGTGGCTTCCCAGAGTCACCGGGTCCAGGGGGCCTGGCAGGTGGTTGGCCTCGTTGAGGAGGTCGAGGACGATCAGATCGCTCAGCGACCGGTTTTCCAGCGAGTACAGGTAGACGGGTCGGCCTTCCCGCGGCGGATCGGGAGGGTCGCCGATGAGGCGGGGACGTATGATCGACCGGATGAGCCAGCGGCTGACCAGGTAGCCGAGCCGTCTGAGTTGTCGCATGGACCGCCTTTAGGTGTTGGGGGCACGCATGCTAATCCTTGCGCCCCCTGAAGTTATCCGTGATGTCGGATTTCCCGCCGCCCGAGCTGATTTCCACCTCCCAGATGTCCGTGTACTTCCTGTTCGTGGCGGTATCCGAGTCCTCCTTGTTGCGGATCACCGTGGGCCGGAGGAACACCAGAAGATTGCTCTTGGAACGTGACTTGCTGTTCGATCGGAACAACGCGCCCAGACCGGGGATGTCGCCGAGCAGCGGCACTTTCTTCACCGTGTCCGTGATGTCGTCCTGAATCAGCCCGCCGAGCACCACGGTCTGTCTGTCTTCCGCCAGTATCGTGGTCTCGATGCTCCGCTTCGACGTGACAACGTCCGAGAACCCGTCGTTGCCGATGGGCGCGTTGATCACGTTGGTGATTTCCTGGGCGACCTCGAGCCTTACCGAAGTGCCCTCGTGCACGTGGGGCGTCACGGTGAGCTGCAAGCCCACGTCTTCACGCTGGACGGTGGTAAAGGGGTTGCTGCTGTCGTTTCCGCTGGTGGTGAACGATCCGGTCCGGAACGGAACCTCGTTACCGACGACGATCTTGGCTTCCTGGTTGTCCAGGGTCAGGATGCTGGGCGTCGACAGCAGGTTCGCGTTGGAGTTGGTGGCGAGCGCGCGAACGATGGCGCCGAAGGAGACGTCTCCCCTGTCGATGCGCGCAGCGGCCAGGGTCGGGCTCGTGATGGAGGCGAGCCCGCTGACCGGATCGATCTCTCCGTCGTCGCCGATGATGTTGCCGATGAGGCTGTTGATCGCGCCGTCGAGGCTCGTGCTGGCCAGGGGTACGGTCTGGCCGGACTCGTCCACGATGGCCATCTCCACGCCGATATCCGAGGCGTTCGTGATGGTTACCTCCACCACGGCGGCCTCGATGAGAACCTGGGTTCGCCGCACATCCAGGCTTTCCAGAATTTCGAGGATCTCGTTCATGGTGCCTGGATCGGCTCGAACCACGATCGCATTCAGCGTCTCGTCGGCCTGAATGTTCGGGCGCTCCGTGGCGCCGTCTTCGCCACGGGAACGGTCCTCGATGACCGAGTTGAGTATCTCGGAAACCTTTACCGCGTCGGCGTGCTTGAGGTAGATGACCTGAGTCGCGCCGGCGGTGGTTGCCGGCTGGTCGAGCTTCTCGATGATCTTCAGCACCTCAGCAACGGGCCGCGGCTTGCCTTTGAGCACCAGCGAGTTGTTGCGCTCGTTGGCGATGATCTGAATGCGCTGGGGGCCCTGAGCGTTGCGGCCCATCTGATCTGGCGCCACCTTTTCCAGCAGCGCGACGATCGTTCCGACCCAGGCTTCCTTGAGCGGTACCACCACGATTTCCTCTTCGTCGGCTACGTCGATCTGCTCGATCATCCTCATCAGGCGCAGGATGTTGTCGGCGTGGTCGCTGATGATGACGACGTTGGGCACGGCAACGGCGGCGATGTGGCCGTACTGGGGGATGAGCGGCCGGAGGATCTTGACGAGCTCGGCGGACTCCACGTTCTGGGCCGACACAACCCGGGTCACGAGCTCTTCGGGCGGCACTTCGCCGAGCTCCCCGCTCACGCCCGGCGTCTGCTTCCCGGTAGCGTTCTGCTGGATACGGATCACGTCACCCGATGGCGTTGCCGTGAAGTTGTGAACGCGCAGGACGGAGAGGAACAGCGCGTAGACGGCTTCCTCGTCCATGCTGGTGTTGGAAATGACGGTAACGTTGCCTTTCAGCCGGGGATCGATGACGAACGTCTTGCCGGTAATGGCGGCAACCTGGGCGACGAACTCCTGGATGTCGGCGTTCTTGATGTTGATCTTCCAGGTCTGCTCCTGTCCCTGCGCGGGCAAGCTCGTGGGCAGCAGCAGAAGAAGGACCATCGCGTAGGTTAGGGTGGTGGCGAATATCTTATTCATGCGTTTTTCAACGGGTCCTATGGCAAGGAGGCGGTCACGAAGAACCGACGCGTTCCGCGCTGTACTTCGAGGCGAGCGGATCCCTGGGCCAGCATGTTGTCCAGTTCCTGCTGGTCTTGGTTGATGTCCCCGACGGGTCGACCGTTGACGGAAAGAATCACGTCCCCGGGCTGCAGCCCCGTCTGGCTGAGAAATGGTGAGTCGTTCAGATCGTCCAGGCGGTAGCCGGAGGCGTCGCCTTCGTTCACGGCGGAGATACCCAGGTCGGCGAGGACGCCCTGGGGATCGGCCTCGATACGCTCCCGGTACTCGGCCAGCGCTTCGCTGGTGGGTCTCTTGCGGCCCCGCTCATCCCGATCGTCGTCGGCATCCTCCTGGAGGTCGGTCGGCATGTCGAACGGGAGCGCCTGGTCGGCAAGATCCTCCAGATCATCGGGGGCGGCTACGAACTGGCCGATCGATGTCGGAAACTTCAGCGTCTCCAGGACGCCGGCCCGCCGAAGCACGATGTGATCGGCGTGCACCTCGACGAGCTCTGCGTTACCGGGCATTTTCTGGCCGACAACGTAGAGCATTCCCGGGCGCCCCTTCTGGGCGACGATCGCGGCAGAGTCTTCCGATGCGTCTGCCACGAAGACGCCCTGCAACTCCAGCGGCAGCCTCGTGGCCACGGCCATGGCCGTCTGCTGCGTGGCGGCAGGCGCCGATGCGTCGGCAACGCCGAACAGGTTGCGCGCCACGATCCGATTGATGTCAACCGGTCCCTGCTGGCCGGTGCCGGCGCGCCCCGGCTGCCCCTGTGGAGCTTTGGCGTCCGACCCCGCACCAACATCCGATTGGGGCGCGGATACCAGGTAGAGCACCGTGGTTGCCAGCGTGTAGGCGATCAGCGCGACGACCAGCCAGCGAGCGGGTTCGGCCAGGCGTGTCACGATGAAGTTGAGTAGGGCGGCCATGTGTGTCGATACTAAAAAACTTGTTCTTCCACCTCTAGCACTACCGCGCTGTCGGGCTCCGTCTCGGTCCACGAGAGATTCAGGAGCCTGGTCATGCGTGCGGTAACGCCTACCTTGGCAATACCGTTGTCGAGCAGCTCGGCGGTCACCAGCGCAGCCGCCGGGTCGTCAAGCGTCGTGATGGTAGCGGCGGGTCCGGGGCCCAGGGTCGCCCGCAGGGGCGGCAGGATGCTTGACTGAATGCCATTGCCGGCGGGATAGCTGATGCTGCCCCCTTCCCATTCCACCACTCCATTTGCGTCCCGCAGCGCAACGTCGTCGAATGTCAGCAGGACGTTTGACAGATCCATGTTGCCGGAGATGGTCATGTCGTACGGCTCGAGCCACCCGTTTACCGTTTGGGCGCCGACTTTACCCGATACGTCCAGGGTAAACGTTCGATTCAATCCCACAACGGCGGTACCCCGCAACTGGTGGTGCGCATGGCTAAGGGTAAAGTCGCAGCCCAGCGCGCCCGCCACAACGGTTGCCGGATGGACGTCCCACTGAAGCCTGCCCACGGGCTCGGAGCGAACGTACAGATCGCCTCCACCCTGCCAAAGGGTTCCGTTCACCCGCGACAGGTCGACGCCGTTCACCCGGTCCAGGACGAGGCCGGTGAGGCCGGCCGGCGCAAAGACGATGCAGAACGTCAGAAAGAGCAGAAAACCTAACAGAATAAGGGTGCGCATGTTCAGCCGAGCAACTGATCGAGAACGCGCTGGTAGATGTCTGCCAGTGGGAGCAGGTCGGCGGTCGCCACCCGCTCGTCGATCTTGTGAATCGTCGCGTTCACAGGACCCAGCTCAACGACCTCGCAGCCCGTGGGGGCAATGAAGCGACCGTCTGACGTGCCGCCAGAGGTCGATGCCTCCGGCGTTCTGCCGGTGACGTCGCCCACCGCCTTATTGACCGCGGCTCGCAGGTCGCCGGGTGCTGTGAGGAACGGCTCGCCGGACACTACCCATTCGAGGTCGTACTGAAGGCCGTGACGGTCGAGTATTTCCGCCGCCTGCCGGTGCAACCCGGATGAGGTCTGCTCTGTGTTGAAGCGGATGTTGAAGTCGACCACCAGGGATCCGGGAATGACGTTGGGCGCGCCCGTGCCCGCGTGGATGTTCGACACCTGCAGACCGGTTGGCGGAAAGCCATCGTTTCCCTCATCCCAGCGTTTGTTGGTCAGCTCGGCCAGAGCGGGCAGCAGGGTGTGGACGGGATTCTCTGCCAGCTCCGGGTACGCGACGTGGCCCTGGGTGCCGAATACCGTGAGGCGCGCGTTCACCGAGCCGCGCCGACCGACCCGTACGGTGTCGCCCAGAAGGTGGGCCGAGGACGGCTCGCCGACCACGCAAAAGTCCATCTCCTGTGCGCGCTCTGCCTGAAGCGTCTCCACCACCCGCCGGGTGCCGTCCACGGCCGGTCCTTCCTCGTCGGAAGTCAGCAGGTACGCGAGCGTGCCCCGGTGGCGGGGGTGAGCTGCCAGGAAGCGCTCGGTAGCGACGACCATGGCGGCCAGGCTGGCCTTCATGTCCGCGGCGCCCCGCCCCCACAGAAACCCGTCGTGCAGCGTGGGCTCGAACGGCGGGTTCGTCCATGCGTCCTGCGGTCCGGCCGGGACGACGTCGGTGTGGCCGGCGAAAACGAATAGCGGGCCGCCCTCGCCATGGGTGGCCCAGAGGTTGCTCACATCACCGAAATTCATCGGGCGGTTCACGAAGCCCATCGCAGCGAGCCGCTGGCCGATCAGCTCCTGGCAGCCCTCGTCACTCGGGGTCACGCTGGCCCGCCGCATCAGCTCCACGGTGAGTTCGAGAACCGGATTTTGCGATCCTTCGCTCAATGGTTTGTCAGTTGTGTGCGTGTAGCTGTTCGTTGAGCTCGATGGCTTTGCGGTTGCTGCGGCACTCGATGCGTCCCGATCGGCCGTTGCGGATGAACAGCAAATCGGAGCCTCCTGCCAGTTCGCGCGCCTTCATCGTCCGCACATCTTCTCCTGTCTCGTCGATGAGAGTGACCGGCGTGCCGGCCGTGATGTAGAGCCCGGCCTCGATCGTGCATCGATCGCCGAGCGGAATGCCGGTTCCGGCGTTGGCGCCGATCAGACAGTGCTTGCCGATGCTGATGGTGATCTCTCCGCCTCCTGACAGCGTGCCCATGGTGCTGGCGCTGCCGCCGAGGTCTGAATGCTCCCCCAGGATGACGCCTTGAGAGATCCGGCCCTCGACCATGTTGGGGCCGAGGGCGCCAGCGTTGAAGTTGATCTGGCCCTCATGCATGACGGTGGTGCCGTCGCCCAGGTAGGCACCGAGTCGTATGCGGCTGGCGTCGGCGATTCTCACACCGCTGGGAACGATGTAGTTGGTCATTCGCGGGAACTTGTCCACGGCCAGAACCTCGATGTGCCCGCCAGCGAGCCTTGCCTGCAGCTGTGCGGCCGCCAGTTCTTCCGGATCGATGGGCCCGCGGTCGGTCCAAGCGACGTTGGGAAGATGAGCGAATATGCCGTCCAGATTCAGCGTGTTCGGAAGGGCCATGCGGTGCGAGAGCAGGTGCAGCTTCAGATACGCGGTCGCCGACGAGTCGATGGGCTCGTCAGCGTCGAGCCGAACGGCCGTCATAGCCCGGTCTGTCTCAGCCAGGCTGCTGAGCAGCCGGGCCATGGCCGAGTCGCCGACTGCCTTGGCGAAGCGGGCGAGTTCGGCGGGCCCTACTTCATGAGCGCCGCTGGAAAACGACCCTTCGATCTGCGCCGCCAGGTCCGGTTCCGGGTTGATGACGGGGGCCGGGAAGTAGAAGTCTAGCGGCGCGCCGGCTGTGTTTCTTCGCACCGTCCCGACCGCGAACGCGAATATGCCTGACATGCTATTGACCTCGCGATGCGGGTGGCGCGTAACCTACCACAACGCCGTCTCGGCCGTTAGTACGTACCGGCACTAGCGGTTCTGAAGCCACCCGGCAAGACGCTCGGCGGCCTCGACGCACTGTGCCTCGGAGGCGACCCAGGCAACCCGTACGTGACCACCGCCGGGGTTCGAGCCGCCGCCGGCCCGTCCCAGAAACGAGCCGGGCAGAACGGTCAGGTTGCACTGCTCGAAAAGTTGACGGGCGAATGCCGTGTCGTCCTCGCCGATGTGCAACCAGTGGTAGAAGCCGCCGGCGGGCGTGCGAAGGTCCAGATGCGGGTCGAGCACCCTGCCGACCGTCTCGAACTTTCGTCGGTAGAGGGCGCGGTTGGCTTCCACATGAGCTTCGTCCGACCACGCGGCCGCGCTGGCCTGCTGGACGTGCAGGGGCAGCGCGCATCCTTCGTACGTGCGGTATTTGAAGTAGCCGGCGAGAATTGCGGCGTCGCCGGCGACGAATCCGGAACGCAGCCCGGGCAGGCTGGAACGCTTGGAAAGGCTGTGGAAAGCAACGCAGCGGGCGTAGTCGTCGCGACCGGCGCGGTGAGCGATCTCCAGCAGGCCGGCGGGCGGGTGTGAGTCGTCCAGATAGATCTCCGAGTAGCACTCGTCGGCGGCGACGACGAAGTCGTGCCGGTCGGCCTGCTCGAGCAGCCAGAGCACGGTGTCCTCCGGGATGGTCTCTCCGGTCGGGTTGCCCGGCGAGCACAGATAGACGACCTCGCAAGCGCTCCAGACGGAGTCCGGCACGCCGGCGAAGTCCGGCTGGTAGTCGTTTGCTCGATCGCAATTGACGTAGTGCGGCACGCCGTTGCCCAGCAGCGCTGCCCCTTCGTAGATCTGGTAGAACGGGTTAGGCATCAGCACACGGGCGTCAGCCTTGCCGCTTAGCGCCGCGAGGCCGAATGAGAACAGCGCTTCCCGAGTGCCGGCAACCGGCAGAACCTGATTGTCGGGATCGAGGCGAACGCCGTAACGCCTCGCCAGCCAGCCGCTGATGGCCTCTCGCAGCTCCGGAATACCCCTCGTGGCTGGATAGGCGCCCAGCCCGGCGCGCAGCCGGTCGGGGTCGCTCAACAGATTGATCACGAACTCCGGCGGGGCGTGCTTCGGCTCGCCGATGGAGAGCGCGATGTGAGGGAACTCGGCATTGCCCCGGACGCCGGCCAGAAGGTCAGCCAGCCGCTCGAAGGGGTAGGCCTGCAGCTTTTCCAGGTTCGCGTTCACCCTGGGTCAGGAAGCCGCGACCTGCCGGTCCAGGCGTTGCCGGAGGGTGTTCTCCAGGAGGTAGACGGCTTCCTCGTCCGTGATCGGCTCGCCCTCCCGGCTGCTGATCTCGAACACGTCCTCCACACGTTCGCCCAGGGTGGCGATCCGGGCGCTGATGACGACCAGCCCGAGCTCCGCGAACAGCAGCCCGATGGTCGCGAGCAGGCCAGGTCGGTCGGACGCGATGATGGTGAGCTCGGAGTTGGAAGAGCCCGCGGGCGTCGTCAGAGACACCTCGGTCGGCAAGGTGAACTGGCGAAGCTGTCGAGGGAGCCTACGTTTGCCGCTGCCGGTCAGGGTCGAGGTGTCTGCCAGCGATCGCGTCAGCTTCTCGACGACCTGCCCGCGCCGATCTCCCTCACGAGGCAGGGGCTTGCCCTCAGCAGTGAGCACCACGTAGGTGTTCAGACACAACCCGTCCGCTGAAGTGTGAATGTTTGCGTCGTAGATCGAGAGATCCAGCTGGCTCAGCGCGAGCACGCTCGCGGCGAACAGGTTCTCCCGATCAGTCGTGTAGAGCAGGACCTCGGTGGCGCCTTCCTGGGAAACCTGGCCCTTGAGGTCGAGCAGGGTAACCAGAGGCTCGCTGCGGACGTCGTGTCCGTGAATGAGCTGGGTGACCTCGGCGACCTGGCGCGGGCTGTGGCGCAGGAAGAACTCGTCGCCGGGAACCCGCCAGGCGTGCTCGATGGCTTCCGGCGTCATGCCTGCCGCGACGAGGCGCTCGTGGGCGCTCTCCCTGCAGGCGTTCACGCTGGTCGCCTTGTCCAGCGGCGTCTCCAGGCCCCGCCGCAGGGCTTTGCGCGTCTCCCCGTAGAGCTGGCGCAGCAGCGTTGCCCGCCAGCTGTTCCAAAGATCGGGATTGGTCGCGTTGATGTCGGCCACGGTGAGCGCGTAAAGGTAGTTCAGACGCATCTCCGATTTGACCTCTGTGGCGAAATCATGAATGACCTGGGGATCGTAGATGTCCTTTCGCTGAGCCGTGGAGGACATGAGCAGGTGCTGCCTGACCAGCCATGCCACAAGATCGGTATCTGCTTCGTTCAGCCCGTGGCGGCGACAGAACTCGGTGACGTCGCCGGCGCCGAGCTCCGAGTGGTCGCCGCCCCGCCCTTTGCCGATGTCGTGGTAGAGGCCCGACACGTACAGGAGTTCCGGCTTGGGTATTTCCTTCACGCAGTGACAGGCGACCGGAAAGCGCTCTTCGCTCGCGCGATAGCGGAACCGGCGCATGTTGCCGATCACCATCATCGTGTGCGCGTCCACGGTGTAGATGTGGAAGAGGTCGTGCTGCATTTGCCCGACTACGCGTCCGAACTCCGGAAGGTAGCGCGCCAGCACCCCGTACCGGCGCATCCTCGTCAGCTGCGAGACCAGCGTGTACGGCGCTTTGAGCAGATCCATGAACAGCGCCGCGTTCTCCGGGTCGGCGCGGAACGAGTCGTCGATGAGGTGAAGGCTGTCCCGGATCAGGCGGATGGTTTGCGCGCGCACCCCTGAGATGTCCCGCCGATTGGCCATGATGACGAAGATTTCCAGGATGGCTCGGGGCGATCGCTCGAACACCGTGGGGTCGGTGGCTTCGATGTAGTCGTTGTGAATCTGAAAACGCTCGTTGATGGGCTCGATGCGCGGCCGGCCGCGGCTGCTCAGGATCGCTTCCTCGAAGTGCTGGAGCAGTATGTCGTTGAGCTCGCGAAGCTCGAGCACGTGACGGTAGTACAGGTGCATGAACCGCTCTACGCCCAGGCGGGCGTTCGTGTCGGCAAATCCCAGCCGCTGCGCGAGAGCGCGCTGGTGCTCGAACTGCAGGTGGTCGTCCTTGCGCCCGGCGATCAGATGAAGGCCAAACCGCACCCACCACAGATAGCGGCGGCCTTCCGTCAGCCACTCGCGTTCCAGGGGGGTGAGCATGCCAAGCGCCTCCAGAGCTTCAGGATCGGTGGTGCCGAACTTGCGCTGGCACACCCACAGCGCCGTCTGCAGATCCCTCAGCCCGCCGGGCGACGATTTGACGTTGGGTTCGAGACCGTACTCGACGTTGTCGTACTGCCGGTGGCGGTGCGCCTGCTCGTCGCGCTTGGCGCGGAAGAAAGCCTCCGCCGGCCACAGGCGAGATGACGACAGCACCCGATCGAGCCGGCGCCGCAGCGCGTCGGACCCGAACAGAAAACGCCGCTCGAAGATGGCCGTTGCCACGGTGATGTCCTTCTGCGCCTCTTTCTTGCAGTCCCGAACCGTGCGAACGCTGTGCCCGACCTCCAGGTTCAGGTCGTAGAGCACCTGAAGAAACCGGCTGATGGCCTCGCGGTGGCTGGCCGGCCGCTTGCCGACGATGAGGAGGTCGATGTCCGAGTAGGGGAACTGCTCTCTGCGGCCGTAGCCGCCCACGGCGAAGAGGGCGAGCCCCTTTTGCGCATCTTCGCTCAGGGCGTGGTCCCACACCTCGCGCAGCAGGCCGTCGAAGAACGTCGTGCGCTCTGCGATCAGCTCATCGACGTCGGCACGGTCCCAGTATCTTTGGGCCATACGTTCATCGGCCTGAGCAAGACGAACCTTCAGCTCTTCGAGAAAGGGATCCGCGTTGCCGAAACGGCGGCTGCCCTCGTTCCCGTCGCTGCCCGGAGATCGGGCCGCTCTATCTGTCGTGCTCATGACGACGTGGCCTTCGTGATCAAGGCAACGATTCGTCGCTGCGACGGGTGAGCACCTCGGCACCCGTTGCGGTGACTAAGATGGTGTGTTCCCACTGCGCAGAAAGCTTGTGGTCCTTGGTTACCACGGTCCAGTGATCGGGCAGGATCTTCACGTGACGTCTGCCCGCATTGATCATGGGTTCGATGGTGAAGGTCATGCCTTCCTCCAGGCGCATTCCCGTGTTCGGGCGGCCATAGTGCACGACCTGGGGTTCGTCGTGAAAAACCCGGCCGATCCCGTGGCCACAGAACTCGCGCACGACGGAGAAGTGCTGAGCTTCAGCATGGCTCTGGATCGCGTGACCGATATCGCCCAGCGTCGCGCCCGCGCGCACCGCGTCGATGCCCCGGTACAGGCACTCCTGGGTCACGCGGACCAGCCGCTCTGCCAAGACGCTCGGCTTTCCCACCATGAACATCTTGCTGGTGTCGCCGTGGAAGCCGTCCTTGATGACAGTGACGTCGATGTTGACGATATCTCCGCTCTTGAGCACCTTCTTCGCTGCCGGAATCCCGTGACAGACGACGTGGTTGACCGACGTGCAGATGGATTTCGGAAACGCGGGCTGACCGGGCCCGTTGGAGTAGTTCAGCGGCGCCGGGATACAGTCGATCTCCTCCACGATGTAGCGATGACAGATCCCGTTGAGATCCTCGGTGGAGGCCCCGGGGCGAACGTGCTCGCCGATCATCTCCAGCACCTCGGCGGCAAGCCGCCCCGCGTTGCGCATTCTTGCGATGTCGTCCTCGTTCTCGAGCTTGGCGACCATGAATCTACGTCTGGCTTGGGCTTGTTTAAGCGGTGGGGCGATTATGTTATAAAGCGCGCCGCCTGCGGGCAACGCAAGCCGCCCAACTTCGGAAGAAATATCTGCGGGAGGGGGGCGGCGGGCTCCAGGCGACTAAACGTCACTTTGACACAAATGACTCACGTCGTCCGACACGTGTCTCCGGGTGCCCGTTCGATCGGGTTGAGGCATGGGGATGGCGGAGGCGCAACCCGGAGTACAGGATATGAATATCAGCATGCGTGACATGTTGGCCGCTGGCGTGCATTTCGGCCATCAGACCCGTTTCTGGAACCCCAAGATGGCTCCCTTCATCTTCGGGTCCCGTAACAAGATCCACATCATCAATCTGGAGAGAACCGTCCCGGCGTTCAACGAGGCGCTGACGGAGCTCCGAAACCTCGCCAGCCGTCGCAACAAGATCCTTTTCGTTGGCACCAAGCGTGCGGCCGCCAAGGTGATCCGGGAGCAGGCCGAGAGGGTAGGCATGCCCTACGTCGACCAGCGCTGGCTCGGCGGCATGCTGACCAACTACAAGACCATCCGGCAATCCATCAAGCGGCTGCAGGAGCTGGAATCTCAGGCCGTTGACGGCACCTTCGAGCTGCTCACCAAGCGCGAGGCGCTGCAGCGCCGGCGCCTGATGGAGAAGCTGGAGCGGAGCCTCGGTGGCATCAAGGAGATGGCCGGGCTGCCGGACGCGATCTTCGTCATCGACGTGATGCGCGAGCACATCGCCATCAGCGAAGCGAACAAGCTCGGGATCCCCGTCTTCGGCGTCGTGGACACCAACAGCGACCCCGACGGCGTCGACTGGGTCATCCCCGGAAATGACGATGCCATCCGGGCGATCCGGCTCTACGTCACCGCGGTGGCGGATGCCATTCAAGAAGGCGTCGACAACGCGGCCGGTGCCGTACGCCCCGGCGAATTCGTCGAGGTCGAGGCGGAGCAGGTGGAGGAAGCGCCTGAGACTGCGCCCGCGACTGCGTCCGCGACTGCGTCCGCGACTGCTCCTGCGGCTGCCGCGGCTCCCTCGGCTCCCGCGGCGGAGCCTGAGGCTGCCACGACCGCCGAAGCTCAGGCGGGAGACGTTGCAGCCGAGCCGGAGACCGGCGCTGCCGAGACTGGTTCGGACGAAGCTGCAGAGTCGGCAGAGGCCGATGCCGAGAACAAACCGACGGAGGCTTGAGTAATGGCGATCACCGCAGCAATGGTCAAGGAACTCAGGGAGCGTACCGGGCTTGGCATGATGGACTGCAAAGCCGCGCTGACCGAGGCCGGGGGAGACATGGAGCTGGCCATCGAGGAGCTGCGTAAGCGCAGCGCCTTGAAGGCTGCCAAGAAAGCCGGCCGCACGACGGCGGACGGGCTTCTCGGCATCAAGGTTGCCGAGGATGGTTCCAGGGGCGCCATCGTCGAGGTCAACATCGAAACCGACTTTGCGGCCAAAAACCAGAAGTTCGTTGACTTCGTCGGCGAGGTCTTAGCGGCCGTTTACGACGGCCGCGAAGATGACGTGGCCAAACTCGTGGCTGGCGAGCTCGAGGCCAAGCGCGAAGCCCTGGTCCAGGAAATCGGCGAGAACATCACGGTGCGCCGTGCGGCCCTGCTGGGCGCGGGTGACGGGTTCGTCACGTTTTACCTTCATGGCGACAACCGCAAGGGGACGCTCGTGGAGCTTTCCTCGCCCAACGAGGAGCTCGGTCGCGATCTGGCGATGCACGTCACGGCCATCGCCCCGATGGTTGTCGAGTCGTCAGGCGTGCCGGCGGACGTGCTCGCGAAAGAACGGGAAATCTATGCCTCCCAGGCCGAGGCCAGCGGCAAGCCGGCCGAGATCGTCGAAAAGATGGTCGAAGGACGGGTGCGCAAGTTTCTCGCGGAGGTGAGCCTGGTCGACCAGCCGTTCGTTAAGGATCCCGACGTCAAGATCGGCAAGCTGCTGAGCGACGCCGGGGTCGAATGCCGCGGCTTCGTGCGCTTCGAAGTGGGCGAGGGAATCGAGGTCGAGCAGACCGATTTCGCTGCCGAGGTGGCGGCCCAGGTCAGCGGTGCCGAATAAACCTAAGCCAGCCTCGGCGGGCCGGAGGTCATAGCATTGCAGAGATTGCTGCTGAAGCTCAGCGGGGAGGCTCTTGGGGGCGACGTGGGCTTTGGCATCGATCCCGTCGTGGTGCGCCGGCTGGGCGAGGAAATTTCGGAAGTCATCGCCGCCGGCGCTGAGGTCGCGCTGGTTCTCGGCGGGGGCAACCTGTTTCGCGGCGCCGCGCTGGCGGAGGCGGGAATGGACCGCATCACCGGCGATCAGATGGGCATGCTGGCCACGGTAATGAACGGTCTGGCCGTTCGCGATCTCATGCGGTCCGGCGGGGTGCCGGCCGAGGTGCTCTCGGCCATCGAGATCCCGGGAGTCGCTCGCAAGTTCACCCGTGATGCGGCGCAGGAGCTGCTCCGCAACGGACAGGTCGCCATATTCGTTGCCGGGACGGGCAACCCGTACTTCACCACCGACACGGCCGCCTGCCTGCGCGGCATCGAGATCGGTGCCGACGTGGTTTTGAAGGCGACCAAGGTCGACGGGGTTTACAGCGCCGATCCGATGAAAGTGCCCGGCGCGGAGCGGTTCGACGAGCTCACCTACGACGAGGTGTTGCGGCGCGACCTCAAGGTCATGGACAGCGCCGCCATCAGCCTTTGCCGCGACAATGAGATGCCGTTGGTGGTTTTTGCCATGGCCGAGGCGGGCGCATTGACCCGGATTGTCAACGGTGCCAAGGTTGGCACCCGAGTCGTGGCGGTCACGGACGAAACGGCATGATCGAAGAAATCAAGCAGGATGCGAACGAGCGCATGGACAAGTCGTTGTCGTCGCTGCAGGTGAATCTTTCGCGGATCCGGACCGGCCGTGCCAATCCGAGCCTTCTCGACGGCATCGAGGTCGCTTACTACGGAAACTACACCCCTTTGAACCAGGTGGCCTCGATTACCGTCGAAGATGCCCGCACGCTGGTGATTTCGCCCTGGGAGAAGAACCTCGTCCCGGATATTGAAAAGGCCATTTTAAAGAGCGATCTGGGGATCACGCCCGCATCCACCGGTGATCTGGTGCGAGTGCCGCTGCCGGCACTCACCGAGGAAAACCGCCGAGACCTTGCCAAGCAGGCGAAGCAGGAGGCTGAAAATGCCCGGATCGCCATTCGCAACATCCGGCGGGACGCGATTCAGCACATTCGCGAGCTGGTCAAGGATAAGGAAGCTGCCGAGGACGAAGCGCACAAGGCGGAAGACGACGTTCAGAAGCTGACTGACCGGCACATCGATTCCATCGACGAGGTGCTCGCGGCCAAGGAAGCCGATTTACTGGAAATTTGACCGGGCGAGCTGGAACACCATGGCAGAACGTACGCCAGGCTTGGAGAAAGTCGAATTAGATGCCCCCCGCGAGGAAGGCGGGGAAGCCGGTTGCCCTCGGCACGTGGCCATCATCATGGATGGTAACCATCGGTGGGCAAAACGGCGGCGGTTGCCGGGTGCGGCAGGCCATCGGACCGGCGCCCGAAACGTGCGGCCGGTGGCCGAGGCGTGCGCCGACCGGGGCGTCACCTGTCTTACCCTTTTCGCCTTCAGCACGGAGAACTGGCAGCGACCCCGCCAGGAGGTGAACCTGCTGATGGATCTCATGCGCAACGTCATGGAAAACGATCTCGATGAGCTCCATCGCCGGGAAGTGCGGCTTCAGATCATCGGGGACAGGAGCCGGTTTCCCTCGGATCTGCAGATGGAGATGAACCGTGCGGAAGCCATGACCAGGGACAACTCGCGCATGTCGCTCAACGTCGCCGTCAATTTCGGTGGGCGTTGGGATATTGCCCAGGCCGCCCGCGCCCTTGCGCGGCAAGTTCGCGAGGGCGAATGCAGCCTGGAGGAAATCGACGAGGAACGGTTTGCCGCCCATCTCTCCCTGGGCGGGCTACCCGATCCCGACATCTGTATCCGGACGGGCGGAGATCATCGGATCAGCAATTTCCTGCTCTGGGATTTCGCCTACACCGAACTCTACTTCACCGACACGTACTGGCCGGATTTCGATGCGGCCTGCCTGCATGAAGCGCTGAACTGGTTCGATGACCGCCAGCGTCGCTTCGGCCGTCGAACATGACGAGCCCGTTGCCCGGGCACGAGCGGCGAGCTCTACCCCGGCAGCCGTCCTCACCGATGCGACCGACAGTGGTCTGAGCCGTGCTGCGGACCCGGATCCTCACTGCCCTGATCATAGCGCCGCTCGCCGTCGCTGCGCTGTATCTGCTCCCCGCCTCCTGGTTCGCCGTTGCCTACGGCCTGGTGGCTGCCCTGGGCGCCTACGAGTGGGGGGGGCTCATCGGGCTGCGCCGGTTCTGGTCGCGTCTGGCTTACGCCGCGCTGTTCGTGGTGGCCGCCGGGATGACCTGGTGGCTCGATAGAGGGTTCGGGCTGGCCATTGTGGTCGGATCCATCGTCTGGATCGTGGCGGCGGGCCTGGTATTGACATACCCCGCGACCGCTGCCGTTGTCCGGGAACCCTGGAGCAACGGCCTGTTGGGCCTGTTCGTTCTCTGGGGCGCATGGTCGGCGGTCGTAGAGGTGCGTGGCGAGCCCGGAAGCGGCGGAGCCAACTGGGTCATGTGGTTGCTCGTGCTGGTCTGGAGCGCCGACGTGGGGGCCTATTTCGCAGGGCGGCGATTCGGCCGGCGCAAGCTGGCGCCGGCCGTAAGCCCCGGCAAGACCTGGGAAGGGGCCTTTGGCGGCATGCTGGTCAGCCTCGCGCTTTGCGGTGGCGCTTTGCTGGTGCTGGGTCTGCCAGCCTGGTGGCTGCTCGCGGTCGCAGGGCTCGTCGTGGTCTCCATATTCGGTGACCTTTTCGAGAGCGTGATCAAGCGGGTGCGGGGCGTCAAAGATTCGAGCAACTTACTTCCCGGACACGGAGGTATCCTGGACAGAATCGACTCCCTCCTGGCGGTGCTGCCGGTTTTCGCGCTGATTCTCGCTCGCTGATCCATTATGATGCGCTCGCCGATGGTCTTTACGACGGTCGGGTAATTCCAGGGCGGGGCGAACCGGCGAGCACCGCTGCTGTCTGAAGTTTTGATACGGGGCATCTGTCGCACTCAGTTTATGGATTTTCTGCAATATCCCCTTGCCCTGCTGGTGACTCTCGGCGTCCTGGTGACTTTCCACGAACTGGGTCATTTCGTCATCGCGCGCTGGTCGGGCGTCACCGTCGTCCGCTTCTCGGTCGGCTTCGGGAAACCTTTCTGGTCGTGGCGCGACCGGCGCGGCACCGAGTTCGCTCTTGCGTACATTCCGCTGGGCGGCTACGTGAGAATGCTCGACGAGCGGGAGCCTGGCGTCATCGAGTACGACCGCCGCAGCACGGACGTCTCCTACAACGAGCTCAGCGTCTGGTGGCGCATGGCCATCGCTTTGGGCGGGCCGGCTGCCAATTTCCTGCTGGCCATCATCGTCTACTGGGTGCTCTTTGTGATCGGTACGATCACCTACGCCCCGCTTCTGGGCAGCGTAGGGGCGGATTCCGCCATCGGCAGGGCGGGGCTGCGCGAGCACGAGGAGCTCATCGCCGTGGACGGCGTCGAGACGTCCTCCTGGCAGGCGGTGAACATGGCGCTCGCGGGGCGGCTGGGCGAGAGCGGCGAGATCGAGCTCACTACCCGGAGACCCGGATCGGATTCGGTACGCTCCGGTGCCGTGCCGATTTCCAGCTGGCACACCGGTGTTGACGAACCGGATCTGCTCGGCTCGCTCGGGATCGTGCCCGCACTGCCCCCCATCGTCGCCCAGGTGGTGCCGGACAGCCCGGCAGAGCGCGCCGGGTTCCGTCGCTGGGATCGGATCGTCTCTGTTGATGGAGAGGCGGTCGCCGACTGGGGCCAATGGGTGGATCTGATACGCAATGCCCCGGACCGGCGCTTGAGCGTGACCGTAGACCGTTCCGGACAGGTGCTGGTGCTGGACGTGACGCCGGACGTCCAGGAAGCTGCCGGCGGCGAGGTGACCGGCTTCCTCGGGGTGGGCGCGTACACCAAGGAGATCCGGTACGGCGTGCTTGCTGCCGTTCCCAAGAGCCTCTGGGAGTCCTGGGACAAGACCGCGCTGACGCTTGGCCTGCTCAAGAAGATGATCACCGGGCACGTGTCCGTCAAGAATCTCAGTGGGCCCATCACCATCGCGAAGGTGGCCGGTGACTCGGCCCGCTCGGGGTGGCGCTTCTTCTTCAGCGTTCTCGCGCTGCTCAGCATCTCGCTGGGCGTGCTCAACCTGCTGCCCATTCCCATTCTCGACGGGGGCCACATCCTGTTTTGCGGGGCGGAGGCGGTTACCGGCCGGCCGGTCTCCGAGCGGGTTCAGATTCTGGGGACCCAGATCGGCCTGTTCATGGTGGCCAGCCTGATGCTGCTGGCGATCTACAACGACATCTCCAGGCTGCTCTGAAACGATGACGGGGAGGGGAGCGCGAATCGTTGTGCTGCTGGCCCTGCTCGGGTCGGCAAGTCTGGCTCGGGCAGACGCCTTCACCATATCGGACATACGTTTGCAGGGTCTTCAGCGGGTGTCCGCGGGGACGGTTTTCAACGTGCTCCCCGTGAGCGTCGGGGACACCATCGACGAGGTGAGCGTCCGCCAGCTGGTACGCCTGCTGTTCAGGTCGGGCTATTTCGACGACATCCGCATGGCTCGCGACGGCGACATCCTGGTGGTCACGTTCAAGGAACGGCCGGCCATCGAGAGCATCGAGATCGACGGCAACAAGGCGATCAAGACGGACGCGCTCCTCGACGGGCTGGGCCAGCAGGGACTGCGGGAGGGGGAAATCTTCAAGCAGGCGACCCTGGAGCGGGTCGGGCTGGAGCTGGAGCGGCAGTACGTTTCTCAGGGCCGTTACGGCGCCGCCATCGACACCCAGGTTGAGCAGCTGCCCCGGAATCGTGTGGCCATCAAGATCGAAATCGAGGAAGGAAAGACTTCCGGCATCCGGCACATCAACATCGTCGGCGACGAGGTCTTCGAGCAGGAAGAGCTGCTCGATCAGCTGGAGTTGCAGCACCCGAGCCTCTTTTCCTTCTACCGCAACGACGACAAGTACGCGCGGGAGAAGCTCACGGCCGATCTGGAGAAGCTGGAGTCCTACTACCGCGATCGCGGCTATGTGGAGTTCGACATCGAGTCGACCCAGGTGAGCATCACGCCGGACCGGCGCCAGGTCTACATCACGGTGAACATAGAGGAAGGCGACAAGTACACGGTCAGCGGCGTCAACCTGATCGGCGAGCTCAGCGACGTGAACCCCGACGACCTCAAGCGTCTGTTCCTCGTGGCCGAGGGGCAGGTTTTCTCTCAGGCTCTCGTCACCGCAACGGAGGAACGGCTCACCCAAGCCCTCGGCAACTCCGGTTACACGTTCGCATCCGCCTCGGGCGTACCTCGCGTCAGCGAGGACGGCACGGTCGAGGTCGTGTTCAACGTGGATTCCGGCAAGCGGGCATACGTGCGCCGTGTTTCCTTTGCCGGCAACAAGGTCACCCAGGACGAGGTGATGCGCAGAGAGATGCGGCAGATGGAAGGGGGCTGGGCTTCCACGGCGCAGATCGACTTCTCCAAGGTCCGGCTCGAGCGGCTCGGCTATTTCAAGGGCGTCAGCGTGGAAACGCCCGAGGTTCCGGGGACCGACGATCAGATCGACGTGGAGTTCACGGTGGAAGAGCAGCCGTCGGGGAGCGTCTCCGCGACGCTCGGCTACTCCCAGGGTTACGGTCTCATCGTCGGCGGCAACTATCAGGAGAACAACGTGCTCGGCACCGGGAACAGCCTCGGGCTCGGCATCAGCTACTCGGACTTCCAGCAGTCCATCAGCTTCAACTACTTCAACCCCTACTACACGCTGGACAGTATCAGCCGGGGATTCAACCTCTTTGCCCGCCGGCTCGATTACGACGCGCGCAACATAGCCAGGTACTCCACCGATGCCTACGGAGGGGGGATCACGTTCGGCTTTCCCATCGGTGAAACTCAGCGCATCAACTTCGGCGGCATCATCGAGTACACCGAGATCACCGAGGGGTTCGCGGCGGCCAAGGAAATCACCGAGTTCATCATCAAGAACGGCAACACCGCGCTGAATTTCAAGGGCAATCTATCCTGGAACAGCTCCACGTTGAATCGCGGGCTCTTCCCTACGCGCGGGCGATCGCAGTCGCTGGCCCTCGAGGTTTCGATACCCGGGAGCGATCTGCAGTTCTACAAGGTCGTCTACAACGCCCAGGCATACTTCCCCATGCCCTTCCTGAGAGGCTGGACCATCCGGGCCCGGACGGAGCTGGGCTTTGGTGACGGCTACGGGAAAACGGAAGCGCTACCGTTCTTCGAGCACTTCTACTCGGGCGGTTACGGCTCTGTTCGCGGGTTCGAGCAAAGCACCCTGGGGCCGCGCACGACGCCCGTGGACAACGACTTCTTCATCGACGACCCCGACCCCTTCGGCGGCAACCTGCTCGTCGAGGGCAGCCTGGAGCTGATTTTCCCTCTGCCCTTCGTCGAGGACAGCAGACAGTTCCGGCCGGTCATCTTTTTCGACGTCGGCAACGTATTCAACACCCAGTGCCCCGACGTCAGCGAGTACTGCTTCGGGTTTGATTTCGGAGAACTCCGCTATTCCGTGGGGATGGGTGTTACCTGGTTGACCGGCATGGGCCCGATGACGTTCAGCATCGCCAAGGCGTTCAACACGGGGCCTGAGGATGAGACCGAAGGATTTCAGTTTGAGCTTGGCCGCACGTTCTGAGGTACAATGCGCGGCTTTGCGGACAAACGTATAACAGAGCCGTCAGAACGGCCGCGAAAATTGATTGTCACATGTTTCGTCAGCGGCCCGGTTTAGAGCCGGGTCGGTAGACGGGTTGTATCTTTCTACGAGTGACAGAATTACGCAGGAGATGTGTTGTGATTAAGAAGTTTGCCAGTTGGTCGTTGTGCTTTCTCGCGCTCACCGCGGGTGTGGCGTGGGCGGAGCTGAAGATTGCCGTCCTCGATACCGAGCGGGCGCTGGCCGAAAGCGAAGAGGCCAAAGTGCTGCTGCAGCAGATACAGTCGGAGCTGCAGAAGGAGCAGGACGAGGTGAGAGGTCTCGGCGAGGAGATTGTTGCGCTGCAGGAAAAGCTGCAGAAAGACGGCGAGGTGATGAGCGCCACAGAGCAGCGCAAGGTGCAGAAGGACATCGAGGACAAGCAGATCGATTACCAGTTCCTCGTCAACAAGCTGCAGAAAGAAGTCAACGATAGACGCCAGGAGCTGCTCGGCCAGATGTTGCCCAAGATCGACAAGGTGCTCAAGGACCTGATCGAGCTCGAGGGCTACGACATGATCATGCAGCGCGGAAACCTCTACTACGTCAACTCGAAACATGACATCACACGCAAGGTCACCGAGAAGCTGAACGAGAACCGTCAGTAGACCGAATGAGCGAGCCGGCCTATACGCTTGGAGAGCTCGCTGACCACATCCAGGCCCGCCTCGTTGGCGACGCCAATGCGGTAATCAACGGGCTGGGGAGCCTCGCGACGGCCGAGGCGGGCGAAGTGAGCCATCTTTCGAGCCCCGCGTACCGAAAACATCTGGCCGGTACGCGGGCAACCGCGCTGATTCTCCGGGAGGCAGATCTGCCGTTGTGGGACGGCAACGCCCTGGTCTCGGAGAACCCATACCTGTCATTTGCCCTGGTTTCACAGCTCTTCACCCGGCGACCCGAGCTTGCGGAGGGACTTCACCCCACAGCGGAGATTCATCCCGAGGCGGTGGTCGAGCCCGGTGCCCGGCTGGGCCCGGGCGTGGTCGTGGGGGCGAGAACCCGGGTGTCCGCGGGTGCCAGGCTGCACGCCCACGTCGTGGTGGGGGAAGACTGCCGGATCGGCGAGGAGGTAACCTTGATGCCGGGGGTAGTGATCTACCCTCGCGTGAAGATCGGCGCGCGCAGCACGGCCCACAGCGGCGTGGTGATCGGGGCCGACGGTTTCGGGTTCACGCCGTCATCAAACGGTAGCCTGGAACCCATTGCCCAGCTCGGCGGCGTGTCAATCGGCGCGGACGTCAGCATCGGCGCGGGAACCACCATCGACTGCGGCGCCATCGAAGACACGGTCATCGAGGATGGGGTCAAGATCGACAACCAGGTGCAGATCGGCCACAACTGCCACATCGGCGCCCACACCGTGATCTGCGGGTGCGTGGGGATTGCGGGAAGCACACGAATCGGCAGACACTGTGTGCTCGCCGGCAAATGCGGCATCGGCGGAGGCGGGCCTGTGGAGCTGGCCGATGGGGTAGTGCTCAGTGGCGGGACCAACGTGATGGTTTCCATCGATCGGCCCGGTGTGTATTCGGGCTCGGTGCTGCACGAGACCCATCCGCGCTGGAAGCGGAACGCCATGCGGCTGCGCCGGCTGGACGATCTGTTCCGGCGAGTGGCGGACCTCGAGAAGAAGGTAAAGGACCAGACAGGCTGATCGGCAGTTTTGGCTTTCGGGTCGATCAGCGCAAACCCGACAAAGAACGTGGTCATCGGCATGAAAGACATCACCGAAATCTTCGACTATCTCCCCCATCGCTACCCGCTGCTTCTCGTGGACCGCGTGCTGGAAATCGTCCCGGGGGAGCGGATTCGGGGATTCAAGAACGTGACCTTCAACGAAGACTTCTTCAACGGTCACTTTCCAGGCAACCCCGTGATGCCGGGCGTTCTCATCGTCGAAGCCATGGCGCAGCTCTCGGGCGTGCTGGCCTTCGAGACCCATGACCGGCGCCCTTCGGATGGCTACCTCTACTATCTGGCGAGCATCGACAACACCCGATTCAAGCGTCCGGTGGTGCCCGGTGACCGCCTGATGATGGAGAGCGAGCTGGTGGCAGACCGGCGGGGGCTGATGAAATTCAAGCTCGCGGCGTTCGTGGACGACGATCTTGCCTGCACTGCGGAGATCGCCTGCATGGAACGGAAGCTCTGAGGTGATCGACCCGCGCGCCATCATCGACCCGAGCGCGGTCATCGGGGAAGGCGTCACTATCGGTCCGTGGACGTTCATCGGCCCCGACGTGGTGATCGGCGACGGCTGCTGGGTCGCGCCCCATGTGATCATCAGGGGCCCAACCCGAATCGGCCGCAACAACAAGATTTACCAGTTCGCCACGGTGGGCGAGGACACGCCGGCCATGGCGTATCACGGGGAGCCCACCACCCTGGAGATCGGCGACGACAACGTGATCCGCGAGGGCGTCACCATTCATCGCGGCATGATGCAGGATCTCGGCAGAACCGTGATCGGCAGCCATTGTCTGCTCATGGCATACGTGCACGTGGGCCATGACTGCATCGTGGGCGATCACGTGATCATGGCGAACAACTCGTCCATCTCCGGGCATGTGAGGGTAGGAGATCATGCCAATTTCGGCGGTTACTCGGGCGTCCCGCAGTTTCGCCGGATCGGCGCCTACTCCCACATTTCAGGCATGAGCCTGGTGCTGAAGGACGTGCCGGCCTACATGACGGTGATGGGCAATCCGGCCTCTGCCATTGGCCTGAACATCGAAGGGATGCGGCGGCGCGGTTACTCCAAGGAGCTCATCGACGCGCTTCGCAGCGCGCACAGGGTCGTCTATCGCGAGGGCAGGACCATTCAGGATGCCTGTCGACGCCTGGAGCCGGCGGCCCGGGACTGGCCCGAGGTCGAGTTGTTCCTGGAATCCATTCGGGACTCGCGATGGGGCATCGTCCGTCCCCGGGGTCGCGGCGGCGAAACCCGAAATTGAGCTGGTCGGCGGGAGCTGCCGACACCGATCCGGCGGCGCCGCGCGGCGACATCTGTCTGGGTATTCTCGCCGGAGAGGCATCCGGGGACAGCCTCGGAGCGGGGCTCATGGCCGCGCTCAAGAGACGCTACCCGCGCGCTCGTTTCGTCGGCATCGGTGGCCCGCGGATGCTGGCGCAGGATCTAGATCCGGTCGCGCCCATGGAGCGCCTGCAGGTCAACGGGCTGGTCGACCCCGTAAAGCGCCTTCCTGATCTGGTCCGCCTTCTGCGGCAGCTCGTGCGTTGCTACGAGGCCTCCCGTCCGGCTGTGTTCATCGGCGTCGACTTCAACGTGTTCAACTTTCTGCTGGAGCGGATGCTCAAGGCTCGAGGCATCCCGACCGTGCACTATGTCAGCCCCTCGGTTTACGCCTGGCGCCGCGGGCGCGTTGGGCGCATCGCCCGATCTGCCGATCTGCTCCTCACCCTGTTTCCGTTCGAGCCGGCGTTGTATGACGATGCCGGTCTCGAGGCGGTGTTCGTGGGCCATCCCCGGGCAGACGCCATCGACATCGACGCGGGGGGACCCGAAGGGCGGGCGCGGGCTCGTCGCGAACTCCAGATCCCTCCTGACCGGTTCTGCATGGCGGTTCTGCCCGGCAGCCGGCTCTCCGAGGTCCGGCTCATGGGCGCGCCGTTTCTCGACGCGGCAGGCATCGTCGCCCGGCGTCTGCCCGGCACCCTGGTGATCGTGCCGTGCCTCCGCCCGGAGATCCGCACATTGCTGGAGGCATTGCTGGCCGCCCGACCCGAACTGGACGCGGTGCTCTACGACGGCGATGCCGAGCTGGCACTGACGGCCTCGGACGGCGCGCTGGTCAAGTCCGGCACCAGCACGCTGGAGGCGATGCTGCTGCGCCGGCCAATGGTGGTGAGCTACAAGCTTGGCCCCTTGACCTATCGGTTGATCCGGCTGCTGGTGAGAACTCCCCATATTGCGCTGCCGAACATCCTTGCAGGGGAGGAACTGGTGCCGGAAGTGCTTCAGGATGAGGCCACCCCCGAGGCGCTCGCGGAAAAATTCCTCGATCAACTGGACAAAGCCAGACGCGACCCTGAACATTTAGCCCGGTTCTCAGACCTGCACCGACAACTCAGAATGAACGCCGATGAAAGGGCGGCAGATGCCGTGAGCCGGCTGCTGGACGGCCGCGCCGCGCATACCGAGGCTTGATGGGACTATTCGACGATCTCGCCGGTACTAACCTCACCGCGGGCGTAGACGAGGTAGGGCGTGGGCCCCTCGCCGGTCCGGTCGTGGCTGGCGCCGTGGTGCTCGATCCGCTGAGGCCCATTGACGGCCTCAAGGACTCCAAGCGGCTGAACGCCAGGCGGCGGGCCGAGCTGGCTGAGGAAATCCGGGCTAAGGCCCTTGCGTGGGGGCTCGGACGCGCGGAGGTCGAGGAGATCGATGCGCTCAACATACTCCGGGCCAGCCATCTTGCGATGCAGCGGGCGGTAGCGGCTCTTTCCGTGGAGCCGGAGATGATCCTCGTCGATGGAAACCTGCTGCCGGTCTTCTCGGTTCCCGCCGTCGCGGTGGTCAAAGGGGACGCCCGCGTCCCGGAGATCAGCGCCGGAGCAATCCTGGCCAAGGTGGCGCGTGATCGGGAAATGATCGAACTGGATCGTCTTTATCCGGGTTACGGCTTTGCCGGCCACAAGGGCTATCCGACCGCCGAGCACCTCTCTGCGCTCGCGGAGCTGGGTGCGTGTGCCGTCCACCGGACGAGCTTTGCGCCGGTCCGCGATCTCAAGCTCCGTCGGCCGACCGTGGAGCGACTTCCGCTGTGACCGCCGTAACCCCGGCAAGCACTGAAGGCTTCGTCCACCTGCGGGTTCACAGCGAGTTCTCGGTCGCCGATGGCCTGATGAAAGTGGGCGCCCTGGCTGATGCCGCGCGGCGCTTGAACATGCCGGCAGTCGCCCTGACCGACCGGAGCAACCTGTTCGGGCTGGTGAAGTTCTACCAGGCCTGTCTCAGCGCGGGCGTGAAGCCGTTGGTGGGCGCGGATCTCGTCTACCAGACGGATGAAGGCGGCCGGTTCCGGATAGCCGTTCTGGCCATGAACTCCCAGGGATATCGCAACTTGCTGGCCCTCGTTTCCGCCGCCTACCTCGATACCGACGAACGCGGCGTGCTCAGCGCCGGCCAGATATTCGCCCGGCAGGAGGGGCTGCTGGTGCTTTCCGGCGGGCGCCAGGGTGAGGTGGGCCAGGCTCTTGCCAAGGGCGACCTCCCTGGGGCTCAAAGGATAGCGGCCCTGTGGGAGGAGCGCTTTCCCGAACGCTTCTACCTGGAGCTCGTCCGCACCGGTCGCGGCGGCGAGGATGCTTACATTGATGGGGCGGTGCGGCTGGCGGCGGAACTCGAGCTGCCCGTGGTAGCTACCAATGACGTCTGCTTTCTGGCCGCGGACGACTTCGAGGCTCACGAGACGAGGGTCTGCATCTACGATGGCCGAACGCTGGACGATCCGCGTCGTGAACGCAGCTACTCGTCCGACCAGTATCTGCGAACGCCCGCGGAGATGACGGCTCTCTTCAGCGACCTGCCTGAAGCGATCGAGAACACCGTTCAGATTGCCCGCCGCTGCAACGTTCAGATCGAGCTCGGCGACTATCACCTGCCCAACTACCCGGTCCCGGAAGGCGAGACGCTGGGGGGATTCCTCCAGCGCTGCGCGCGGGAAGGCCTCGAGCGCCGATGGCAGACATTGGCGGGTCGTCCCGAGCAGGCCTTTTCGTTCGAGGAGTACCGGGAGCGCCTGAGCTACGAGCTCGACGTGATCAATCAGATGGGTTTTGCCGGCTACTTCCTGATCGTCATGGAGTTCATTGCCTGGGCGCGCGAGCACGGCATTCCCGTAGGGCCCGGGCGCGGCTCCGGCGCAGGCTCGCTGGTCGCCTACGCGCTGGGCATCACGGATCTAGACCCCCTGGGTTACGACCTTCTGTTTGAGCGATTCCTCAACCCGGAACGGGTTTCCATGCCGGACTTCGACATCGACTTCTGCATGGAGGGCCGTGACCGGGTCATCAGCCACGTGTCCGAGCGCTACGGCCACGATGCCGTCAGCCAGATCATCACGTTCGGAACCATGGCCGCTAAAGCGGTGGTTCGGGACGTCGCCCGGGTTCAGGGCAAGCCCTACGGTCTGGCCGACAAGCTCTCCAAGCTGATCCCGTTCGAAGTCGGCATGACGCTGGAAAAGGCAGTGTCGCAGAGCAGCGAGCTTGCGGATTTCATCGCTTCCAGCGAGGAAGTGGGTGAGATCATGGACATGGCTTACAAGCTGGAAGGAATCGTTCGGGGCCTGGGGCGCCACGCCGGAGGCGTGGTCATCGCGCCGTCGGCGCTGACGGACTTCGTCCCCCTGTACATGGACGATCAGAGCGGCGGGTTAGTTTCGCAGTTCGACAAGGACGACGTGGAGAGCGCGGGCCTGGTCAAGTTCGACTTCCTCGGCCTGAAGACGCTGACCATCATCGACTGGGCCGTGCAGGCAGTGAACGCGGCGCGGGGAGACGCAGACGAGCTGTTGGACATCGACCACATCCCTCTGGATGACCCGGGGACCTTCGAGTTCCTGCGTACGGCCGAAACCACCGGGGTGTTTCAGCTGGAATCCTCCGGGATGAAGGATCTGATCAGGCGGCTGAAGCCGGACAGCATCGACGACATCATCGCGCTGGTGGCCCTGTTCCGGCCCGGTCCGCTCCAGTCCGGTGCGGTGGACGACTACATCAATCGCAAGCATGGTCAGGAACCCATAACGTATCCGCACCCCGAGATGAAAGCCGTGCTGCAGAACACCTACGGCGTGATGCTCTATCAGGAGCAGGTCATGCAGACCGCCCAGGTGCTCGCCGGGTTCAGCCTCGGTCAGGCCGACCTGTTGCGGCGCGCCATGGGGAAGAAGAAGCCTGAAGAGATGGCCAAGGTGCGCGAGCAGTTTCTCTCCGGCTGCAGCGAGCGTGGCGTTGATGCCGCTCTCGCCGGCCAGATCTTCGACCTTATGGAGAAGTTCTCCGGTTACGCCTTCAACAAGTCGCACAGCGCGACCTACGCCCTCGTTTCCTTTCAGACCGCGTGGCTGAAGACCCACCATCCGGCGGAGTTCATGGCGGCCACCCTGTCTGTGGACATGCAGAACACCGACAAGGTGGTGACTCTGGTGGACGAGACGAGAAACATGGGGCTGCCGCTCAGCCCGCCGAGCGTCAATCGCAGCGAGTACCGGTTCTCGGCAAGGGAGGGCGCCGTAGTTTACGGTCTTGGCGCCGTGCGGGGCGTGGGCGAGGGCCCCGTGCAGGCACTCGTCGAGGCGCGCGCGTCGGGCGGCGCGTTCGAAAGCCTTCCCGACTTCTGCCGCCGCGTCGACTCTCGCAAAGCCAACCGGCGGGTTCTGGAAGCGCTGATCCGCGCGGGGGCCATGGACGACTTTGCCGAGCCCGGAGAAGCCGTAGACTGCTTGCGGGCGCGCCTCATGGCCGAGCTTGGCGACGCGTTGCACGGGGCCGAGCAGGCCGCGCGGGATGTCGCTCTGGGCATGTCCGACATGTTCGGCGGGCTGGAGGAGCCCACCCTCGGCAACGGCAACGGCCGTGGGGCGCCGCCAGCGCTCGGCAAGCGGGAGCGCCTGGAGTGGGAGAAGGAAGCGCTCGGCCTCTACCTCAGCGGCCACCCCATCGAAGACTACCTTGGGGAGATCAGGGAGTTCTGCGGCCGCCCCATCGCGGACCTCGAGGCCGGCAAGCGCACCCAGGTCGTCGCCGGACTGGTTTTTTCCGCGCGCACGATGCGCGGCCGCCGGGGCGAGATGGGTTTCGTGGTTCTGGACGATCGCAGCAAGCGGATCGAAGTCTCGCTGTTCTCGGAGGTCTTCCAGGCGGGCAAGGAGAAGGTCGCCAAGGACGCCGTGCTCGTCGTGGAGGGGGAGGTTCAGCCGGACGACTACACCGGAGAGCTCAAAATGCGGGCCGACAACGTCTACACGATCGAGGAGGCACGGCGGCGCTTCGCCCGCGAGCTCGTCATCGACTGCTGCGACGCGTCCCCGACAGCCGATTTCTCCTCCCGTCTGAAGACCTGCCTGGAGCCTTATCGCGATGGTTCCCAGGGATGCTCCATAGCGGTCATGTACCAGTCGCCGGCGACCTCCGGGCCCGGGGCCCGGGGCCGCATCGTGCTTGGTCGCGACTGGGCCGTCATCCCCTGCGATGATCTTCTTGCGAGCCTCCGCTCGGAATTTGGCGACGATCGCGTGGCTTTCAGATACGCCGGGAACTGATCCCGTGGACGCCGGGCAGCTGGTCGAAGAGGCGCTGCGAAGGGCATTGCGCGGTGCCGTCGCACCGGGCCGAGTCTTCGTCGGCTACAGCGGCGGCATGGACTCCACGGTTCTGCTGCACGCGGCGATCGCCGCGTCTCCAGTGCCCGTCACCGCTGTGCATGCCAATCACGGCCTGGATCCCCAGGCCGGGCGATGGCAGGCACATTGCGAGCGGGTCTGCGCGCAGTGGGGGGTGGGTCTTGAATCCCGCGAAGTGTCGGTAGGCCACGGCAACGTGGAAGCCGCTGCCCGGGCCGCCCGTTACGGCTTCTTCGAATCGGTTCTCTCCGCATCCGACTTGCTGCTGCTGGCTCATCACCAGGACGACCAGGCGGAGACCGTGATGCTGCGAATGGTTCAGGGCCGGGGGCTGATTGGTATCCCGTCTGCCCGTCGGCTGGGCGCTGGCGAGCTGCGGCGACCATTTCTGGAACTGCCGCGGCAGGTGCTGGCGGAGTATGCCGACGGGCTCGCCCTCGATTGGGTAGAGGATCCCGGCAATGCCGACGAAGGTCTGGACCGGAACTATCTGCGCAGTCGCGTCCTGCCGAGCCTGCGCCGGCGCTGGCCGGGGTTTGCCGGGCAGATGCAGGTTCTGCTGGATCAGCGGGCGAGCACCGAGCAGATGCTGCTGGCAAGGGTGGACGGCGACTTCGAGTCCATTGCCGTCGGCGAGCTCCTTTGCGGGGACGGCGGCTCCGGGGCGGAGCTGTTGGGCATCTGGCTGAGCTCTCTCGGGGCCGCGCTCCCCTCCCGAGGCGCCCTCGCCTCGTTCGTGGCGCAGCTCGGAAGCGCCGCCGACCGGCAACCGGAGCTCAAGCTGGCGCAGGGGTCTCTGCGCCGCTACCGGGGCCGCGTCTATCGGGTCGCGGATCCGCCCGCTCTGGCGCCGAGCTACGAGCTGATCCCGCCGGGGGAGCTGCGGCTGCCCCACGGCACCGTCACCGTGTGCGAGGCGCACGGCGGGGGCTTTCAGTTACACGGCCCGCTCAAGGTGATGTTCCGCGGCCCTGAAGGAGCAGGACACATCCGCTGCCGCGGCCATCGCCGCTCCATCAAGAAACTGCTCCAGGATGCGGGTCTTCCGCCCTGGAAAAGGCTCACCTATCCGCTGCTCGAGGACGCAGACGGGGTAGCCGCGGTTCCGGGCATTGCGGAGCGGGACCCGGACCCGGACCCGGACCCGCCGTCCGGGGGGACGCGCTGGGTCGCCCGATGGACGGCGCATTCGATTCGTTGAGGTTGCCGGGGGCTTTTGTTATCTTTCAAGGCCATCTTGCGTTCGCAGCAATCGCGGACCTCGGGCTTCAAGATGGAATAGATGACACGATTCATTTTCGTTACTGGCGGTGTCGTATCCTCTCTGGGTAAAGGTATCGCCTCGTCGTCCCTCGCAGCGCTCCTCGAGGCAAGGCAACTCAACGTAAACGTGTTGAAGATGGATCCCTACATCAATGTGGATCCCGGGACGATGAGCCCGTTTCAGCACGGTGAAGTCTTCGTGACCGCCGACGGGGCGGAAACGGATCTGGATCTCGGCAACTACGAGCGTTTCACCCACGCCCGCATGTCGCGGCGGAACAACTTCACCACTGGCAGCGTCTACGCCGAGGTGCTGCGGCGGGAGCGCCGTGGAGACTACCTGGGCGGAACGGTTCAGGTGATCCCGCACATCACCGACGAGATCAAACGCAGGATCAACGAAGCCGGGCAGGGCTTCGATGTGCTGATCGTAGAGTGTGGGGGGACGGTTGGTGACATCGAGTCGCAGCCGTTCCTGGAGGCCATTCGCCAGATGCGGCTGGAAGTGGGCGCGGCGAACGCCATCATCATTCATCTGGTGCTCGTCCCCTTCGTGCCGTCCGCCGGGGAGATCAAGACCAAGCCCACCCAGCACTCGGTGAAGGAGCTCAGATCCATCGGCCTGCAACCCGATCTCCTGGTCTGCCGTTCCGACCGACCCCTGCCGGCGTCTGCCGCCGGCAAGATTGCCCTATTCACGAACGTGGAGGAACGCGCGGTCATCTCGCTGCCGGACGCCGAGTCGATCTATCAGGTGCCCCAGGCCCTGCGCGACGGGGGTATCGACGACATCATCCTCGACAAGATGGGCTTGGACTGCCCGCCCGCCGACCTCAGCGAGTGGGGGCGTGTGGTGGATGCCCAGCTCCATCCCGAGCGGGCTGTGAGGATAGCCATCGTCGGCAAATACCTGGACCTGCTGGACGCGTACGCCTCGCTCATCGAGGCCATCACTCACGCCGGTATTCAGACGAGGATCCGGGTGGACATCGACTTCATCGATGCCGAGGACCTCGAGCGTTCCGGCACCGGGGCCCTGGAACGGGTGAACGCCATCCTCGTTCCGGGCGGTTTCGGCCAGCGGGGCTTCGAGGGCAAGATCGCAGCCGCCCGCTACGCGCGCGAGAACGGTCTGCCCTATCTGGGAATCTGCTACGGTCTACATGCCGCCGTGATCGACTACGCCCGCCACGTCTGCGGATTGGACGGCGCTCATTCCACCGAGATAGACGCCGAGACGCCTCACCCGGTCATTGCCCTGATCACCGAATGGCTGGATCGGGACGGCCAGATAGAGCAGCGCACCAGCGAAACCGACCTCGGCGGCACGATGCGGCTTGGCGAGCAGGTGTGTGTTCTCAAGGACGGCACCATAGCCCAGCGGATGTACGGCGCCGAGACCGTCCGAGAACGGCACCGACACCGCTACGAAGTGAACAACCAGTATATCGAGCGGCTGGAAGCCGCCGGACTGGTGGTGGCAGGACGCTCGGAAGACGGCGAGCTGGTGGAAATGATCGAGCTGAGCGGCCATCCGTGGTTCGTAGCCTGCCAGTTCCACCCGGAATTCACGTCGACCCCGCGGGCCGGACACCCCCTGTTTTCGGGCTTCATCGGGGCAGCGAGCGACCGCGCCGCCGCGGCTCCGGTGCTGAGAGTCGGCACGTCCGACTAGCAAGGAACCCCCCTCATGCGCCTCTGCGATTTCGAGGTTGGTCTGGACCGGCCGCTCTTCCTCATTGCCGGTCCCTGCGTGATCGAGTCTGAGCAGCTGGCACTGGAGACCGCGGAGGCGTTGAAAGCGCTCACCGACGAGCTAGCCGTTGCCTTCGTCTACAAAAGCTCCTTTGACAAGGCCAACCGTTCGTCCCACGAGAGTTTTCGCGGGCCCGGGCTCGAGGCCGGGTTGCGGATTCTGGAACGCGTCAACCGCGAAGTGGGCGTACCCGTGCTGACCGACGTTCACGAAGACACCCCGCTCGACGAGGTGGCCGCCGTGGTTTCGGTGCTGCAGACGCCGGCCTTTCTCTGCCGGCAAACAGACTTCATACAGCGGGTCTGCAGCCAGGGGCTGCCCGTTAACATCAAGAAGGGTCAGTTTCTCGCCCCTGCGGATATGATTCACGTGGTCACGAAGGCGCGCGCAACGGGCAACGAGCAGATCCTGGTCTGCGAGCGGGGCGCGAGCTTCGGCTACAACAACCTGGTCTCGGACATGCGCGGGCTCGCAATCATGCGAGCCACGGGCTGCCCCGTTGTCTTCGACGCGACCCACTCGGTGCAGATGCCGGGCGGCCTGGGCGCTGCCTCGGGGGGGCAGCGGGAGATGGTTCCGGTGCTGGCCAGAGCGGCGGTGGCGGCCGGGATATCGGGGATATTCATGGAGACCCATCCCGATCCCGATCAAGCGCTATCCGACGGGCCCAATTCCTGGCCCCTGTCGCTGATGGCGCCCCTGCTCCGACAGCTGGTGGACCTGGACCGCGTGGCGAAGGAGAGGCCGTTTCTCGAGGACCAATATGCACAAGGAAGATAGGACATGAGCAGAATTGCGGCGGTAATTGGCCGCGAGATTCTCGATTCGCGGGGTAACCCCACGGTGCAGGCCGACGTCGTCACCGACGACGGCTTCATGGGCTCCGCCTGCGCTCCCTCCGGGGCGTCCACAGGGTCCAGAGAGGCGCTCGAGCTGCGCGACGGCGATGCATCCCGGTATCTTGGCAGGGGCGTGCTGAACGCGGTTGGGGCCGTAAACGGGGAGGTTGCCAAGGCGTTGGCAGGCGTCGACCCGGCCGACCAGGAGGCGATCGACGCACTGCTTTGCGAGCTCGACGGGACGCCAAACAAGGGCAGGCTCGGCGCAAACGGGTTGCTTGCGGTGTCCCTGGCGGCCGCGAAAGCGGCGGCAGCGGCCAAGAACCAGGCGCTCTTCGAGCACATCAACGATCTCTTCGGTGGTGTCGCGATGCGCATGCCGCTGCCCATGATGAACATCCTCAATGGCGGCGCCCATGCGGACAACAACGTGGACATCCAGGAGTTCATGGTGCAGCCGGTCTCCATGGGGTCGTTCCGCGAAGGGCTGCGCTGCGGGGCAGAGGTATTTCACGCCCTGGGGGGGCTGCTGCGCTCGCGGGGCCTCACCACCTCGGTCGGGGACGAAGGCGGCTTCGCTCCGGACCTGGCCTCGAACGCGCATGCTCTGGCCGTGGTCGCCGAAGCAGTGAGCGACGCCGGGTACGAGCTCGGAAAGGACGTAACGCTCGCGCTGGATTGCGCTGCCACGGAGTTCTACGCGGACGGTCAGTACCGTCTGGCCGGCGAGCATCGTGACCTGTCCAGCGAGGAGTTCGCCGCCTATCTCGAAGACCTGACTGCGCGCTATCCGGTGGTCTCCATCGAGGACGGCATGGACGAGAACGACTGGGACGGCTGGCGCGCGCTGACCGATCGGGTCGGCGATCGGATTCAGCTCGTGGGCGACGATCTGTTCGTCACGAACACGGAGATCCTTGCCGAGGGCATACGCCGGGGGGTGGCAAACGCGATCCTGATCAAGCTCAACCAGATCGGGACTCTGAGCGAAACCCTCAGCACGATCAGAATGGCTCAAGAGGCAGGATATCGCACCGTGATATCCCACCGGTCGGGTGAAACGGAGGACACCACCATTGCCGATCTGGCCGTTGCCACCGGCGCGGGCCAGATCAAGACCGGCTCCCTGAGCCGTTCGGATCGGGTGGCAAAATACAACCGCCTGCTGCGCATCGAGGAGATGCTCGGCGATGCCGCTGAGTACCGCGGTCGCGGCGAGCTGCTCTGAGCCCATGGCGACGCGGTTGCTCATCGTCGTTCTGGCCGTTCTGGTCGCCCTCCTGCAGTACCGGGCATGGTTCGGCGAGGTTGGTTACTTCGCCGCGCAGGAGCTGGCGGACGAGGTGGACGAGCAGCGCCGCCGGGGTGCGGAGCTGGCGCGGCGCAACGAGCTGCTGACGGCGGAAGTGGTGGCGCTCAAGACGGGCGTAGACGCGCTCGAGGCCCGGGCACGCAAGGATCTGGGCATGATCAAGCGGGGTGAAACTTTTTATCTGATTCCGGATGACGATTGATCCGCATTTCGGCCGTCTGCCCTTGGCCGTACCGGGAAAGCGGGCCAAGGCCCGTGTCAAGGCGACTCCGGAAGACTTCCTGGTCGACGAGCTGCGAGCCGCGGCGCCGAGCGGCGCGGGCGAGCATCTCTACCTCCACGTGGAGAAGCGCCTCTTGGAAACGCGGCAGGTGGCCCGTCGTCTGGCCGAGCTTTACGGGGTCGCGGCCGTGGATGTGGGCTATGCCGGAATGAAGGACAAGCGCGCCGTTGCCCGTCAGTGGTTGAGCGTGCGCACGTCTCTCGGCCCCGAGGTGGCGGAACGGGGCGGCGTGGTCGTGCTTGCCGCAGGTCGTGATGAGCGCAAGCTTCGTCGGGGTGAGCTCGCCGGAAACCGGTTCGAGATCCGGTTGCGCGAGGTGTCCGGTGACGACTGGCGCGACCGCCTCGGGCGCGTCTTCGAGTCGGGAGCGCCGAACTACTTCGGGCCCCAGCGTTTTGGAGGCGACAATCTCGATCGCGCCCTAGCCTGGCTTCCCGTACGCCGCCGCCGGTCCATCTCGCCGTTCAGGAGGGGTCTCTACCTGTCCGTGCTCCGCAGCCTGCTCTTCAACGCGGTTCTGGCCCGGCGGGTGCAGGAGAAAACCTGGCGGGCACTGCTCCCGGGCGACGTGGATCTGGACGGAATGCCCACAGCCCCCCTCTGGGGCCGGGGTCGGTCTGCGACCAGCGGCGTGGCCCTGGCGGCGGAGAGCGCCGCGCTCGCCCCGTTCGCGGATGTGCTAGACGGCCTCGAGCATGCGGGGGTGGATCAGGCCAGGCGATCCCTGGTGCTGTTGCCGCAGAACGCCTGGGTGGCGGAGGAAGACGAGGCTGTGCGCCTCGGCTTCGAACTGCCCCCTGGCGGATATGCGACCAGCCTGCTGCGCGAGGCTTTCGAGCTGGGCGAGGCCACGGATGGAGCACCGGCGTCGTGACGGGCTACGATCTGGTCGGCATCGGCATGACCTCTCAGCGCACCCGGGATCGGCTCGTGCAGCGACTGGCCGAGCACGGCATCGTCGATCAGGAAATACTCGACCTGATCGGCCACGTGCCCCGGCACATCTTCGTGGACGAAGCGCTGTCCCACCGCGCGTACGAGGATTCGGCCCTGCCCATCGGCCACGGGCAGACCATCTCGCAGCCCTTCGTCGTCGCCTTCATGACCTCCACGCTGCTGAACGCGCCACGTGCGCGGGTTCTGGAAGTAGGGACCGGGTCCGGATACCAGACGGCCGTGCTGCGATCGAGCCGGCGCGTTCGCCGGGTCTTCACCGTCGAGCGTCTCGGGCCGCTGCTCGCCCGCGCCGAAGAGCGCTTGAAGGCCATGGGGCTGGAATCGGTCAGGTACCGCCATGGCGACGGTTACGAAGGATGGCCGGAGGAAGCACCGTTCGACGGCATTCTCGTGACGGCAGCACCGCGGCAGGTTCCGGAAGCTCTGCTGGATCAGCTGGCGGAAGGCGGGAGGATGGTGGTGCCCGTGGGCGGCGGTGGCGTGCAGGAACTGCGCGTTTACGATCGCACTGCCACCGGCGTCAACGTGGACACGGTGAGGCACGTACGCTTCGTGCCGCTGGTCAAGGGCCTGCTATGAGGGTCGCAGCGTGAGCGCCCGCGGCGCCCGTCAGTGGAGCGGTCTCTTCGCGCGCGGCATGGCCATGGGCGTCGCCGAGGTGGTTCCCGGTGTGTCCGGAGGCACCATTGCCTTCATCACGGGCATCTACCACGAGCTCGTGACCACCCTGGCCGGGTTCAGGCCCGCTTCCGCGCGTCTGCTCGTGACCGCAGGACCGGTTGCGTTCTGGCAGCAGCACAATCTGGGGTTTCTGGCCGTGCTGGTGGCGGGTATGGCTGCCAGCGTTCTGCTCTTCGCCCGGCTCATCGGCTACTGGCTCGACGTGGTGCCGACCCTGGTCTGGGCTTTCTTCTTCGGGCTCATCGCCGCTTCGGTGTTCCAGATCGGCCGCGGTCGCCCGACGCGTACGCTTGCCGTGTACGGCACCATCGGGCTCGCTGCCGGGGCATCGCTCCTGCTCGTCGACCCGTTGCCCGCCCAAGGGGCCGTTTGGGTCTTCTTCTTTGCCGGGATGATCGCCATCTCTGCATGGCTGCTCCCCGCTATCTCGGGTAGCTTCATCCTGCTGATTCTCGGGCTCTATGAGCCCGTCATCGAGGCGCTGAACGGGTTCGACTGGGTGGTGCTCACGAGTCTGGGTCTCGGATGTGCCACCGGGCTGATGATCTTCGCCCGGGCGCTGGAGTGGCTGCTCTCCTACTGGCGCGAGCCGTTGCTTTCTCTACTGACGGGATTCATGGCGGGCTCGCTGGTGCGCCTGTGGCCCTGGGCCCAAGGCGGCACCCTGCTGACGCCGGCCGAGTATGCTGCGGTGACGGGTCAGGCGAGTCTGGAACTGTGGGCGGTTGCTGCGGCCGCTGCGGGCGCATTGGCCCTCTGGCTGTTGTCCAGGCTGGAGTAGACGCAGGCCGAATCGGTCAGCGTTCGAGGAGATGGCGCTTGTCGGGTTTGCCGATCCAGTCCTCGTAGTCTTCCGCAGGATCCTTCTTCTCGGTGATGTTCGGCCACAGCTCGGCCTGCTCGCGGTTGATCTCCAGGAAGTCCTGCTGATCCTCGGGAAGCTCGTCTTCCGAGTAAATGGCATCCACCGGGCATTCGGGCTCGCAAAGGGCGCAGTCGATGCATTCGTCCGGATGGATGACGAGCATGTTTGGCCCTTCGTAGAAGCAGTCTACCGGGCATACCTCAACGCAGTCTGTGAGCTTGCACTTGATGCAGTTTTCCCCAATGACGAACGTCATCTGTATTGCCTTCCTGTCGGGTAAGTTGGTGTTTCGGGTCTGCGAAGGGACCGTATTCTAACCATATTCGATCCCCTGTCGAGCGGGCGCCCGTCAGCTATCGGGGGACGCCAAACCCTTGAGTTCGTAGAGCAGCGCGAGGGCTTCCCGAGGGCTCAACCCGTCTACGTCCAGCTCGGACAGCCTCGCTTCGAGGGGACTCGGCGCCTCGGGTTCCGCGGATTGTCCCTCGAAGAGATCGGGTTGCTGCGCGATACGCTCTGCCTGCTGTTGCTCCAGCGACTGCAGGCGAGTTCGCGCGCGGGCGATGACCTCGTTGGGCACGCCGGCAAGTCGGGCCACCTGCACACCGTAGCTCTGGCTGGCGGGCCCTGGCTCGACGCTGTGCAGGAAGACGATCTTCCCGTCGTGCTCAGCAGCGGTCAGATGAACGTTGCGGCACTGGGAAAGCTCCTCGGGCAGCTCCGTCAGCTCGAAGTAGTGCGTTGCGAACAGGGTGAACGCGCCCGTTTCCCGGGCCAGATGCTCGGCGGTTGCCCAGGCCAGTGCCAGCCCGTCATACGTGCTGGTCCCGCGACCGATCTCGTCGAGCAGGACGAGGCTGCGCGGCGTGGCGTTTCTCAGAATGTTCGCGGTTTCGGTCATCTCCACCATGAAGGTAGAGCGACCGCCGGCGAGGTCGTCGGCCGCGCCGATGCGGGTGAAGATGCGGTCGATGGGGCCTAGCCGCGCGGCTTCGGCCGGGACGTAGCTGCCGGCGAAAGCGAGCAGCACGATGAGGGCCGATTGCCTCATGTACGTAGACTTGCCGCCCATGTTGGGCCCCGTCACGATGAGCATCCGTACCTTCTCACCCAGCGAGAGGTCGTTGGCTACGAAGGGCTTTGCGCTCGCCTGCTCGACGAGCGGATGGCGGCCCTGCCTGATGTCGATGATGGGGTCCGCCGAGAACTCGGGTCGCACCAGCCTCAGGGCGCTTGCGCGCTCGGCGAAGCACGAGAGCACGTCCAGCTCCGCGAGGATGGCCGCGGCATCGCGCAAACCGCCGGCTCTTGCGCCCAGGTGCTCCAGCAGGTTCTGGTACAGCTGCTTTTCAAGCTTGAGCGCTCGTGCCTGGCTGGTGAGCGCTTCGTCCTCGAACTGTTTGAGCTCCGGGGTAATGTAGCGCTCGGCGTTTTTCAGGGTCTGTCTGCGGACGTACTCGGCCGGAACCTCGTTGCCGGCCGCGCGGCTCGTCTCGATGTAGTAGCCGTGGACCCGGTTGTAGCCGACCTTCAGGGTCGCGATGCCCGTCCGCTCCCGCTCGCGCAGCTCGAGATCGGCCAGCCAGCCGGCGGCGTTGTCACTCAAATTCCGCAGGCTATCGAGTTGGGCGTCGTAGCCGGAGGCGATCACGCCGCCATCTCGAATCGTGGCCGGAGGCGCCTCGACGATCGCGGTCCCGAGCAGCTCGACCTCGTCATTGAAGTCGGGCAGGCGAGCCATCAGATCGGCGAGCCGGGGGGCTTCGAGCGTCTGCAGGAAGTCTTTCACGTCCGGCACCTGTCCCAGGCCCGTGCGCAGCCGTGACAGGTCGCGCGGCGTCGCCGAACCCAGCGCCACCCGGGCGACGATTCGCTCCAGGTCGCCGACCTCCTTGAGCAGTCGGCGCAGGTTGTCGTTGTCCGCACCCAGCAGGCTTTCGACCGAGGCCTGGCGCGCTTCGACGGTGTGGGCGTTGCGGCTGGGCCCGGCGAGCCAGCTTCGCAGCAGGCGTGCTCCCATGGGCGTTTGCGTCGTGTTGAACAGAGCGAAAAGCGTGTTCTCCTCGCTGCCGTCCACGCGCCGATCGATTTCCAGATTGCGCCGTGAGTGCGGATCCAGCACGACCACATCGTCCGCAGCCACGCGATGCATGGCGTCGATGAACGCCAGATCGCGACACTGCGAGGACTTTGCGTACTCGAGCACGGCGGCCGCGGCGCCCACCATGGGCGAGTCCTCGGGGACGTCGAAGCCCTCCAGGGAGCGCGTCGCGAAGTGTCTGGTCAGCTTGGCCCGGCCGAGATCGGTGTCGAACTCCAGCGGATCGCGCCGCGTCAGGTGGCGCTGTCCGGTGACCGCTTCGGGCAACTCGTCGACGGCCAAGATCTCGCTCGGATCGCTGCGGGCCACCTCGGCTGCCAGCAGCGGGCGGGTCCGCACCTCTGCGACCTGCAGCCTGCCGGCCGCAAGGTTCAACAGCGCCAGGCCGTAGACCTCGTCCGGGCCCGGATTGATGGCCATGAGGATGCTGTCGCGTCGGGCGTCCTGGAGAGCCTCCTCGGTGAGGGTGCCGGGGGTGACTATTCTCTGGACCTCTCTGGCCACCGGTCCCTTGCTGGTGGCCGGGTCGCCGATCTGCTCGCAGATGGCCACCCGCACGCCCTGGCGCACCAACCGGGCGAGGTACCCGTCAGCCGCGTGGTAGGGCACGCCACACATGGGTATCGGCTTGCCCGCCGACTGGCCACGGGCAGTGAGCGTGATGTCCAGCAGCTCGGCTGCGCGCTCGGCATCCTCGTAGAAAAGCTCGTAGAAATCGCCCATGCGGTAGAACAGCAGGTCGTCCGGATGCCGGGCCTTGATGCTCAGGTACTGCTGCATCATCGGCGTGTGGTTGGTCTTGGATCCCGTGTTCATGAACCTATTATTCTCTGTGGCTCCGAGATGTCTCAAGGGCATGTGCGAGAACGTATAGAAGGGCCCTTCGAGCGGTTGCCATCAATACTGATTATATATACAGTACCGTCCGTTAACCCCGCAGGAGAGATTCATGGCCAACGAGCAGTCCAACCGCAAAGATTCGCAGGCGGATTCCCAGCAGGATCCGCAGAGATCCCGGGCGCTGTCCGCGGCGCTGGCGCAGATCGAGCGCCAGTTCGGCAAAGGCTCGATGATGCGGCTTGGAGATCGGGAGCTGGTCGCCATACCGGCGATCCCAACGGGCTCGCTGGGGCTAGACATTGCTCTGGGTATCGGCGGTCTGCCAAGGGGCCGGGTGGTCGAGATCTACGGTCCGGAGTCGTCAGGTAAGACGACGCTCACCCTCCAGGTCATTGCCGAGGCTCAAAAGGCCGGCGGCACCTGCGCTTTCATCGACGCGGAGCACGCCCTCGACCCCATCTACGCCGATGCGCTCGGTGTCGATACGGACAATCTGCTGGTATCCCAGCCGGATACCGGCGAGCAGGCTCTGGAAATCTGCGACATGATCGTCCGTTCCGGAGCCGTGGACGTGGTGGTCATCGACTCCGTGGCGGCACTGACCCCCAAGGCGGAGATCGAAGGGGAAATGGGGGATGCCCACGTCGGCCTGCAGGCTCGTCTGATGAGCCAGGCGCTTCGAAAGATGACGGGCAACATCAAGCAGTCGAACACCCTGGTCATCTTCATCAATCAGATTCGTATGAAGATCGGGGTCATGTTCGGTTCTCCGGAAACCACCACCGGCGGGAACGCGCTGAAATTTTACTCGTCGGTGCGGCTGGACATCCGCCGGATCGGCGCCGTGAAGGAAGGCGAAGAGGTGGTCGGCAACGAGACTCGGGTCAAAGTGGTCAAAAACAAGGTGGCTCCGCCCTTCAGGCAGGTCGAGTTCCAGATCCTTTACGGGGAGGGCATCAATCACCTCGGTGAGGTCCTGGAGTTGGGTGTGCAGCAGGGCATCGTCGAGAAATCGGGTGCCTGGTATGCCTACAAGTCCGATCGGATCGGGCAGGGACGGAAGAACGCCTGCGACTACCTCGAGTCCAATCCTGAAATCGCGGCCGAGATCGAAGCCCAGATTCGCGAGCAGCTCCTGCCCGTTAGAGAGCGTTCCGAGGATCTCGTCATTCCCGAGCCGGCCCAGGAAACGCTGTAGACGAATCAGGCCCCGGGGAGCGCGGTGGTCGCATGTTGATTGAGCACAAGGCGGTTCAGGAGCCGGACAGCGCGGGCGATGAGCAGTTCCAGATGGCGTTTGCCCGAGGCCTCAAGCTGCTCGCCACCCGGGAGCATTCGGCGGCCGAGCTTCGACGCAAGCTTCGCGTCAAAGGATTTTCCGAGGCGTTGGCCGGAGACGCCGTCGCTGCGCTGCAGGACCAGGGGCTGCAATCCGACCGGCGCTTCGCGGAGGTGTTTGTTCGCAGTCGTCTCAGCAAGGGGTATGGGCCCGTCCGAATTCGTCGGGATCTATATCAACGCGGCATCGGCGATGACGTGATTGACGAGGAGCTGACCTTCCCGGCGGAACGCTGGGTCGAACTCGCCACTGCGGTTCGGGCCAAACGGTTTCCGGAAAGCGAGCCCACAGAGCACGGCGTCTGGAATGTGCAGGCGCGTTTTCTGTCCCGCAAGGGGTTTCCGGCCGACATCATTTACCGGGTGCTGGGGCAGGTCTAGGCGCCCAATCTCGCGGCCGCGGAGGCCCTGTCCGTCACCCCGTGGCAGACCAGGCGGCCATGTCAATTGGACGCGGTTTCCGTATACTGCGCGCCTCCTAATTGGTTGATTCCAAAGATGAACACCGCTGAAATCCGTTCAGCATTCCTGTCGTTCTTCGCCGAGCGGGAGCACCGCGTCGTGCCGTCGAGTTCCCTGGTGCCGGCCAACGATCCGACCTTGCTTTTCACCAACGCCGGAATGAACCAGTTCAAGGACGCGCTGCTCGGTCGCGAGGATCTAGGCTATCGTCGCGCGGCGACGGCTCAGCGTTGTGTCAGGGCGGGTGGTAAGCACAACGATCTGGAAAACGTCGGATACACGGCTCGCCACCACACGTTTTTCGAGATGCTCGGAAACTTCAGTTTTGGCGACTACTTCAAGGAAGAGACCATCGGCTGGGCGTGGGATCTCGTCACGGACGTATTTGCTGTTCCCGTAGAGAAGCTGTGGGTGACCGTTCACACCTCGGATGACGAGTCGAGGGCCATCTGGGAGCGGAAAATCGGCGTTCCCGCGGAGCGGGTCATCTCGCTGGAAGAGAACTTCTGGGCCATGGGTGACACGGGACCCTGCGGGCCTTGCAGCGAGCTGTTTTACGATCACGGGCCCGAGGTGGCCGGTGGGCCGCCGGGATCTCCCGACGAGGATGGGGATCGTTACATCGAGTTCTGGAACCTGGTGTTTCCGCAGTACGACCGTCAGCCCGATGGAGAACTGGATCTCCTTCCGCAGCCGGGTGTAGACACCGGCATGGGGCTCGAGCGCATCGCGGCCATCCTGCAGGGGGTGCACAGCAACTACGAGATCGACGCTTTCCGGTCGCTGCTCAGCGCAGCAGGCGGGCTCGCGGGCATCAACGATCCGCGTGACTGTCTGACCAACGCCTCCGTGCGGGTGATATCCGACCACATACGCTCGAGCGCTTTTCTGATTGCCGATGGGATCATGCCTGGCAACGAGGATCGCAGCTACGTTCTGCGGCGGATCATTCGTCGCGCGCTGCGACACGGATACAAGCTGGGAATCCGGGAGCCGTTCTTCCACAGGCTCGTCAAGCCGCTCGCGGAGGAGATGGGCGAGGCGTATCCCGAGATCGTGGAGCGACAGGCCGATGTAGCCAGGGCTCTGCTGCGAGAGGAGGAAAAGTTTGCCGAGACCCTCGGTCACGGCATGGCGCTGCTCAACCAGACCATCGACGACCTGACGGGCAGCGAGATTCCCGGCGAAGTGGTCTTCCAGCTCTACGACACTTTCGGCTTCCCGACGGACCTCACGGCGGACGTTGCCAGAGAGCGCCACCTGACCGTGGACGTGGACGGCTTCGACAAGGCCATGAAAGCGCAGCAGGAGAGAAGCAAGGCGTCGGCACGGTTCTCCGCCAACGTTGCGCAGAGGATCTACACCGAAGGAAAGGTGGAGTTTTCCGGCTACGAGCTCGCGGAGGAGCAATCCACCGTGGTAGGCGTGTTCGGTGCGGAAGGCCAGGCTGCCGATGCGCTGGGGGCAGGAGAGAACGGCATCGTCGTTCTCGATCGGACCCCGTTTTATGCGGAGTCGGGCGGTCAGGTGGGCGATACGGGCGTGTTGCAGGGTGACGGGTTCCAGTTTCAGGTGACGGATACCCGGCCCGGTGGGGATCAGCACCTTCACATCGGTTCGGTCACGAAAGGCACGGTGACGGTCGGCCAGACGGTAACGGCGCGAATCGACGCCCAGCGCCGTCGTGCCATCGTTCTCAACCACTCTGCCACTCACCTCATGCACGCCGCTCTTCGCGATGAGCTCGGGAGCCACGTCCAGCAGAAAGGATCTCTGGTGGCGCCGGATCGGCTGAGGTTCGACTTTTCCCATCCCGAACCGATGAGCCGGGAGCAGCTCCGGCGCGTCGAAGCCGCCGTCAACGCGCAGATCCGGGAGAACAGCGAAGTGCTGGCCGAGGTGGTCGGGTACGACGACGCCATCAATCGCGGCGCCATGGCTCTTTTCGGAGAAAAGTACGGGGATCAGGTCCGGGTTCTCACCATGGGCGAAGGCTATTCGGTGGAGCTCTGCGGTGGCACCCACGTCGGTCGGACCGGCGACATCGGCGTCTTCCGGATGGTCAGCGAATCCGGCGTGGCCGCGGGTGTGAGGCGAATCGAGGCCGTCACCGGTCGCGGTGCCCTGGACTGGATCGACGAGGGCGAGGAGAAGCTGCTGGCGGTGGGTGCTCTGGTCAGGAGCGGCCGGGTTGACGTGGAGGAGAAAGTGGCCGCGCTGCTGGAGGAGAACCGCCGTCTTGCCCGTGCGCTGGAGCAGGCCAACGAGAAGCTCGCGTCTGCCGCAGGCTCGGACGTCGCCGAGCGTGCGGTGGACGTCAAGGGAGTGAAAGTGATCGCCGCGCAGCTCGACGGTGACCCGAAGACGATGCTGCAGACCCTGGACACCCTCAAATCCAAGCTCGGAAGCTGCGTGGTGGTGCTTGGCAACGTGTCTGGCGGCAAGGCAAACCTCATCGTCGGGGTCAGCAAGGATCTGACGGATCGCATCACCGCCCCGAGCATTCTGGAGGTGGTGGGGACCAAGGCTGGCGCCCGGGGTGGCGGGCGGCCCGATATGGCCAGAGCGGGCGGTGGTGACCCAGACGCTCTGCCTGGGGCGCTTGGGAGCGTTGCCGATCTGATCGCGCAACGACTGGGCTGAACCATGGCTCTGATCGTTCAGAAATACGGCGGCACCAGTGTGGGTGACGTGGAGCGCATCCGGGCCGTCGCCGAGCGGGTTACGAAGCTGCGGCGGGAGGGCCACGACGTGGTCGTCGTCGTGTCCGCAATGAGCGGGGAAACCAATCGTCTGGAAGCCCTCGGCCGAAGCCTGGCGGGCCGACCGAATCCTCGGGAGTTCGACGTTCTGCTGGCTTCAGGCGAGCAGGTGACCGTTGCGCTGCTTGCCATCGTGCTCGGTGAGATGAGGTGTCCTGCCGTCTCGTACCTGGGTAGCCAGGTGCAGATCCGGACGGACAATCATTTCGGTAAGGCGCGCATCGAGCACATCGATACGCATCGGCTCAGGCAGGACCTCGACGCTGGAAGGGTGCCCGTGATTGCGGGATTCCAGGGCATCGATCTTGCCGGTAACCTCACGACCCTCGGCCGGGGCGGGTCTGACACGACGGCGGTGGCCGTGGCGGCAGCGCTGGGCGTGGACGAATGCCAGATCTGCACTGACGTGGACGGTGTCTACACGGCTGATCCCAGGGTCGTCGACGATGCCCGCCGACTCGACCACGTGACTTTCGAGGAGATGCTGGAGCTTGCGAGCCTCGGCTCGAAAGTTCTGCATCCGCGCTCGGTGGAGTTTGCCGGCAAGTACCACGTTCCTCTGCGGGTTGTCTCCACTTTCGAAGATGGACCGGGAACGCTGATTAGTACGGAGTTGAAAAGCATGGAACAGCCCATCGTATCGGGGATCGCGCATGCTCGGGATGAAGCGAAGATCACCATGTCCGGGGTGCCGGACGTGCCCGGCGTCGCCTCCAGAATTCTCGGGCCCATCGGCCGTGCCCCCATCGAGGTCGACATGATCGTTCAGAACACGGGCGCTGATGGCCTCACCGACTTCACGTTCACCGTCAAGCGGTCCGACTTCGAGCACGCTCTGGAGCTTCTGGAGCCGGTGCGCGACGAGCTCGGCGCGCGGGAACTTGCCGGTGACAACAAGATCGCCAAGGTGTCCGTGGTGGGTGTCGGCATGCGCTCCCATGCCGGCGTCGCCATGCGGATGTTCGATGCTCTGGCCGAGGAGAACATAAACATCCAGATGATATCGACTTCCGAGATAAAGATTTCCATTGTCGTAGCGGAGCGGTATCTTGAGCTTGCCGTTCGCTGCATTCATGATGAGTTCGGACTGGGCGAGCCTGACGCGAGCGCCGAATAGGGCGTCGAATCGCGAAACGATAAGGCGAAACGGTTAGCACGGCTCGATGGAGCGGGCCCGATCAGCCTCAATTGATAAGCCGCGAGCGAGGGAAAGGACAGCACGCCGGGCAGCGGAGCACAGGCATGCTGATACTGACCCGACGGGAAGGTGAAAGCCTGATGATCGGCGATGAGATTTCGGTGACGATTCTCAGCGTCAAAGGTAATCAGGTCCGTCTCGGCGTCAAAGCGCCGAAAGACGTGGTGGTTCACCGCGAAGAAGTCTACCAGCGGCCGGAATCACGCGTGTCCCAAGGCGGGCGCAACAACCAGTAGCATCGCTGGCTACGGTGGCCGTCGGCCGGTAAACTTCGGCCCTCCCGGAGAGGTGGCCGAGTGGCTGAAGGCGCTCCCCTGCTAAGGGAGTATGGGTTAATAGCTCATCGAGGGTTCGAATCCCTCCCTCTCCGCCAGAACTACAACCGCGGTCGCTCCCGGTGTCTTGGAGACAACGGCTCCGTGCTAGGATAGTGGTCCGATTCCACGGTTGAGGAGGAAACCCATGAGCTCGCGCCTGAACGTCCGGTGGCCGATGGATCTCGATGGGCCAAAAGAGTCGCTCGAAGCCAAACAGCCGCCGATCGACAACGGGCTGGATGTGGTCCATCCATCCCGCTACACATCCCGGGAGTTCATGGAGCGCGAGTGGCAGCACCTGTGGCCGCGGGTGTGGCTGCTTGCCGGCGTGGTGTCCGACATACCCCAGCCCGGTGACTACTTCACCTACGACCACGGTCACGAGTCGTTCGTTGTGGTGCGCCAGCAGGACATGGGTATCAAGGCCTTCTACAACGTCTGCCCACACCGGGGCAATCGAATTGCGCTTGCGGAGTTCAACAGCACCGACAGCTTCACGTGCGCTTTTCATGGCTGGAATTTTGCGACTGACGGCAAGCTCACTGAAATCACAGAGGAGAACACGTTCGATCCCAAGCTCATTGCTCATCGGCCCGGGCTCAACGAGATCCGTTGTGACGTAGCCGGCGGCTTGATCTTCATCAACATGGATCCGCAGGCCCCGGCGCTGAGAGACTCGATCGGCTTGCCCCCGGGCTATCTCGAAAGCTATGAGATGGAAAAAATGCACGTGGTCCGCCATGTGCGCAGCGAATGGCGGGCAAACTGGAAGACCGGAATCGACGCGTTCTACGAGACTTACCACCTGCCCTACGTGCACCCGCAGACGCAAACGGTCATGGAAGACTACAGCCAGATCGACCTGTACCCGAACGGCGCTCACCGAATGATCGTCCCCTTCGGCACCAAGGCGCACGCGATCGCCGACGATGAGAGTGTCGACGACGGGCTGCGATTCATGATGATCGATGCCGGTATGTCGCCTGAAGAGTTTCCGCAGAAGGCGAGCGAAGTGCGCGGCGCCATTCAGGCAGCGAAGCGAAAGCGCGCCCAGCGCCTGGGGCTTGATCACTATGACAATTTTACCGATGGACAGCTCATCGACAGTTGGACGACGGGCCTGTTCCCGAATGTCCAGCTTGGCATGCATCCCGAAGGTGTCTTCATAATGCGGTTCATGCCGCATCCGACCGACCCGGAGCGCTTCTATTACGACAATATGATCTTGTTTCGCCACGTGGACGATCCCGACTACACGGTGCCAGCGTGGATGGGGCTACCAAAGGACACCGACGTGTCGGGTGCGGTGCGACCGGAGATCACACACGTGCCGGTGGACGAGCGGCCCGATCTTGGGGAAGTGCTCGACCAGGATATCGATCTAGTGCCGGTAGTCCAAAAGGGCATGCGCTCCCGGGGGTTCCGGGGACCGCTTTGGTCGGAGATGGAAGGGCGCCTGCGGCACTACCACAAGGAGCTGGACCGCTACCTGGAGCGCTAGGCTGCGCCCGCCGTTGCCAGCTTGCGGTCGGGGGGCTGGTTAAGCTTCCGACCGCAGCCACCGCCAGCCAACTGTCTGATGCGCTTACTCGCCGAGGGCGTCCCGCGCGAGGGAGCGACGAAGATCCTGATGCTCGCGCTCTCGAAAAGCTGGAACGACCTGCCGAGCGAACAGCTCCATGGAGCGATGGAACTGGGCATCGTCCACCCAGTCCCGGCAGTTGATCAGCAGAGTGCCGAACCCTCCGACCGCCTCGTAGAGCGAACCGATCTGATCTACGCACTCCTCGGGCGAGCCGATGATCCAGGGAATGTTGTCCACCATCCACTCGAAGGTTACGTCCGCATCGGGCATGGCCGCGTCCCGCTTCATCAGCGGGCCCAGCCCCAGCCTCATCAGATAGTCGTAAGAGGCGCGCACTCCGTCGCGGATGTCGTCCAGAGCCTGGCTGCGGCTCTCAGCGACGTAGACCTCCCGGCTGATGCGCCAGTCATCCCTGGCTTCGTCCGGATCACGCCCGGCCTCCTCAGCCGCTTGCGCCAGTGCCCTGCCGTGGTCCACCAGATCCGGGACGCCCGGATTGGCTTCGATGAGGACCGGAGTGAAGTAAACGCTGAGCGCTGCGTAGCCGCGTTGGCCGCAGGTAGTGAAGTTGTGGGTACCCGTCAACCCGGCGATGGCCAGCTTGGGTTGGGCCTGAAAGGGAGGTACCTGCAGTCGCCGGTTCTCAAATCGCCAGAACGTCCCCTCGTGGGAGATGGGTTCCCGCGCGGCCAGGACGCGCTCGATGACGTCGATGGCTTCCAGCATACGCGGGCGCGCCTCCTCGGCCGGCAGGCCGAACAGAGCCCGGTCCGACGGCAGACCGCCGCCGCCGACGCCGTAAAGCAACCGCCCGTGGGTCAGGTGATCCAGAAAGGCCAGGCGCTCGGCGACCAGAAAAGGATCGTGGTAGGGCAGGTTGACGACGCCGGTCCCCAATTTGATTCGGGCGGTCAGGGCAGAAGCCTTGGCGATCATCAGTTCAGGCACCGGCACGGGCTCGTACCCGCCGCTGTGGTGCTCGCCGATCCAGAACTCGTCGAAACCGAGTTGCTCTGCCCTCACCATTCGGTCGATGTCGCGATCGTAGGCGAGGGTCCAGTTCTCCCAGGGGAAATGTTCGGGCATTGCGAAAAAGCCAAACCTCATTCGCCTACCTCGTCGGTGCGCCAGTCATTTAGGTTGGGCGATGTTAGCAGATGGGCGGGGCTGCGGCTTCGAGGGTGGCCTGTGATTGCCGATTCAGAGCCGAAACGGCTATCGTGCGTGCACATGGATGTCGATCATCGAGATCATTAGCGCCCCCGTGAAACTCGCTTTCTGTCTTCCCGAGTACTTTCCCTATGGGGGTCTGCAGAACAACTGTCTGCGGATTGCTGAGAGCCTGTTGGCGCGGGGTCACTCTGTGGATCTGTATACCCGTGACTGGCAGGGACCCGTTCCCCGAGGGTGTCGGGTACGGGTCGTTGAGGTCAGAGCGCTTCGCAACCACTCGAAGAATGTGGCGTTCGCTCGGAAATTCGCCCAGGCGATGGAAGCGGGCCGTTACGACGGCGTGGTGGGCTTCATGAAGATCCCGAGTCTCGACGTCTACTACGCCGCGGATCCTTGCTTTCAGACGAGGGCGAAAGCGAGGCGGTTCTGGCTGTACCGGCTAAGCGGACGCTATCGCGCCTTGGTAGCCCTGGAACGATCGGTATTCGAACCCGATGCAGGTACCGAGATCCTCATGCTGGCGGAGCGGGAGATCGACAACTACGTACGATGCTACGCAACGCCGCAGGAGAGGTTCCACCTTCTGCCGCCCGCGGTTCCGCGTGACCGGATGGCGGGCGCGGATGCGCTGGAGGTTCGGAACGCGCTGCGTGCCGAGTTCTCGGTGGGTCCAGACGAAATGCTGCTTCTGAGCGTGGGATCGGGCTTCAAAACCAAGGGCGTCGACCGCACCATCCGGGCGCTGGCCGCGCTTCCCGGCCGCCTGGGCGCGTCGACCTCGCTGATGGTGGTTGGCCAGGGCGATCCAGGGCCCTTCGAGCGCCTTGCCCGGCGGCTGGGTGTTGGCGATCGCGTCCGCTTCCTGGGTGGACGTACGGACGTGCGGCGCTTTCTGTTCGGAGCTGATCTTCTGGTGCATCCGGCTTACAGCGAGAACACGGGTAACGTTCTTCTGGAGGCAATGGTGGCCGGGCTGCCAGTGCTGACCACGGCCAACTGTGGTTACGCGCCTCGCGTGGAGCGCGCCGGTGGCGGGCGGGTAGTTCCCGAACCCTTCGCCCAGGAACGGCTCAACGCCGCGCTCTCAGAGAGCCTGGAGCGGGGAAGACTCGAGGAGTGGAGCCGCAACGGTATCGATTACGGGCGCAACGAGGATCTCTACAGCCGGCCGGAAACCGCCGCGGACATCATCGAGTCGGTGATCGAAGTCAAGGCCGCAGCGCGGCGCTGAGCGTCCGGTGTCACCAACGCGCTTGTCACCTTCAGGGACTGATAGGGGCCGCCCGGGTCGGGGCTGCCGAGGGCCCTACCGAGAAAATCAGCACCCGGTCCCCTTCATCGTTGGCAAAGCTCGCGACGAGCTCTAGCTCTGCTGCCTCTGCAAGCACCTGCGCATCCTCCCCATCGTTGCCGCGCTCCCACAGCGCGACGTAGTCGTAGCGCCGCCATGCCCGTTCGGAGATCCAGTTCGCCGCCAAGGGCGCTTTCGGCGGCCCTTCGAATTCCAGGGGACGCCCGCCGTAGAACAGGACCTTTCGATGATTGCTGTACAGCCGGGTGTCCTGGGAAACGTTCTGCTGCAGCCAGGCGCCGGCCTCCCGGATATACCGCTTGGACGCCCCGCCAACGGATAGCAGGCCGTCGGCCGCCATGAACACCAGCGCCGCTGCGATGAGCGGGTAGGGCCAGCGCTGGAACCTTCCGCCACGACCTCGCTGGATCCACCGATCGTGCACCGAGGCGAGGACGAAGGGGATCGTCACCAGCAGCGTCAGCGACGCCGCGACCACGTGGCGACTGGACATGTAGTAGTGGGGCACCAGAAAGACCAAGGCACTCAGTAGATGCAGCCCGCACAGAGAAGCCAGAATCATCGGGACGCCGTGCGGGAACGTCAGGCGGGCCCTGAAGCGCCGGAATGCCGGCAGGACGACGTAAAGCGGCGACAGCGTACGAACGACGTTGTCCGTCATGATCAGGAACACCACCGCGAGCAGAGCGGGCACAGCGTACTGGTCCGTGTACCCGGTCAGCACGGCGTCGTGAAGACGCTGGGCCTTGATCTGGAAGCCCTCGCCGACGGACGCAAACAGCTGGTTCAGCTTGCGAATTGGATCCAGCAGCCGACCGGCCTGGTCGGTAAAGTCGGGCTCGACCGCGGCCCAGACGGCCACGGCTGCCAGGACGAGAGCGTTCAGGGTGTACGCCCGCCCGAATGCCCTCAGGCGCCGCGCGGGTAGCTCGTCGCGCTTGAGCAGAAGAAGAAACGGCAAAGCCACGAGGATCACGGAACCCTCGATGCGGAAGAGCGTGGCCAGGGCCATCAGGCAAGCCCAGCTGAGGGCGTTCGGCCAGGAAGGATTGCGATGGCATTTCAGGAAGTAGAAGGTTGCCAACAGGTACAGGGCCCAGTACCCGTGATCCCGCAGAATCTCCGCGCGCGAGTCGTTCAGATAGGGGTGGAAGACGATCACGAAAGCGGCGATGAGCTCGACTTTGCGATCGCCGCCGAGTTCCCGGACGATGCTGAGGAAGGCATACACCATGACTGCTGCCATGGCCGCGTCGACGAGATGGGCCGACGCTTCAAGGCCCAATGGCGCGATCCCGCTGATGACGGCGATGAGCCACGGGTAGAACAGCCAGCCATACAGCCCACGTGCCGCCTCCCAGTCACCCTGGGCGATCCGCTCCGCGGCGCTCAAGTAAAGCATGCCGTCGTTGTTGACGATGTCGCCGGTGGCGATCAGCCAGGCTGACACCACGAGGCTTGCGAGAACGGCCAGCGTCCGGATGTCGCTGGCCAGTCGCCAGGAAACTCCGATAGATCCGGCCGCGTCCGTTTTAGAGGCGGGTGTCCGTTTGGGAGCCGTCACGTTCTATGGGTTAAGCTCGGCAGCGCGGCGCTTCGAGCCGTTGCTCATCTTGTCTTACCAGGGAATCAGCATATTGGAAGACGCGGGTCAGGAAAATAAGCGTCGTCACGATCGTGGGAGCGTGTCCCTGTGAGCGGGCCGGTTCTCACCTCGTCCTTCGGGCTGCGCATGTCGGCATTCACCGCCCTGTACCTGGCGCAGGGCGTACCCATCGGTCTGTTCTCGATCGCTCTTCCGGCATGGCTCGTGGAGCAGGGCGCGGATGCTGCGGACATCGCTGCGCTCGTTGCCGTCACCGGGCTTCCCTGGGCCTTCAAGCTGATCGCCGGGCCCTTCATGGACCGCTTCAGTTTCCCCGCCATGGGTCGGCGTCGACCCTGGGTCATGGGTGCCCAGGCCGGCTTTACCGTATCCATGGTCTCCCTGGCCCTGGTGTCCGGCCCTTCGGATGGCCTCTGGCCGATCATGGTGATCGGCTTCGTGATCAACACGTTCGCCGCCGTTCAGGACGTGGCCGTCGACGGCATGGCCATCGACGTGCTGCCGATCAGCGAGCGGGGCCGGGCGAACGCTTTCATGGCGTTCGGCCAGGCAGCGGGCTTCTCGGGATTCGGTGCGCTGGACGGCTACCTGCTCAGCCGTTTTGGTCTGGGCGTCACCGCCATCGTATCGGCTGCAGCCATCGGCGCGGTCTTAGTCTTCGTCGCGGTGACACGGGAGCGGGAAGGGGAGCGTCTGCTGCCCTGGACGGCGGGCATGGCGACTGCCCGGGAGATCGCTCCGGCCCGATCGATGCTGGAAATTCTCAGGGACATTCTCCGGGTGCTCCTGCTGCCCATGAGCCTGCTTCTCATCGCCGTGGAGTTTCTTGCGCGCGCGGGTTCGGGAGTCGGGTTGGCCATCATGCCCGTGCTGGCCGTAGACGAGCTGGGTTACGCATCGGAAGTTTACGCCTACTGGCTTGGATTGATGGGCGGGCTGAGCGCCTTCGTCGGCATATTCTGCGGGCCCGCCATCGATCGCCTGGGCGCCCGGAAGGTGCTCGTGGTGGGCCTGCTCGGCGGCTCGCTGGTAACGGTTGCTTATGCGCTGGCGGCGGGGGCGAGGGGTACAGCCGGATTCGATCTCACCATGCTGGCCGCTGCCCAGATATTCGGTCAGGTCTTCTTCGTGTCGATGATCGCCATGTTCATGGGCATCTGCTGGGCAAGAGTCGCCGCTACCCAGTTTGCCATCTACATGTCGCTGGCGAACCTGGCCAGGTCGGCGGGCGCAGGCGCGTTTGCGCTCGTCGCGACGGATCTCAGCGTATTCGATGCGCTCTACCTGGTCGCAGCGCTGAGCGTCGCCGCGGTTTTGCTGCTCCAGCGATTCGATCCTGCGGCTCACGCCGCCCGGCTGGCGCTCATCGATGAGGAGAGGCTGGCACCTCGGCAGACGGAGCGAGAAAGTCGTACTCCGACTCCATGATGTCCGTTCTCATCAGCTTGTCCCAGAACCGGAAGTAGAGACCATAGTTGCAGCTGAAGTGCTTGTGATGAAGGTCATGGTGGGCAGCCGTGATCAGGTGGTGCCCGGGCCAGCCACGCAGCCACCATCGGGGAAAGATCTCGTATCCCGAATGATTCAGCACGGCAGCGAGTGTCATCACGGTCAATATGAAGAGAACGGCACCGATGTGAATGGGAATCACCAGAGCGAGCGCGGGCAGAAAGATGGCGCCGAGAACGGACTCGTAGGGGTGAAACGAGAATGACGCCCAGGGCGTGGGCGGCCTGGACTCGTGGTGGACCCGGTGCATGATCGGAAAAACCCGCTTTTGGTGCATGAGACGATGGGTCCAGTAGAAATAGGTATCGTGCAGAAAGAGATAGACCCCCACGCTCACGGGCAGATACCAAAGCGGCATGGCGGCCAGGTCCATGTAGACGGCGGTGCCGCCGAGGCGCCACAGCTCGAAGACCACGGCCGCTGGTGCAGCGTAGATGAACGAGGACAGCAGTGACCAGCCGATTTCCTTTTGCACCGCGCCGGCAGCTGGCTGGCCGGCCATGAGCTTGATCGCCCCTGCGCCCGATGACTTTCGGCGCCACAGCAGCCAGTAGAACAGACCGGAGATCAGCATGTACCTGAACGCGATGATCGCGGTCAGCGCGAGGAACGTGAGCAACAGCCTTTCCGGGGGAACGTCGGCCAGCATGGGTTGGGCGGAGTGAGGAGCTTCTTCGCTAGAATGTCGGCAGTTTAGCGGGGACTCGCCGATTGCACTACGACATCATATTCGTCGGGGGTGGGCTCGCCGGTAGCCTATGTGCTTACCGGCTTCGTCAGCTGCGTCCGGAGCTCGGCGTGCTCGTCCTGGAGCAGGAAGCGCGCCTCGGCGGTAACCACACCTGGTCGTTCTTCGCTTCGGATCTCGACGAAGCCGAGCTTGGCTGGACGGAACCTTTCGTGGCGCATCAGTGGGACGGCTACGAGGTCCGCTTTCCGGGACGCCGCCGCAGGCTCACGACCGGATACCGGTCGTCCAACTCGGATCGGCTCCATGCCGTGGTGTCTGTGGCGCTCGGCGATGGGGTTCGCTGCGGGGCGGCGGTGGCGGCAATGGATGCCGGTTCGGTCAGGCTCCGGGATGGAGAAACCCTCACGGCCCGGTGCGTTGTCGATGCTCGTGGCCCGGACAGGGCACCGCGCCTGGAACTCGGGTTTCAGAAATTCACCGGGTTGATTCTGGATCTCGCCGCGCCCCATGGTCTGGAGGTGCCCATCATCATGGATGCAACGGTTGATCAAGGAGGCGACTACCGGTTCGTTTACGTCCTTCCCCTGGGTCCGTCGGAGGTGCTCGTGGAGGACACCCGCTACAGCGTGACTCCGGGTCGGGACGCCCTTTCGGACGAGAGCGCCGTGCGAGGATACGCGCAAGCCCGTGGCTGGCAGGTGCAAAGCGTCAGGGGCCGGGAGGAAGGCGTGCTTCCGATTACCCTTGGCGGGGACATCGAAGGGCTTTGGCAGGATGCTGCCGGCATGCCCCTGATCGGCCTGCGTGCCGCTCTGTTCCACGCCACCACGGGGTACTCGTTTGCCGATGCCGTCCGCACGGCAGACGCCATCGCCACGTCCGCGGATCTATCCTCCGAAGCGCTTGGCGGCCTCATTCGACGCCGGTCGATCCGCCACTGGCGTGGGCAGTCTTATCTGAGGTTTCTCAATCGCATGCTGTTTCTCGCTGCGCGGCCGGGCCAGGGATATCGCGTGATGGAGCGATTCTACGGGTTGCCGCAAGGTCTGATCGAGCGGTTCTACGCAGACCGTCTCACGAGTCTCGATCGTTTGCGGATATTGACTGGCAAACCCCCGGTTGCCATTCTGCCTGCATTGCGCTGCCTGTCGGAGAGCAGCGTGAAGCGATTTCACTCGGGGATCGAGTTTTGAACACTTCCCAGCGACCGACAGCCGCCGTCATCGGATCCGGCTTTGGTGGGCTTGCGCTCGCCATACGCCTGCAATCGGCCGGCTTCCGCACGACCCTCTTCGAGGGCCGCGACCGTCCGGGTGGCCGGGCCTACGTCTACGAGGACGAGGGGTTCACGTTTGACGCGGGGCCCACAGTCATTACCGACCCGGACTGCCTTCGTGAGCTGTTTGCGTTGAGCGGCCGGTCGCTCGAGGATTACCTGGAGCTGACTCCCATCGCTCCGTTCTACCGGCTCTGCTGGGAGGACGGCTACTCCTTCGACTACAGCAACGATCCGGATGAGACCGCTGCGCAGATCGGCGCCAAGAACCCAGCGGACGTTGACGGCTATCGGCGCTTCCTCGCTTACTCGGAGGAGGTCCTCAAGGAGGGATACGTCAAGCTGGGCAGCGTGCCGTTTCTCGACTTCGCCAGCATGATCAAGGCGGCGCCCCAGCTGGTTCGGCTGCAGAGCTATCGCAGCGTCTACAGCATGGTGTCGCGGTTCGTGAAGGACGAGCAGCTGCGGCAGGCGTTCAGCTTTCACACGCTGCTGGTCGGCGGCAATCCGTTCAACACCTCGTCCATCTACACGCTGATTCACTCCCTCGAGCAGCGCTGGGGCGTGCACTTTCCAAAGGGTGGAACCGGCGCTCTGGTGCAGGGGCTGGTCCGCCTTTTCGGCGATCTTGGAGGCGAGCTCAAGCTCAACACGCCGGTGGCGGAGATATTGACCAGCGGCGACCGCGTCACGGGTGTCCGGACGGACAACGGCTGGGAGGGACGGTTCGACGCCGTGGCCAGCAACGCCGACGTGGTGTTCACCTATGAAAGGCTGCTTGGCCGGACGGCGCGGGGCAGAGCGGCCGCCCGCGCGCTGCGGCGCAAAAGATTCAGCCCCTCGCTGTTCGTGGTTTACTTTGGCGTCAGGGGCAGCTACCCCGAACTGAAGCACCATAGCATTCTCTTCGGTCCGCGTTACCGGGAGCTTCTCAAGGAAATTTACGCCGGTCCCGGGCTGCCGGACGATTTCTCGTTGTATCTGCACGCGCCCAGCGTTACCGACCCCTCTCTCGCCCCGCCAGGCTGCTCGACCTTCTACGTGTTGTCGCCGGTACCCAATCTCAAGGCGGCCGACCTCGACTGGTCCGAGCTTGGCCCGCGTTACCGGGATCACATTCTTGCGTACCTGGAAAAGCACTATCTCCCGGGGCTCGGTGAGCGTCTGGTCACCACCCGCACGTTCACGCCGGATGACTTTCAGACGCAGCTCAACGCGCATCTTGGCTCGGCGTTTTCTTTAGAACCCGTGCTATGGCAAAGCGCCTGGTTCCGCACGCACAACCGCGACGACGTGCTCAAAGGCCTTTACTTTGCCGGAGCGGGCACGCACCCGGGCGCGGGGATACCCGGCGTGGTCGGCTCCGCCAAGGCCACATCGCGCCTGATGCTCGATGACTTCGGCCGAACGTATCCGGACAGCGACCGGTCGGATCAGTTCGCCAAGGAGATGGCCTGAGTGAGTGACGTTTTCGCAGCCAGCGCGTCGATCATCTCCAGGGGCTCGAAAAGCTTCGCTGCGGCCGCGCGCCTGTTTGACCCGACGACCCGGGGTCACGCGATCATGCTATATGCGTGGTGCCGCCACTGCGATGACGAGATCGACGGCCAGGATCTCGGCATCGGGCAGCGCTCTCCGGCACCTCCGGAGCAGCGCGCGCGGCTGGAGCAGTTGCGGCGGGATACCGAAGCGGCCATGCGCGGTGAGGCGGTCGACGGAACCCCGTTCGTCGCCTTTCAGAGAGTCTTTCTCGAATGCGACATTCCCCGGAACTACCCGCTGGAATTGCTCGATGGGTTCGCCATGGACGTCGAGGGTCATGAGTGCCGCACGCTCAGCGACACGCTGCGTTACTGCTATCACGTGGCAGGGACCGTGGGCGGGATGATGGCGACGGTCATGGGGATTCGTGATCCAGAGGTGGTGGCTCGGGCCGTCGACCTGGGGATCGCGTTTCAACTGACCAACATTGCCCGCGACGTCATGCAGGACGCTGCCGACGGACGCTGCTACCTGCCCAGGCAATGGCTCGCCGACGCCGGGGTGCCCGAGGACACCGGGCAGTTTCCCGACCACCGCGACGTCATCTACGGTCAGACCATTCGGATTCTCGACGAGGCCGAGCGCTACTACGAGTCGGCAAGACACGGCATTGGCCGCCTTAGGTTTCGCAATGCCTGGGCGATCGCCAGCGCGCTTGCCATCTATCGCGACATTGGTCGGGTCGTTCGCCGTGACGGGCCTGACGTCTGGCAGCACCGGGCGACCGTCGGCGTAGGCCGAAAGCTCGTGCTGCTTCTTAAAGGAGCAGCGTTAGCGGGACTGCAGGTTACGTTCGGGCGACGCCGGACGGCCCCTATCAGACGTGGGCTCTGGTCAGCTTCCTGACGCCCCGGAGGCCGCCAGGGCTTTCATCTCCGCCCGCAATACGGGAATCGGCGGCGCGTAGACGAAGCCGAAAGATACCGCGCCATGCTTTTCGGACACGGCGTGGTGAAGGCGATGCGCGTGAACGATACGACGCATGTAGCGGCTGCGCGGCGCGTAACCGGTGTCGAGGCGTCGGTGGACGATCACGTCGTGAAAGATGAAGTAGATCAGCCCGTAGGCCGCGACGCCGAGCCCGCCCCAGAGCGCGGCCGGATAGCCATTGTTGCCGAGATAGATGAGCACGATGGACGGTACGGCAAAGAACACGGCAAACCAGTCGTTGCGCTCGAAGCGCCCCTTTCGGGGCTGATGATGCGATTCGTGCAGGCTCCAGAGAAACCCGTGCATCACGTACTTGTGGGTGACCCAGGCCACCCATTCCATGATGGCGAGAGCGGTCAGGAAACAGGCGGCGTTGACGACGACGGTCACGGCCGCAACGCGCCAGCGATCTCGGACCCCCTCCTGCTCACCTGATCGGCGTAGGCGCGAACCACCAGATCCACGAAAACGGCGAACGGCCCCGCGTCTGCGATCTGGTCGGCCAGTTCGGCAAGCGCGTTATCGAGGCAGGTGATGGCTTCACGTTCGGCTTCCTGAATCGTCATCACGGTGGCGAAGGTGGCTTTGCCCTCGTCGCGATGAGCGTCCTTACCGGTGGACTCGGATGCGGACAGGTCCAGAAGATCGTCCAGAATCTGGAAACCGATGCCGACCCGCTCGCCGAATTTCGTCATCGCGGCCATGGTGGTCTCGTCCACGCCGGCGATGCGGGCGCCGGCTTCCAGGCACGCCACGAACAGAGCGCCCGTTTTCTGATGATGGCGCTTCTCGAGAGCGGCCCGGCTGGTCGTACTCTGGGCCTCATGCAGATCGCGCTCCTGCCCGGCAGAGAGCCCTTGGATTCCGATCGCGTCCGCCAGGCGGCCGACGATGCTCGTTCGCACTTCCGGCGCGATCCCCGGCGCCCGGGCGATTACGCCGAACGCCTCGCTTATCAGGGAAACCGCCGAGAGGATGGCGATGTCCTCGCCGTGGGCGACGTGCGTCGCCGGCTTGCCTCGACGCTGAAGGGCGTCGTCCATGCAGGGCAGGTCATCCAGGACGAGCGAGGCGGTATGTACCATCTCGATTGCGCAGGCTGGATCCAGCGCCAGATCGGGGTCTGCGTCGAATGTCGAAGCAGTCAGGATGGTGAGCAGCGGCCTGAGCCGCTTGCCGCCGTCCAGCAGGCTGTATTGGATGGCGTGCTCGATGCGCTCGCCGCCTTCGGCAGCGGACGGCGAAAGCTCGCGAAGGCGCGCTTCCACCGAGTGGCGGATCGCGTCCAACTTCGTAATGCTATCTGGCGCCGCCTGCTCCAGGCCAAGTCTGGCTTCACTCAATTTGGCAAAACCTTGTCTGGGACAGGTCATTTTGCCTACATCTGCCCGGCGACTCAAAAGAAATGGAAGCGCTTGAGCCTGTCGCGGATCTCTTCGGGATCAATCAGCGGCCGTCTTGCGCGAATCAGATAGGCGCCCTGTTCCCGCGTCATGCAGCGATTGCAGGAGAAGCGGTCGAGGATGGTGATTTCCGCAAAGAGCGGTTCGAGCTCCTTTGGGTGGAAGCCGACGAGGAGCACGTCCTCGAGCCGGGCATTCGGCTCGTCCGCCTGCCACCAGAGGTAGTAGTTCATGTGGCCGGAATGCACGACGGGCAGACGGTCGGCCTTGTCCAGCTGGTTGAGGGCGCCGGCCTGGCCGAAATACGCGGCGACCACGGCGACTTCGGGTCTCCGGGCGGAGGGCAGGCCTTCGTAGGCCCGGGTCACCCATTCGGTCAGCTCAGGCCATCCATGCATCTCCGCAAAGTGCGGAAAGTATCGCCCGATGGGTGCGTCATCGTCTGCGACTTTGTCCTGTTCGGCGTCCCGAATGAAGTTTGCCACCTGCTGAAGCGTGGTGGGCGCGAGCACGGGGGCGGCAATCGGAACGGCCGCGACTCCGGAGATCAGGAGAATGGCGAGCAGGCAGCTGCGGGCGCCCGAGCTGGAAAGCCAGCGCTGCCAGAGCACGGCGCCCAAGGCGGTGAACAGCGCGAACAGCGGCGTTGCAAAGTAGAACTTCACCCCGGCGGCGAGAAAGAAAACCAGGGTCGCCACCGCTGCGCTCCCGACCACCCGTATGGGCTTCGGAGCCATCAGCGAGTAAATCAGACCCGGAAGCCAGATCAGCAAGAACGGGGGGTTCATGGTGGCGATGAGGCCGAAGAGAGGCTGATCGAGAACCATGGGCTCCGGTTCGCTGACATTGTAAGCCTGGACGAACTCCAGCAACGGCCACCCCGAAACCGCCTGCCACATCACGAACGGGGCCAACATGCTCAGAGCTATGGCCGACCCCGCCCAGGACTCCGTTCGGTAGAACATCCATCGTGCGTACAGGGCGCTGGTGCCCAGCAGGCACAAGATGAACGCGGCGATGGCAAGCTTGGTGAGAAGTGCGAGGCCGAAGATGACGCCTAGCAGGATCATGTAGCGGGGCTGATGGTCATGCAGGTAGCGAAGCAGCACAGACAATGCAAGCAGCCACCAGAGCTGGTCGAGGACGTTCATCGTGAAGATCGACTGGACCGACATAAACGCCGGAGCGAAGAGCACGACGATGGCCGTGGTCCATTGGGCGAAGTTGCGGCCGCCGAGGATCCGGCACACGTCCACCGCCACCAACGTGGTGACGATGCCGGCGGCGCAGGCAAGCCCTCGCAGCCAGATGAGATCGGTGCCGCCGATCCAGCCGAGCAGGGCGAGCAGCCATGGCGTTAGGGGCGGGAAATCCACATAGCCGAAAGCCGGCCGGGCAGCAGCGTCGAGGAGGTAGAGCTCGTCGGCCAGGAAACCGTACTGGGTGCCGGCAATCACCAGGACGAGAACTTTGGCCGCAACGCAGAAAGGCCAGACACCCGCGGCTCGGGGCGTCGCCGGATTGATCACCGAGCGCGCCAGGTATAGATCTGCGTGATGGCGTAGTTCCAGACAGCGCCCACCAGAATCCCCGTGAAGCCGGCGAGTGACCAGGGAGTCCCACGATCGAGCAGATAGGTCGCGATGCCCACGTTGGCCAGGGCGCCAACGCTGCAGGCGAGCACGAAGGAAAACCAGCCCCCCAGCCATTCCCAGCCTCTGAGGCGCTGGTCGCGATAGGTGATCACGTTGTTCATGAAAAAGTTGGCGGTCATGGCGACCAGCGAAGCGGACGTCTGGCTGACGAGAAAGCTCAACGACAGGGACTGGTACAGAACGAACAGCACGGCCATGTGCACCAGCACGCCAAAGCCGCCGACCAGCATGAAGGAGACGAAGCGCACCGGAACGTAGCGTCCGAACAGCTTGTCCAGCAGCAGCATCCCGTAGTCCCACAACGCCTGGTTGTCCAGCTTGCTTTCACCCTGGCTTCGGGTGCGAAAGCTGTAGGGGAACTCGCGAAAGCGCATGGGCCCGGGTGACGACGCAAACAGGTCCATCATGATCTTGAACCCGATGCCGGAGAGCTGGCGCATGCTCGCTTCAAAGGCTTCGCGCCGGATCATGAAGAAGCCGCTCATGGGATCTCGCAGCTCGTCTGGAACGACCATCCGGCTCAGCCGCGTTGCGACCCGGCTCTTGCGGGCCCTGTCGCGGGTGAAGGCCTCGGCGTCACCTCCGCTGACGTACCTGCTGCCCACCACGATGTCGAGATCGTCTGCTTTTAGGGCGTTCAGCATTCCCGGCAGCAGGCTCTCGTCGTGCTGCAGATCGCCGTCCATTACCGCGATGTACGGCGCGCTGCTGGCGAGCATGCCCTCGATGCACGCGGAGGAGAGACCCCGTCGGTCCAGCCGCTGCACGCAGCGGACGCGTCCATCGCTCTGAGCCAGCCGCCGGACCTCACCCGCCGTTTCGTCCGGTGAGTCGTCGTCCACGAAGATCACCTCCCAGCGATGATCTCCCAGGCAGGCGTCGAGCCGTTCGACCACCATGCCGACATTGTCGGCTTCATTGAAGGTCGGCACGACGACAGAAAGCTCTACGGCCGGTGCCCGCAAATGTTCCCCCGTGGATTCGCGTTAGGTTCGCTCATGGCGAAAGGCTAAACTGACGATGACGAAGATCCTGGATTCTGGCCGGTTTGTCCAACCGTTTTGGGTACGTGCTGCTACTCGTCGCGCTGGTGATCGCGGCCCTCGACCCGCTGGAACTCCGGGCCGAGACCGCGGTGCTGCTCGATCAGTTCGGCGTTCCGGGATCGCTGGCAGAGAACGCCGGCTCCGTTCAGGTGGTCATCGTCGTTTCGGCCAAGCGATTGCGCCGCATCAAGCCCTGGGAGCGGGCCCTGCGGGAGCAGTTTGGCGACCTGCCGGTGCTGCGCGTCGCCGATTTGCCACCCACGTCGTCCGCCACTCACGAGCAGGTGGCGGGCAAGCTCGCAAAACGTTTGCCGCCTGACCTTTCGGTTCTCATCGATCTCGAGGGCCGCTGGGCCGGCACCCACGGGCTGGATACCAGCGTCCCCAATCTGCTCCTGTTCGCCGGAAACGGACAGCTCATCGCCCGGGAAGCAGGCATGTTCAGCGCATCCGGCTTCGCCGAGTTCGCCACGCGCGTGCAGGACGCGTTGGACGGAGGCGCGGAGCAGGCCGTGCCCTAGGGGCCGTAGGCGCGACGCCGGGCGAGAAAGAGCGCGGCCTGCCAACCGAGGACTCCGATTCCCGCCAGAAGGCCGATGGGCAGCGCGAGGTGTGTCAGCGGTTCCTGACGCCAGAAAATGCCGCTGTAGGCTTCCAGCGCCCAGGTATTGGGGGTGAGCCAGCCGAGGTCACGCAGCGCTTCAGGCATGAAGAAGCGGGGCACCATGCTCCCACCCAGGGCGGAAATGACCAGGATGACGGTGTTCGCCACTGTCTGAGCCTGACGGCGGGTGGTGCAGGCAGTTGCGAGCAGCATGGCTAAGCCCGCGGCCGCCAGGGAGGCCGCCAACGTGACGACCAGCCACTCGATCAGGTTCGCGGGCACATCGACGTCGTAGATCAGCCAGGCCGCCATGAAGATTACGCCCACCTGTACGATCCCCTGGACGACGAGGTAAATCAGCTTGCCGTTCACCATGATGCTGATGCCGCCTGGACCCGCGAGCACGCGATCGAGGATACCGGCCTCGCGCTCCTCGAGCAGCGAAACAGCCCCATGGACGGATGCGAAGAGCAGGAAGAGGAACGCCACCGCGCCGGCGGAATAGGCGACGAGGTTAACGGATTCCCCGCCGGCAACGCTCTCCTGTTCCAGCAGGTCTTCGAAGGACCAGCCCACCTCTCGGCCGGCCTCGGCCTCCGAACGCATTTCCAGCAGACCCTCTGCTACCGCCTCGTGCTGGGCTTCAGTGAGTGTCAGGAACTGGTTTTCCAGCTCCCCGATGACGTTGCCCATGGCCACGTCGGGCAGAGCCGAGAAATAGGCGCGCCTGATCTGACCCGCCAGCATGGGGATGGCCACGCCACGGGCCGGATCGCTGACGATCAGAAGCGGCGCCGCTCCGAACCCGCCGGCGGAGTCCAGCGGCTCTCCATCGGCACGGACGATCAGGCCGATGTCGTACGCGCCGGACTTCACGAGGGCTCTGACCGCGTCCCGGTCGAGGTCAGGGTCGCTGGTCAGAGTCAGTGTGGGGGTTGCTTGCAGGGCGGAGAGAAGCCTGCCGGACACTTCATCGTCCAGCTCGTCCTTTACGACGACGTTGAGCTGCAGGCTCTCCCCGGACGTGGTCGTGAAGATCTCGGCCATGATCACAAAAAAAACCGCGGGCAGGAAAAAACTCATCAGCAGGGCCCCTCGGTCACGCAGAAGGCCCAACACCATGGCATGAAAGATCGCCATGCTCACAGGTCGAGCTCCTCGCCCGTCAGGCGCAGATAGACGCCCTCTAGAGTCGGGGCGCGAACGCGGATCTCCGCAATAGCGAGCGCCATCTCCTGCAGTCGGTCGTCCCAACGGCGGGCATCGGCGTGTTCGTTATCTGCAGCACCGTACCAGGTGAGCCCACCGCGGCCTGGGGTCAGGCCCGCGTCGCGCAGCGTCCGGGACTGGGGGTCCGTTGCCGGTTGCGCCAGGGTGACCGTCAGCTCGCGTTTGTCGGCGAAGGTGTCTTGGATCAGCTTTCCCGGCACGCCGGACAGACGAACGGATCCATCGACCAGCATGACGACGCGGTCGGCGAGCTCGGTCGCCTGGGGAAGATCGTGAGTGGTCAGCAGAATTCCCAGGCCCTGGGATCTCTGCCGGCGCAGCAGTTCGTGCACGCGCTCCCGGGCGGCAACATCCACGCCCACGGTGGGCTCGTCGAGAAGCAGCAGAGCCGGCTCGTGGAGCAGGCTGGCGACGATGTTCAGCCGCCGACGCATCCCGCCCGACAGGGTTCCGACCCTGTCCCTTGCGCGATCGGCAAGCCCGCTCCAGTCGAGGGCTTCGGCGACCCGGCCCGCCAGGTCGCCGCGCGCCACCCCCATCATCCGGCCTAGAACGCTGAGGTTTTCCACTACGGACAGGTGCTGGTACAGCGCGACGTGCTGGGGCACGAACCCGAGCTGCCGGCGCACCGAACTTTCGGTTCGCGGGTCGTGGCCCGCCAGCCGAACCCGGCCGGCATCCGGAGCGCGGCGGCCACAGGCCAGGGAGAGGAGGGTGGTCTTGCCCGCGCCGTTTGGCCCCAGCAGCACCACGACCTCGCCGCCTGCCACGCTCATCGAAACGTCGTTCAGCACGCTGCGTCCGTCCAAGTCGACGCGTACACCGTCCAGCTGCAGAAGGGGAGGCGTGGTCTGTTCGGTGGCGGTGGGCACGATGTGGGCATCATGCCACTGAACGGTAGCAGGCGAAATTGCGGCCCGGCGCTCTAGTGAGCGTTGTCGTCCGGTGCGCTGAGGGCGAAGGCGATCTCTTCGGCGGCGCGCAGCAGCCGGTCTATCAGGGCGGCCTGGTGGTCGGAGAAGGCGAAACCGCGAAACGCCGTGCTGGAAAGCTCGAAAAAGAGCTCAGCCAGATCACCCTCGTCGTTCATGTGCTGAAGCCGGACGTTCAGGCCAGCGAAAAACGAGGCTTCCATGGGGTGCGACTCGGTGTCGATGGCGTCGAGCAGTTGCCGCGTCAGCGGCCCGAGTTGCTCACGGGCATGGTTCACGATTTCCATGGTGCGATGCTGGCGGTGGCGGGGTGAAATTGACGTCAAAACCTCGGTGAGGGCCGTGGCCGCTCTGCGCTTGCCGGATGCCGCCGGCCGCGCCTTGCCGGCCGCGCCTCGCCGGCCGCGCCTCGCCGGCCGCGCACTTTCACGGCTTTTTTATCGGAATCTAGATAACATCGGGTTCTTGCTACGGAGGGTGGGTTATTGAATTTTCAGCCTGAGAAACACTATGGGGCCTGGCGAGGGCGCGAGGTGGAGCGATTTTTCGAATCTACTCGCGTGCCTCTGCGCATTGGCTTCCAAGCGCCCGGCGGGCCGCTGATCGCGCCGTTGTGGTTCCGATATCGGGAGGGTTCGTTCTGGTCCTGCAGCCCCCTGTCGTCGGCCCTGGTCAAGTCGCTCGAGAGCCATCCGGAGGTGGCCTTCGACGTATCCACGAACGAGATCCCCTATAAAGGAGTCCGCGGTCGGGCGTTGGCGGAGTGTCACCCGGCTAGCGGCCCCGACGTCCTCGAGGATCTTCTGCTGAGATATCTCGACGGCACGGACAACCCGCTGGCGGAATGGCTGCTGTCGAGAGTCGACGGGGAAGCGCTGATCCGGTTTCACATTGAATGGCTGACGAGCTGGGACTTCAGCAGACGAATGAGCGGGCTGGAACGGATCGCCGACCGGGACGCCACGGCCGAACTTTGATGCGCTCGATCGTCTGGTTTCGCAATGATCTTCGCGTCACGGACAACCCGGCGCTGGTGGAGGCGTGCGCGCGGGGGGAGGTCACGGCCGTTACCTGTCTCTGTCCCGCCCAGCTGCGGGCGCACGATGTGGGCCCGATGCGCATTGCCTTCCTGCTGCGGTCCCTCGGCGTGCTCTCGCATGACCTGGCGTCTATCGGCGTTTCGCTCAAAATCATCGAACGGCCCCGCTTTGCCGACCTGCCGGAGGCGCTTGTCGACTTCGCGCGGCAAGAGGGCGCCACCCACCTGGAGTTCAATGACGAGTATCCGCTGGACGAGCGCAGACGGGACGCGGAGGTCGCCGACGCGTGCGCGGCCGCCGGCATCGTCGTTGGTCGCCACGTGGCCGATTGCACGCTGTCTCCAGGAACGGTGCTGACAAACAGCGGTTCCCCCTACACGGTGTTCAGCCCCTTCCGGCGCCGCTGGCTGGAACGTGTGGACCGGGCCCAGCTGACGCCGATGGATGCGCCCCGCCGGCGCCCGGGCAAAGGCGCCGGCGATCCCGTTCCGGTAACCCTGGACGGCGTTGGCGCCGGGTTGGGTGAAGACCTGTGGCCGGCCGGGGAAGCGGCGGCTCAGAAGGCGCTGAAGCGCTTTCTCTCCGGGCCGGTGCTCGACTACGGAGATACCCGTGATTCCCCGGCGCTCGATGCCACGAGCCGCCTGTCCCCCTATCTCGCCATCGGGGCGATATCGGTCAACCAGTGTCTGCACGCCGCTGTCGAAGCCAACGGGGGGCGTCTCGACGGTAGGTCCGAGGGGATATCCAAGTGGATCACCGAGCTCATCTGGCGAGAGTTCTATCGCCACATCGTCGCGCTGTTTCCCCATGTCTCCCAAGGGAAGTCGTTTCGGCGCGAGCTCGACGCTCTCGAATGGCGGGATGCCCCGGAGGATTATGAGGCCTGGAAAGCCGGCGAGACCGGCTATCCGCTCGTAGACGCTGCCATGCGCCAGCTCAACGAAACCGGCTGGATGCACAACCGGTTGCGGATGGTGACCGCGATGTTTCTCACCAAGCACCTGCTGCTGGACTGGCGACTCGGTGAACGGTACTTCATGGAAAAGCTGGTCGACGGCGACTTCGCCTCCAACAACGGCGGGTGGCAGTGGAGTGCGTCCACGGGCACGGATGCCGCTCCGTATTTCCGGATTCTCAACCCTACGACCCAGGGCCAGCGGTTCGATGCTGATGGCGCCTTCACCCGGCGGATGCTGCCGGTGCTGGCCGACGTGCCGGACAAGTGGCTTTTCGAGCCAAAACGCTTTGACGCCGACCTCGGCTACCCGGATCCCATCGTCGAGCATCGCGCGGCACGCGCGCGGGCTCTCGCGCTTTTCAAAAACTGACCCGCGCCGCGCGATCAGTCAGTCGGACTTGAGGAGCTCGTACTTCTTGAGATAGCCGCGAAGCTGGTGATACGTGAGCTTGAGAAGGTCGGCCGCCTTGCGCTGGTTGTGCTTGCTGTTCTCCAGCGCGCGGTTGATCAGGTCGATCTCCAGCTCCCGCACGGTCTGTTTTAGGTCCAGTGGCAGGTCGTAGTTTCCTGCGGGCGTTGAGCCCTGCGGCGGGGAGGGCTGTGACGCGGGCCGGTAGGGTGAGTCGAAGGGATCGAAAACGACCTCTTCGACCTCCTCGTCGGGGTGGCTGCGGTATACGCATCGTTCCACGACGTTCTTAAGCTCCCGGACGTTGCCGGGCCATGGATGGGTCATCAGGGCATCCCGCGCTGCGCTGCCAAAGCCCGCGAAGTACTCGCGGCCCAGCTCGGTTGCCATCGTGATTGCGAAGTGCCTGGCAAGGAGCAGGATGTCTTCCTCGCGTTCCCGCAGGGGGGGAAGCGTGAGGACGTCGAACGCCAGCCGATCGAGGAGGTCGTAGCGGAACTTGCCTTCCTCTGCGCGCGTGGGCAGATCCTCGTTGGTGGCCGCGACCAGCCGGACGTCGCAATGCAGCGTCTTGGTGCCGCCTACCCGTTCGAACTCTCCGTACTCGATGACGCGCAGCAGCTTTTCCTGAACGAGGGCGGAGGTGGTGGCAAGCTCGTCGAGAAACAGGGTGCCGCCGTGGGCTCGCTCGAACCGGCCGTGATGGGTGCGGGTTGCTCCGGTGAACGCGCCGGCCTCGTGACCGAAAAGTTCGCTTTCCAGCAGCGAGTCGCTGATGGCCGCACAGTTCATCTTGAGAAACTGTCCCTCCCAACGGTTGGACAGAAAGTGCAGCCGCGCGGCGATGAGTTCCTTGCCCGTGCCCCGTTCTCCCACGATCAGGACGGGTTTTTCCAGCGGCGCTGCCTGAGAAACCTCCTCGAGGATCTGCAGAAAGGCCGGAGATTCCCCGAGGAGGCGATCTTGCTCTGCTGCCATGCTGCGAATCTTGCCAATATTTAGCCGATTCTGCTACGTCCTTCTAGTGCCCGGGACATTCGCGTCAGAAATAATATCAATTAAAACATATAGTTACGTATAAGAAAGGTTTTGGCACGGAACTTGAGAAGAGGTATGTGCAACGGCTTCACGAGATTCAGCACGTCGACGGGGCCGGCACAGGAAACTACAGAGGCAGATTTGAGATGAGCATTTTTTCTCGCATGTCCGACATCATCAATTCGAACATCAACGCCCTGCTCGACAAGGCGGAAGATCCCGAGAAGATGGTGCGGCTCATCATCCAGGAAATGGAGGAAGCGCTCGTCGAGGTGCGCAGCACGTCGGCCCGGGCAATCGCAGACAAGAAGGAGCTGGCTCGCCGTCAGGAGTACCTCGATGCGGATGCCCTCGAGTGGGAGCGCAAGGCCGAGGTAGCGGTGGCGAAGGGCCGCGATGACCTCGCCAAGGGCGCGCTCGTAGAGCGCAACAAGGCACAGGAAGCGGCGGCGGCCATCACAAAGGATCTGCAGATCCTCGACGACACGCTGGCAAAGCTGAACGACGACGTCACCGCGCTGCAGGCGAAGATCAAGGACGCCAAAGCTCGGCAGAACGCGATCATCATGCGCGGCAAGGCGGCGCAGACGCGCCTGGGCGTGCGCCGTCAGCTGAACGACCACAACATCGACGATGCGATTCAGCGATTCGAGAGCTACGAGCGTAAGATGGACGATCTCGAGGGTCAGATCGAGGCCTACGACATGGGTCGAAAAACCCTTGCCGATGAGATCGCCGAGCTCGAGGTGGACGAGACCCTCGATGAAGAGCTCGCCCAGCTCAAGGCGCGCATGGGAAATGAAACCCGATCATCCGCTGACGCCGCGGGAGCGAAGGACGCGCCCGGGCGGGAACAGAATTGCCCGGAACACTCTGCTAACGGTTAGGAGCAACCATGGACGGCTTAGCTATCGCGTTCTTCGTCCCCACGGTCGTCTTTCTCACCATCGTCGCGCCGATCTGGATCTTCATGCATTACCGGAGCAAGCAGAGGGCCCAGGGGGCCTTGTCCGAGGACGAGCGCATGGAGTTGGAGGCTTTGACGAGCCAGGCGGAGCGAATGGCGGAGCGTATCGAAACCCTCGAATCGATCCTCGATTCCGAGACGCCTGGGTGGCGGTCGCGGGCGCAAACGGAATAGGCTGAGTGGACGGAGCGAAGGCATGAACGATTCGAATTCAGGTGGTGGATCCTCTCGATCGCCTGGCGCAGGCCGGCAGCGCGACGGAGCCTCTGATTTTCAGCAGGCCGTGGAAAAGCTGGAAGCGGCGTTGCACCAGCTGGTCGACACGGCCAGGGATCAGCTGTCAGACCGAGCCACTGCCTTCATAGAAGAAACCACGGCTACGCTGGAGCGAGAGTTCGGGCGCGGCACAGGGCCCGACCGGCCGGCGGCCGGAAGGCGCCGCCACGGGCACGGGCATCGGGCGCGTGATCGCGCAACGGAGGACGGCATTCCCTCGCGATCCCGCCGGCTGTACCGGGATCCGGGGCGCGCCAAGATCGGCGGCGTGTGCGCCGGCATCGCGCGGTACTACGGCATCGAGACCTGGGTGGTGCGCTGCGCGGCGGTGACGGGGCTCATCTTCGTCCCCCAATTCGTGTTCCCCGCCTACTGGATCGCCTATTTCCTGATGGGTCTGCCGCCGCGTGAGCCTGCGTCGGGCAGTAACGGCCGTGCCCGCGACGATCATTCCTCGCCGGCCCCGGAGCTTGGTTCGAAGCTGTCGCCGCGTCGCAGCCTGCGCAACATCCAGGCAGATCTAACGCAGATCGAGCTCAAGCTGCGCCGCATGGAAACCCATGTGGTTTCCGGCCAGTACGAGCTGCAGAAAGAACTCAACAAGATCGACGAGGTCGGCCGTGGCTGACCCGGCCACCGCCAACCCTGATCCGGGGGCCTGCTATGGATAGTGTCTTCATGATGGTGGTGCTGATCGTGCTGATCAGCTGCGGAGCAGGCGTGGCCAACAACTACCTGAGAAACCAGCGCAAGCGGGCGGAGGCAGACGCCGACCCTGAGGTCCGCACGGACCTAGACCGTCTTCGTGAGCGGGTCGAGGTGCTCGAGAAGATCGTCACAGACGAGAAATTTCACCTCGCCAAGGAAATCAATCGCTTAGAACGGGAACCCTGATCCGCTCGGGGTGATCGGTGAAGATCCCGTGGACGCCTGCGTCCACCAGGCTGCGCGCGAGATCGAGGTCGTTGACCGTGTAGACGAGCACCCGAAAACCGCGTCTCTGCGCGTCTGCGATGCGCTTGCGCGTCGCCAGCTTGATGTTCAGGTTGACCGACCAAGCTGTGAACCTTGCCGCGACATCCCAGATTCGCGGATGCCATCGACTGAACAGCGGCGCCACGTTCGTCTCAGGGCAACGCCTGCGAAAGGCCGCCAGTTCGGGGCGGCGGAATGACGAGACCAGCACCTCCGGTCGCCACCGGCCGGTCAGAAAGTCGGCCAGCCGCTCGCCGGTCCCCACCCCTTTCAGCTCTACGTTGATACCGACGTCTGGCGGCACCAGATCGAAAACTTCCTCCAGCAGAGGTATCTGCGCGCCGCCCCCGGCGTCGAGGAGGCGTAGCGTGTCGAGGGTGCAGTCGGAGAGCCGGCCGATACCGTTCGTGGTGCGATCCAGGGTCGAGTCGTGGATGACCACCAGGGCGTCCTCAACCAGATGCACGTCGAGTTCCACCGCGTCCACGCCCAGCTCCAGCGCGGCTGAGAACGACGCAAGCGTGTTTTCCGGCTTCAGGCCGGCGGCGCCGCGGTGTCCGATCACCAGTGGGGGATGTCGGTTGAAGGTCACGGGCGGGTCCAGGGCAGTTTGGGTGTCTGTGGCTTACCCACTACAATGGGCGATCATGGGGTATCAGGTACTAGCACGCAAATTCCGGCCTGCCGGCTTCGACGCGCTCGTAGGCCAGGAGCACGTCGTGCGCGCCCTGCGACACGCCTTGGACAACGACCGTCTGCATCACGCCTATCTCTTTACCGGGACTCGTGGCGTGGGCAAGACGACCATTGCGCGACTGGTGGCCAAGAGCCTGAACTGCGAGGCCGGCGTTTCCGCATCACCCTGCGGCGAGTGCTCGATCTGCCGGGAGATTGCCGAGAACCGGTTCGTCGACCTGATCGAGGTGGACGCCGCCTCGAGAACGGGGGTCGGCGACACCCGCGAGCTCTTGGAGAACGCCCAGTACCTGCCGACACGCGGCCGGTACAAGGTCTACCTGATCGACGAGGTTCACATGCTCTCGACGCCGGCTTTCAACGCCCTCCTGAAGACGCTCGAGGAGCCGCCGGAGCACGTGAAGTTTCTGCTGGCGACGACGGACCCGAAAAAGGTACCGGTCACCGTCCTCTCCCGCTGCCTGCAGTTTCAGCTGAAAAACATCTCCAGCGAGCGAATCGCCGCCTACCTTGCCGAGGTGCTCCAGGCAGAGGAGATCTCCTTCGAGCCCGAGGCACTTGAGACCATCGCCGCGGCCGCGCTGGGCAGCATGCGGGACGCGCTTTCCATCACCGATCAGGCCATCGCTTACGGCGGCGGGTCTCTCGGGCACGCCGACGTGGTAGAAATGCTTGGCCTGGTGGGACGCGACGAGGTGCACAGCCTGTTGGAAGCACTGGCCAGCGGCGACGCCGAGCGGGTGCTTGCCATGACGGCGGAGCTGGCAGAGCGAGGGGCGGATTTTGAGGAAGTTCTAAGCGGCGTGATCGCGGCCTTTCACCGTATGGCCGTGGAGCAGGCGACGGGTTCAGGAGCCAACGCGCTCTTTGGGCCGGAGGTGGTTCAGCTCTACTACCAGATTGCGCTCATGGGCTATCGGGACATGCACATCGTTCCGGATCCGCGTAGCGGTTTCGAGATGACCCTGCTGCGTATGATTGCGTTTGCTCCCGACGAGGGCCTTCTGACTCAAAGCACTGCGCCCTCGACGACGGCCGAACGGGGAGCAAAGGAGCGGCCGGTGCCGGAAAGCGCCGGGGGGCGCGACGGAGTCGAGTCGACCCTGGCCGACGGCACGCCGTGGCACGAGGTGGTCGAGTCCCTTGAAATTGGCGGCGTCGCACGGATGATTGCAGAGCACAGCGTGGTGGGTTCCCACCAAGGGGACCGGCTGCGGCTTACGCTCGATACGGCCCATGACACGTTGCTCAACTCCGCCCAGCAGGCGGCGCTTCAGCGCGCCCTCGGAGGCAAGTTGGGATCAGATCTGCTGCTCGAGATCGAAGCGGGAAGCTGCGCGGCGGAGACACCGGCGCAGCGAAACGCGCGCATTGCGGCGGAGCGTCAGCATCAGGCCGAGCAGACCCTCAAGCGAGACGGGGTCGTGCAGTCGTTGCTCAGCGAGTTCGACGGCACCCTGGGAGACGTCAAACCCATGGAGGATTCGGCAGGATGAAAGGGCTCGGTGACTTCATGAAACAGGCCCAGGCCATGCAGGAACGCATGCAGCAGGTTCAGGAGGAAATCGCGAAGCTCGAAGTCGTGGGCGAGAGCGGGGCCGGTCTCGTCAAGGTCACGATGAACGGGCGGCACGAAGTTCGGCGCGTCCATCTCGACGACAGCCTGCTTGCGGAAGCGAAAGACGTGCTCGAGGACCTGGTCGCTGCCGCCTGCAACGACGCGGTTCGGAAGGTGGAAGCGGCCCAACGGGACAAAATGGCGGGAATGGCATCCGGTCTCGGCCTGCCGCTCGACAAGTTCCCTTTCTGATGGGAATCAGTCCGCTAATCGACCGGCTGATCGGGGCCTTTCAGGTGCTTCCCGGAGTCGGCCCCAAGGGAGCGCAACGCATGGTCCTGCACCTGTTGCAGCGCGATCGTGAGGGCGCCCGGCAACTTGCGGAGACGCTTCTTGAGTCCCTGGACCGCGTGTCGCGCTGTTCACGCTGCCGGAACCTGTCGGAAGAGGCCGTCTGCTCGATCTGTAGAGATCCGCGCCGCGACGATGACGTTCTCTGCGTGGTCGAGTCGCCCGCGGACATTCTCGCCATCGAGGCGGCGGGCGGCTTTCGCGGACGCTACTTCGTCCTGCACGGACGGCTGTCCCCCATCGATGGGGTGGGGCCCGAGGAACTCGGCGTAGACACGTTGCAGCGCAGGGTCGCGGAGCTGGAACCGAAGGAAGTCATACTCGCCACGAACCCCACGGTGGAGGGCGAAGCCACGGCGCATTACATCAGCAAGCTGCTGAAGGCCGACGTACCCAACATATCGCGAATCGCCCACGGGGTGCCCGTTGGCGGGGAGCTCGAATACATTGACGGAGGAACGATCGTTCATGCCTTGCAGGGCCGACGCAGCATCAGTTAGCTGGATCGACGACACTGGCGCTCTGGTCGACGCGGTGGCGTCCTGGGGCGACGTGATCGGTCTGGACACGGAGTTTCAGCGCACGGACACCTTTTTTCCGGTGCCCGGCCTTTATCAGGTCATCAGCGGCGAGGACGTGTATTTCCTCGACCCGCTGTCCATCGACGATTTCTCGGCGTTTGCCGACGTGCTGCACGATCCGGCCATCGTCAAGGTGATGCACGCCTGCTCCGAGGACCTCGAGCTCATTCGTCATCACCTCGGGGTGGAACCCCAGGGGATATTCGATACCCAGCTGGCCTATGCGTTTCAGAACTCGAGGTACAGCGTGAGCTACGCCAACCTGGTAGCGGCATTGCTGGGACACGATCTGGGCAAGCACGCCACCCGGTCCAACTGGTTGCGCCGGCCCCTGACCGAGGAGCAGCTGCACTATGCCTGGGAGGATGTGCGCTACCTTCCCGAAGTTTACGAAGCGCTGACCGCGCGGCTCGACGAACTCGGCAGACGCTCGTGGTTCGCTGACGCCATGGCCGAGAAAGGTCGGGTTCAGGGAGCCCATCCGGATGAATACTACCGTGGCGTCAAGAAGGCCTGGCGCCTGGACGCTCTTGAGCTCGGTGTGCTCAAGCGGCTTTGCGCGTGGCGCGAGCGCCGGGCAATGGCCGAAGACGTGCCTCGCAACCGGGTGGTCTGGGACGAGCATCTGGTGGAATTCGCGCGCCTCGGATCGCTTTCTGAGACGGACGTGCACGAGCGTCTGCCGGGCCCTGTTGCCCGCCGGTACGCCTCCGAGCTCACAGCCGAGCATCGGGAAGGCGTCTCGGCCGGGCTCGCCGAGCCGCTGCTCGCTCGACCCTTGAGCCCGTCGGAGAGCAAGGTCAGCCGGACCCTGCGCGACCTTGCCTGGCACAAGGCCGATACGATGGAGTTTGCCAGGGAACTGCTCGCCCGCAAGCGTGACGTGGAAGCCTGCATTCGCCACTGGCTGGACACCGGCGAGCTGTCGCCCGCCTACTCCGGCTGGCGGGCCGGCTTGATCGGTGAGGAGTTCCTGGCGGTTCTGGAGCACGCGCCTTGAGCCGCCTGGTGCAGATCTATCGCAGCTCGCGCCGGAATGGCATGTATCTCTACGTGGACGCCGGCGAGGACCTCGCCCGTGTACCGGAAGCGCTCATGAAAAGCTTCGGGCGACCGGTGGCGGCCATGTCCCTCGCGCTGACCAGGGACCGGCAGCTGGCCAGGGCGGATGCAGCGGCCGTGCTCAAGAATATCGAAGAGTGCGGCTTCTACCTCCAGATGCCGCCATCGGTCGACGAGCTTTCCTGATGGACCGGTTCTGGGAGCACAAGACGCTTGGTGAGCTGTCGGCCGAGGAGTGGGAGTCGCTCTGCGATGGCTGCGCCCGATGTTGCCTCGTCAAGCTCGAAGAGGAGGGTTCGGGATGCGTCCACTACACGGGGCTGGTTTGCGATCTGCTGGACCTCGAGACCTGTCGCTGCACCCGTTATCCGGACAGACACCGCCTCGTCAAGGACTGTATCGACTTCTCCGCGGAGGTGATGGCGTCGCTCTCCTGGCTGCCGCGCAGCTGTGCCTACCGCCGTGTCGCCGAAGGTCGGGGGCTCGCCGACTGGCACCCTCTCGTTTCCGGCTCCCCGGATTCCGTGCATCGAGCGGGCATCTCGGTGCTCGGTCGAGTGATCCCGGCGGGCTCGGTGCATGAGGACGAGTTCGAAGAACATCTGATCCAGTGGGTTGAGACCTGATGGGGAACGCATGGGTATGGGCGGCTATCGTGGTGGGCGGCCTGGGTGCCGCAGCGGGGCTGCATATGGCGCTGAGCGGGTTGCTCGCCCGCGAGATCAGGCTGGCGGTCGTTTTCGTGTTGCTGTGCCTGCTCATCACGCCGGCGCCGGTTCCAGAGTATGCCGGAAGCTACGCGCCGGCTCTGATCATCCTCGCCTTCGAAGGGCTCTTTCAGCGGGGCGGCGATCCTTTCACCGCGCTCAAGATCCTCCTGGCTGTGGCAGCGTTGGCCTCGGGCGCCGCCGTGTTGATGGTGCTCGGCTGGCGGCGCTGGGCGAGCACGTCCCTCCCGAACGCGGAAAGCGCTGACAGTAGTCTCTAGAAAAGATATCCAACTTATTGTTTTATATATATTTATCATTGCCATCTAACTCCCGGTTGCGTTGGTCGTCCGGCAATGAGCTTGCGGACAGGATCATGCTCCCGGTCGCACGGGGCTCAGGCTGGGCCGCGCCTTGCTAGGCCTCGGAGCGTCGATTAAAGTAGCGGACTTCGTACGCGCGACGCCTGCTGACGCAGTTTTCTGGGGGGTCCTTCACTCGCGCGAAACATCAATTCACGAGTAGAGCCGAATGATCTTCGACAGTACCGACACCTATATCTCGACCGATGAGCTGAGCATGGCCGTGGACGCCGCGGTCAAGCTCGAGCGCCCGCTGCTCGTCAAAGGCGAGCCGGGAACCGGCAAAACCATGCTGGCCGAGGAAATCGCCAAGTCGCTTGGGCTCAGACTGATTCAGTGGCACATCAAGTCCAGCACCAAGGCGATCAACGGGCTCTACGAGTACGACGCGGTGTCGCGGCTGCGCGATTCCCAGCTGGGCGACGAGCGGGTTCAGGACATTCGCAACTACATCAAGAAGGGCAAGCTCTGGGAGGCTTTCGAGGCCGACGAGCGCGTGGTGCTGCTGATCGACGAGATCGACAAGGCGGACATCGAGTTTCCGAACGACCTGCTTCAGGAACTCGATCGGATGGAGTTTTTCGTCTACGAGCTCGGCGAAACCATCAAGGCGAAGCAGCGGCCGGTTGTCGTCATCACGTCGAACAACGAAAAGGAGCTGCCCGATGCCTTCTTGCGTCGCTGCTTCTTCCACTACATCAATTTCCCGGATCGGGAGACCATGCAGCAGATCGTCGAGGTGCATCATCCGAGCATCAAGTCCGAGCTGGTCAAGGAAGCGATGGAGATCTTCTTTGATGTGCGCAAGGTGCCGGGGCTGAAGAAAAAGCCGTCCACATCCGAACTCATCGACTGGCTCAAGCTGCTGATGGCGGACGACATTCCGGACGAGATTCTCACCAATCGGGATACGAGCAAGGCCATACCGCCGCTTTACGGCGCCCTGGTGAAGAATGAACAGGACGTGCACCTGCTCGAGAGACTGGCGTTCATGAATCGTCGGGACAGCCGCGGCTAGAAGCGGCGGGTCGATAGCCACCGAGGGAGCACGACCGGACAATGCTCATCAACTTCTTTCTCACCCTGCGCAAATACAAGGTGCCGGTCTCCATCCGCGAGTTGATGGATCTGCTGGAGGCGCTCAGCCTTCGGCTGGTTTACGCCAACATCGACGATTTCTATCTGCTCAGCCGCACCTGCATGGTCAAGGACGAGAAGCACTACGACAAGTTCGACCGGGCCTTTGCAGCCTACTTCAAAGGGCTGGAGGACCTGCACGGGATGCTGGAGTCCCTCATACCGGACGAGTGGCTGCGTCGCGAATTCGAAAAATCGTTGACAGCCGAAGAGCTCGAAAAGATTCAATCCCTCGGCGGCCTGGAGAAGCTCATCGAGGCGTTTCAGGAAGCCAGGGCCGAGGAGGAACGGCGTCAGGCAGAGCAGGCGCGTCAGGGCGAGGAAGGCGAGGAGGGCGAGAATCCCGACCGGCAGGGCCAGAAGGGCCCGGGCGGCCTTGGCAAAGGCAAAAAGAAGAAAGCAAAGAAAGTCTGGGATCAGCGGCAGTACAAGAATCTCGACGACTCGGTGGAGCTCGGCACCCGCAACATCAAGATGGCGCTGCGCCGGCTGAGGAAGTTTGCCCGTTCCGGGAAGGAAGAAGAGCTGGATATCGACACCACGATCCGGTCGACGGCGCACAACGGCGGAATGCTCGACATACGCATGCGGCCCGAGCGCAAGAATACGGTGAAGGTGCTTCTTTTCCTCGACATCGGCGGTTCCATGGACTCTCATGTGAAGGTCTGTGAGGAGCTTTTCTCGGCGACCCGGACCGAGTTCAAGCACATGGAAAGCTTCTACTTCCACAACTTCATCTACGAGTCGGTGTGGAAAGACAACCGCCGGCGGATGAACGAGCGTCTGTCGACGTGGGAGATCCTCAACAAGTACGGCCAAGACTACAAAGTGGTCTTCGTGGGAGACGCCACCATGGCTCCCTACGAGATTACCCATGCCGGTGGTAGCGTGGAGCACTGGAACGAAGAGCCCGGCGCGGAGTGGATGAACCGCTTCACCGAAATTTACGACCGGCTCGTCTGGATCAATCCCACTCCTCAAGAAACCTGGGAGTATTCCTCGTCGGTCGGCATGACCCAGCAGCTTGTGAACGGGCAGATGTACCCCCTGACGATTCGGGGCCTCGAAGAGGGAATGAGCTTCCTTTCCAAATAGCCTGGCCGACCATCTCACGATGGCTTCTCGACGCGCCGATACCTCGTTTGATCCCGCTGCCGTCATGCGGCGGGACGTCCATCGTCTCAAATCACTGAGAAGGAGTAATCCTTCCGCCTGGCAGGCGCTTCGTGAGCAATCCGAGGCCAGGCTCCTCGCCCGGCGCGGCCAGCGGCTGGAGATCGCTTACCCGCCCGAGCTTCCCATCAGTCAGCATGCCGACGAGATAACGAGGCTGCTGGCCGATCATCAGGTCATCGTCGTGGCCGGGGAGACCGGGTCGGGAAAGACCACTCAGCTGCCCAAGATGTGCCTCGAGGCGGGCTTCGGCTATCGCGGGATGATCGGGCACACGCAGCCAAGGCGTCTGGCGGCTCGAGCGGTGGCCGCCCGGGTCGCGGAGGAACTCGGCGCCCGGGTCGGTGAGGCGGTGGGCTACGCTGTCCGGTTCAGCGATCAGGTGGGCGAGCACACGCTGGTGAAGCTGGTGACGGACGGTCTGCTTCTCAACGAGATACGTACGGACAGGTTTCTCGACGCCTACGAGGTGATCATCGTCGACGAGGCCCACGAGCGCAGCCTGAACGTGGACTTTCTGCTCGGCTACCTCCGCAGGCTGGTCGACCGCCGCCACGATCTGAGGGTCATCATCACCAGCGCCACTATCGACGTGGCCTCTTTCTCTGAGCATTTCGGCGGGGCACCGGTGGTGGAGGTCGGCGGACGAGGGTTTCCTGTCGAGACCCGTTATGCAGACGAGGAAGCGCTGGCGGATCGAAGCGCCGAGGAGCTGATCGTCGACCGTATCCGGTCCATCGAGAAGACGCCCGTGGCGGGATCAGCGCGGGACATCCTCGTGTTCCAGTCCGGCGAGCGGGAGATATTCGATACTGCCCACGCGCTGCGCCAAGCGCTCGATGAGCGTTACGAGATACTGCCTCTGTACGCGCGCCTGTCGGCCCGGGACCAGCAGCGCATCTTCAAGCCCTCGGGATATCGACGGGTGGTGATCGCCACCAATGTGGCCGAAACGTCGTTGACGGTGCCCAACATCGGCTTCGTCATCGATCCCGGCTTTGCCCGGGTGAGCCGCTACTCGTTTCGCTCCAAGCTGCAACGGTTGCCTGTCGAGCCCATATCACAGGCCAGCGCGGATCAGCGTCTGGGCCGCTGCGGCCGGGTGGCGCCGGGCGTGTGCTATCGGCTTTATACCGAGAATGACTATCTGAGCCGGCCTCCATATACCGATCCGGAAATCAAGCGCACGAACCTCGCCCAGGTCGTGCTTCAGATGCGCTCGTTGGGGTTGGGTAAGGTCGCGGGCTTTCCGTTTCTCGACCCGCCCGACCCCCGGGCAGTCCGTGACGCGGAGCGTCTGCTCCACGAGCTGGGCGCGCTTGAAGGGGGCGGTCTTTCCAAGACCGGGCGCATGATGGCCCGGCTCCCGGTGGACCCGCGCCTGGCCCGGATGATCATTGCGGGCCATGAGCACCGGTCACTGTCCGAGGTTCTGGTGATCGTGAGCGCTCTGGCCGCCCAGGATCCCCGTGAGCGGCCGCTGGAACGCCAGGGGTCCGCCGACCGGGCCCATTCGGAGTTCTCGGATCCGCGCTCGGATTTTCTCGCCTTTCTGAACATCTGGCAGTGGTACCTGGAAGCCCGGCAGCGTCTTTCTCGCGCCAGGCTGTCTCGCGAGCTCGGCTCGCGCTTCATTTCCGCCACGCGGATGCGGGAGTGGCATGCGCTGCATCGGCAGCTGCTGCTGGCTTGCCGTGAGCTTGCGCTCAAACCGAACGATCAGCCCGCCGATTACTCGGCCGTGCATCGCGCGCTGCTCCAAGGATCCTTGAGCCTGGTAGGTCTGCACGAAGAGAAGGGCAGCTATCTGGGGCCGCGTAACCTGCGATTCCGTATCTTCCCCGGATCGGCGCTGGCCAGGCGTGGGCCGAAGTGGCTGATGGCCGGAGAGATCACCGAGACACGCCGGGTTTACGCGCGCTGCGTGGCCGGCGTCGAGGCTCGATGGATCGAGGAAGCTGCCGGCGATCTGGTCAAGCGCCGCTACTCCGAGCCGCGCTGGAGCGTACGAAGAGGCGAGGTGATCGCGCTTGAGACCGTCACGCTGTACGGCCTTCCTTTGGCGGACGGGCGTCGCGTGAGCTATCGGAAGGTAGACCCGGATGCCTGTCGTGAGCTCTTCATTACCGAGGCGCTCGTGCGCGGAGGGCTCGAAGGGCCCTTCGAGTTCCTTCTCCACAATCGGGGCCTGATTCGGGAGATCGTCGACGAGGAATCCAAGGGCCGCCGGCGCGATTTGCTGATCGGCGATGCGGCTCAGGCGGATCTTTACGCGGCCAGGCTCCCGCGGGAAGTGTGCTCGGTTTCGACCCTTGGAAAGTTTCTCAAGCAGGCGGGGCCTGAGGCGAGGGAGCGTCTCAAATTCTCGCGGGAAGAGTTGCTCGGCGTGGCCAGCGTCGAGCTGCCCGAGACCGATTACCCTGGCGCGTTGGAGATTCGGGGCGTGGCGTTCCCCCTGAGTTACCGGTTCGCTCCGGGAGAGCCAGACGACGGCGTCTCCATCACGGTTCCCGTGGGCATGTTGAACTCGCTCGTCGGCGAAGCGCTCGAGTGGGGCGTGCCGGGATTCTTCGATGTGCTGGTGGAGCAGTGGCTGCGATCGCTGCCCAAGACGAAGCGCCGGCTTCTGGCGCCGCTGCCCGATCGGCTCGGTGACATCGTCGCCGTGCTGTGCGCTGCCGATCGATTTCGCCACGGCCGCCTGCTCCCGGCGCTGGGGGAGGTGCTTGCCGACAACTTCGGTTTGAAGGTGGCTTCGACAGATTGGGATCGTGGTCGGGTCGATCCGCACCTGCTCATGAACATCAGGATCGTCGATGGCAGCGGCAACCTGCTGGCCCAGAGTCGCGATCTCGGCGAGCTGCGCAGCCGGTTCGCCGCGGAAATCGAAGAGCGCATGGCATCCTCGGCGGCGGCAGAGCTGGAGAACACGGGGCTCACGGCGTTTCCGGAAGGCGGGCTGGCGGAATCCGTCAGCCTGAAGGATCGTTCCGGCCAGACCATCGCCTATCCAGCCCTGCTCGACGCCGGCGACAGCGTCTCGGTAAAGCTCTTCGCCGAGGCCCGGGAACGGGACCGTGCCAACAGGGACGGCTTCGCGAGGCTGGCCCTCATTGCCGTGGCGCAGACGACAAGGCACTTAAAGAAGGGTCTGGATGAGCAGCGTCGCCTCGGGTTGCTTTACGCGGCGCTCGGCGGGGCCAGGCAACTGGCCGACGAGTTGCTTCGTGCAGCGGCGTGGCGCTGCTTCTTCGCCGATCGGCCGCTGCCGAGATCCGAGGCCGATTTCGAGCAACGCATCCGGACGAATCGCGCCGACCTGGCCGACACTTTCTCGGTCATGCTCGAGGTTTTCAAAACGGTTCTGGAGAAACGCTTCGAGATCGTCACGCTCTGCGAAACCCTAACCTCACCGGCGTTCCGCGAGGCCGTGGGCGATGTGGCGACGCAGCTCGACGAGCTCGTGCCTGCCGACGTCCTCTCCCGGGTGCCCCCTGCACGGCTTGCTGATCTTCCGCGCTATCTCGACGCTGCGCGCTATCGCCTCGAGCATCTCCAGGGCCGCGTGAAGCGCGATGAAGAGAACACGCGGCTCGTCGCGAGCTTCCGCGACCGGCTGCGTCGCCTCGAGGCGGATCCCGCCGCCACCGACGGGGAAGTCGCCGAGCTGAGGTTTGCCGTGGAGGAGCTTCGAGCATCGCTTTTCGCGGAACCGCTGGCGGCGCGATGGGCCGCTGGCGGGGATCGTTCCAGAGTCTCTCCCAAGCGGTTGGACAGATCGTTCGAGGCCCTCGAGCGCGCCCTGGGCCTGATCTGAGACGTATGCCTGGGCTGCGCGGGCCTTTATACTCGCTCGGCCGGAAGTTGCCGGAACCGTAGGGGAAAGCGCCGGTCACAAGAAAAGAGCGTTCGTGGTAAGGGCGCTCGGAACCATAACGGAGGGGTCTTCCTAGGACCCGTGTGAGGAGAACTTGTTGATGTTCAATCGCAAAATGAAGCCCATTGCGGCCGTGATAGGAACGGCGTTCGTCGCGTCTCTTGCAGCCACCAGCGTTGCCAACGCGGCCAGCCCGTTTGCTGCCAATGAACTCGACCGCGGTTACCTGTTGCTGGCCGACGGCCACGCCGAGGGAAAGTGCGGCGAAGGCAAGTGTGGCGAGGATAAAGATGCCGAGGGCGCGTGCGGCGAAGATAAAGACGCCGAGGGTAAGTGCGGTGAAGGCAAGTGTGGTGAAGGCAAGTGCGGGGGCGCTGCCTGAGCCGACGTCATCGCTGACGTCTGATGTCTAGTCCGGTGCATGGCGCAGGCCTGGGGTTGCGACGCGGTTTGCTCGCAGAACTCGCCTCCATGGAGAATGCATCCGTTGATTTCATGGAGATCGCGCCGGAGAACTGGATAGGGGTTGGCGGCCGCTTCGGCCGCCAGTTCCGAGCGCTTTGCGAACGTTTCCCCATGGTCTGTCATGGGCTTTCCCTCTCCATCGGCGGCCCCGCCCCGCTGGATATCGATTTTCTCAAAGACATCCGGGTGTTCCTCGACGAGCATGGCATTGATTGCTATACGGAGCACTTGAGCTACTGCAGCGACGACAAGGGCCATCTTTACGATCTGATGCCGATCCCGTTCACCGCGGAGGCCGTCCGATACGTCGCGGCTCGCGTCCGTCAGGTGCAGGACGTCCTCGGCCGGCGCATCGGCATCGAGAACGTCTCCTACTATGTCGCTCCTGGCCGGGAACTGACCGAGCTGGAGTTCATCAATGCGGTGCTGGCCGAGGCCGATTGCGACCTGCTGCTGGACGTCAACAACATCTACGTCAACTCCATCAATTTCGGTTACGATCCCGTGGACTTCCTCAACCGAATCGATGGTGCGCGGTCCGTCTACGTGCACGTCGCCGGCCACTACGTGGAAGCGCCCGATCTTCGGGTCGACACTCACGGCAGCGCCGTCGCCGAGCCGGTCTGGGACCTGCTTTCGGCTGCCTACAACCGCTGGGGCGCGCTCCCGACGCTGCTCGAGCGCGACTTCAACTTTCCGCCCCTGGGTGAACTTCTCCATGAGGTGTCGAGAATTCGCTCGCTGCAGGCGGCGGTACGGTCTGGTCATGCCGCGAACGGGTGAAAACCTCCCGGAATTTCGCGCTCGGCAACTCGATTTCGCCGCGCATCTGCGCAACCCTGATCTGTATCCCTGCCCGGAAGGTCTCGATGCGCGCCGGATGCGGATCTACGTGGATCTGGTCTACAACAACGTCGAGAGCTTCCTGGCCAATGGCTTTCCCGTCGCCAAGGAGATTCTGGGCGATGCTTCCTGGCACGCGCTGATTCGTGACTTCCTTCACCGGCATCCCAGCGAGTCACCATACTTTCTGGAGATCCCGCAGGAGTTTCTCGCCTTCGTCAGTTCCTGCGACCGTTCGGAGGTTCCCGACTACTTTCTCGAGCTTTGCCATTACGAGTGGGTCGAGTTGGCTCTCGCCACGGCGGAGGATGATCCGCCGGAAGCCGGCGTAGATCCTTCGGGAGATCTCGTGCATGGTCGGCCGGTCGTGTCGCCGCTGATCTGGCCGCTTGCCTACCGATATCCGGTGCATCGCATCGGTCCCGGATTTCGTCCTGACGCACCCCCTGAATCGCCCACGCACCTGATCGTGTTCCGCCGCCGTGATGATTCCGTGGGATTCCTCGAGGCGAGCGCAGCCACCCTTAGGCTGGTAGAGCTGCTCAGTGAGGGCGCCACGGGCGCATCTGCCATTGAGCGGCTGTGTCAGGAGATGCCCGGCTTGGACTCACAAGTCGTTCACGACGAAGGGGTTGCAACCATGATGCGCCTGCGTGAGGCTGGCATCATACTGGGCACCGAGATTGCAGGTGCGAGTGAGTGACGGCAGAGCCCGAGGGCGAGCCAGGTTTACCACCATCCTTCTCTGCGCGCTGACACCGCTGGTCACCCCCATGTCCGGCGCCGCCCAGGTCAATCCGGGCGAAGCCGCCAACCGCGGGGTGTACGGCGTGAACGATCGGGCCGACCGCGCGTTGTTGCGTCCCGTTGCCAAGGGTTATACCAAGGCCGTTCCCGGCTTCCTGCGCCGCGCGGTGCACAACGTTCTGCTCAACCTGGGAACTCCCCTGGTAGCCGTCAACCAGCTGCTGCAGGGGAAGCCGAACGAGGCTTTCAGCGATTCGGGCCGCTTCCTCGTGAACAGCACCGTCGGGATCGCTGGGATCTTCGACCCCGCAACCAAGCTCGGTATCGAAGAGCATACGGAGGACTTCGGTCAGACGCTCGCGGTATGGGGGGTGCCGTCGGGGCCTTACATGGTGGTGCCGTTCTGGGGGCCCAGCTACCTGCGGCACGCCTTCGGCATGATCGTGGAGTTCTTTGCCAGCCCGTTGCGTCTGATTTCTCCGGCTCGAGACCGCTACATCGCCTATGGCGTCACCATCATCGACCGGCGTGCCCGGCTCATTGGGCCCGACGAGATGATTGCGGGAGACGACTATCTGTTCGTCCGCGAGGCGTACCAGCAAAGGCGTGAATATCTGATCCTGGATGGTGCCGTGGAGGAAGACCCTTTCATGATGGATGAAGCATGGCAGGAGGAGCCGTGAAGAGCTCCCGGGTTCGCTGCCAAGCCGCGTTGCATTTGACCAATGATAGGAGTACGGTGCGCGTCCCACCGATGCGGCACCCGTTTAGCTTGCTATGAGCCTCGTCGTTGCAGACCCTGATGAAGAGGCTCTGGCGAACTTGCGAACTCAGCTGGACCGACTGGGTCTCGACCCGATTCCTGCAGCCGATCTCAAGTTTGCCTCTGAGATCTGCGAGCACTCGCCCCCCGATCTCGTGATCAGCGGAGACCTCGATTGGGCCGAGCGGCTCGCCGATATGCACCGACGGCTTCCGGTGGTTCTCGCCGTGGACCGCAACCCCGAAAGGGACGTGCTCATCCGGGCGCTGCGCTGCGGACTGGCCGACGTGTGGACACTGCCGGCAGAGGACGACTTCCTCCGAGGACGGGTGGACGACATTCTCCGCAACAACGAAGCGGCCGCATCTCAGGCGGAGAAAAGGTTGGGGCAGTACGTAGCCACTTTGCAGCGTGACCAGCGGGCCGGCCGCTACATCCAGATGGGAATGCTGCCCCCGTCACCCATGGCAATCGATCGTTTTCGATTTCAGCACCGCATCGTTCCGTCCCTGATGTTGAGTGGTGATTTCGTCGACTACTTCCGCCTCACCGATCGGCACTTCGTCTTCTACATTGCCGACGTCTCCGGGCACGGCGCATCGTCGGCGTTCGTGACCGTGCTGCTCAAGAACTTCTCCCGCAGGCTCCGTCGTGAGTATCGGCCCAGCATGCTCCAGGCGCCCGGCGAGATCCTCGAGTGGTTCAATCGGGAGCTCCTGGAGCAGCAGATCGACAAGCACGTCGCCATGATTCTCGGCCTGGGCGACCTGGAAAAGAACGTGGTCAGTCTGGTCAATGCGGGCCATTTTCCACCCGCCATCCACGTCGCCGGACAGTCGCACGCCGTTTATGTCGAGCAGCGGGGTAAGCCCGTTGGGCTCTTCGAGACGGTCAGCTACCCCGAGACGAACGTCGAGCTGGCCGAGGGCGAGGCTCTGGTGATCTTCTCGGACGGGGTGCTCGACGCCCTGCCGGACATGGACCTGGCCGAGAAGGAGGCCGCGCTGCTCGCCGCGGCGACCCGCGCTGCCGACGTCGACGAGATCTGGTCTTCGCTGGGAGTACAGATGCCGATAGATGCGGCTGATGACATGACCTGTCTGCTCGTCGGGCGGGAGCGCTGAGGTGGCGGGTCGCATTCTGGTTGGCTGCCAGGATGGTGTGTACGTCATCCTCTTCGAGGGAGACGTCCGGCTGACGTTGTACACGGCCGCCGACCGGTTCCTCGACCGGATGTTCAGCGACGTCAATTTCAAATCCGTGGTGGTGGATCTGTCGGGTACCGAGAGCATCGACAGCACCTCGCTCGGTTTGCTCGCCAAGCTCTCTATCCTGGCCAAGCGGCACTTCGACTACGTCCCGACATTGATTTCGACCCGTCCGGACATCACGCGGATCCTGCTCTCGATGGGATTCGAAGATGTCTTCCATATCGTGGAGGTCCCTCTGGAGCGCACGTCCCAGTTGGGCGAGCTCCCCGAGTTGGTGACCACTGAAGAAGACATGCGTGAGCGAGTCATCGAAGCTCACCGGACACTGATGTCGATGAACGAATCCAATCGCGAGACGTTTCAGGACCTTGTCGCCGCTCTCGAAGCCGAAGAGCAGCCCGTTATGGAGCGGCGTCGCGCTTCGCGATGAGCTTGGCCTCGATAAAGCGGCTATGGCTGACATACAGCAGCTCGGCGATCTTGCGGATAGTGTGCTCTTCGAAGCTGTGCAGCTCGTCGTCTGACAGTGCCAGACCCCAGAGCCGGACGACGAGCTGAAACCTGGTTTCCTCGTCCCACGCCTCGGTGATGGTGCGGGTGAATCGGTACAGCCCCACGCTGGCGTCGTGCTGCTCTTTGGATTCGCTCACGATCACGTCCACCTCTTCGGCCGTGAGGTCGAACTGCTCCGAGAGCGTTCGGCGGATCAGCTGCATTTCCTCATCGGCGATGTCGTGATCGGCCCAGGCGACTTCCAGGTACAAAACGGCTGCGGCCAGGGGTAGCAGCGCCGCCGTTTCGGCTTCCGAATTCGCCAGCGGTTCCTTGAGCCGAGCGAGCAGCTGGCTGAGCATCAGGCGGTCTCCATGGGAGTCATGCTGCCTGTGCCGTGGTCGCCGCGATCGCTTCGTGGACGAGGTTCAGATCGTTCGCCTTCAGCCGCGCCGAGTCGCTCAGCAGCCGGCGGTAACGTCTGGCGCCGGGGACGCCTTTGAACAGGCCCAGCATGTGGCGTGTCATGTCGTGCAGACGCGTGCCTCGAAGGAGTTGTCGGTCCATGTAGGCCAGGTAGCCGGTGACCACGGCTTCCAGAGGCACCGGAGCGCGGCCTGACAGCCTGGCATCCAGCCGCGACAGAAACATGGGGTCGTGATAAGCGGCCCGACCGATCATGACTCCGTCGACGTGTCGAAGATGCTCCGCGGCCTCTTCCTCGCGGGATATGCCCCCGTTGAGAATGATCGGCAGCTCGGCGAACTGCCTCTTGAGGCCGTACGCGCGCTCCGGCTGCAGCGGGGGAATGTCCCGGTTCTGCGCGGGCGAAAGGCCACTCAAGTAAGCCTTGCGGGCGTGCAGGTACAACGCGTGGCAACCGGCCTCGACGAGCCGCGCAACGAAATCATGGAGCAGGGCGTCGGAGTCGTGGTCGTCCACCCCCAGCCGGATCTTCGCGGTGACGGGCAGCCTGCAGGCGTCGCGCATGGCCCCGATGCAGGCGGCGGCGAGCTCGGGTTCCCGCATCAGGCACGCGCCGAAGCGGCCCTTGCTCACCCTGGGTGAAGGGCAGCCGAGATTTAGGTTGATCTCGTCGAACCCGGCGGTCTGGGCAATCGCGGCAGCCCGGGCAAGATCCGCCGGCTCGCAGCCGCCGAGCTGAATGGCCACCGGATGCTCCTCAGGGTCAAAGGCGAGCAGCTCTCGCCGGGGCCCGTTCAGCAGCGCGCCGGTGGTGACCATCTCCGTGAACAGCCGCGCGTTCGGGCTGCACAGGCGCAGCAGGTATCGGCAATGCGGGTCCGTCCACGCCATCATGGGCGCAACGCACAGCTTGCGGAATGCTGGCGAATTGGCCGTTTTCATGGGCCGCAAGCTTAGCCAGCGCGCCTTTCCAATGCCAGCGGAAGGATCGTTGGCGACGGTCTGGGGGCGCTGCCTCGCGCATTCATATCCCTGAGCAGCGAGCGCCGGCGCAGCGTGGCGACAGCTGTCTGACAAGCCCATCAGAGCCGATTGATCGGGCGGTCTGTAATCCTCTGAAAAACATCATTTTTTCCAGATTGGCGCGCTTTGACCTGCTTCATATTTCTCCATATTTCCCTCCATTTTATCTTCATTTTTTCCTCCATCGAGTGTATAGTTCCGCCCCAAGTTGCTGAAATTGATAGAAGAAACCCTTCAATGCTGAGACAGAGAACGATTCGCAAAGCCGTACATGCGATCGGTACTGGTGTCCATTCGGGGGAAACAGTCCGTATGACGCTACGCCCTGCCGGGGAGAATACGGGAGTCCTCTTCGTTCGCGCCGACGCGGGGAACGCAACCGTGCGTGCCACCGTCGACAACGTCTGCGACACGACCCTATCGACGTCGATAGGCGAGAACGGTACCGAGGTGTCCACGGTCGAGCACCTGATGTCGGCCCTTTGGGGACTCGGCATAGACAACCTCGTCGTCGAGCTGTCGGGCGCTGAAGTGCCGATCATGGACGGCAGCGCGGCACCGTTCGTTTACCTCATCAATTCCGTGGGCGTTCGGCAGCAGTTCTCGCGAAAGCAGTTCCTGCGGGTAACACGGGAGATCACAGTCAGCGACGGTGATGCCACCGCGAGCCTCACGCCGTTCCAGGGTTTCGAGGCCGAGTACACGTTTGTGGCCGACCATCCGGTGTTCAACCGATACCCCAAGCGCGCCCACTTTCTGCACAACGAAGCGTGCTACCTCGAGGAGGTGAGCCGCGCGCGATCCTTCGGACTGGTGAAAGATCTCGAGCAGGCGCAGACGATCAACCGCTGCCTTGGCTCGAGCCTCGAGAACGCGGTTGGAATCGGGGACTTCGAAATCCTCAACGAGGACGGGCTGCGATACGAGGACGAGTTTGCCAAGCACAAGCTTCTCGACGCCATCGGCGACCTCTACCTGATGGGTCGGCCGCTACTGGCGCACTTCCGAGGTTACAAATCCGGGCACGCTCTGAATCATCGGCTCGCTCAGGCGCTGCTGCACAACGAGGACGCCTGGGAGATCGTCACGCTCGACCCCGATGAGGAGCCGAGCCTCGCGCTCCAGCCTGTCCGCCAGCCGCTGGCCGGGTAATACTCAGAGGTTCGATCCAGGGCCCGGTTAGGCTCGCGCTGCTCGCGTTCGCCGACTGCCGGCCCGTATAATTTGCGGCCCATGACTGTTCGCACCCGAGTTGCTCCATCCCCGACCGGTGACCCTCATGTCGGCACGGCGTACATGGCGCTGTTTAACTGGGTCTTTGCCAGGAGCCAGGGCGGCGAGTTCATCCTGAGGATCGAGGATACCGACGTGGCCCGCAGCACGCCCGAGTCGGAGCAGATGATCCTCGACTCCCTGCGCTGGCTCGGTCTGGAGTGGTCCGAGGGGCCCGACGTGGGAGGTCCTCACGGCCCTTACCGGCAAAGCGCACGCAAGCATATCTATCAGGAGCACGCGCAAAAGCTGGTGGCAGACGGCAACGCGTTTCATTGCTTCTGCTCCAGCGAGCGCCTCGATGAGATGCGCCGGCAGCAGCGGGAAGCCGGAGAGAACCCGCGCTACGACGGTCTCTGTCTCTCGCTTGGCGAGGCGGAAGTCAGGGCCAGGCTGGGTGCGGGCGAAGAGCATGTAATTCGGATGAAGGTCCCGTCCGAAGGGACATGCCGCTTCGACGATGCGCTGCGCGGCACCATCGAGATACCCTGGGCACAGGTCGACATGCAGGTGCTCATCAAGCATGACGGGTACCCCACCTACCACCTGGCGGTGGTCGTGGACGACCGGCTCATGGAGATAACCCATATTTTGCGCGGCGAGGAGTGGATCAACTCCGTTCCCAAGCACCAGCTGCTGTTTGAGTATTTCGGCTGGGAAATGCCCGTTCTGTGTCACCTGCCGCTGCTGCGTAATCCGGACCAGAGCAAGCTGTCGAAACGCAAGAACCCCACCAGCGTCAATTACTACCGGCGGATCGGAATCCTCCCTGAGGCCCTGGTGAACTACCTCGGCATGATGGGATGGTCCATGCCTGACGAACGGGAACTCTTTGGACCCCAGGACATGGCCGACGACTTCGAGCTCGGCGGCATTCATCTGGGCGGCCCCGTCTTCGACCTGGAAAAGCTCTCCTGGCTGAACGGTCAGTACCTGCGGGCGCTCAGCCCGGACGACTTCATGCAGCGGATCTCCGATTGGATGCTGAACAAGCAAGCGCTTTCTGCGCTGGTTCCTCTCGTGCAGGAGCGCACGGAACGGCTCTCCGACCTGGTCGGGCAGGTCGACTACCTGCTAGGCGACCGCCGAAGCGTCGAAGCGACGGACTTCGAGCACAAGACGCTTTCTCGCGAGCAGGTCGTGCTGGTTCTCGATCACGCCCTTCGCGAGTTCGACGCCATGCGCCGCTGGGAGCGCGATGACCTGTTTGCAAGGTGCAAGGCGCTCGCCGATGGTCTGAGTCTGAAGATACGCGAGTTCCTCTTCCCGCTCTTCGTGGCTGTTTCCGGTCGTGAGGTGTCGCTGCCGTTGTTCGATTCCCTGGTGTTTCTGGGCCCGGATGTCACCCGCATGCGGATCCGCGACGCGCTTGCCGTTCTCGGCGTCTCCAGGAAAGAGTCGAAACGGCTGGAGAAGCGCTACCAGGAGTATCTCTCGACGCGCCCATGACCGGCCGTCGTGATCTGCAAGTGATGATCTCACCGGCAGTCAGAAGAGCCGGGTAGACAGCTCCCGCAACACGAACAAGCCGCTGAGCAGCGCACCCATTGCCGGGACGATGCGCGGAAACGTGGGCAGGTCGTCGGGCGCCTGCGCCTCTGTGCTTTTGATACGCCACAACGCCAGATTCACCAGCATGAAGATCGTCAGCATGAGCAGCGACGTTGTCTTGGCGAGGGCTGCCAGATGGCCGGACAGAGCGAGCACGAAAAGCACGCCGGCAGCGGTGAGGGTTGCCACCAGGGGTGTGCGCGTCTTCGGGTTCACGCGTGCGAACCACTGAGGCAGCTTGCGGCGAGAACCCAGCCCGTACAGAACGCGGGAGACCATCACGAGCTGGATCAGGGCGCCGTTGATGATGGCGAACAGCGCGATGACGCTGATGAGCATGGAGGTGTTTCCGGTGCCGGCCTCGAAGAGCCTGGCCATGGGGGCGCTGCTGGCGGCCAGCTCCTCGGGCGTCAGGGCGAGGAGGGCCGAGATCATGAGCACGAAGTAGAGCACGGTGGTGATGCCCAGGGTCAATAATATGCCGCGCGGCATGTTGAGCCTGACGTTCTTGACCTCCTCGGCGAGATCGACCATGTCCTCGAAGCCGATGAACGCGTAGAACGCGAGGCTGACGCCCATGAGGACGCCTACCCACGAAGTGGTGGCCGTGCCCGGCAACATCAGTGGCCAGCGCTCGGGCAGCGCAGCGAAGTTGTCGGCGCCCACGGCGATGACCAGAATCAGGCCGCCGATCTCCACGACGGTTATCGCCGCTGCGACGGTCACCGACTGCACGATTCCGTAGGCCGCAATGGCGGCAAGCGCGGCGCAGATTGCCGGGATGGCGATGGTCCGGTCGAGCTCTACGAATTCCTGCAGATAGCCTTGAAAGCCGTTCACCAGCGCGGCAGAGGAAACCAGTCCCGAGGCGACGACGAGCAGCCCAACCACGGTGGAAAGGCGTTCGGTTCCCAGGCCCTTCTGCACGTAAAGCGCCGCGCCGGCGGCACGCGGGAATCGCGCGGCCAGCTCCGCAAACGAACACGCGGTGAAGGCCGCCAAAAGCGATGCGATCAGGAAGGAGAAGGGCGCCCCGTAACCGGCGGTGCCAGCAATCTCGCCAAGCAGAGCGTAGATTCCTGCGCCGATGGTCGTGCCCAACCCGTAGAGCGTGAGCATTGGCAGGTTCAACGCACGTTTGAGTTCTGGTCGGCCTGCCTCGTTCTTGGTCATGTTCCCTGCTTCCTGGAGCAGGACCCAACCATAGGCGGGGAATCGATGGGATGCATCTAGGGATTCTGCGACCGGCTCGGCCAGGGTGACATGTTGACTCCGGATCGCCGGGTTCTTACCATCCGCTCCCTCCTCCCGTCTCGGCCGAGACGGCATCGTGGGGCCATAGCTCAGCTGGGAGAGCGCTACAATGGCATTGTAGAGGTCGACGGTTCGATCCCGTCTGGCTCCACCAATTAAATCAATGACTTGAGGTTGGAGACCCCCCCTTTCCTGACCGGTGGCCTTGATGCGGCGCTTGGCATATAAACGAACGTGTCAGCGCCGAGGGCCAGCATGCCAATCACCATAGCCAACGGGATCGACCTCTACTTCGAGCGTCGGGGCGATGGCGCGCCGCTGCTGTTCATCAGCGGGAGCCACGGCGACCTGCGCGCCCGGCCGAATCAGTTCGATACCCCGTTGGCCCGGGCCTTCGACATGATCGCCTACGACCAGAGAGGGCTCGGCCAGACCGGCAAGCCGCCGGGAGAGTACACCATGGCGCAATATGCCGACGACGCGGCCGCATTGCTGGACGCGCTGCGGCTCGATGCGGTTCCCGTGGTCGGCGTTTCGTTCGGCGGCATGGTCGCGCAGGAGTTCGCGCTTCGTCATCCGGACCGTGTCGACCGCCTGATTCTCGCGTGCACGTCGTCGGGAGGCGCTGGGGGATCCTCTTACCCGCTCCATGAGCTTCAGGCGCTGCCTCCCCGGGAGAGAGCCGAAGCCCATCTCCGGATCTCCGATCTGCGTCACGACGACGAGTGGGTTGCAGCGAACCCGGAACGCTGGGAGAGGCTGGTGGAGCTGACGATGGCTGCGCGACGCCCGGACAGAGACGAGCAGGGCGCGGCCAAGCAGCTCCGGGCCCGCAAGGGGCATGACACGTACGATCGTCTGCCCCGACTCGACGTTCCCGTTCTTCTGGCCGGCGGCAGGAGGGACGGCATCGCGCCCGTTGCCAACATGGAAGCCCTGCACCGGCAGATTGCCGGAAGCCGGTTCGAGCTTTTCGATGGCGGCCACATGTTCCTGATTCAGGACAAGACCGCCTATCCGTTTATTGTGGGATGGCTCCAAAACGACTGGAGTGAGTTAAGGGACGAGCCGTGAGCGATGCAAGATCTGTAGCCGACTACCACTTTCTCAAGCTCAATGATGAGGTTCTGCAGAATCCCTATCCTTTCTTTCGCCGGCTGCGCGAGGAGGGGGGTGTAGTCCGCGAGGCGGATTACGACACGTTTCTCGTTGGTTCTCTTGACGCCATCCGTGAAGTCAACCGCCAGCCGGAAGTGTTCTCGAGCGTCCTGGTAGCGAACGCGCCCTACGTGCCGCTGCCTTGCCCGCTCGATGAGATCGCCCAGTGGCGGGATGCCAACCCGCACAGCGACAAGATTCTCTCCAACGATCCGCCTGACCACACCCGTCACCGAAAGCTGGTGAACCGATTCTTCACGACCAGCCGCGTCCGCGACCTCGAGCCGCGCATCCGCCAACTGACGAACGAGATCATCGACACCTTCGTCGATCTCGGCGAAGTGGAGTTCGTGTTCGGGTTCGCGCACATGCTGCCACGGCTGGTGGTCGGCGAGCTGATTGGCTTGCCCGAGCAGGATCAGCCGCGGTTTCGCCGTCACTTCGAGGACCGGCTCGCGTTGATGGCCAGGGCCGCGGAAAAACCCCTGGAGGGCTTTCAGCAGCGCACCACCCAGGCAAGCCTGACCGAAGACACTTTTCTGCGCGACTATTTTGTCGATGCCATCAATGAGCGACGGGAGCGGCCGCGTGACGACATCATGAGCGAGCTTGCCCGGGCCACGTTCGAGGATGGAGCGCCGGTTCCTCTGGAATCGCTGGTCAGCATGATCTCGCTGCTTTACGGCGCGGGGGGTGATGCCAACACGCCCGAGCTCATGACCAACGCCATGCTGGTGCTGCTGGATCGGCCCGACCTAGAGCGTGCGCTGCGTGACGATCCCTCGCTGAGCAAGGCTTTCATCGAGGAGGTGTTGCGTTACGACACCCCGGTCCCCGGGGTGTTCCGAATTGCGCTGCAGAACACGTCCATTGCGGGCACTCCCGTGCCAAAGGGCTCCAAGGTGATGGTGGTCTACGGCGCCGCCAATCATGACGAAGCCTATTTCGATGATCCCGAGACGTTCATGATGGGCCGCGACTGTCCGCACCCGCACCTAGGCTTTGGTCTCGGAGTACACTTCTGTCCGGGTGCGCCGCTCGCTCGGCTGGAAGGTCAGGTGGCAGTTCAGGAATTGCTGCGTCGGCTGACCAACATACGACGAGCAGACAATGAGCCGATCCCCTATGTGCCCACCGTGATTCAGCGGATACCCATTCAGGTGAGACTTCGTTTCGACAAGGCTTGACCGCGCCATTACGGATAATTAGGTAGTTTTCCTGATGGTTTCAAAACGCGTTCTGGGGTGTATGATTAAAAACAAGTCAGCGGAACGTTTCTGCTGGCGGGGGATTGCGCTCATTCAGGAAGGGTGAGTTGTCAGGCTAGGATGGCCGCGAAATAACATTGGCAGAATAAAAAGACGCCATGAAAATAAAAGCCGTGGAGTCCTATGCCGATCCGTCGGCTAGAGCGAGCTTCACCAACCGGAGAGGGTCCGCCAGGCAGCAGAGCTCTGAACGGTTGTTCGCGCAGGTCGTGCTCTCGGAGCAAGTTGACGGAAACAGCCTCGGAGGTGCGACTCTTCGATGCACCACAGTTGACTGTTCGCCCCAGGGGATTGCTTTTGTTGCGGAGCGGCCAATTCCGATCGGCGCGATGGTCGACATCTGGTTGGATACACGCACGCGCCCTGGAAAGATGTTCCTCTCGGGACAGGTTTGCTGGTGTTCGGCTGGGCCGACCCCGAACGCCGACAGCGGCCACCAGGTGGGTGTCCAGTTACTCTCGAGCCCGGCGACCGACCTGCAGGAGTGGCAGTCGATACTGTCCTGACGCCGCCGCTCTGTGCCATGGACGCGCCACTGCAAAAGATCGCCAACTTGGTTAGCTGGTGAGTCGAGCCGGAAACTCATGAATGCGTAGTGTGGTTCTGGTGCTGGCCCTCGTGTCGCTCGTGGTCCTGGTTCTATCGGTCGCTCACACGCGCGAAGTGGGAGCGGCTTCCATCGTGTTTCGGGACGGTCTTGCCTTTGCGGGAGACGAGTCAAACCCCTTTTCCGGTCGCGTCATCGAACGTTACGACGATGGTCGGGTCAAAACGCGGCAAAGCTTCACAAGGGGACGCGCACAAGGTTCGCTGCGATCTTGGCACCGAAACGGACAACCCTGGATTGTCGGCAGTTATCGTCGCGGACTCGAGGACGGCCTGGTCCGTAGCTGGAGTCCGAGCGGCGAGTTGTGGTTTGAGAAAGAGTACCGGGACGGGGTGCTCGTGGGATGCCGCGGCTATTGGGAGGGGGAACTGGAACCGGATTCCTTCTGGTGCCGCTGGTAGCGCGACTCTCGTTCGCTGATTGCTGGCCCTTTCGGTTGTCGGCAGAACAAGGTTGAGCATGCTCATTGTGGGGCGGGCCGTCCCCGCGTAATCTCGACACGAAGCGGATGCGGTCCCGCAACCGGTCAAAGAGCGATTGATGAAGATCCTGTCGACCAGGCGATTGTTGCAGCAAGGTAACGGAAGCTTTGCGGCGTGCTGCGCGCTGGTGGTGCTGTCGACGCTGCAGGCCTCGTGCGCGACTCACTCTCCGGTTGGCATTGAGCAGCGGGCGGAGGTCGACCTCTATGAAAGCTTGGTGGACGTGCGCTTCGTCACCAATCGCAAGCTCGTCGCCTCAGCCTCCGATGGCGTTTTCTTTGCCGGTGAGGCGGGGGAGCTCTCCGGCGGGCAGTGTCGCGTCGGAATCGGTGATCGTGCTCCCAGAGGAGACGTGGTGCGGATCGATACGCGGACGCTGGAATCGACCTTCGATTCAGATGGTTCGGGGCGCTTTGTCATTTACGTGCACGGGTACGGAGAGTCTTTGTCAAAGAGTTGTCGACGGGCCGCCCTTCTTCAGCATCGGCTCGGGCTAGAGAAACGCCTGCTGCTGTTCTCGTGGCCGTCCAGCAACTACCTGACTTATGCCCAGGATGCCGTAGCTCTGGAGCAGAGCCTCGATCCCATCAGGGATGCGCTGATTCGGGCAAGCAGTGCCATTGGCGCCGAAAATATCGTTCTCATGGCTCACAGCATGGGCGCTCGGGGTGTGGTCGATGCGCTTCGGGCGTGGGGGCCAGACCATGGTCGTTTCGGCCAGATCATATTCGTTGCGCCCGATATCGGTCGGGAAGCCTTTCTCGAAGAGGTTGGTGCCTTGCGCGAGAAGGCTTCGGAGATCACCATCTATTCATCCGATAACGACATGGCCCTTTGGCTCTCGACCACGGTCAACGGCTCTGCCCGGCTTGGTTTAACCAAGGAGATGGACCTCCAGCATGCCAACCTGATCGATGTCACCAAGGCCGGGCTGAAGAGCATGTCGGGACACACGTATCACATCTTCAATCCGGCGGTGGCGGAGGATCTCAGGATAGTGCTGGGTACCGGCCCAGCCGATGGCGAACGAGCATTCCGCCGGGTACCGGGCAAGGTGGATCGATTCTGGGTGCTGGAGCCGGTAGTTACGAAGTCTCTCTGAACGGATCGATGAGCTCGCCTCGACGTAGTATCGAGACAGGCGTGAGGATACCATCGGCCCCGGACAGGGTCCCTGGGGAGACGAATGAAGAGACGCTCATTCCTTGCGGGCGCCGCTGGCACGCTTGGTCTTGGCCGGGCTAGCGCCCATTCTCCCGTTCGTAATCCCCTTCCCGATCTGGTTACGCTCGAGTCCTCTTTCTCAGGCTTTCCGGGCAACACGCCCATCAGCCGCATCTGCTCCAGTCCGGAGATGTATTGCGTCGCGCAACCACCGCTGGCAGGTTCTCTAGAGCGCCCGGGGGCATCTCTATGACCGATCTCGATTGGAGCAGGCTGTACCTGCAGCGCCGCGAAGTTGCCCGCAAGTTTGGCGGGATCTGGTCGTTGCCCCTGGCAAAACGCTATCACATCGTGCTGGCGGAGTTGCCGGCTCCCCGTTCCGTGCTCGATCTTGGAGCGGGCGATCGGTCCCTGCAGAGGAGGGTTTCCGCCCTGTGGCCAGAGGCCGAGTACAAGTCCTGCGACATCGACCCCTCGGCAGATCACGACTTTGCAGGGATCGACGAAGTGCGGGGGACTTATGATCTCATCTGCGTGCTAGAGATGATCGAGCACGTGCCCCTTGACGAAGCGGGACGTATCCTCGAGCGGTGCCACGGGCTGCTTGGAGATGGTGGGATGATCGCCTTGACCACGCCGAACGTGTACTACCCACCCGCGTTCCTTCGGGATGCTACCCACCGCACGCCGTTCTGCTATGACGAGTTGGGCGGGCTGCTGCAGTTGTGTGGTTTCGAGGTGACTCACGTGTACCGCCTGCACCAGGACGCCTTGTTCAAAAAGCTCGCCAAACGTTATCTGTTCTATCCGCTTTACCGGCTTCTCGGCCTGGACTTCGCCCACGGCGTCATGGTCGTGGCGCGGAAGCGCTGAGGATGCGGGTGTTGTTCGTGTCCAAGAATCGGGCGGGGCCCACGGCCCGCTATCGGGTGCTACCGCTCATCCGCAAGCTTCGATCCGAAGGCGTGGAAACAGAGCACATGGACGAATTCACGGTCATTGCCAAGCTCGGGCTGCTGAGGCGGGCGAACGAGTTCGATCTGGTCTTCGTGCAGAGGCGCCTTCTGGCAGGTTGGCTGCTTGCGGCCATTCGCAAACCGCTGGTGTTCGATTTTGACGACGCGATCTTCTGCCGGTCCAATGGGGAGGAATCCCGCCGCCGGCTGAAGAGATTTCGGAGGATGGTCGCCAGGGCAGATCTCGTGCTGGCAGGTAGCCGATATCTTGCCGAGCGGTGCGAAGGTAAAGATGCGGTCGTGGTGCCCACGGCCATCGACGCGGAAAGGTACGTAGCCGGGCCGAAGACTGGCGGCGACCTGGTGCTGGCCTGGGTAGGCAGCCGGTCGACGGGCAGGTATCTGGAAGGTCATCGCAGGGAGCTGGAGCAGATTGGCGATGCTTTTCCGGGCATTCGTCTCAAGGTGGTCGCGGACTTCGAGTTCAACCTGTCCAACATCACCGTCGACAACATTCCCTGGTCCACCGAGGCGGAGGTCAGTACGCTGGCCGAAGCCGACATCGGTATCGCCCCGCTTCCGGACAACCCATGGACCCAGGGCAAGTGCGCGTTCAAGGTATTGCAGTACATGGCCGCCTCGCTGCCGGTGATCGCATCACCCGTCGGAGCGAACAGGGATGTGGTCGTCGACGGCAAGACGGGCATCCTTGCCAATTCTGCGCAGCAGTGGTGCAGGGCGGTCGAAAGGCTCGGTGACCGCGACCTGCGTGAGCAGATGGGCGCTGCCGGTCGGCGCCGGGTGGAGACCGACTATGCCGAGAGCGTCATGGTCAAACGGGTGCTAGGCACGCTGCGTGGCAGGGGACTGCTCTGAAGGCATGTGCAGAAATACCGGTCGGGGCAACGGCCCGCGGAGGAGGCGGTTGCCGCGCACTCGATCTCGAGGGGTCGCAATGAGCGAGCGGGAACCAGACTATCTTTCCGGAAACGTGGCCGCATGGCAGTCCCGCGCGGCGGAATACGTCGCGGCGGCCGAGCGCGCCTGGGCTTCAGACCGTCCTTACTGGGGCATCTGGGGCATTCCCGACGCCGGGCTCGGGCTGCTCCCCGCAGACCTGTCGGGCAGGCGATGCATCGAGCTTGGCTGCGGCACGGCTTACGTCTCCGCCTGGATGTGCCGGCGCGGGGGAGACGTGGTTGCCATCGATCCCACGCCGAACCAGCTGCACACCGCGCGGCGGCTGCAGAAAGCCCATGAGCTCGATTTCGTAATCGAGGAGGGCTTTGCCGAGGCGGTGGGGTATCCGGACGAGAGCTTCGATTTCGCCATATCCGAATATGGTGCAGCTCTGTGGGCGGACCCGTATCGGTGGGTGCCGGAGGCGTCTCGGGTTCTCAAACCGGAAGGGAAGCTGGTCTTTCTGACCAACTCGCCCCTGGCGGTCATGTGCGCACCAGACCTCGAGACGGACGGGCCAGTCGGTGAGCGGCTCCTGCGACCCTACTTCGGCATGCACACGACGCGATGGATGGATGCGCCCGGCGAAACCGAGTTCCATCTGCCCCATGGCGAGTGGATTTCCCTCCTCACGGGAAACGATTTCGTGATCGAGCGGCTCGTCGAGCTGCAGGCGCCACCGGGCGCGCACACCGGCTATGCCTGGGCGGATGCTCAGTGGGCCAACCGATGGCCGAGCGAGGAAGCCTGGATCGTCAGCAAGCGGGCGCCCCGATAGACCCCTACCGCTGCGCCGGTCGCTTCCTGGATGAGCATCGGGCAGACTCGCATCCCATCAGCTAGGCGGGCAAAGCGATATGGAAGGTCTTCGGCTGCACGAGGCGGTGGTTTTTCTCGCAGCTGCGGGATTGGTCATCCCTCTCATGAAGCGGGTGAGGATGAGCTCGGTGCTCGGGTTTCTTCTGGTCGGGCTGGTGGTCGGGCCTTATGGCCTCGCGCGGCTCACCGAAGAGCTTCCGTGGCTGAGCTTTCTGCTGATCACCGACGTCGCCGGGGTTCGCGCGCTTGCCGAACTCGGAGTGATTTTCCTTCTATTCATGATCGGCCTGGAACTCTCCTTCGAGCGGCTGTGGGGAATGCGGCGGCTGGTTTTCGGGATGGGATCCGCTCAGATCGTCATCACGGCCATCGTGATCGGCGCCGTTGCCTGGGGCTTCGGTAACTCCATTGAGGCATCCGTGCTCCTTGGCGGGTGCCTCGCCCTATCGTCCACGGCCATCGTCATGCAGCTGCTCATGGAGCAGGGAAGGTTCGGGACGCAGGTAGGACGCGCCAGTTTTGCGATTCTGCTGGCCCAGGACATCGCGGTGGTTCCCATCCTGTTTCTGGTCAGCGCCTTCGGGGCAAGCCAGGGCGGCTCCCTGGGGCTCGACTTCGGCTTTGCGGTTGGACAAGCGCTGCTTGCGATTCTCGTGATTCTCGGGGTAGGGCGCGTCCTCGTGCGGCCGCTCTTCCGTTTCGTCGCTCAAACGGACAGTCCCGAACTCTTCATGGCGGTCACTCTGCTGACGATCATCGCGACGGCAGCCGGAACTCACGCCGCGGGGCTTTCGGCAGCCCTGGGCGCGTTCCTGGCGGGTCTGCTCCTCGCAGAGTGTGAGTACCGTCAGGAAATCGAAATCAACATGGAACCGTTCAAGGGCTTGTTGCTCGGGCTGTTCTTCATGTCGGTGGGAATGGGAATCGATCTGGCCGAGATCTTTACCCGGCCGGTGTGGATCGTTCTCTCCGTCGCAGGCCTTTTCGTCATCAAAGCGCTGGTCACGGCCAACGTTGCGCGCGGGTTCGGCATTGCCTGGCGGCACGCGGTGGAGATGGGGCTGCTGCTCGGGCAGGGCGGTGAATTCGCCTTCGTGGTGGTCGGAGCGGCCCTGGCGCTCGGCCTGCTGCCAGATGCCACCGCCCAGTTCATGCTCATCGTGGTGGGCATCACCATGTTCCTTTCGCCCCTCGTTGCCAAGGTGGCCCGAAGTGCCGGGGATCTCCTTCGGGAAAGGGCTACTGATGACGTCGACGAAGAGATTGATCTGGCGGCCGACCTGGGCGGCCATGTCATCATCGTCGGCTATGGTCGAACGGGGCAGCTCCTGGCATCCATGCTCGATCGTCAGATGGTCCCTCACGCCGCGTTGGATCTGGATCGGGACCGGGTGGCAGCACTGCGGTCTGGGGGAGCGCCCGTTTTCCTCGGTGACGCCTGCCGCCCGGCGATGTTGAGCAAGCTACGTTTGAAGCATGCGGCCGCGTTGGCAATCTGCACGGACGATCCGGGCGCTACGGAAAGGATTCTGACCAGCGCCCGGAGCGCGGTGGGGCGCGTGCCCATCATCGCCCGAGCCCGTGACAACGTTCACGCCGCCGAGCTACTGGGACTAGGGGCTACCCGGGTGGTCCCCGAGCTCCTCGAGTCCGGGCTGCAGATGGGCCACGTCATGATGGAAGAGATCGGGCTTCCGGGCACCGTTGCCCGGGATCTCGTGGAGGCGCTGCGAAGCGAAGCCGAGCGTGGCCTGAGCGCTGCGGCCGATTCGTTGGAAACTTCGACCTGAAGCCGGGCGCTCAGGCGCCCGTCTTCTCGAGCAACCTAAGGTGTGCCTGAGCAGAACGCGGGGAGCCGGCCTCCTCCCGGGCGCGTTTTGACAGCTCCTGACCGGCGATAGCCTCCAGCTTCTCTCGCAACCGGTCACCATCGAGCCGGCCCCGCGGCCCGGTCGTCAGAACGGATAGCGATTCGATGATCCCGCCGAGGGCTCGAGACAGCGTCTCGTAGCATCCGTCGTCCATGGTGCCGCGGTTTTTGGATAGCAGCGCGGTATAGCCTTCGACCCCACGGATCATCTGCACCAGGGTTTCTTCCTCGAGCCCTCGCGGCGCGATCATGGCCTGGTCGTGTCGTTGCCCCTCACCCACATGCATTGCCGGTGTCCCCCGGTTGTTGAAGTGCCCGAACGTATGGTGCACAAGAAGCTTGTACTAGTGGTTGAGGAATCATTGACCGATTCTGAAGAAGGCCCCAGTTTTCGTGCACATTTCTTTACAAGTCGGAAGGCCGTCGAGGGTAGACTCAAACGGGTGGGCGTAGGTCGTTGGCTGGAAAGATAATCGATGGCACCTGGGTGTCGAGTTTTCCTCTTGCTGTTTCTGTGGTTCGCGTTCGGTTGCGAAGCTCTGGCAGGTTCCCGGACGGTGGCGGTGCAGGTCACCTTCGTAGAAATCGCGCAGCACAGCGCGACCCAGACCGTGACCTTCTCCGAAGCTGAGCTGCCGGGAGCATCCTCCAAGCCGCAAATCTCCGCCGATCTTCAGCAGACGACGTCTGGAAGCAAGCCGCTCAGCCTTCTCGTCGAGGGCTGGGGCGACCCTCCGGATTCATCTGGTGCCAACGCCTGTGTGCCGAGCGATCCCATGGGTACTGCATGCGGCCGACGGGTGGCCAGCGATCCGATCGTGACGATTTCCTACCACTGAACCTTTCCCTTGCCGGGCCTCGGCGGGATAAAGCGTCGATCTGAGACTGGCTTCTCGGAACCCGCAGCATTTGCGGAGCATACTGCAGCTGGGCGTTGTCAATGCCCGTGGATGCCGTGCCAGAAGGACCTGCGCAATAGGACGAGGAGGACGTCGTGAACAATAGGATCCAGAATAATAAAGCCTTTGAGATGGTCATCGCGACCATAGCCGCCCTAGCGCCTGTTTCCATGGCGGTGGCGGCCAACCCGGAGCCAGTGGTTGCCGAGGTCACCTTCGTCGATCCCGTTACCATCACCGAGACGAACGCGCTGCAGTTTGGTCTGCTCGACGCCGGCCTAGAGAGCGGCGAGGCCGTCGTGATTGCGCCCGATGGCACCGTGACCGATGCAGACAACCGGGTCGTGGGGGGGTCTCAGGCTGCGGCCGAGCTTACCGTCACAGCGTCGGCCGCTCAGGCCATCACCATTCTCATCGACACCGTCGCCAGCGGCTCGGGCTATACCCTCGGTACCTTCGTCTGCAGCTACGATGGCGGGGCAGATACCGCCTGCGATGGCGCCGGCTACTCGCAAACCTCTGTAGCCAGCGCGTTTCTCAACGTCGGTGCAACGCTGACGGGCGACGGAACGGCGGCCGCCGGCGACGCAGATGGAAGCTTCAACGTCACGGTCTCGTACCAGTAACGATCGACCTGAGTTGCCTGGCGGACAATGCCGGGTAACGAGACTTGCGGTTAAGGTCGTGGCCGATAGCGGAAGGAAATGGATCGCCCTTCTCGAACAGCCCCCCTCGGCGCCTCGTGGCGCTGGGCGTTGCTTGCGGCCACGCTAGCCGTTCTCTGTTGGCCTGGCACGGTCCTGTCCATAGGATCTACGCTCAATGGGCAGGATCGAAACCTTCTTCTTCTGGACCTGCGCGTGGATGGTGCCGTCCGCGCGGAAAGCCTCGCCACGCTGGCGGACGGGTCGGGAAGTTACTATCTTGATCTCGGCCACTTCCTGCGAGCGGTGGAGTTTCCCATTTATCTTTCCGGCCGTCTGTGGGAGGGATGGTTTCGTGGGGAGAGCCGAACGTTTCGATGGCACATGGACTCATCCGAGCTCGAGCGGGATGGCTCGACGGAAAGGGCACCTGATTCGGGAGCCTGGTTCATTGAGGATGACCACGTTTACGTTGCGATGGAGGTGGTGGAGGGCTGGTTCGACGTCAGCCTGGATATCGACCGCGCGGGGCAGTGGCTGACGCTCACCTGCCCTGAGGGTCTCCCGTTTCAAAAGTGGGAGGAACAGAAGCTCGCTAAATACCAGTTGCGACCTGCCGAACGCGAGGCGTCCAGCGTGTTCGTCTCCGATCAGTACCGATGGGCGACGGTTCCGACCTTCAATCTTTCCAGCCACTTGAGCACGGGCGCCACCAACTCCGCTGAGAGCAGGTCCGCGACGCTGTCAATGCTGAACAGCTTTGATTTCCTCAAACACTCTGTCCTCTACTCCGGCAGCCTTGCCAGCGGGACGGACCAAGACCGGTCTCACTCCCACCGGTTGACGATTGAAAGGGGTGCACCGACGGCGAACGGAACCTTGTTCATGGGGGCGAACCGGTATGCTCTCGGGGACGTGATGCCGAGGCACAGCAACCTCGTGCTGGACAGCACCAGCGGGCGAGGATTCATTCTGGAACGGC
>DATCZA010000007.1:0-114468 GCA_036526135.1 Pseudomonadales bacterium | reverse complement strand
TGTCGACCCAAGAGAAAGGCGACTTGCCTGTGGATAAGCCATAGTCCACTTTCTCTGTGTAGTCCATTAGGGGCAGGGTAGGTGCTGAAAGCCGCGTTTTTGGTGGCCAGGGGCAGAATCGAACTGCCGACACGCGGATTTTCAGTCCGCTGCTCTACCAACTGAGCTACCTGGCCGGAAAGCTTGCTGGGGCGGGCCCTTTCACTGCGTCCTGGGACAGGCTTTCTTGTTTGGTCCCCAGCAAAGGGGCGGTATTAAACCGATCTGACCCTTAAACTGCAAGGCGTCGCGGCTAGCCGGAATCCGCCTCCAGCCGCTCGAGGATTCGCCTGCCGGCGGCAGCGTGCCGGGGGCTGTTGACGTTCCCCGAATCGGTCAGGATGACGCCGAATACGAAGGCCCACCCCCTAGCTCGGTCGAGCAGTGCGGTATCCGGCCGATATGCCTGGAGAATGCTCTGCCGCGCACGGCGCGTGGGGAAAACGGCCCAGATGCCGGCCAGATCGGTGGCCGGATCGCCCCGGGTGATGTCTCCCCAGTCGATGATTGCCGTAAGGCTGCCGGTGCCGTTCACCAGCACGTTCTGAGCGTGCAGGTCGCCGTGAAGCCAGCATGCCTCGCCGGCCTGCGGCGCTGTGAGCGCCGACTCCCAGATCGATTCGAGGGCGGGGGAGAGCGCGTCGCTTTTCGAGTTCAGGCGCCCCATACGCTCGCGGGTATTGGCCTCGCGCGCCATGAGCGGTACCCCCCGGACCGGATTAGCCGGAGCGTCTGCCGGAGCGGGGCGGTGCAGGGCGATGAGAAAGTCGGCAAAGCGGTCGGCCTGCTCGGCGCGCGGCGGCGACAAATCGGCGCTCTCCCCCTCGAACCAGGGCAGAACGCTCCAGGGCCAGGGGTAGTAGGCTGTCGGTCTGCCCATGGCGACCGGGCTCGGCACGGGAAGGGGAAGGCCGTCTGCGATGCGGGGCAACCAGGTCTGCTCGTGGTGGAGCAGCGCCGCAGCCACCTCCCGCCGGGGCAGGCGCACCGTGAGCTTATCGCCCAGCCGGTAGATCACGTTGTCCCAGCCGGAGTCCAGATGCGTGAGCGGCAGATCGGCGAGGTCCGGGTGCTGGTCCTCCAGCAGCCGTCGCGCCAAAGCCTCGTCCACGACCCGCTCTGCCTGGGGCCGCCCCATGGGCATGGTCTGCTGCTCAGGAAGATCGGGGCACATGGCCCTCGGCGTGGTCGGTCTCCTCGTTGTCCAGAAACCGTTCCCGCTGGGCGTTGAGATACTTTCTTGCTTCGGGGTCGCGCATGTCCAGCGCTCGCTCGTTGATCAGCATCGTCTGCAGGTCCTGCCACTCCTGCCAGGCTCTGCGCGAGACGGTTTCGAAGATCTCCTGGCCCTTGGGTCCGGGCATAGGCGGCGCGTCGAGACCCTCGAGCTTTTCGCCGTACTTGCGGCAGGTGACCGTGCGGCTCATGCCAGCTCAAACTCCTTAAGGGAATCCAATAGTGCAACCGCGGGAGCGGACAGTCCAACCTCGGTGTCGTCTTCTCTCCGGTACCACAGGCAGTCCGTGCCGTCGCGAACGCCGGGAAGCGGTCTCGCGCGAAGGCGGACGTGCACGGGCTCGATGTCGAGATGAAAGTGGGTGAACGTGTGGCGAAACCCAGGCTCGACCCGGCTTTCGGCAACAGCGGATTCCGGGATGTCGAACTCCCGGAGCACCGCTGGAACGTCGCAGTCGGGGCCCCGCTGGGGCGGGATCCACAATCCGCCCCACACGCCCTTGGCCGGTCGCTGCTCCAGCAGGCACGCCCCGTCTGGGGCGACGATAAGAAACATTCTCGCCGTGCGCGTCGGCTTGGACCGTTTCGGCTTGCGCCCGGGAAAGTCATCGGTTGCGCCCTGGGCGAGGGCATCGCAGCGCTCGGCCACGGGGCAGACCTCGCACCGGGGCTGGCGAGTGCACACGGTAGCGCCGAGGTCCATGATCGCCTGGGTGTAATCGGCGACACGCGTGTTCGGGGTGTGGGCCTCGGCGAGCTCCCAGAGCGACTTCTGCGTGGCCGTCTGGCCGGGGTAGCCTGCCACGGCGTGGAAGCGGGCTAGCACCCGTTTGACGTTGCCGTCGAGAATCGGCGCGCGGACTCCCTGGGCGATTGCGGAGATGGCGCCGGCGGTAGAACGACCGATTCCCGGCAGCTCGCTCAGCGCCTCGACCCCGACGGGAAACCGGCCGTCGAGATCGTGCGCGATGACCCGGGCGGCCTTGTGGAGGTTGCGGCCCCTTGCGTAGTAGCCGAGCCCCGTCCAGTGGTGCAGGACCTCGTCCAGCTCCGCCCCAGCGAGTGCTGCGACCGTCGGGAAACGGGCAATGAAACGCTCGTAGAACGGGATCACGGTGGTGACCTGGGTCTGCTGAAGCATGATCTCGGAGACCCATACCCGGTACGGATCGTTGTCCTCCTGCCACGGCAGGTCGTGCCGGCCGTGCAGGTCGAACCACTTCAGAACGCGTTTCGTGAACCAGTCGGGCCTCACCGTTACTGGTTCTTGTCCTGCAATGATCTGCCCAGGAGATCCAGCAGGCCGCGGGCTGCGTCCCGGTACTCCTCAGGGACCTCTTCGTCGATCTTCTCTTCGAGCTTCTCTCTCGCCTTGTTGCCCTCTTTGCTCGTCAGCACGGAGGCCACGATGCGCTGGGCGGCTTTCTGATCTACCCGACATTCGGGGTTTTCCAGGCTGCCGCGACAGCGAACGGGAATGGGCAGGTCCATCAGGACCGGGTTCAGCTCGAACATCTTTCCTTCGGTCAGCGTCCTGAAGGTCAGCTCCGCCATCATGTCGAGCCGATCGGCGGCAGGATCGTAGTTGCCGTCTGCGATGACCGACAGATTGTCCAGAGCGAAGTCCAGGGTGTGGTGCTGCCGGTCCGCCCGCCACACGCCCTCGAGACGATCGTATTGCCACAGATCGGGCCATCCGGAGACCCGGCCCGGCTCCTGCAGCATGGTGGCGACAGCCAGAAGCGGCTGCTTGATCTTGATGATGGAGATGGCGCCCCGCCCACCGTCGAAGCGCGTCTCGCCGGAAAGCGAGGCGATGAGCGCGTCAGCCGTGTTGCCTTCGAACTTCAGGGTGCCGTTGTAGGCCAGCGGCGCCATCCACTCCAGGCGCTGATCCAGCCAGGCCATGAGACGTTGGCTGTCCACCCCGGTAAGGTCGGGGGTCAGGATCCAGCGAACGGGCGTGCCGCTGGCGTCGATCTGCAGCTCGAGGATGGCCGTGCCGCCGAAGAACTCGGGAATGGTGATCCGCGTGGCGCTGTTTGCAGCGGTGTTGGCGAGATCGACCGTGGCGGAGTCGAAGGTGAGGTCGTCGAGCGCGAGGCGCGACAGGTCGCATCGGCCGGACCAGTCGAAGGCGCGCCATGTGGCGACGGGAATGAGATCCTCGAGGGTCGCCGGTGGGAGCGGGGCGCTGCTGCTGGCCGGGCTTGCCTCGAGGTTGCAGACGCCGTCGGCGTAGGGAGTGGATAGATCCGCGTTAGTGATCTCGTATCGGTCGGGTCCGGACTGGACGGTCACGAGCCCGGTCATCTCCACGGGCAGCGGCTCGGCTCCTTCCCCGGTATAGACCATCGAGATCTCCAGCGGCGACGGCTTCCCCAGCTCGAATTCCCGCAGGGTGAGGGATTTGATGTCTATCTCCGTCCGGGCGTCGCGGCCGACGGTGTTCGTCAAAGTCAGCGACTGCACCCGCCAGCGGTTCACATCCCGGGTACGCAGCACGGTCATGACGTCGATGTCCAGGCTGAGCCTTTCAGCCGTCCAGTCCTGACCCTCGTAGCTCGCGGCGATCTGCTCTGCCTGCAGTGTCAGGGGCGGGAACAGACGCCAGCTCAGATCCCCGCCGATGGTGACGGGGATGCCGGCCTGCTCTTCGATGAGCTGCTCCAGCTCCGGCTTGATCCGGTTGGCGTCCTGGATCCAGTAAAAGACGAAGCCGCCACCGAGCAGCACGATCCACAGGAGGATCATGAGAATGCGTTTGACCATGTGGTGTTGCCGTGAGTCTGGGAAGTGAGGACGATTATAAGGATTTCGGGCTGGCCGGCAGCTGAACGGCGCGTTTGCTATAGTCTCGCCCCCGCAGACCATCTGGCCGCCATGACCGTAGAATCCTTCGACCCCTCAGCCGTGGACCACACGATTTCCGATTCGCGTCTCGCGCGCCTGCTCGATGCGGCCGGTTGCCTCGACGAGGAGAGCTTCGGTCTCGGTACCGAGGAGGTGAGAGATCTCGCGGCCGTTGCCCGCCATCCGGAGTCGGACTGGTCCGAGCGGGCGGGGACGCTGGGAGATGAGGAAGTCCTGGCCCTGATCAGGCTGTTCACGCTGGCGGAAACCCGCCTGTCGGGCTGGGAGTCCGGAGCGGCATCGCCCGTGGTCCCGCTGGCGGCGGCGCTCAAGCGCCGCGATGCCTACCCGTCAGATCTCAACCGGTGGATCAGGAGCAACACGGCAAACCGCTTTCTGCCCTACGGGAGCCTGATGGACCGGCTGTAGTCGTCGGGTTCGAGTCCGTATACTTGCGCGGCCTCACTGAAGCGGAAGGCGGTTGATCATGGCCACGAAAACCAAGCCCAGCGGTCGCTCGGTTACCGTCTCCCGGGATACCCAGGAGACGCGGATCGCCGTTAGCGTGGATCTGGACGGCTCGGGCGCGTCCAGGCTGACCACGGGGCTCGCCTTTTTCGAGCACATGCTCACGCAGATTGCCCGTCATGGGCTCATCGATCTCGACATCCGCGCTGACGGCGACCTCGAGGTGGATGCCCACCACACGGTGGAGGACGTTGGCATCGTCCTGGGCCAGGCCATTGGTCAGGCCGTCGGCGACAAGGCCGGCATCTCGCGCTACGGGCATGCTTACGTTCCCCTGGATGAAGCGCTCTCCCGTGCCGTGGTGGACTTTTCCGGCCGCCCGGGCCTGACCTACGAGGTGGATTTCGTGCGGCCCCGAATCGGCGATTTCGACGTCGACCTCCTTCGCGAGTTTTTCCAGGGATTCGTCAACCACGCTCAGGTGACAGTGCATCTGGACAATCTGCGCGGGGAGAACGCCCACCATCAGGCCGAAACGCTTTTCAAGGCGTTCGGCCGGGCGCTGCGCATGGCCGTCGCCCCGGATCCGCGCATGGCCGGGCAGGTGCCGTCCACCAAAGGCAGCCTCTAGATGCTCCTGATCCCGGCCATCGACATGAAAGATGGCCAGTGCGTGAGGCTTCGCCAGGGTCGGATGGACGACGCCACGGTGTTCTCGGACGATCCGCTGGCCATGGCCGCGCACTGGGCCGAGCAGGGGTGTCGCCGGCTGCATCTCGTGGATCTCGACGGCGCCTTTGCCGGCGAGCCGCGCAACGGCGCTCTGGTGGCCGCCATCGCCCGTGAGCTCGGTGAGATCCCGGTGCAGATCGGCGGCGGCATTCGCAGCCTGGACATCATCGAACGATATCTGGACGCCGGGGTCTCCCAGGTCATTCTGGGGACCCGGGCCGTTCAGGACCCCGATTTCCTGGCGTCCGCAGCCGAACGGCACCCTGGCCGGATCATCCTTGGCCTCGACGCTCGAAACGGCATGCTCGCCACCGACGGCTGGGACAAGACGACCCAGACCAGTGCCGTCGGCTTTGCGATGGGCGCCTCGCGACTGGATCTTGCGGCCATCGTGTATACGGACATAGAGCGGGACGGCATGCTCGAGGGGCTCAACCTGGCGGCGACCGTGGCCCTTGCCGAGGCCGTCGAGACCCCCGTCGTCGCCTCGGGCGGCATCAGCTGCCTCGACGATCTGGCAGCCCTGAAAGCCGCCTTTGCCGGGAGCTCGGGAAGGCTGATGGGAGCCATCACGGGTCGCGCCATCTATGCGGGCACCCTGGATTTTCGGGCTGGACAAGCCCTTCTCGACGGCTCGGGTTGAAGGCGCGCGCTACAGGCGCGCGTGCAGCCCTCCGCCCTGTTCGGCTTTGAGCAGGTCGAGGGCCTGGCCGAGCAGCAGCCCGGAGTCGTCATCGTCGCCAGAAGCCTCATCGACGGCAACGTCGGGCACGATGCCGGTGTCCTCGATGGATCGCCCCTGAGGGGTGTAGTAGTAGGCGGTGGTCAGCTTGATCGCCTCATCTTCCGACAGCGGCATTACCGACTGAACCGAGCCCTTACCGTAACTTTTCGCTCCCAGGACGACGGCCCTGCCGTGGTCCTGAAGAGCGCCCGCGACCACCTCGGCTGCGGATGCCGAGCCGCCGTTGATCAGAATCACCACCGGGGCGCCATCGAGGATGTCACCGCTGGTCGCCCGGTATTTCAGATAGCTGGAAGGCAGGCGACCCTCGGTGTACACGATGAGGCCCTCCTCGAGCAGGGCATCCGCGACGTCCACGGAGGATTGCAGGACCCCACCCGGGTTGTCCCGCAGGTCCAGCACCAGGCCGCGCAGGCTTTCCCCGTTCTGGTGCGCCAGCTCACGAATGGCCGAGGTGAACCGGCTCCCGGTGCTCACCTGGAACTGCGAGATCCGGACGTAACCGTAACCTGGCTCGAGCAGCCGGCCGTCCACGCTGGGATCCTGTATTACGGCCCGGATCAGGCTGACCTCCATCTTCGGGCCGCCGTCGCGGCGAATGCCCAGGATGACCGGCGTGCCGGGTGTCCCGCGAAGGCTGGAGATGATGTCCACCATCTTCTTGCCCTTGAGCGACTCTCTGTCGATCTCGGTCAGCCTGTCGCCGGGCTGGAGCCCCGCGGCGCTGGCGGGCGTGTCGGTGATCGGCCGGATTACGGTGAAATAGCCGTCGACCAGGTTGAGCTCGATGCCGATGCCGCCGAACTGCCCGCTGGTTTCCGCCTGCAGATCCTCGTAGCTGAGGTGGTCCAGATAGTCGGAATGCTCGTCGAGACCGTGGAGCATTCCCTTGAGGGCGTTTTCGAGGAGCTTTTCCTTGGCCACCTCGTCCACGTAGCCTTCGTGCACCTGGCGCAGCACCTCGTCGAAGGCCTGGCCGTGCCGGCCATTCACATCGGGCTCCAGCCAGGCCCGGTAAGCGCCGATGCCGACGCCGATCCCGAGGACCATGCTGATCGCGATGCCGACCAGAGTTATGGGACGCAAGTTCATACCGGGGAGTTTGGCACCAGCATCAGCGTTTGGCCAACCACCCGAGGGGGTCGCGGGGCACGCCTTCCTCGCGCACCTCGAAGTACAGGCCGCTGGCCTGCTGGCCGCCGCTGCGGCCGGCGCGGGCGATGACCTCCCCCGCCTCGACCCAGTCGCCCACGGTTTTCGTGAGCGAGTCGGCATGGCCGTATAGCGTCATGTAACCGTCGCCGTGGTTGATGATGGCGAGCAGTCCGAAGCCGCGCAGCCAGTCGGCGAAAATCAACCGGCCGCGAAAAACGGCCTTTACCGGCGAGCCTTCGTCCGCGGCCACCAGCATCCCTTGCCAGACCATTCTCCCGTCGGCCCGTGGCCGTCCGAACGATGAGCGCAGGGGACCCTTGAGCGGCCAGGGAAGTGATCCCTTGCGGGCAACGAAGGCGGACCCGTCCAGCTCCATGGCGCGTCGGTTGAGCTCGTCCAGCAGACGTTCGAGCCGGTCGCGGTCGGTGTCCAGCCGCTGCCGCTGGACGGCTTTGTCCTCTGCCTCGGCATCCAGCTGCGCGATCAGAAGCCTGCGCTGATCGCGCTCCTCGATGAGCCTGGCCTGGCGCTCCGCAAGCTCCGCCTTGCGGGCTTCCTGCTCGGCCGCACGATCTTCCAGGGCCAGCCTGTTGGCGGCCAGCGCCTCGAGAGTTTCCTGGTACTCCTGCAGGGCAGACAGGCGGGCGCTGCTGAAGTAGCGGTGGTAACGGATCATCCGATCGAACGAGTCCGGGGATTCCTGATTGAGCAAGAGCTGCACGAAGTCGCGACCGTCCAAACGGTACGCGGCGGCGAGGTGCTCGCCGATCTTGGTTGCCTGCCGCTCCCGCTTCTCCTGCAGCTCGCGCTGCTCCGCCTCGAGCTTGCCCAGGGACCGAATCACCACGGCCAACGCGGCGGTCGCCTCGTCGACGGCCTCGCTCACCGAGGCCACCTCCCGGTCCTTGATCTTGACCTCTCCGAGCCAGCGCACGCGGCGCTCCTCGGCTTCATCAAGCCATACGTCCAGGGCGTTGAGCTTGCCCACGACGTCCTCCAGCTCTCTCTGGGCGTCTTCCTTCTCGCTGGAGAAGCTCAACGGCGCCAGGAGAGAAAGCACCACGATCGCAAGGCGACGCGTGCCGGCCGCCCGGCGCCCGGCGCGGCTCCGCGGTAGCCAGTCGGTCGTCGGGAGACTGTTCAAGCGGAGCGGCGTTCCTCTAGCTGAGCGACGGAGTGCCCGGTCATTTCTGCCGGTTTTTCCAGGTGCATGAGCTCGAGGAGGGTGGGTGCTACGTCGGAGAGGGTTCCTCCGGAGTTCAGCTTGACCGATTGCGGTCCGATGTAGACGAGGGGCACGGGCTCACAGGTGTGGGCGGTGTGAGCCTGGCCGGTGCCATGGTCGCGCATCTGCTCCACGTTGCCGTGGTCGGCTGTGATGAGCATCTGCCCGCCTGCCTCTACGATGGCGGTTTCGATCCGGCCCAGGCACTCGTCCAGTGTCTCCACGGCCTTCACGGCCGCGTCGAACACGCCGGTGTGACCGACCATGTCGCCGTTGGCAAAGTTGCAGATGATCAGGTCGTGCTGCTTCGACGCTATCGCTTCCACCAGGTGGTCGGTGACCTTGCGCGCGCTCATCTCGGGCGCCAGGTCGTACGTGGCCACTTTCGGTGAAGGGATGAGCAGGCGTTCCTCGCCGGCGAAGGGATCCTCTCTCCCGCCGGAGAAGAAGAAAGTGACGTGAGCGTACTTCTCGGTCTCGGCGATGCGCAGCTGGGTCTTGCCCAGGTTCGCCAGGTACTCGCCGAGCGTGTTGGACAGCACGGCCGGCTCGAACGCGCACGAGGTGTCGATGTCGTCGGCGTACCGGGTGAGCATGACGAAGTCGGACAGCGCTACCGTGGAGCGGCGCTGGAAACCGTCGAAGCCCGGCTCCAGGATTGCCCGGGTGATCTGGCGGGCTCGGTCGGCGCGGAAGTTCATGAAGACCACGGCGTCTCCGTCGAGCATCCGGACCGGCAGCTCGCCCTCCGCGTGCACGGCCGTGGGCTGCACGAACTCGTCGCTTTCGTCCCGCTCGTACGCGGCCGCCAGCGCTGCGCGCCCGTTTGCCGCATGAAAGGGAGCCTCTCCCCGGACCAGCAGGTTGTACGCGCGCTCGATGCGGTCCCAGCGCCGGTCTCGGTCCATGGCGTAGTAGCGCCCGGTAACAGAGGCTACGTGACCTGCGCCGAGCTCGGCAAGCAGAGCGTCAGCCCGTGCGAGGGACGGCTCCGCGCTGCGCGGCGGTGTGTCGCGCCCGTCCAGAAAGGCGTGCAGATAGATGTGCTGAATTTCCGCCGCCGCGGCCATCCGGATGAACTCGAAGATCTGATCTTCGTGGCTGTGCACCCCGCCCGGGGACAACAGGCCCATGACGTGCAGGCGCCCGCCGGCTTTTCTGAGACGCTGCAAAGTCCTGTTGAGAGTTCTGTTGCGGGCGAACTCGCCTTGCTCGATGGCGCGGTTGATCCGGGTCAGGTCCTGATAGACCTTGCGACCGGCCCCGAGGTTCATGTGCCCCACTTCCGAGTTCCCCATCTGGTCGTCCGGAAGGCCAACGTCCGCCCCCGAGCCCGAGATCAGCGCATGAGGTTTCTCGTTCCAGAAGCGATCCCAGTTGGGCGTGCGCGCCTGGGCAATGGCGTTGTCCTGCGTGGACGGGCTGTAGCCGAAACCGTCCAGAACCACCAGCAGCGTCGGATTTCCCATGGGTTTTCGGCCAAACCTCCTCGAGTTGCGGGGTTGGGGTAGCGGCCGGGAGTTTAACAGAATCCATGGCTACGAGAGGTTGAACCGGTGTGTATAATCGCGCGGTTTCCAGCCACGTCGGAGCCCGGAGCAGAGGGCGCAGAGATGGATCAGCTATTTGAGTTCATCGTTAATCATCCCGTTCTCGTGGGGGCTTTCGTGGTGCTGCTGGTGTTCTTCGTGCGCAACGAGACCCAGCGCGGCGGCCGGTCCGTCTCGGCTCAGGAGCTGGTCGACCTGGTCAACCGGGAGGACGCCGTGGTGCTCGACGTGCGGGACAAGAAGGATTTCGACCAGGGCCACATTCCCCACGCGCTCAACATCCCCTACGCGTCCCTGGACGGCCGAATCGCCGAGCTGAACGCTCACAAGGAAAAGCCGATCGTGATCGCCTGCAAGATGGGTCAGCATGCCGGTGCTGCGGGCACGGCGCTGCGCAAGCAGGGGTTCGCGAACGTCACACGGCTCAAAGGAGGCATCGCCGAATGGCGGAATCAGAACCTGCCGGTGGTGAAGGCGTAGCCCGGGGCCAGATTCGTCTGGAGCGCCTGTACCTCAAGGACGCTTCGTTCGAATCGCCGCGCTCGCCGGCGGTGTTCGGCGAAAGCTGGAAGCCCGAGATGCAGCTGGACATCAACACCCGAACCAATCCCCAGGAAGGGGATCGTTTCGAGGTGGTATTGACCGTGACCCTGCGCGCCAAGCTCGATGATGGGCGCACCGCCTACATCATCGAAGTCCAGCAGGCCGGGTTGTTCGTGATTCAGGGCGCTGAAGACGCCGTGGTGCACCGGGTGCTGGGAACGATGTGTCCGAACACGCTGTTTCCCTACGTGCGGGAAACTCTGGACTCGCTGGCGGTTCGCGGCGGGTTTCCCGCCATTCAGCTCGCGCCCGTGAACTTCGATGCGCTTTACGAGGAAGCGCTCAAGCAGCGGGCACCTCCGGCAAACCCCGTCCAGCACTGATCTAAGTTCCCTCGGCGTAGCCGAGCTGTCTCCACGCCTCGTAGACCACAACGGCGACGGCGTTGGAGAGGTTCAGGCTGCGCGAGCCCGCCCGCATGGGAATTCGCAGCACGTGCGCCGCTGGAAACGTCTCGAGCACGTCCGCCGGCAGCCCCCGGGTCTCCGGACCGAAGAGCAGCACGTCGCCGTCGGTGAACGTGATCTCCGAGAAGCGTCTGGAACCGCGCGTGCTCACCGCGTAGCACCGTCCGCCCCCGCAGGCGTCGAGCGCGTCGTCCAGGCTGGCGTGAACGTCGACGCAAGCAAACTCGTGATAGTCGAGCCCCGCCCGCCGGAGCCTTGAGTCGTCCATCTCGAAACCGAGCGGCTCGACCAGGTGCAGACGGGCGCCGGTGTTCGCGCAGACGCGGATGACGTTGCCGGTGTTTGGCGGAATCTCCGGCTGGTACAGCACGACGTGAAGGGGCATGGCTCAGAGTTCGGTCATCCCGAGCTCGGCAATCTTCCGGGTGAGCGTGTTGCGTCCCCAGCCGAGCAGCTCGGCCGCCTCGCGCTTGCGCCCGCCGGTGCGCCTGAGCGCGGCTCGGATGACCACGCTTTCGAAACGCGGCATCGCCACATCCAGCAGCGGCAGCCCGCCGGGCTCGCGCAGCAGGTCGTCGGCCCAGGCTTCCAGCGCCTGTTCCCAGCTGTCGTTTGTGTCCTGCTCGACCACATCGGAGCCGAGCTCCGGCGGCAGGTCGGCTAGATAGATTTCACGTCCGGAGGCCATCACGGTGAGCCAGCGGCAGGTGTTCTCGAGCTGGCGCACGTTGCCTGGCCAGCTCAGATTCATCATGTACTCCATCGTGTCGGGACGGATTATCTTGGGCTCGCCGCCCAGTTCCTCCGCCGCCTGCTCCAGGAAATGGCTGGCCAGCGCGGGAATGTCCGTTCGCCGTTCCGCCAGAGTCGGCACGTGGACGCTGATGACGTTCAGCCGGTGAAAGAGATCCTCCCGGAAGCTGCCGTCCCTCACCCGAACTTCGAGGTCCTGGTGGGTTGCTGCGATGATGCGAACGTCCACCTTGACCGGGGAGTGTCCGCCCACTCGATAGAACTCCCCGTCGGCCAGCACGCGCAGCAGCCGGGTCTGGGTTTCTGCGGGCATGTCGCCGATCTCGTCCAGGAACAGGGTGCCGCCGTCGGCCTGCTCGAAACGCCCTTCGCGTCGCGAGTTGGCGCCCGTGAAAGCGCCCTTTTCGTGGCCGAACAGCTCTGATTCCACCAGCTCCCTCGGTATGGCCGCCATGTTCAAAGCGACGAATTCGCCCTCCGCGCGGGGGCTGTGGCGGTGCAGCGCACGGGCGACCAGCTCCTTTCCCGACCCCGATGCGCCGCGTATCAGGACCGTGACGTTGGAGTGTGCCAGCCGGCCGATGGCGCGGAAGACCTCCTGCATGGCGGGCGCCTGGCCGATGATTTCCTGGGCGGTTTCCTGTTCGGGCGCCGGCGGCGGCGCTTCTTCCTGGGCAAAGGTCATGGCCCGTTTGACGATGGCGACGGCTTCGTCCACGTCGAACGGTTTGGGCAGATACTCGAACGCGCCGCTCTGGTAGGCGTTGACGGCGCTGTCGAGGTCGGAATGGGCCGTCATGATGATGACCGGCAGCTCCGGGTAGGCCTCGTGGATGCGACCAATGAACTCCATGCCGTCCATGCCGGGCATTCGCACGTCGGTAAGGACGGCGACGGGCCGCTCGTCCTGCAGGTGATGCATGGCGTGATCGGCCGAGGCGAAAGCGGCGATGGGAATGTCAGCCTGCTGCATGGCCCGCTCCAGCACCCAGCGTATGGACCGGTCGTCGTCGACGACCCAGACTCGATTTCTCACGGCTGCGAATTCTCCAGTTGTTCGATGTGCTCGCCGTTGCTCTCGACGGGCAGGAATACCGAAAAGCGGGTGTCCCCGGGGCGGCTGACGCACTCGATGATCCCGTTGTGATGGCCAACGATGGATTGGGTAATGGCCAGCCCCAGACCGGTGCCGTCGGCTCGCCCGCTGATCATCGGGAACCAGATCTGGTCCACCATGCCTTCGGGTATTCCGGGTCCGTTGTCGGCTATCTCGATCTGCAACACGACCCGATGCCGGGTAGAGCCGATGGTGAACTGCCTGACTGCCCTGGTTCTCAGCGTGATGGAGGGGTTGGCCGTCTCACCCAGGGCCTGGCCGGCGTTTCTGACAATGTTGATCAGCGCCTGGACGAGCTGCGCGCGATCGGCCCGAATCGGCGGCAGGCTGGGGTCGTAGTCCCTGGCAAATTTGACCCGGCCGCCGAGCTCCGCATCCACCAGCCGCACCACGTGCTCGAGAAGCTCGTGAATGTTCACGTCCGCGTACTCGGGCTGACGGTTCGATCCCAGCATGTTGTCCACGAGCTGGGTGAGGCGGTCCGCCTCCTCGATGATGATGCGCGTGTACTCGGTCAGCTCGCTGGCGTCGAGCTCGCGCTGGAGCAGCTGGGCAGCGCCCCGCAGGCCGCCGAGCGGGTTCTTCACCTCGTGAGCGAGCCCCCTGATCAGAGTACGGGTAGTCTGCTGGGAGAAGAACGAGTGCTCGTCGCGGTTGATCCGAAGCAGGCGGTTCAAGGGCTGCAGCTCGATGACCAGGTGACCGGAGTTCGGCTCCAGGGAGGCGGTCAGGTCGGCAATCACCTCGGTGCCGTCGCGCAGCTGGAATTGCGCCGCTCTTTTGGTGATGGACTGCTCTGTGGTGAAGATGCCCGCCAGATCCGCGAACGGCGAAGCGGCGGCGTCGAAGAGCAGTTCCGCGAGCTGCACCCCGGTGCTCTGATGCTCGCTCGTGTTCAGCAGAGACTCCGCGGCGGGGTTCATGTAGCAGACCCTCAGAGAGCCATCGCAGACGATCACCGCGCCCGTTAGCTGGTCCAGGATGTCGGATTTGGCCAGAGACGGCATGTTGTAGGCAGTGTTCCCGTGTGTCTGAGTCATGGGGCGTTGACGGAATGCGTGCTCCTGACGCAAGAAACGGTCCAACTCCTCGCGATCAGGCTGCAAGACGTGAGTGAGTATTTACTTCGGTCTCATTGCCGGAATAAAAGGCCGATCAGGGCGGGCACCCCCTTGCGTTAGCGGCGCCGTGCCCCAGGCAGTATGCACCAATACGGTGCAAAGGTCGATTGTGGTGCGGCCGGTTGACGGCCGCCCTCGCGATCCGGCGTGGTCGAATGGGCCCTGCGGTGTCGGGTCAGTTGTTGATCGGGTTCACCGGGCGCTTGGGCGCGTTGAGAACCGAATAGCGCTGCAGGTGGAAGGTGGACGACGGGCCCGCGTAGATCAGCTTTCCGGCGTCGTCCACGACCTCTGCCTTCAGCGAGTGCGTACCGCGGTCCACGTTGCTGAGGGCGAAACGCCCGGTCGTGTTGGTGCCGCCCGTGGGGGAGCCATCGAGCAGGAGGCGTATTCGGTGACCAGGCTGCAGGTTCGGCGGCTCCAGCTTCACCGTAACCGTCACGTTTCCTGCGTTTTCCCGGATGCTCTCGTCGTCTGCTGGGGAAGTGACCGTCAATGCCCCGTAGAACTCGCCAGAGGCTTCCCCTTCGGCGTCTGGATCAACTATCCAGAGCTGGCGGCCGGAGCCCTCGGTGCCTGCTTCTGCGGGATCGAAAGAGTTGGGGGATGTCAGGGTGATCGTCTCGGAAGGCCCATCGGCTCTGGGCGGCGTGTCCGTGAACACCACGTTGCCGTCCTCGTCGACGGTTTTGTAGATCGTCGTTCCGGCCATGGACTGCGTGCTCAGCATCAGCCAGGGCGTGGATATGATGCTCAGAAATGCAATTCTTTTCAGTGTTGCCAGTAGCTGCATGTTGCCCGCCTTGGGTTGGATTCAGCCATTTTGGACCACGCCGAGGCAAAAAAAAGCCCCAATTCGTAAACGAGTTGGGGCTTTGCCGCGGGCGAAACCCGCGCGAGGGCGTCTTACACGCTGTAATACATCTCGAACTCAGCGGGGTGGGTCGTGGAATTCAGGTAGTCCACTTCCTGCTGCTTGAGGGCGAGATAGCCGTCGATCATGCCGTCGGAGAACACGCCGCCGGCCTTGAGGAAGTCGCGGTCCTCGTCGAGAGCCTGCAGCGCCTGCTCCAAAGAAGAGCAGACGGTCGGCACGCCCTCCAGCTCTTCGGCGGGCAGGTCATAGAGATCCTTGTCGAACGAGTCGCCAGGATGGATCTCGTTCTGGATGCCGTCGAGCCCGGCCATGAGCATGGCGGCGAAGGTCAGGTACGGGTTTCCGGTGCTGTCCGGGAAGCGGACTTCGACCCGATAGGCCCGGGGGTTTCCGCCCTGAATGTAGGGAACCCGGATCGATGCGGATCGGTTGCGGGCGGAGTAAGCCAGGAGCACGGGGGCCTCGAAGCCTGGCACCAGCCGCTTGTAGGAGTTGGTGCTGGCATTCGCAAACGCGTTGATGGCCCTTGCATGCTTGATGATCCCGCCGATGTAGTACAGAGCCGTCTTTGAGAGCCCCGCGTACTCGTCGCCGTGGAATACGTTGGTGTCCCCCTTGGCGATGGACTGGTGAACGTGCATGCCGTTGCCGTTGTCGCCAACGAGCGGCTTGGGCATGAAGGTCGCCGTCTTGCCGTAAGCGTCCGCCACGTTGTGCACGCAATATTTGTATATCTGCACCTCGTCGGCTTTACGCACCAGAGTGTTGAAGCGTGCGCCGATCTCGTTCTGACAGGCGGTTGCCACTTCGTGGTGGTGCACCTCGACGTCCAGGCCCATGGCCATCATCGCCGAGCACATGGCCGAGCGCAGATCGGCGGCGGAATCCACCGGGGGCACGGGGAAGTAGCCGCCCTTCACGGACGGGCGGTGGCCCAGATTGCCACCTTCGAACTCGGAATGGGATTCCCAGGCTGCCTCCTCAGCGCCGATGCTGTAGGACGCGCCGCTCATTTCCACCTTCCAGCGCACGTCGTCGAACACGAAAAACTCGTTCTCGGGCCCGAAGTAGGCGGTATCGCCGATTCCGGTGGAAGTCAGGTAAGCCTCCGCCCGCTTGGCCAGAGAGCGCGGATCCCGGTCGTAGGGCTGCATGGTGGAGGGCTCGATGATGTCGCAGCGCAGGTTCAGGGTCGTGTCGTCCCGGAACGGGTCGATGACGGGAGTGGAGTCGTCGGGCATGAGGATCATGTCCGACTCGTTGATGGACTTCCAGCCGGAGATGGACGAGCCGTCGAACATGAAACCGTCATTGAGCGCGTCGGCGTCGAGCCGGTGCGCCGGTATGGTGGTGTGCTGTTCCTTTCCCTTCGGGTCGGTGAAGCGCAGATCCACCCACTTGACGTCGTTGTCCTTGATGAGTTTCAGAGTATTTTCGGCCATTGTGTGTACGTGCTCCTTTCTAGGGTGTGCGTAGTAATGTCTTTTGCGGTATCCGCGCCGTGCGACCGCGGAATGCAGTAAGCGTGCCACGGCCATTTTCTTGATATCAGAGGTTAGTGCCGGCTCACAGGCGCTCAGAAATAGTGCGAATGGATGCGAGAAAGTGGTGCTTACGCACCATTTTGGTGCACTATCAGCATTACTGGCGCACTTTGATCCTGACTCTTATTTCACGTCCTCCCCGGATCAATCTGTCTGCGTCGGCCTTCCCTTCGGCGGCCGCTTCTTCTTCACCTTCCGTCATCGAGATGAGCTCGTGCCCGTGGACCCGGCACCAGGCCGGAATGTCCTGCATCACGCCTGGGTCGGTGGCAACGATCTCGACGACGGTGCCCGGTGGGAGCCCTTTGACCTTTTCCTGGGTTCTTATCACCGGCAGGGGGCACAGTAACCCCCGAGCATCCAATGTTTCAAGCTCCGACATGCCAATCGGTCCCAATATCGGCCTCGGCGAGCGGCGCAACGCTCAGGCGGGTTTCCGCGCCGCCTGGCTCCGCGGCGATCACCTCAACCCTGGCTGCATCTCTGCCTTGACCGTATCGGGCCAGGATACGTGCTGCCAGCTCGATGTCATCGGCGCCGGCGTCTCCGTCGATGAGGGCCAGCGGCCCCTTGTGGCTGATGGCGGTCAGGCTCGTGAACTGGTGGCGGTAGCCCTGCAGAAACCGGTTCTCGCCGAGCTCGCGGCCGATGATCAACTTGAAATGGGGCCGCGGCCGCAGGTGGCGGCCGACCTTCAGCAGCATGATGTCGTCCAGCTCGTAGTCTCGCGATCCCTTTGCCTGCCAGAGATCGGTCAGCTTGGCCGAGTACTGCGCGTTCGTGAGGAAACAGCACCCTCCAGCCGGCTGGGACCAGTCCTCGAAGCCGAAGCGGCGCGCCAGAGCGAACTGCGGCTTGCGGTTGCGTCCATGGAAGTCGTAGAGGGCTTCGCGATCGACCCAGCCCTCGCGTTCAGGCAGCGTCGGGGGAAGGTGCTTGGCGCATAGCGGTCTGAGCAGCCGGTCGTCTGCTCCGGACTCCCGCGCAATGATCGGCATGGTTTCCTTGCGCTGGCTTTTCGGACGCTGACCGATGACCTCCCCGGTGACGATGAAGTCAAAGCCGTTTTCCTCCATGAAGCTCCAGGCCAGCGCCTTGCGCACCATGAATACTTTGCAGTCCAGGCAGGGGTTCAGATGAGCCCCGTAGCCGTGCTTCGGATTGAGCAGGACGTCCTTGTACTCGTCGATGACGTCGATGATGTGCAGCCTGATACCGAGCTGCTCGGCAACCCACAGCGCGTTGTTGCGCTTGGGCTTGTTGCGGTCCTTTTCCCGGATGGCGTGAGTGTGGCCCTCCACGCAGAAGCCCGTGAAGAAGTTGACGCCCTCCACGTGGACGCCCTGCTCCATGACGACCTTTGCCGCCAGCATGGAGTCGAGACCGCCCGAAATTAACGCGACAGCCCTTCGCTGTTCCGCCATAATTCGCCACCTTTTTGGCCGCGGCATAACCGCTGCCGCTGCTGCCCGATTGATGCTCCCCCGCCGCAGGCGCCGTTCATGCCGTCTGTCGGCTTTGGTGCTTCAAGCCGCGCATTGTAATGGATCAATGAACACTGACCACCTGCGCAACGTCGCCATCATCGCCCATGTCGACCATGGCAAGACCACCCTTGTAGACCGGCTGCTGCAGCAGACCGGCTCGCTCGACCGCGACCAGCCCGAGCGGGTGATGGACAGCAACGAGCTCGAACGGGAGCGCGGCATCACCATTCTGTCGAAGAACACGGCCATCGAGTACGAAGGCTACCGGATCAATATCGTCGATACCCCGGGTCATGCGGATTTCGGCGGCGAAGTCGAACGCATCCTCTCCATGGTGGACTCGGTCCTCCTGCTGGTGGACGCCGTCGAAGGGCCCATGCCCCAGACCCGCTTCGTGACGGAGAAGGCGTTCGCCGCGGGGTTGAGCCCCATCGTCGTGGTCAACAAGGTGGATCGTCCCGGCGCCGATCCTTACCGGGTAATCGATCAGGTGTTCGACCTGTTCGACAGCCTCGGGGCGAGCGACGAGCAGCTCGACTTTCCCGTGGTCTACACCTCGGCGCTGCTGGGGCAGGCGGGGCCCGAGCCCGACGCGCTGGTAGACGACATGACCCCGCTGCTGCAGAGCATCATCGCCCACGTTCCGCCTCCCAGCGTGGACGCGGACGGGCCGCTGCAGATGCAGATCAGCTCCCTCGACTACTCCAGCTACGTCGGCGTGATGGGCGTGGGACGCATACGTCGCGGACGGCTCGCGCGCAACACCCCGGTGGTCGTTGTGGATCGCAATGGCCGGACGCGTAAAGCACGGGTGCTGGCCGTTCTCGGCTACCACGGCTTGGAGCGGATCGAGAGGGAGGAGGCAGGCGCGGGCGACATCGTGTGCGTGACGGGCGTCGAGGAGATCGGCATTTCGGACACGATCTGCGCGCCCGAGCACGTCGAAGCGCTTCCTCCGCTGACTGTGGACGAGCCGACCCTGACCATGATGTTCTGCGTGAACACCTCCCCCTTCGCCGGGCGCGACGGGTCGTTCCTCACGAGCCGCCAGCTGCGCGAGCGATTGCTCAGGGAAGCCTCTCACAACGTTGCGCTTGCGGTGGCCGAAACCGACGACCCGGATCGGTTCGAGGTCTCGGGCCGCGGCGAGCTCCACCTCTCGGTGCTGATCGAGACCATGCGCAGGGAAGGCTACGAGGTGGCGGTCTCGAGACCCCGGGTCATCATGAAGGAAGAGGATGGTCGGTTGGTCGAACCCTACGAGACGATCACCATCGACGTGGACGATGAGCACCAGGGCAAGGTGATGGAGAGCCTTGGTGAGCGCCGCGGCGAGCTGCAGGAGATGCACCCGGACGGCCATGGGCGGGTGCGGCTGCGCTACCGGATTCCCACGCGCGGGCTGATGGGCTATCGCCCTCAGTTTCTGTCCATGACGTCGGGCACCGGCGTCATGACGTACGCCTCCGCCGGGTACGGTCCGCGCTTCGACGGAGAGATCGGCCGCCGCACGAACGGGGTGCTCGTCTCCAACGCCAAGGGCAAGGCGGTGGCCTACGCGCTGTTCAACCTGCAGAACCGCGGCCGGCTGATGATCGGTCCGAACGATGAGGTTTACGAAGGCATGGTGGTCGGCGTGCACAGCCGCGACAACGACCTGACGGTCAACCCCATGAAGGAGAAGAAGCTGACCAATATTCGCGCATCGGGCAGCGACGAGAATATTCTGCTCACCACGCCGATCAGGCTCGGGCTGGAGCAGGCGCTCGAGTTCATAGACGATGACGAGCTGGTCGAGATCACGCCAACCGCGATACGCGTCCGCAAGCAGTGGCTGAAAGAACATGAGCGCAAGCGCGCTGGCTGAAACCGTTCCCGATCGGGGGCGTGTTTAGATGCGCGTCGTCGTTCAGCGGGTTTCCAGCGCGTCGGTGACCGTCGACGACGAGGCCGTCGCGTCTATCTCAACGGGGTTGCTGGTCTTCCTGGGGGTGTTCCCCGACGATGGTGACGCGCAGCTCCACTGGATGGCCGACAAGGTTCTCGGACTGCGCGTCTTTCCCGGTGATGACAAGCCGATGAACCAGTCTGTGGTCGATGTCGCCGGCGAGGTGCTCGTCGTGTCCCAGTTCACCCTCGCGGCAGACACGTCCCGGGGCAAACGCCCCGGATTCAGCACGGCCGCGCCACCGGACCTGGCGGAGACCATCTATGAGCGCTTCGTGGCTCGGCTGGCGGCGTTGTACCCGCGGGTAGCGTCCGGGCGGTTCGGTGCGGACATGAAGGTGGCGCTCGTCAACGACGGCCCGGTGACCTTCCTTCTCGACCGCTGATCCGCGGATTCAGACTGGTCCCATGGGTCGCTCCTGGATCCGGCGGGAGGGCGACGATCTCAACCCGGCTCGTTGCTCCGGCGCTCGGCCAGCCGGGCAAAGACGATCCCGACCTCGAAGAGCACCCAGGTCGGCAGGGCCAGCAGCAGCTGGGAGATCACGTCGGGCGGTGTGAGAAGCATACCGACTATGAAGCAGCCGACGATCACGTATGGACGTTTGTTAGCCATGCCGTCGGCGGTGGCGATGCCCGACCAGGCCAGCATGAAAGTGGCAATGGGAATTTCGAACGCGAAGCCGAACGCGAAGAATATCTTGAGCACGAAATCCAGATATCGATTGATGTCGGTCATCATGGTCACGCCCTCCGGCGTGACAGCGGCCATGAACTGAAAGACCAGGGGAAAGACCAGAAAATACGCGAACGCGACGCCGCCGTAGAAAAGCACCATGCTGGACAGCAGCACGGGGACGGCGAACTTCTTCTCGTGCAGGTACAGCCCCGGCGAGATGAACGCCCACATCTGGTGCAGCAGAAACGGCATGCCGATGAACACGGCGGTGAAGACCGACAGCTTGAAGGGCGTGAGGAATGGCGACGCCACCTCGGTAGCGATCATCTTGCCGCCTCCGGGCAGGTGCGCCAACAGCGGAGCTGCGACCAGCTCGTACAGGTCGTTTGCGTAGTAGTAGGTAGGGAAGAAGAGCAGCAGGACCACCAGAAGGCCGCGCAGGATGCGCGATCTGAGCTCGATGACGTGATCGAGAAACGGCTGCTCGTCGGCGTCTACCTGCTCGTCGTGGCTGAGCCGGTTGTCGGAATCTTCAGCGCCCGCCATTGTCCGCAGTGGCCGAGGTTTCGTTTGAAGGCGGGTTTCCGGCAGCCTCGGTCTGAGCATCGCCGGCCGGGCTGTCGGCGGTTCCACGCACCTCGCCCTCGATGCGCTTCATCTCCTCCATGATGGCCTCGTTGTGGAGTTGGCGGCGCACGTCGTCCATGCCGATCTCCTTCTCGATCTCCGTCTTCACAGCGGTGAAGCTGCGGCGCATTCTGCCGAGCCACAGTCCTAGGGTCCGCAGCGCTTCGGGCAGCCGCTCCGGTCCGATGACCAGCAGCGCGACCACGGCGATGAGAACGAGCTCCGGAAAGCCGATGTCGAACATTGCTAGACGCTGGAGTCCTGCTTGGTCTCAGTCTTCTGCGCCGCGTTGACCTCACCTTCGATCACGCGGGGCTCCTCCGCGGGCGCGGCCTTGGCCTCTTCCTCGGTCACGGCTTTGCGAAACCCCTTGATGGCGTTTCCCAGGTCAGAGCCGATGGTTTTCAGCCGCTTGGGGCCGAATATGAGGACCACGATGATGAGGATGACGATGAGTTCGGTCATGCCCAGTCCAAACATTTGCTGTCTCCGTCAGGTCGTTGGTCAAGTATACGTCTTCCGAACCCAGCCCACCTCGTCGGAATCCAATAGGCCCGTCAGGGGCCGCCGGCGTTGCGGCTGCTTTTCTCCTCGTGCCCGGAGATGCCGAAACGCTCTCGCAACGTTTCGAAAACCCAGCGTGGGTCCTGATTGAGATGCACGAGCATGACCAGAGTGTGAAACCACAGATCGGCCACCTCGTGAACGAGCGCATCGTCCCTGTCGGACGACGTCGCATCCTTGGCAGCGAGCACCACCTCGGTGGCTTCCTCGCCCACTTTCTCGAGAATCCTGTTCAGGCCGTCAGCGTACAGCGATGCGACGTAGGACGAACCGGGGTCGGCGCTGCGGCGGGATTCGAGAACTTCGATCAGGTCTTCGACGATGTCTTTGCTATCGGTCATGTTTCAGGCCTTCAAGAGCAGCAACGAAGCGATGGCCGCGCTGGCGAGACCAGCCACGGTGCCGAGATCTCCGCTGCCGCTCAGCGATTCAGCGATAGGGCCCCATAGTAGGACGCTGGCCAGCACGAGCAAAGCGGCGCCCGCCACCCGGCGTCCGCGCACGCCCCGGGCGAGCCTGCCCACGCGCGCCTCGAGCTCGTGCAGTTCCCGGTTCTGTCGGTCCACCATCCTTTCGAGGTGGCGTATCTGCCGGCTGGCCGTCACCACCATGCCAGGCAGGCGCGGCAGCTCCGCGAGAATCTCCGGCGCGCGTTCTGCCAGCTCCCGCAGGGCGGCCGCCGGTCCCACCCGCTCGGCCATCCAGGATTCCATGAACGGTTTGGCCGTCTCCCAGAGATCCAGCTCCGGGTACAGCTCCCGACCCAGGCCTTCGATGTACAGAAGCGTCTTCTGCAGCAGCACCAGCTGAGGCTGAATCTCCATGTGAAAGGCGCTGGCCGTTTCGAAGAGCTCCACGAGAAACTGACCGAAAGAGATCTCGTTGAGCGGTTTTGCGAAGATGGGCTCGCAGACCTCGCGAATGACCCGCTCGAACTCTTCGGGGTCCGTTTCGTCGGGAACCCAGCCGGACTCCAGATGCAGCCGCGCGACCTCGGCGTAATCCCGGTTGAAGAACGCCAGAAGATTTCGGGCGAGGTAGTCCTGATCCTCCTGGTTGAGCGAGCCGATGATCGCGCAGTCCACGGCAATGTAGCGCGGGTCCTCGGGATCGGTCACGTCGACGAAGATGTTGCCCGGGTGCATGTCCGCGTGGAAGAAGTTGTCCACGAACACCTGCTTGAAAAAGGTCTCCACCCCTTTCTCGGCCAGGCGCCGCATGTTCGTCCCGCGGGCTTTGAGCTCGGCCACATCGGAGATCGGTATTCCGTGGATACGCTCGATCACCAGGATGTTGCTGCGGCACCAGCGCCAGTAGACGCGCGGCACGTACAGGAGCTCCGACTCGGCGAAGTTGCTGCGCAGCCGGGCGGTGTTGTCCGCCTCCTTCTGCATGTCGAGCTCACCGAGAATCGTTTGCTCGTAGTCCTTGACCACCTGCTTGAGGTGCAGCCGCCGCGCCTCCTCAGAGGCGTTCTCCAGAATCTCCGCGGCGGCGCGCAGCAGTTCCAGATCTGCCCGGATGACGTCGGCTATGTCGGGTCTGACGACCTTGACCACCACGCTCTTGCCGTCCGGCAGGATGGCGGCATGCACCTGGGCCACAGACGCGGATGCCATGGGCTCTATCTCGAAGGAGCGGAAGGCTTCGCTGATGGGTTGGCCCAGCGCGTCCTCGATGATCCGCACGGCCTGCTCGCCGGGAAACGGGGGCACCCGATCCTGCAGGGCGCTGAGCTCGTCCGCAATGTCCAGCGGTATCAGATCCCGCCGCGTGGAAAGCAGCTGTCCGAATTTGACGAACACCGGCCCGAGCTGCTCCAGCGCCAGCAGCAGGCGCCGCCCGCGCGGTTCGTCGCCGACCGGTAGAAGCCGGGCGGGAGAAGCGCGCAGTAGCCAGGCGTAGCGACGCGGCAACGCCGCGCCTTCCTGATCCGCGTCGATCAGGGTGTCGAGCCGGTAGCGGCTCACGATCCAGAGAACCCGAAAGAGTCGGCGCAGAGCGCTCATGGCGTTGGAGGTTCCGGGCGCTGGTGGGAGCCCCGGGCGCTCTCCAGATTGCCTATGCGTGCGGCGAGGCGGTCCGATCGTTCGCGGGCATCTTCCAGCCGATCGAGAAGAACGTTGACGCGGGTGCGCGTCGCAAAACGCTCGCCCACGCCGCGCCGCAGGGATTCGCCTGTAGCCTCTGCTGCAGATTTCAGCAGGGCCAGACCTGCCTCCGCCGCGTTCAGAATGCCGTCTGCTGAGGTTTCTCCAACCAGCTTCGACAGCGGCTCGGCCAGGTCGGGTGCGAAGCCCTTGAAGATGGCCGCCAGCTCCTCCAGCACGCTGACGTCGCCTTCGATGGTGACCGGCCCGGCGCTTCTGCCTCCGGCGAGCATGGAAAGCAGAGCCGGAACGGAACCGCGCACGACTACGTTGGGCTCGGCCTCGGCGTGCGGCGTGAACGCCATGCGCCCCCCGACGACCGACAGCGTGAAGGATTGCTCACGGCCGCCGGGCAGCGCTGCGATGAGGCGCGCCCGGTGTCCTTCCGCCGCGGCCAGCCGGGATGCGGCTTTGGGGTCCAGCTCGAGCGTTGCGTTGGCCGCCCTGTTGACGAGCTCCACCAGGGCTGATTCGAAAACGTCTGCGGTGCTCATGGCTTGACCCCGCGGTGAATGGCCGCGATGCCCCCCAGCAGATTGTGATACTCGACGGCGGCGAAGCCGGCGTCTTCGAGCATGAGCTTGAGCGCCTTCTGCGGGGGATGATTGCGAATCGACTCGATGAGGTACTGGTAGCTTCGGGCGTCGCCAGCCACCAGCTTGCCGAGTCCGGGCCAGAGCGACTGAAACGTCCCGTAGGCCCCCTCCAGAAATGCGTTCTCCGGCCTGGAGAACTCCAGGATCAGCAGCACGCCGCCCGGCGCGATCACGCGATTGAGCTCCTCGAGCGCAACCCGTTTGTCGGTGAAGTTACGCAATCCGAACCCGATGCTCACGCAGTCGAAGCTGTCGTCGGCGAAGGGCAGAGCTTCCGCCGCTGCCTGGCAGAACGAGACGTTTGCGCAACCCTGGTCCAGCAGACGGTTGCGGCCCACGTCCATCATGCGTGCGTTGATGTCCGCGAGCACGACAACTCCCGACGGGCCAACCGCACCAGAGAACAACGCGCTCAGATCGCCGGTGCCGCCGGCCAGGTCCAGCACGCGCATGCCCTCCCGGACTCCCGAGAGCTCCACCGTCATCCGCTTGAACAGGCGGTGGGTGCCCAGAGAGATCAGGTCGTTCATGACGTCGTAGCGTTCAGCCACGCTCGCGAAAACTCCGCCTACCAGGCGGGTCTTCTCATCTGGCGATACCTTGCGGGAGCCGAAGTCGACGGAGTTCTGATCGCTCATTGATCCTGCTCCGGGGGGACGGCCGGCTGGCTTGCCGGCGTCCAGTGGCCCACCGGTATGGTGGGAAGCCGCGAGGCGTTGGCCGCCTTCAGCTCGTCGAGATAGGACTTCCAGTAACCGTCGGCGTTCTCGGCGAGATCCCGCAGAAGGTCCCAACCGTACAGACCGGTGTCGTGGCCGTCATCGAAGGTAATGCGGATCGCGTAATTACCTACGGGCTCCAGGCTTTTGATGCCGACGTGCTTCTTGCCCGTCTGCAGCTTGCGCTCTGCGGCCGAGTGGCCCCGCACCTCCGCAGAGGGTGAGTAGACGCGCAGCAGCTCCGCGGGGATCTCCGCGTCGCCGTCCTCGAAAGAGAGAACCAGGACTTTTGACTGGCGGCGATAGGTAATCTGCTTTGGGCGCTGCATGGCCTTGGCCCGTCGCCTACAGGATGTATCTGGAAAGATCGCGGTCCTGGGCCAGCTCCGAGAGCTGAGCGTCCACGTAGACCGCGTCGATGACCACCGTGCTTTCCGCGCTCTCGGTAGCCGTGAACGAAACGTTTTCCAGGAGGCGCTCCAGGACCGTGTGCAGGCGCCGCGCGCCGATGTTCTCGGTGCTCTCGTTGACCTGCCACGCCAGCTCGGCGATGCGCTCGATGCCATCGTCGGTGAATTCGAGGCTGAGCCCATCGATCCCCAGCAGCGCCTGATACTGCTCGGTGAGCGATGCGTTGGGCTCGACCAGGATTCGCTTGAAGTCGCCGGCAGACAGGGCCGCAAGCTCTACGCGGATGGGCAGCCGGCCCTGCAGCTCGGGGATCAGATCCGAAGGTTTCGCCAGGTGAAACGCGCCGCTGGCGATGAAGAGGATGTGATCGGTTTTCACCATGCCGTACTTGGTGGACACCGTGCAGCCCTCGATCAGGGGGAGCAGGTCGCGCTGCACGCCCTCCCGGGAGACGTCCGCGCCCGCGCTCTCGCTGCGCTTTGCCACCTTGTCCAGCTCGTCCAGGAACACGATGCCCATCTGCTCCACGGTTTCCACGGCGCGTGCCTTGATCTCGTCCTCGTTTACCAGCTTCGCCGCTTCCTCTTCCTTGAGCTTGCGCAACGCGTCCTTGATTTTCAGGCGCACGGAGCGTTTTCTGCCGCCGCCGAGGTTGCTGAACATGCTCTGCAGCTGGCTGGTCATCTCCTCCATGCCGGGAGGCGCCATGATCTCCACGCCGACCTGGGCCGCATCCGTCTCGATCTCGATTTCCTTTTCGTCGAGCTCGCCCTGTCGCAGGCGCTTGCGGAAGAGCTGACGCGTGGTGGAGTCCCCTTCGTCCTCCGAGGATTCCTCGGTGAAGCCGATGGTCTGAGAGCCGGTGGGCTTCGGTCCGGGGAGCAGCGCGTCCAGGATGCGCTCTTCGGCCCGATCCTCGGCCTGGTGCATGACGCGGTCCATCTGCTCCTCGCGCAGCATCTTCACCGCCACGTCTGCCAGATCCCGGATGATCGACTCGACATCCCGACCCACGTATCCCACCTCGGTGAACTTGGTGGCTTCCACCTTGATGAACGGGGCATTCGCCAGGCGGGCGAGCCGCCGCGCAATCTCGGTTTTGCCCACCCCGGTGGGCCCGATCATCAGGATGTTCTTGGGCGATATCTCCTCGCGCATCTCCTCTTCGAGCTGCATCCGCCGCCAGCGGTTTCTCAGCGCGATGGCCACGGCCCGTTTGGCATCGTCCTGGCCGATGATGTGCTTATCGAGCTCGTGAACGATCTCTCTCGGCGTCATCTGGGTCATGTCAGATCCAGCACCTCGATGGTCCGGTGATGGTTGGTGTAGACGCAGATGTCCGCGGCGATGGACAGCGATTTCTCGACGATGTCGGCGGGATCCAGTTCCGTGTTCTCGTTCAGGGCGCGCGCTGCCGCCTGGGCAAAGGGGCCGCCGGAGCCGATGGCGATCACGCCGGCTTCCGGCTCGATGACGTCGCCGGTCCCGCTCACCAGGAGCGTGGCCTCCCGGTCCGCCACCACCAGAAGGGCCTCGAGACGTCGAAGGGCGCGGTCCGACCGCCAGTCCTTGGCCAGCTCCACGGCGGCACGGGTGAGGTTGCCGTGATACTTGTCGAGGACGCCCTCGAAGCGCTCGAAAAGGGTGAAGGCGTCGGCGGTTCCGCCGGCGAAACCAGCCAGGACCTTGTCGTCATGCAGGCGCCGCACCTTGCGGGCATTGCCCTTCATGATGGTCTGGCCCATGGAGACCTGACCGTCTCCGCCAATGGCCACCTGCCTGTCGTTGCGCACGCTGACGATGGTCGTCCCGTGGATATCCGCCATTTAGCTCTTCAACCGATTGCGAACTGGTCATAGTGGGGCCCTCTGCCCGGCATTTCAACGGGGTTCCGCCATCGGGGTTCCGCCAACGGACTTCCGCCAACGGGGTTTGGTCACCGGGGTTCGGGCAGGCGCTGCTGGATCATGAACGCGTCCAGATCGATTTCGCGAAGCTGCGTAAGCGCTCGATTGGCCTTCAGCTGGCTGTCGAACGGGCCGACGGTGACCCGGAACCAGGTGCCGGCGTTAAGCCGCGCCGGAACCGACTGGGCCGCCAGGCCCATTTGCGCAAGCTCTGCCTGAAGGGAGTCGGCATCGGCGGCTACCGGAAACGACGCCGCCTGGATGAGATAGCTGACCGGTCGGGATCCGTCGTGGCCGGCGTCCGTCTCGTACTGCCCAGGGTCCGCCTCCACAAAGGCGTCGCGCAAATCCTTATCGAACTCGAAGGTCACGGATCCGGGCGGCGCGCTTGCCGCGGTAGCTGCGGCGGGCGGGCGTTCGGGCTGCGGGTCAGGGAGGTTCAAAGCCACGGCCATGCACGCGCCGCCGATCAGCAGACCGGAAGCGAAGCTCGAACCGCTGAAACGCCTCTCCTTGCGACGTGTCGCGGAGGGCGGCCGGGCCTTGGGGCGCCGGGTCGTCGGCGGATTGAGTCGGTTTGCAAAATCGTTGGCCATGGGCTGCGAATGATAGGCTCGCGGCGGGTCGTCCGCCACGATGTCCGGTGAACGCCCGTTGGGGCGGCCGGTAAAGGTCAGAACGTATCGTAGGGATCGATGTCCACAGACCAGCGGATGGTGCCTGGCGCGGTGAGGTCTCGTATCGGCCGGATGCCAGCATGCAGCTCGCGGCGCGAGTCTGCCATCACCATGAGCTGAAACCGGAGGCGATTGGCTACTCGGGCGATGGGCGCTGGAGCCGGGCCGAGCACTTCTAAGGGGCTTCCCAGGCGGTCGCGGACGCTGGTCAAAAAATTTCGGGCGCTCTCGGCGTCCCGGCTCTCCGCCCGCAACAACGCCATGGGCCGGAAGGGCGGCAGGCCGCTGGACTTGCGAATGGCCAGCTCCCGCCGGGCGAACCCGTCGTAGCCCTCATCGATGAGCGAGCGCAGCAGCACGCCGTCCGGCTGATAGGTCTGGATCCACACCTCGCCGGGATCCTCGGCACGACCCGCGCGCCCGGCGACCTGGGTGATGAGCTGGGCCGTGCGCTCGGGTGCGCGGTAGTCGGCGCTGAGGAACCCGCCGTCGGCGTTGACCACGGCCACCACGGTAACCTTCGGAAAGTGGTGCCCTTTGGCCAGCATCTGCGTGCCGACGAGGATTGCCGGATCGCCCTTGTGGATGGCCTCGAACTGGGCCTCCATGCGACGCTGGCTTCGGGTGGTATCGCGGTCGACACGATACAGAGGAATCCCTGGGAACCGCTTAGCCAGCCCGGCCTCGGTGCGCTGAGTACCGGCACCGACGGCAATCAGCTCCGCGTGCCCGCAGTCCGGGCAGGCGCTCGGCAGCGGTCGCTGATGGCCGCAGTGGTGGCAGAGCAGCGCCCGCGGCGACAGGTGCAGCGTCAGTCGCATCTCGCAGTGCCCGCAGGCAGCCTGCCAGCTGCAGCGGGGACACAGGTAGGTGGGCGCGTACCCGCGTCGGTTCAGAAAGACCAGGGCCTGCCCGCCCCGGTTGAGATGCTGGCCCACGATGCGCAGCAGATCCTGGCTGAGGCCGTCATCGAGGGACTGACCGCGGATGTCGAGCAGGTGGAACCGGGGCGGCCGGGCGCCCCCCGCCCGGTGGCGCAGCCGAAGGTGGGCGTAGCGGCCGGCCATGGCGTTGTTGAGGCTTTCCAGTGAAGGCGTGGCGCTCCCGAGCAGCAGCGGTATGTCCAATGTCTGCGCACGTTTCACCGCCACGTCACGAGCCGAGTACCTCAGCCCGTCCTGCTGCTTGAAGGAGCCGTCGTGCTCTTCGTCCACCACGATCAGGCCCAGCTTCGCGAACGGCGCGAACACGGCGGAGCGCGTGCCGATGAGCACGCTGACCTCGCCGCTGCGGCACTTCAACCAGGTCTGTAACCTCTCCTGATCACCCAGGTTGGAATGGAGGCTGGCCACCCCGCCGCCGGATCCGAAGCGGCGTTCGAAGCGCCCGACGGTCTGAGGGGTGAGCGCGATCTCGGGGACGAGCACGAGAACCTGGTGGCCAGCTTTCCGCACGTTATCGATCAGTTGCAGGTAGATTTCGGTCTTGCCGCTGCCCGTTATCCCCTCCAGAAGTGATGGCGCAAAGCAATCGGTGCGAGCGAGCAGGTCGGAGAGCACGCCGGCCTGCTCGTCGCTCAGCTCCGGCGGCTGCTCGTCGATGCCCCGGGTAAAGCCCGTGGCGGCCTCGGTTCGGGTGATCAGCCCCTTGCCTGCGGCAGCGCGGATGAGGGCCCGGGAAAAACCCGCTTCGGCGAGCGCCGACGCGGACAGGGTGCCGCCCGCGGCAGCGAGGGCTTCCATGAGCGCCTGCTGGCGGGGCGCTCGCGCCAGGTCGGACCTGGTGCCGGTCGCCGTCCATTGCTCCGGCCTGACGATCGTCAGCTCGTGCCCGCGGCGAGCCTCTGCCGGCAGCATGGTGGCCAGCACCTCGCCGAGAGGGTGCTGGTAGTAGTCGCAAAGCCACCCGGCGAGGGCGCGCAGCTCCTCGGGAATGGCGGCGGTATCGTCCAGGACGCTGAGCAGAGGCTTGAGCTGGGCGTGGGCGTCGTCGGGGTTGCGCTCCACGCAGATCGCGGTAAGACGCTGCCTGCCGAACGGCACGACGACACGCGCCCCCGCAACCGGTGGCGTCATGTCCGGCGGCACCGCGTAGTCGAACAGCTGGTGAAGAGGCTTTGCCACGGCCACGCGCACCACGTCCACGTTCGTCTGGGTCAACGGGTTCACAGCCCTCTCCTCGGGAGCTGGCATTGTAATGCTTCGACCGGCGCGCGGGTTGCCATTCACCGCGCCTCTTAATAAACTTCGCGCCCTTTTCCCGGAACGTGATCCAAGGGAGCAGTCAGGTGAAAGCGGATATCCATCCCGAATACAACCAAATCAAAGCCACTTGCAGCTGTGGAAACGTCATAGAGACCTGCTCGACGCTGGAAGGTGACATCCACCTGGACGTCTGCTCGGCTTGCCATCCGTTCTACACCGGCAAGCAGAAGATCCTGGACGCCGGCGGTCGCGTCGAGCGATTCCGCAAGCGCTTCGGCAACCGCTCCGTTTCTTCCTGACCGCACCCCTCACCGCATCCCCTCAGCGCTGACGCCGCCCCGTGGATCGCGGACGGCGTTGAACCGTTTCATGCTCCTCCAGTCTAAGGTTCGGTGTCCCTGGCGGTTTTCGCAGCGTCTCGTAAGATACGGCTGACCTGCTCGTGATTCCTGGATCCCGGCGAATGAGAAGACGTCTACTCCGAAGCGGCTACCCGGCGCCTGTGCGGCAATCGCTGGCGCAGGTGGGTCGGCTGATCGCGCGACGGCGCCCGCAGCTGCGCCTGCAGCTCTGCGCGCTGCTTCTGCCCGGCTTGGTCCTCTCCGGCATGGCGGTGGCTGGCCCGGGAGAGAAGGTCTACAAGGAGATGCTGGCCAACGATCAGATCTACCAGGACCAAGAGTGGCAGGCCTACGTGAACCAGATTGGCCGGCGCCTGCTTGCGGTGAGCCCTGACGCGGGCAAGGATTACCACTTCTATATCCTCGATAATCCCACGGTGAACGCCTCGGCTTTTCCCGACGCGTACATATTCGTGAACCGCGGGCTCATCGCCTACCTCAGGTCTGAGGACGAGCTGGCCGGGGTCATCGGGCACGAGATCGGCCACGTCGTCGGCCGCCACGCCCGCCGCAGCAACATGATGGGTTTCTTCGGAAACGTTGCCGGGTTCATCGGATCGATCATGACCGGAACCGGTGCCATCGCAGACATGGGCAACACGGTGACCCAGACGCTGCGCTCCGGCTATGGCCGCGAGTTCGAGCTCGAAGCTGACGAGTACGGAGGAGAGTTTCTGGCCCGTGCCGGTTACAACCCGTTAGCCATGATCGACGTGATCCACGTCCTCAAGGACCACTCGCTGTTCGCCAAGAACGTGCTCGGCCAGCCGGCCGTCTATCACGGTTTGTTCTCGACGCACCCGAAGAACGACAAGCGGCTGCACGACGCCGTGCAGAAGTCTCAGCACATCTTTCCCGACGAGCTGCGCGAGCCGGAGAGAGACTTCTGGGAGATGATCGACGGCATGGTCTACGGGGACGAGGCGGCGACGGGGTTGATAAAGGGCGAGACCTACTATCACGGCGGGTTGCGGGTTGTCGTTCAGTTCCCGCAGGGATGGGACGTCACGAACACGGCCTCGGAAGTTCTCGGCAGAGCTCCCGGCGGGACGCCTGATGCCTTCATCACCGTCCAGCGCCTGAACCCTGCCGAATCCGAGCAGACCCCGGAGGAGTACGTCAAAGAAACCCTCAAACGGGACGACGTCACCGACGGCGAGAGCCTCGAGATCAGCGGCTACTCGGCCTTCATCGGCACCGTGGAGGTGGCCTCGGGCAACGCGCAGGCGAGACGCATCGCGGTGATCTACAAGGACAACGGGGTATATCTCTTCAAGGGAGAGGTGGGCCCGGTTGGCGACGTCAACGCCTTCGAGCCCCAATGGCGGGCGACGCTGGAGTCGTTTCGCGCGATGACCGCGGCAGATCTGATGGTGGCCAACAGCCAGCGTCTGCAGGTCGTGGTCGCCAACCCGGGTGACAGCTACGACAAGCTCGCCCGCAAGGTGTCCATTAAATCCTATCCCGCAGAAACCCTGCGCGTGTTGAACGGCGACCACCCCATCGGGGAGCCAAGGGCCGGCGACTACATCAAGATCGTTCAGTAGCCCTGCAGGCTCGGCTCAGAAGATGTCCATCGGCTTGAGGTCAGTGCCGGGTTCGCTGGGTCCGGCAGCCGCCGATGGCGGTGGCTGGGGCGTGTGCTCCGCAAGAAACAGCTCGAATATCGCATCCGTCTGCTGGGAGCCGGCGAGCTCGCCGCTGTCCCTGTCGATTTTCATCGTGACGACCCCGGCCGGCTGAGCGGGAACCCGTTCCGGCTTGTTGGCCAGTGCCTGGGACATGAACTCGATCCAGATCGGCAGGGGCGTGTTGGATCCGTACTCCGTTGCGCCCAGCGGCCGGTGGTCGGGGAAACCCACCCACACGGTCGTCACGACGTCGGGGCTGTAACCGTTGAACCAGGTGTCGGCGGCGTCGTTGGTGGTGCCGGTCTTGCCTGCGATGTCGCTTCGCTCGAGAGTACGCGCCCGGCGACCGGTCCCGACCCGGATCACGTCCTTGAGCATGTCGTTCATGATGTAGGTATTCCGCTCGTCGACTACCCGCTCGGCCTTAATTGGCGCATCGTCGGCCTCGGCGAGAAGATCCTCGAGGTTCGCGGGCTCCTCGCTGTCGAGGTCCGTAGCGGGATCCTGATCGCAGGGATCGCAAACCCTCGGGTGGCTGGCCTGGTAGACGGTTTCACCATCCAGCGAGACCACCCGATCGACGATGTGCGGCTCGATCTGCCAGCCACCGTTGGCAAAGACAGCATAGGCCGTGGCCATCTGCAGCGGCGTGACCGCCATGGTTCCGCCGCCGATGGCAAGCTGAAGGTTGCGCGGAAACGTGCTCGTGTCGAAGCCGAATTTGCGCACGTGATCCATGACGCTGCCGGCGCCGACCTCGAGCAGCACGCGCATTGAGACCAGGTTGATGGATCGGTAGAGGGCTTCCCGGAGCCTGGTCGGGCCGTTGTAGCGATTGTTGTCGTTGTCGGGCCGGTACTGCGACTCCAGATTCTGATCGTCGAACACTAAGGGCGCGTCCATGAATATGCTCGCCGGCGTGACCCCGCGGTCGAGCGCGGCCGAGTAGACGAAGGGCTTGAATCCGGAGCCCGGCTGCCGGGCAGCCTGAAGCGCGTGATTGTACTGATTCATCGCGAAGTCCAGGCCGCCTTCCAGAGCTAAAACAGCGCCGGTACGGGGGTCCATGGACACCAGGGCGCCCTGAATGTCAGGCAGCTGGGCCAGCCGCCAAGCCGGCGCCGGTTCGGCTTCGGGATCGTCTCCGGCACTTTCCGCCTCTCCAGCCTCGGCCGGTTCGGCAATAGCTTCCACCCGCACCACGTCGCCCACCTGGACCACGTCCGAGGGCCGCTCGGGCGGGGGGCCGCGGCGATCCACGTCCAGGTAGCGTCGCGCCCATGACATCTCGGCCATGGCGATGCGGCCGCGGCTGCCGTCGCCGAGCAGGGCGTCCGCGCCCTGCTCGTCCACGGAGACGATGACGGCCGGATCGAGGTCGGCGTAGGATCTCGCCTCGCGCAGCGCTTGGAGGTATTCCTCTTCGGTGAGCGCGCCCAGTGACTGCTCAGGGCCTCGGTAGCCGTGGCGCCTGTCGTAGCTCTTCAGGCCAGCGCGCAGGGAACGGGTGGCCGTCTGCTGCAGATCGGCCACGATGGTGGTGTAGACCTGGTACCCGCCCGTATATAGGTCGCTGTAGCGATTGATCAGCTCCGCGCGGACCCACTCCGCCGGGAACGGCGCGCCCACGTCCAGGGCGCGATCGTGGAGGCTGGCCGTGATCGGGGCGGCGATTGCTTCGTCGAAAGCTGCCTGACTTATCGAGCCCTGATCGAGCATACGCCGCAGCACCACGTTGCGACGGCGCACCGCGCGCGCCGGCCCGTTGATGGGATTACCCGCCGTTGGGGCCTGGGGAATGCCTGCCAGCATGGCGAGCTGGGCGAGATTCAGCTCGTCCAGACGCTTGCCGTAGTAGGTCAGGGCGGCCGCCTGCGCGCCGTAGGCCCGCTTGCCGAACGGCACCACGTTCATATACAGCTCGAGGATCTCGTCCTTGCCGAGCTCCTGCTCGATCTGCAGCGCGAGCAGCATCTCTTTGAATTTGCGGATGAACGTCTGCTCCAGGGAGAAGGAGATGTTGCGCGCGAGCTGCATGGTGATGGTGCTTGCGCCCGATCGGATCTCCCGGTTCAGCGCGAGCTCCACGGTGTCGTTGAGCAGCGAGATGTAGTCGATGCCGCTGTGGTCGTAAAAACGCTTGTCTTCGGTGTCCAGAAGGGCGGCGACGAACAGCGGCGGCGCTTCCTCCAGCTTCAGGGGTATGACCCGCCGCTCGCCGAATTCCGCAATTAGCTTTTCGTCGCTCGAGTAGACGCGCAGCGGAGTCTCGAGCTTGACCTGCCGATAGGTCTCCGCGCGGGGTATCTGCGGATCCAAATAGAGAAATGCGCCTGCAAGACTGAGCACTGCGGCACATAAACCGGCGATGCCGAGCCACATAATACGGGTCATGACGCGTCGGGACCGCGGTCTCATGATGGCGGCATAGTTACAGGGAAGCGATTGCTCTCGTAGCAATCCTGGTATTGATCAAAACATTGCATGACAAGGACGTAAGTGCCCGCGCTGCTAAGGAAAAATTACCGTGTTTGGCCTCTTTAAGAACAAGTCCAACGTTCTGCTTGGGCTGGATATCAGCTCCACTTCCGTCAAGTTGCTAGAGCTGTCTAAATCAAACGACCGGTTTCGCGTGGAATCCTACGCGGTAGAACCCCTGCCGCTCAATGCGGTGGTCGAAAAGAATATTAGCGACGTCGAAGGTGTAGGTGAAGCGATCAAGAAGGTCGTGAGCCGCTCCAAGAGCAGCTGCCGCCGTGCGGCCGTCTCTGTCGCCGGATCGGCCGTCATCACCAAGACCATCGAGATGGACGCCTCTCTGTCCGACGAGGACATGGAGAACCAGATCACGGTGGAAGCGGATCAGTACATTCCGTACCCCCTGGACGAAGTTGCTCTCGACTTCGAGGTGCAAGGCCTCTCGGAGCGCAACCCGGACCAGGTGGAAGTGCTGCTCGCCGCTTGCCGCAAGGAAAACGTCGAGTTGCGCGAAGCCGCGCTGGACGTTGGTCAGATCAAGCCCGGCGTCGTAGACGTCGAGGCGCACGCGATGCAGCGTGCCTTCGATCTGGTCAAGCCGCGTCTCGGCGGAAACCCCGAGGAGCTGGTGGTCGCCATCATCGACATCGGCGCCACCATGACTACGCTCTCGGTGCTCGTAGACGGCAAATCGGTCTACACACGCGAGCAGCTCTTCGGCGGCAAGCAGCTGACCGAAGAAATTCAGAGGCGCTACAGCCTTTCGTTCGACGAAGCCGGTCTGGCAAAGAAGCAGGGCGGGCTCCCGGACGACTACCAGAGCGAGGTGCTGGAACCCTTCAAGGAAGCGGTGTTGCAGCAGGTTACGCGATCATTGCAGTTCTTCTTCTCGTCCAGCCAGTTCGACGACGTGGACTACATCGTCCTCGCCGGCGGCACGGCATCGATCGACGGGCTGGCTGAAATGGTCGAAGGCAAGCTCGGCACGCCGACCATTATTGCCAACCCGTTTGCGGATATGGCCTTTGCAGGCCGCATCGACAAGGACCAGTTAATGAACGACGCGCCGGCATTGATGATTGCCTGCGGCCTGGCGATGAGGAGCTTCGACTGATGGCCCGTATCAACTTACTACCTTGGCGAGACTGGGAGCGCGAACGCCGCCAGAAGGAATTCATGGCGAACCTGGGCGGGGTGCTGATCATCGCAGTGGTGATCGTGTTCGCTGCGGGGTTCATGCTCGATCGCTCCGTGGAGCACCAGGACGAACGCAACCGGTTCCTGCAGACGCATCTGGACGAACTGGACCGACAGATAGCGGAGATCAGGGATCTCAAGAAGAAAAAGGACGAGCTGCTCTCGCGGATGCGCGTCATCCAGGAACTTCAGGGCAACCGTCCTGTCATCGTCCGTGTTTTCGACGAGCTGGTCCGCACGCTTTCCAAGGGCGTGCACTACCGCAAGCTCTCGATGAATGCAGACCAGCTCGTGGTGCAGGGCACCGCCGAATCCAACAACAGAATCTCGTCGCTCATGCGCAATCTTGACGAGTCTGACTGGTTCGCGGGTCCGAATCTGAAGAGCATCAAGGAAGATCCCACGAACATCGATTACGGCGAGCAGGCCAGCTCCTTCGATCTGACGTTCGTGCAGGTCAACCCGAACCAGCGGGACCAGGAGCAATAAGATGGCTTGGCAGGACACATTAGAGCAGCTTCAGAGCGTCGATCTGGGCGAGCTCGACTTCAACAACATGGGGTCATGGCCTGGGGCGGTCAAGGGAATCGTGATGACTCTGCTGTTCGCAGCGGTGGTCACCGGCGGGTACTTCTACTACCTGACGGACAAGCAGGAGCTTCTCGAGCGCTCGCAGACGAAAGAGATCGGTCTGCGTGGCGAGTACGAAAGCAAGGCCGCTCAGGCTGCCAATCTGGAGGCTTACCGCGAGCAGAAGCAGGAGATGGAAGCCACCTTTGGGGCTCTGCTGCGGCAGCTGCCGAGCGACACCGAGGTGCCCGGCCTGCTGGAAGACATAACACTCACCGCGCTCGATAACGAGCTCACCATCGAGAGTATCGATCTGCGCGCTGAGAACCGGACGGAGTTCTATGTGGAGCTTCCCATCGACATCGTCGTCGAGGGCGACTACCACAAGATCGGCTCTTTCGTCAGCGGCGTTGCGAACCTTTCGCGAATCGTCACGCTGCACGACTTTGCCGTCACTCCGCAGGGCTCGAATCAGGATCTCAAGATGACGATCCTGGCAAAAACCTACCGATATCTGGATGAGGAAGGGTGATGGTTAAGCTGACAAAAAGCACGGTCGTCGTGCTGCTTTCCAGCGCGCTGAGCGGTTGTTGGGGCGGTGACGACTTCAAGGATCTGCGCGAGTTCATGGCGGACGTCCACGCAAGGCCCGCGCCTCCCATCGAGCCCCTGCCGGCGTTCGAGCAGGTGCCGCCCTTCGCTTACCAGGCCAGCAACCAGCGCAGCCCGTTCGAGCCGCCCGTGGTCATCAAGCGGGTGGAGCGCCAAGAGGGCCTGCCGCAGGTCGTACCCGACTTCAACCGGGTCAAACAGTTTCTGGAGCAGTACACCATTGCTCGTTTGTCGATGGTGGGCACGCTGGCCAAGGGCAGCTCCATGTTCGCCCTAATCAAGGACGGTGATGGCGGTGTCCATCGCGTCAAGGCCGGCGATTACATGGGCACGGACCATGGCCAGATCGTAAGTATCGATGAGGGCGCTATAGAGCTCATCGAGATTGTCCCGGATGGGACGGGCGGCTGGGTAGAGCGCGCCCGGACCGTATCTTTGGGCGGTGGAGCATAGAGGATGAAAACGATGCCTACTTTTAACAGACCTAACCTCTCGTTCAGGGAAGAAGGAGTGGTCCGGCGCATAGCTCGCGGACTCACGCTGCTGACCTCGTGTCTGGTCGCGTTGGCGCTCGCAGCGCCGGCGTGGTCCGTTACCATGGAGTCCGTTGAATTCTCCTCTCTGCCTGGCGACAAAACTGAAATCCGGATGACCTTCGACGGCACGCCGCCGGAGCCGACCGGTTACACGATAGAGCAGCCTGCTCGAATCGTGCTCGACATGCCCGGCGTGGAAAGCGCGCTCGAGGACAAGCATCACAACCTGGGTATTGGCAACGCCCGCCGCATGTCCGTGGTATCCACCAAGGACCGCACGCGTGCCATCGTCAACCTCACGCAGCTCGTGAGCTACGAAACCGAGATCCAGGGTAACACCCTGTATCTGACCGTCGGGTCCGGCGGAGTGTCCGGCGTGCCTGCCCCGCAGGAATACTCGGCGGTGGGTGACGTCAGCGATCGGGGCGAAAGGGACTTCGACGATTCCCAGATCAACAACGTCGATTTCCGACGCGGCGAAGACGGCAGCGGCAGGGTAATCATCGAGCTTTCCAATCCGAAAGCGCCCGTCAACGTCGTCAGCGATGGCGGCCGCATTCGTGTGGAGGTTCGCAACACCGAGCTGCCGAAGGATCTCCAGCGTCGCCTCGACGTTACCGATTTCGCCACTCCGGTGCAGGTCGTGGACGCCCTTCAGGAAGGTCCGCACACCACGTTCACGGTGACGGCTACGGGCAACTACGACTACCTCGCTTATCAGGCGGACAACACGTTGTCGATCAACGTCAACCCGCTCACTGAAGAAGAGATCGAAACGCGCGAAGACATCTTCAGGTACACCGGCGAGAAGCTCTCGCTGAACTTCCAGGACATCGAGGTGCGTTCGGTTCTGCAGCTGATTGCAGACTTCACGGATCTCAACCTGGTGGCCAGCGATACGGTATCCGGTCGCATCACGCTGCGGTTGAAGAACGTGCCCTGGGATCAGGCTTTAGAGCTGATCCTCAAGACGAAGGGTCTGGACAAGCGGCAGGTGGGTAACGTGCTGCTGGTGGCTCCGGCTGCTGAGATTGCGGCCCGCGAGAAGCTCGAGCTCGAGAACCAGAAGCAGATCTCGGAGCTTGCTCCCCTGCGCACGGAGTTCATACAGATCCGCTACGCATCGGCCACCGAGCTCTTCGAACTGTTCAACAACGCGGCCAGCGAGAATCGCGAGTCCATGCTCTCCGAGCGGGGCAGCGTGATCGTCGATGAGCGGACCAACGCCATCATCCTGACGGACACCGCTGAGAAGCTCGAAGATTTCCGTCGCGTGATCGCGCAGCTCGACGTGCCCGTCCGGCAGGTGCTGATCGAAGCGCGAATCGTCATCGCTACCACGAGTTTCTCGGAAGAGCTGGGAATTCGCTGGGGTGGCGCAGCGCTGAAGAACAATGGTGCGTCCAAGCTGAAGTACGGCGGCTCTCTGGACACGCTCACCGAGCTGCAGGACACGGTCAACGGCGGCGCCTTTGCACCGTCTCATCCGAACGATCTGATCGTCGATCTGGGTGTCACCGCGGCTAACGCCACCAGCTTCGGTGTCGGCATCACCGGCGAGGACTACCTGCTCGATCTCGAGCTCTCGGCCCTGGCCACAGATGGCCACGGTGAGGTGGTTGCCCGGCCGAAGGTGATCACCGCAGACAAGTCGACGGCCGTGATCGAATCGGGTACTGAGATTCCGTACCAGGAGGCCTCGAGCAGCGGCGCCACCTCCACGTCCTTCAAGGATGCGGTTCTGTCGCTGGAGGTAACGCCTCAGATCACGCCTGACGATCGTGTCATCATGGAGCTGAACGTCAAGCAGGACAGCGTGGGCGACATCTTCAATGGCGTTCCGTCCATCGACACCAACGAGATCGAGACCCAGGTGCTGGTGGACAACGGGCAAACTGTGGTTCTCGGCGGCATCTTCTCGGATACGAAGAATGTATCGACTACCAAGACACCTTTCCTGGGCGACCTTCCCTACGTGGGCAGATTGTTCAGAAAAGAGCTGGAGAACGAGGAAAAGACCGAGTTGCTGATCTTCATCACGCCGAAGATTCTCCAGGACACCGTGTCCGCCCGGTGATCGTCGCGGGCCCAGCCCGAATAAACTAAACTAGCGGCGCCTCTCCAGGCGCCGCTTTTTTTATGCGCACGCAGAATCTCTTTCTCGTTGGTTTGATGGCTGTGGGCAAAAGTACCGTGGGGCGTTGTCTTGCGCGGGACCTCGACATGGCGTTCTACGACACTGACGAGGTCCTCGAGGAGCGCGCGGGGGCCGAGGTCGCCTGGATCTTCGACGTGGAGGGCGAGTCGGGGTTTCGCGATCGGGAGCAGCAGGTCATCGAGGAGCTGACGGCAAAAAGCGGCGTCGTGCTGGCGACGGGTGGTGGCGCGGTGCTGCGTGCTGCGAACCGGCAGAATCTGTCGGCTCGAGGGATCGTCGTGCACCTCGACAGCCCCCTCGAGCGGCTCGTGGAGCGCACGGCGCGCGACAACAAGAGGCCGCTGCTGCAGGGCGGTGACGCCCGCGAGACCCTCGCTCGCCTGCAGCGCGAGAGGGCTCCGCTCTACGCGGAAATAGCCGATTACACATTCGTAACCGACCGGCAGGGTCCGAAGGTGCTGGCCCGCACGATCGAGCGCAAGCTGCGCGAGGATGGTTTGATTTGACTGACGTGACGCTCGAGGTCGACCTGGGGGATCGCAGTTACCCCATTCACATTGGTGACGGCCTGCTGGGACGCGGAGAGCTGCTGCGCGATCAGGTGCACGGCAGCCAGGTCGCCGTGATCACCAACGATGTGGTGGGGCCCTTGTACCTGCCTCGCGTGGCCCAAGCCCTCGCGGGAATCGATGCCGACGTCTACACCCTGCCCGATGGCGAGCAGCACAAGAACCTGGAAAGCTACGGCGCCATCATGGATTTTCTCATGGAGCGGCGGCACAACCGCTCAACCACGCTGGTGGCCCTCGGCGGCGGGGTGGTCGGGGACATCACGGGTTTCGTTGCCGCCACGTTTCAGCGCGGGGTGGCCTTCGTTCAGGTGCCGACCACGCTGCTTGCCCAGGTGGACTCGTCGGTGGGCGGCAAGACGGCGATCAACCATCCGCGCGGAAAGAACATGATCGGGGCGTTCTACCAGCCACGCTGCGTCATCGCGGACACCACGGTTCTGAACTCGCTGGGAGACCGGGAACTTCGTGCCGGGCTCGCGGAGGTGCTCAAGTACGGCATCATTGCGGACGCCGGGTTCTTCGATTGGCTCGAGAGCAACGCCAACGCGCTGCTCAGCAGGGAGCCGGAAACGCTTGCCGTGGCGATACGCCGGTCCTGCGAGATCAAAGCGGCCGTGGTGGCCGAGGACGAACGGGAGTCCGGCATCCGGGCGATCCTGAACTACGGCCACACTTTCGGTCACGCCATCGAGACGCTGACGGGTTACGGCGAGCTCCTGCATGGTGAGGCGGTGGCGGCGGGCATGGTGATGGCGGCCGATCTTTCGGCTCGGCAGGGCTGGCTGACGGGTACGGAGGCCAAGCGCATCAAAGCTGCGCTCGAGGCGTTCGGATTGCCCGTGGTGGCACCTTCCATCGAGCCGGACGACATGCTGAGCGCGATGTCCATCGACAAGAAGGTCGTGAATGGCCGCTTGCGACTGGTGCTCGCGCGCGCCATCGGGGAAGTGGCCGTCACCGAAGACGTCGACGAGCCTGCGCTGAGGGCCACGCTGGCGGCGGGCGAAGCTCTGTGTGACGGCTGACCGCCGGTCAGGGTAGCTGTGAGGCGCCCATGAGGAAGCGGTCGATCTCGCGCGCTGCCTCGCGTCCCTCGTTGATGGCTCGCACCACCAGGGACTGACCCTGTCGGCAGTCGCCGGCGGCGAACACCTTGTCGACGCTGGTGGCGTACCTGCCGTACTCGGCTGAGTAGTTGGAGCGGTCGTCGTAGGCGATTCCGAGGGAATCGGAGACCAGGTGCTCGGGGCCCAGAAAACCCATGGAGAGAAACACCAGGCCGGCCGGCCACTCCCGCTCGGATCCCGGAACGTTCTCAAACCTGCCGTCCTTGAGCGTCACGTCGACGGTCCGCACCCCTTTCAGATTTCCGGCTTCGTCGCCGAAGAACTCGGTAGAAGAGATCGCGTAGACGCGGGGGTCGCTGCCGAAACGCTCGGCGGCCTCCTGGTGCCCGTAGTCTGTCCGGAAAATTCTCGGCCAGGTGGGCCAGGGGTTGTCCGGGCCCCGGACTTCCGGCGGCTTTGGAAACAGCTCGAAATTCACCAGGCTCCGGCATCCGTGCCGCAGCGATGTGCCGATGCAGTCGGTGCCGGTATCGCCGCCCCCGATCACGATGACGTCCTTGTCTTTTGCCGAGATGTACGCGCCGTCCGCGTGGCCCGAGTCCAGCAGGCTTTTGGTGTTGGCAGTGAGAAACTCCATGGCGAAGTGAACGCCGCGCAGGTCCCGGCCCGGAATGGGCAGATCTCTCGGTATCGTGGCGCCGGTGGCAAGCAGCACCGCGTCGAAATCGTTCACCAGGTCGCTGCCGCTGATGGTGCCTTGGCTGCCGTCGCCAATGTGGGCGTTGGTGACGAACTCGACGCCCTCCTCACGGAGGAGGTTCAGCCGCCGCTCGACGACCTCGGCCTTGTCCAGCTTCATATTGGGGATGCCGTACATGAGCAGCCCGCCAATGCGGTCCGCCCGCTCGTAGACGATGACCGTGTGGCCGGCTTTGTTCAGCTGGTCGGCTGCCGCAAGGCCAGCGGGGCCGGATCCGACCACGGCGATCCGCTTGCCCGTTCGCTGGCTCGGAGGATTGGGCTTGACCCATCCTTCCTCGAAACCACGGTCGATGATCGCCATCTCTATGTTCTTTATGGTCACGGCCGGATCGGTGATCCCCAGCACGCAGGCCCCTTCGCAGGGCGCCGGGCAGACGCGGCCGGTGAACTCCGGGAAATTGTTGGTCTTGTGCAGCCGGTCCAGCGCTTCCCGCCACTGGTGTCGGTAGACGAGGTCGTTCCATTCGGGAATGAGATTGTGAATGGGGCAACCGTCGTTGGACTGGCAGAACGGAACGCCGCAGTCCATGCACCGCGCGCCCTGATTGGTCAGGCGCGCCTCGTCGTGATCGGTGTAGATCTCCTGGAAATCGAGCAGACGTTTGCCGGCGTTCCGGTACGGCGCCGCGTTGCGATCGAACTCCATGAATCCGGTAACTTTACCCATGTTCAACCCGCGCTCACTTCGTCGCGGCGCTGTTCCAGCACCCGTTTGTAGTCGACGGGCATCACCTTGGCGAACATCCCCAGCGAAGCCTCCCAGTCCGCGAGCACCTGCTCGGCAACCGTCGAGCCCGTGTACTGCTGGTGCCGCTCGATCATGCCGCGCACTTCGGCGATCTCAACGGAGTCCTCTAGACGTTCCAGATCCACCATCTCCATGTTGCACTGGGTCCGGAACCTGTCTTGCGGATCCCAGACGTAGGCAATGCCGCCGCTCATGCCGGCGCCGAAGTTGCGTCCCGTCTCGCCCAGGATGACGACGCGCCCGCCGGTCATGTACTCGCAGCCGTGGTCGCCGACGCCCTCGATCACTGCGTGCGCCCCGCTGTTACGCACGCAGAAACGCTCCGCGGCGATGCCGCGGAAGTAGCACTCGCCGCTGGTGGCTCCGTAGAGCACGACGTTGCCGACGATGATCTGCTCTTCCGGCTTGAACGGGCTCGACTTCGGCGGGTAGATGATGAGGCGGCCGCCGGAGAGGCCTTTGCCGACATAGTCGTTGGCGTCTCCCTCTACCTCCAGCGTCACGCCTTTGGCCAGCCAGCAGCCGAAGCTCTGGCCGGCGCTTCCCGAAAACTTGAAGTGGATGGATTCGTCCGGAAGCATGTCCGGACCCACTTCCCGGATGATCTTGTTCGACAGCATGCCGCCCACCACGCGGTTGGTGTTGACGATGCCGAGCTCGTGATAGACCTTCTCGCCGCGCTTGATGGCCGGCTCGGCGAGCTGCATGAGCTCGTTGTCCAGCGCCTTTTCCAGCCCGTGGTCCTGCTCGTGGATCGCGTAGGAGCCCAGGAACTCGGCCGGCTCCTCGGCTCGCGTGAGAATCTCGCTGAGGTCCAGACCCCTGGCCTTCCAGTGATCGATGGCGTCATCGGTGTTCAGCGCGTCCACCCGGCCGACCATGTCGTTCATCGTTGAGAAGCCGAGCTCGGCCATGATCATGCGCAGCTCTTTGGCCACCATGAAGAAGTAGTTCACCACGTGTTCCGGTTGCCCGGCGAACTTCTTGCGAAGAACTGGATCCTGGGTGGCGATGCCGACCGGGCAGGTGTTCAGATGACACTTGCGCATCATGATGCAGCCCAGCGCGATGAGCGGCGCGGTGGCGAATCCGAACTCCTCTGCGCCGAGAAGCGCCGCGATGGCCACGTCGCGGCCCGTTTTCAGCTGGCCGTCTGTCTGCAGAACGACCCGCGAACGGAGGTTGTTGACCACGAGGGTCTGATGGGTCTCGGCGATCCCCAGTTCCCAGGGCACGCCCGCGTGCTTGATGGACGTCAGCGGCGAGGCGCCGGTGCCGCCGGTGTCGCCGGCGATGACCAGATGATCGGCCCGGGCCTTGGTTACGCCGGCCGCTACCGTTCCTACGCCCACCTCGGCGCCGAGCTTGACGCTGATCCGCGCCTCGGGGTTCGCGTTCTTCAGGTCGTGGATCAGCTGGGCCATGTCCTCGATGGAGTAGATGTCGTGATGAGGCGGCGGGCTGATGAGCCCGACGCCGGGCGTCGAGTGGCGGATGTTGGCGATGATGTCGTCCACCTTGTGGCCGGGCAGCTCGCCGCCCTCGCCTGGCTTGGCGCCCTGGATGATCTTGATCTGCAGCTCGTCGGCGTTGGTGAGATAGTTGATCGTCACGCCGAACCGACCGCTGGCCACCTGCTTGATGGCGCTCCGCTTGGAATCCCCGTTCTCCAGCGGAATGAAGCGGCTGGGGTCCTCGCCGCCCTCACCGGTGTTCGATTTGCCCCCCAGGCGGTTCATGGCGATGGCCAGCGACTCGTGGGCCTCGGCGCTGATCGAGCCGAAGCTCATGGCGCCGGTGGCGAACCGCTTGACGATCTCCGTGGCCGGCTCGACCTCCTCGATGGGGATAGGGCCACCGTTGACGTCCTTGTTGAACGTGAGCAGGCCGCGCAGGTTGGCGTGACGGGTGGTTTCCTCGTTGACGTGCCTGGCGAACTGCCAGTACGCGTCCTCGCTGTTGCCTCGCGCGGCAACCTGCAGGCTGGCGATGGCGCTGGGATCCCACATGTGCGTATCGCCCGTGCGCCGCCAGTGGAAGTCGCCCGGGTTGGGCAGCACGGTGACGTTCTGGGACCGCTTGGAATAGCCGATAACGTGGCGGCGCTCCATCTCTTCGGCCAGCACCCGCAGGCCAATGCCCTGGACACGGCTTGCGGTGCCGACAAAGGCCACGTCGATGACGTCGTCGGCGAGGCCGACGGCCTCGAATATCTGCGCGCCCTTGTATGAGTGCAGGGTCGAGATCCCCATCTTCGCCATCACCTTGAGCATGCCTTTCGCCGTGCCCTTGCGGTAGGCGGCGACCACATCGTCGTCTGAGGTGATGTGGGCGGCGTCGTCGAGATAGCCGTTGCGGCGGGCTTGCCAGAGCGCCTCGAAGGCCAGATACGGGTTGATGGCGTCGGCGCCGAAACCCACCAGCAGGCAGTGGTGGTGCACCTCCCGGGCTTCTCCGGTTTCCAGCACGATGCCGATACGGGTCCTGGACTGCTCACGGACCAGGTGATGGTGCACGGCGCCGACGGCGAGCAGCGAGCTCACCGGGACCCGATCCGGCCCGATACCGCGGTCCGAGAGAACGACGAGGCTGTAGCCGTCGGCGATGGCGCCACTGGCTTCCGCGCAGATCCGGTCGAGCGCGGCCACGAGCCCGTCTCTGCCGGTGCCTTGCTTGAAGGTGATGTCGATGGTGCGCGAACGCCAGCCGCGGTGGTCCATGTGCTTGAGCGCGGCCAGCTCCTCGTTGGAAAGTATCGGGTGCGGCACCCGGAGCCGGTGGGCGTGCTCCTCTGTGGTTTCGAGCAGATTGCGCTCCGGCCCGATGTAGCACTCCAGCGCCATGATCACCTCCTCGCGGATGGAGTCGATGGCCGGGTTGGTCACCTGGGCGAAGCGCTGCTTGAAGTAGTCGTAGATCATTCGCGGCTTGTCGGACATGACCGCAAGCGCGGCGTCGTTGCCCATGGACCCCAGGGGATCTCGCAGCTCCTTGACCAGCGGCTGGAGCATGATCTCCATGGTCTCGACGGTGTAGCCGAACGCCTGCATGCGCGGCGTCAGGTTCGCGGGATGGAAGCCGTGCGGATCGTCGCCGGGTGGTATCTCGGCCAGATCGATTCGCTGGTTGTCCAGCCACTGCTGCCAGGGGCGGGCCTTCACCCACTCCTGTTTGACCTCGGCGTCCGGAATCATGCGACCCTGCTCGAAGTCGATGAGGAAGATCCGACCGGGCTGCAGGCGCCCCTTCTCGAGCACGCAGGCGGGGTCGACGGGCACGACGCCGACCTCGGAGGCCATGATGCACCTGTCGTCGTTGGTGATGTAGTAGCGGCTCGGGCGCAGGCCGTTGCGGTCGAGCACGGCGCCGATGTATGTCCCGTCGGTGAAGGCGATGGATGCGGGGCCGTCCCACGGCTCCATCAGGCAGGAGTGATACTCGTAAAAGGCCCGTTTCGCCTGATCCATCGTCGGGTGCTGCTGCCAGGCCTCCGGAATCATCATGAGCACCGCTTCCTGCAGCTTGCGGCCGCTCATCAGCAGGAACTCGAGGACGTTGTCGAAGGTGCCCGAGTCCGAGCAGTCCTCCTCGACGATCGGGTAGAGCTTCTCGATGTCCGCGCCGAACAGCGGGCTGCTGAGCAGACCCTGGCGGGCGTTCATGGAGTTGACGTTGCCGAGCAGGGTATTGATCTCGCCGTTGTGGCTCATGAACCGGTTGGGCTGTGCCCGGTCCCACGACGGGAAGGTATTGGTGCTGAAACGCGAGTGGACCATGGCCAGATGCGATTCGTAATCGGGATCGTCCAGGTCCTGATAGAAGGGAAAGACCTGTTCGGGCGTCAGCATGCCCTTGTAGATGATCACCTTGGAGGAGAGGCTGCAGACGTAGAAGAGTTTTCGCTCACCGAGCGCCATGTCCCCACGCAGAAGATGGGTGCTGTGCTTGCGGATCAGGTAGAGCTTGCGCTCGAACGCATCGCCGGATGCGTCCTTGGCGCCCACGAACAGCTGGGCGAATGTGGGCATGGCGGCCCGGGCCGCGTGGCCGATTCCCGCGCCGTCGGGGTGCACGGGCAGTTCCCGCCAGCCGAGCAGCTTCTGACCCGCCGCCTGAATTTCCCGCTCGAAGATGGCGATGCAGTGTCGGCGCTCGGCTTCGTCGTTGGGAAGGAAAACGTTCCCCACGCCGTACTGGCCCTGGGGAGGAAGGGTGACGCCCAGCTCGCTGGCGGCGACCCGCCGCAGAAACTTGTCGGGCAGGCCCGTCAGGATCCCGGCCCCGTCGCCCGTGTTGCGCTCGTAGCCGACGCCGCCGCGATGGGTCATGCAGCAGTTCATGTGCTGGGCCTGATCGATGATGTCCCGGCTCGCGCGACCCTTGATGTCGCAGATGAAGCCGACGCCGCAGCTGTCTTTCTCGTTAGCCGGGTCGTACAGACCTCGCTTCGGGGGAAACCCCCATGGCGTTCTAATGCTCATGCAACTGTTCTCTTTCGTGTTTGGCCCGGCCGCTTCGACCTCAATGGTGGGAGCCAGACGCCGACGCCGCCCAAAGTGGGAGCGGATGTCGGGCGCGACCGCAGCCGTCGGCTTCCGCCACGGAAGCGCGCAGGTCCTGTCGGAGATCTGCTTGCCGTTTATAACTTACTGATTCTTATATATTTGCTGGCAAGCTAGCTGCGGTGTGTCCGCGCGAAAGACAAAACATCTCAAAAATGCGGGTATGAATCAAGTTCGGCCGCCTAGGAACAAAAGGTTATGGCTAGGGCGAAATCCGGTACCAATAGTTATATGCGATCTCGAAGCCAAGCTTTCGGTAGAGCGCGCTGGCCGGCACGTTGGATTCGATCATCTGAAGATATGCCAGCCGGGCACCGCGGGCGTGGCCCCAGCCGAGGAGGGAACCCACCAGGGCGGTCCCGTGACCGGAACGGCGGGCGTCAGGGTCCGTGACGATGTCGAACAGGCCGAGCAGGTCACGCTCGACGACCGCCAGGCCACAGGCGACCGGGCGCTCGCCGCGTCGCAGGACGGCGAACCCGCAGGGGGTTGGAATGCCGGCGACGATCGCGCCGTGCAGCTTTCGCGCGGTGTCGGGCATGCCCGTGAGCTCGGCGTAGATGTCGAGCCAATGCTCCGCGGGAACGAGCGCGAAATCCTCGTGGCCCGGGCCCGGCCGCGTTGGTGCGACGAGCACCAGGGTCGGGTCGACGAGGTTGTAGCCGCGGCTTTCGAGATGCGCATCCAAAGCGGTGTTGTCGTCTATGGCCGGCAGCCGGAATATGGTCTGCAGGCCTTCCCGGGCGTACAGGTTTTCGCAGTGGCGCACCCTTTCTGCCAGTGGCTCGCGCCCGTTCCCGGTCCAGGGGTAGAGGGGAACGACGCTGTTCGCCCTTTTGGTGAAGCCGCGGGAGAAGCGGAGCAGCCAGCCGTCCATGAGCAGTTGCTCCATGGCCGGCCACGCGTTCAGTGACGCCTCCTCGATCCGTCGGGTCAACGCCGCGTCTGGCTTGCCTGCTCGGGTCATGGGCGGGGTTGCTCGGCATCATTCACCCGCGCACCATAGCAGGATCAAAAGGGGTTTGAGCGGGTCTGGTGGAACGCGATCGGTTTCCGGTGGTGGTGCACGTGCTGATGTTCAGGGGCGACGAGCTCTTTCTCCTGCGGCGCGCCAGCACCGGGTTCATGGACGGCTACTACGCCCTTCCGGGCGGCCATCAGCGCGCGGGTGAGAGTGTTGCGCAAGCCGCTCGGCGCGAGTGCGAGGAAGAGACGGGTGTAACCGACTTGGACCTCGCGCCGATCTGCGTGATGCCGTATCGAGCCGGTCGGCATCAGGGCCTCAACTTCGTCTTCGAGGCGGCGTCTTGGCTGGGCGAGCCGCGCGTTGCCGAGCCGGAGCTGTTCTCGGAAGGCGTATGGGCGGCCGCGCGTGATCTTCCCGAGCCCCACGCCATGTGGATTTCCGACGCGCTGCAATGTCGGGACGAGGGGGATTGGTTCAGGGAGTTTCTCTGGCACGGGTGACGTGCGAAAGCGATTTGCTTTCCTTACAATGCGCCGCCGCTGAGCTATGGGCCGGCGTAACGACATGCCGTATCGGCACGCGCGGCCAGTCGAGATTGTGAAAGGGAGTCAGACATGAAAGATCCCGTGCGGGTCGCGGTTACCGGCGCTGCCGGTCAGATTGGATATGCATTGCTGTTTCGAATTGCTTCCGGGGAGATGCTGGGAAAGGATCAGCCGGTGATCCTGCAGCTCCTGGAGATCACGCCTGCGCTGAACGCGCTTCAGGGGGTGGTGATGGAGCTGGAAGACTGTGCGTTTGCGCTGCTTCATGGGGTCGTCGCCACGGACGATCCCAACGTGGCTTTCAAGGACGCAACCCATGCGCTGCTGGTCGGCTCACGCCCGCGAAGCAAGGGGATGGAACGCAAGGACCTCATCGAAGCGAACGCGGCGATATTCTCCGTGCAGGGCAAGGCGCTCAACGACCATGCGGATCGCGCGGTGAAGGTGCTCGTGGTTGGCAACCCGGCGAACACGAACTGTCTCATCGCTCAGCGCAACGCGCCCGACCTGGATCCCCGGCAGTTCACCGCCATGACCCGGCTGGATCACAACCGTGCGGCCGCGCAGCTGGCGGCAAGGACCGGAAAGCGGGTGACGGACGTTGCCGGGCTGTGCATCTGGGGCAACCATTCGGCCACGCAGTATCCCGATCTTCACGCGGCGACCGTTGCCGGCACGCCCGCCATGGAGCTCGTCGACATGGCGTGGTACACGGGGGAGTTCATTCCCACGGTGCAGCAGCGGGGGGCCGCGATCATAGAGGCCCGCGGAGCGTCCAGCGCGGCTTCGGCAGCGAACGCCGCCATCGACCACATGCATGACTGGTCTCTGGGCAGCGAGGGCGTGGTGAGCATGGGCGTCTACGCGGATGGCAGCTACGGCGTCGAGCCGGGGCTGATCTACTCCTTCCCGGTCACCTGTGAGGGTGGCGACTGGCAGATCGTGCAGGGCCAGGAGATCGGAGAATTCAGCCGTGAGAAGATGGCTGCGACAGAGAAAGAACTCGTCGAGGAACGCGACGCCGTAGCGCACCTGCTGAGCTGAAACGGCCTGTCGTGGCTGGCGGAGGCAGCAGCTTTCGCAAACCGCTACTTGGCGACGAAGAAGTGGTTCCAGTTGCAGCGCCGGGCGTGGCTTTCCAGGGGGTCGCCGGGCTCGTGGTGACCGCTTGCGACGCGGTCGGCCGTTTCGCGCAGGTACTCGCCGACCTCGGCGCTGGACATCCGTTGTCTGAGCACCCACACCCCGACGCGAAGCAGCAGCCGGCTGCTGCGCGATACGAGCTGGTCGCGGAGCGTGAAGATCCAGTGCGACGTAGGTTGAGCGGTGGCCGGTTGAGGACGTGGCTCCGCCTTCTCGAGCTTCAGGGACTTGCGCTTCTCGTCCCAGCTCCACCGGACCCACAGGCCCTGCGTCTCAAATACCGGCTGCTCTCTCATCGGCTTAATCTATAGGTGTCCGAGCTCAACTGATATCGCAGTGATGTAAGCGGTTCGTTAACCGGCCTTTGAGACTAGCCGCGTTGGCAGGCTCATGCCCCCTTGGCGGAACCGGGAGGAAAGGTCCGGCCTGGGATACCCAGGGCGGCGCCTTGTCAGGACTGGCCGGATGCGCGCTCGAGCTGCGGTGCCGGCAGGGCTTTCTTGGGCTCCATCGCGGGAACGGTGATGCTGATCTCCGTCACTTCCAGGAGATCGAGAACGTCGCTCACGCGCATCACGACCCGGTAGATCCGGTTGTCGCGAAGATAGGCGGTGATGGCGGTCGAGCCGACACACTTGACCACGGTGTAGCGCACTCCGGCGCGCAGGAAATGCTGGCCAACAAGATGATCGTAGGCGTTCACGTCGAATTCCTCTTCAACTCCTACGGAATCTTAGCGGCGCGGATCGCCGGGACGCACGACCGGCAGTCGGGGTTTAGCGGCCGCCCGGCGAGCGGCGATGACGAATGGCGGAAACCGGCCGATCGGCGGCAGGCGCGTCAGCCCATGATCATGCGCCAGGTCTGCAGATCCTTGACGTGCATGTAGGTGTTGAATTTTTTCGTCTCGCCCATGGTTGCGTTGGGGACGTGGGCGTAGTTGTGTCCCGGCAGAAGAAGGGTCTCGTCGGGGAGCGATTTGAGTTTCTGAAGGCTGTGGTACATGTCCTCGGAGTTCGATCCGGGAAGGTCCACGCGCCCGCAGCCCTGAATGAAGAGGGTGTCGCCGGACACCAGCGTGTTGTGAACTCGAAAGCACTGGGAGCCGGGCGTGTGCCCGGGCGTGTGCAGGAACTCGATGCTCACGTCTCCGATGCGCAGATCGTCGCCGGACTCCACGCGAACGAGATCGGACTCGGATATGCCCGTGACCTTGCGAACTCCTTCGGCTTCCTCCTTGTGCGCGTAGACCTTGAGAGGATTGATGGCGAGCAGCTCGGCGATGCCGTCGATGTTGTGCCCGCCAAAGGACCCGCCGATGTGATCGGGATGGTAGTGAGTCACCAGCGCTGCGGTGAGCTTGTAGCCCTTTTCCTCGATGTGGCGCACGAGGTGCTCCACGTCCCATGCCGGGTCCACGATGGCCACCTCGCGCGCCGATCGAGACCCCACGATGTACGTGAAGTTCTGCATGGGCCCGATCTCGATCTGCTCGACGATGAGTTCCTGCTCTTCTGCCATGATTGCTTGTCCGGTCGTTTCTTCAGCCAAGGGTCATCATACTGATCTCTGAACGAGATCCTAAGCGGAGAATGGGGCCCCACGTTCCGGTGCCCGGAGAGACGTAAAGGGTCAAACCATCCACCCGGTAAACGCCCCGGATGCGTGGGAATACTCGTTTGACGAGCAGATTGAACGGCACGATCTGCCCCGCGTGGGTGTGCCCGCAGAGCATGAGGTTGACGCCCCAGGCCGCCGCGTCCCGCGCCCCGTCCGGACGGTGATACAGCAGTATCCGGTACCTGTGAGGGTCGGGCTCGAGCGTCTGCAGGATCTTGCCGACCTGGGTCTTCGGCTCGGCATCGTCGATGCCGACGAGCTGAATCCTGTCGATCGTCACGGTGTCGTTGCGTATCACGTGCACCCCGAGATTCCTCAGGCGATCGCAGATGGCCTCGCAGTCGACGTAGCGCTCATGGTTGCCGATGACGAAGTAGGCGGGCGCTTCGAGGTCGCTCAGGGAGCCCAGCTCCTGCTGGGAGATGTCCCTGAAGTCCACCAAGTCGCCGGTGATGAAAACCAGGTCCGGATCCTGGGCGTTCGTGCGTTTCACCACCCGGCGGAGAAACCGGCCGCTGCGGGAGCCGACGTGCACGTCGCTGATTTGCGCTACGCGCAGGCGCTTGCCGATCTGTGGTGCGGGAACGTCGATGTTCCTGACCGCCACGCGCTGCGCGTTGACGTAGCCCACCAGGCAGGCAAACCCGGTCAGTCCCAGAAGCGCCCAGCCGGATTCGCGACCCGGCAGCGGCAGCAGCAGGTTGGCCACCTCCCAGCCGAGCACCAGGGTGAACGCGACGAAGCAGATCCCCAGCCAGGTCAGCGCCAGCGCCGACAGCCAGCGGGTCGCGCTGCAGGGTATGGCCTCGTAGGCCAGGCGTCCCGCGAGGGGACCCACCATGATTGCGAGCAGCTGCCATGTGCCCGGCTGCCAGTCGGGCCATGCCAGGCCGAGAATGCGCAGAACGGGATAGACCAGGACGCCGTAGTAGAAGGCCGAAACGACGACGATGGGTGCGATGCGCCGCCACAGCCTGACCCGGATCTTGCGCGTCGCCTCCATGGCTCAGAGCTTGGCCGCCGCCACCAGAGCAACGGCCGGGGTGGCGGCAGCGTTTGCCAGGGTCACGGGGAGTGCCGAGGCGGGCACGAAGCAGGCCTCTTCTGCATCCAGGGCGAGCCCGTTCACCGATACGCGGCCTTCTACCCCCATGCACACGGCGTAAGGCAGCTCGATTTCCAGCGGGCGGGAGACCCCGGGAGGGATCTCCACCCGAAAGGCGGAGAAATCGTCGAAGTCCGCGATCTGCCCGATGCCGGCGGCGACCGGCCCCAAACTCTCCGGCCGGGGAGGGCCAAGATCGATCCGGTCGAGGACGGCCTCGGTGTCCCAGTGGTTCTGGGTGAGCACCCGTTGGCCGAACGACAGAATGTAGCGCTCGTAGGTTGGGGTCTGGAACTCGACGACGCGCACACCATGCTGCAGCGAATGCGGCTGCCAGGGGTGGACGGTCACCACGTCACCGACCCGCAGCGGCGCAAAGGCCGTGAAGCCGTCCATGGCTTCGCGCAGCTGCGTCTCGGTTTCCGGCGGCAACCGTTCGCCCCCGTCAATGCGGCGGCGAACGGTCTCGTAGGCCTTCACCGCCGCGAGGTAGGCGTTTCGGAACGCGTCGTCCTCGGCAAAAGCTGCGCGTCGCGACTGGCTCATCCCGAGCCGGATCGCCCCCGTGCCGTCAGGCCATGCGGTCGGGTCCACGTGGGTGACGACGTACACCTCGCGCTTGTGCTCGTGCACCTCGAAATAGAGGTCGCCCGCCACGGGCGTGGCGGCAGGATCCAGAATTTTCAAAAGGACGATCGGACGTCGCCGGCACAGGCGCGCCGGTGCGAGCGCAAGATAGCGCGACAGGGGCAGGCTGGCCTCGCCGGCAACCACGCGACTTTCGCCGCGTACCTCCATACCCGTGTACCACAGTTCCCGGCCCCAGGGTTTCGGTATGCTGACCGGCTCCAGGCGGACGGGGGCATCGAGGGACAGGCTTCGTCCATCCAGCGACGCGGTCACGCTCACGCCGTGCTCGCCTCGGGCGAATCGGTATTGCGCGGCAATCTGCTCGACAGCGCCCGGAGCAGCGTGAGCGCCCCCAGGCGGTCGGAAGGAAATGTCCTGACGATAGGCGTCCGCCCCACCGGGATCCTGCAGCCAAGCGGCCAGGGCCGTGTCCAGCCCGGCGTCGCTGTCGGGATAGTCAATGGCGGGCTGTTCGGGCGCTTTGGACAAATGTCCGATTCCGGCGAGTTTTTTCGCGAGGCCGGGATTATAGTCGGGGAAGCTGCTGAAGAGGCCAGCATGTTACCTGCCCCAGAGATCTGCGAGCGCGCCCGCCTGGCCAGAGACCCCCGCTTCGACGGCCGGTTCCTCACCGGCGTCGTCAGCACCGGGATCTATTGCAGGCCCATCTGCCCGGCCCGGCCCGCCGGCCGGGACAACGTGCGCTACTTTCCTACGGCTGCGGCGGCGGAAGCCCAAGGGTATCGGGCATGTCGCCGCTGTCGGCCGGAGGTCGCGCCGGGGGTGCCGGAGTGGGCGATCTCCAGCGACAGGGTGATCAGGGGGCTGCGGCTGATTGACGGGGGATTCCTGGCCGATCAGAGCACGGCCGCGCTCGCAGCCAGGCTCGGCGTGAGCACCCGGCACCTCAACAGGCTCTTTCACCAGGAGCTCGGGGCCACGCCCAGCAGCCTGGCGAGGTCCCGGCGGCTGCACATGGCTCTCCGGCTCATCGTCGAGACCGACCTGGGCTTCTGCGATGTTGCCCTGCAGGCGGGCTACGGCAGCGTCCGGCGCTTCAACGCCGAGGTGAGCGGGACGTTCGGACGTTCGCCTCGGGCTCTGCGCGGGGTGCGTGACGAAGAACTGACCCGGGAGCTGACCCTCAAGCTGCCGGTCCGTGAGCCTTTCGATGCGCCGTGGATGTTCCGCTTTCTCGAGCAACGCGCGTTGCCCGGTCTCGAGGAGGTGCACGGGCTCGAGTATCGCCGGCGGGTCGGATCCGGGGAAAGCTGGATCACGGTATCCCAGCGCGGGGGCGCGTTGAATCTGAAAGTGCCCGCGGGCACTTCGGCGTCGCTGTCCTCGATACTTCGGCGCGTCAGGCGGCTGTTCGACCTCCAGGCGGACTCTGCCGTCATCGACGCGCACCTCGCGCGGGATCCGGGCCTTGCGCCCCTCGTTGCCGCGTCGCCGGGATTGAGGGTGCCGGGTGCCTGGGACGGCTTCGAAACCGCCGTTCGCGCCATACTGGGACAACAGGTCAGCGTGGAACGGGCCAGACGCCTTGCCGAGACCCTGATCCACCGCTGCGGGGAAGGGGAGTTCCCGAAGCCCCGCGCCCTGGCGCGCTTCGTGCCGGCCGCCATTGGAATTCCGGGCAAGCGTTGGCTTGCCATTGCCGAGCTTTCCCGGGCGGTGGCGGATGGTGTCATCGATCTCGACGAGGGTGCAGCTCGTGAACGGCTGACGGACCGACTGCTGGCTCTACCCGGGGTGGGTCCGTGGACGGCCGGCTACATCGGCATGCGGGTCGCGAAGGATCCCGATGCGTTCGTTGACGGTGACTGGGCGGTGCTCAAGGCGTTGCAGGCCACACCGGGAGCTGCGCGCCGCTTGGCCGAGCCGTGGCGACCCTGGCGGGCGTACGCGGTCATGCATCTCTGGTCTGCTCCCGTGCCGTCGGTCGATGCGGTCCGGTTACAATCGGTGTCGGGGACGTGACCCGCAACGACGGGGAAGGGCACATGTACTACACCTATATGGACGGCCCGGTGGGCCGACTGCTGCTCGCCGGTGACGGCAAGCGCCTGAAGCTGATCGGATTCTCCACGGGCGCCCGGGCGCGCGGTGCGCAGCAGGACTGGGAACGCTACGACGAGCCGTTTCGCCCGGCGAAACGCCAGCTCGACGAGTACTTCGACGGCCGGCGCCGCTACTTCGACATCGAGCTTGCGCCCGACGTGACCCCGTTTCAGGGCAAGGTGCTGGAGGCGCTGCTCGAGATCCCGTATGGGGAGACACGTTCTTACGGCGAGATTGCGCGGGCCATCGGTCAGCCTCGCGCGGTGCGGGCCGTCGGCGGGGCCAACGGCAGCAATCCGATCCCTATCGTGATCCCCTGCCACAGGGTCATCGGCAGCAACGGCTCGCTCACGGGCTTTGGCGGTGGCCTGGACACCAAGCAGTACCTCCTGGACCTGGAGCGCAGCCACTCCGGACTCTTCGAGGGTCTCGTCGGTGACAGCCAGCAGGCGCCCCAACGACCCGTGCGTGCGGGCAAAGGGCAGGTGGTGTTCACGGTCACCCGCTAGACGGCTCGCTCAGTTCTTGTCGATCCTCCAGAACTTGGAGCCTTCCAGCGAAAGATCGTACATCAGGCCCTTGTTGCCGTAGACGAAGCCGATGATCGGGTCCTGCAGGGTGTGGGTGTCGAAATCCTTGCCGACGCCGAACTCGATGAAGGTGATGGCCCCGTCCACGCCGGCCTCCCAGCCGTCACTGTTGCGGAAGCCGTCCAGCGCTTCGGATGACATGAACAGCAAGACCTCGGATTTGGCCTGGCCGCCGAGCTGGAAACCGAACGACGCGGCCGTCACCCGGTAGTACTGCACCGCCTGATTGTTGATCAGCAGCGCGCCCTCGCCGTACTCGCCGCCCAGCCCGAACCCGAGCTTGTAGACGCGCGGCATCACCAGCACGCCGGAGGCTTTTGCCGCCAGTTCCCGCGCGGCGGGCTCGATCTCGTAGAGCGATTCAAGGGCGGCGGAGATGCGGGCGTCGATCTCGACCTTGGAGGCAGACCATGCGGCCCCGGCAGGTGCAAGGCAGACGGCGCAAAGGGTGAGGAATCGAAGGAACGAACGCATCGGGCATCATCCTGCTCGGTTGAGACCGGGGCGTTTTATACCACCGGGCGGAGCCTTGGTCGAGGGCAGAAATTATGTAACCAATTGTTTACTATACCTGTCGCGAAGGGCCGGCAAGCGAATGGTCCAGATACCGGCCGGACGTTCGCTGACGGAGCCCAGGCGAAAGTAGTAACTAAATGGATATATATGATCTTTTCAGCCGCTGACTGGCAGTATTGAGTAACCAAATGGATACAAACGGCCTCAGGCGTGACCCCGAGGGAGCTCGCCGGCGAATTCTGGATTCGGCTGCCGAGCACTTCTCGCGCCATGGCCCGGACGGTGCCCGGGTGGACGCCATCGCGGCCGCCGCCCGTGTCAACAAGCGGATGCTCTATCACTACTTTGGTGACAAGCAGGCGCTTTTCCGGGCGGTCCTGGACGATCGCGCGGCGCGGCCTGGCGGCACAGGGAACACGTCCGGCTGGGATACCACGACGGCGCGCCTGCTGGTCTGGGCAGCCGGTCTGGATCCGGTCGGGGCGACGCCGGGAAACCTGGAGCAGTGGACGGCGCTGGCCAGGCACCTGGGTGATGAGCAGGACAGGGGCCGGTTGCGCAACGATATCCGGGCCGGTACCGCGGCGATGCTTTATCTCGCCTTGGCCGCCTTGCCCGCGCTGTTGCCGGCTCACGTGCGGGCCATCTTAGGCTCCAACGATGCCGCGATGCTGCAGGGGGACCTTAGAAAGCTTCTGAATCCGCCCGCCGAGCTCCACGGCGGCAGCGGGCGTCCCAGGGTACGCATGCAGCCCCAGGTTCGTCCGCGCTGAGGTCAGCGGCGTGCGAGACGCTCGAACTCCGCGAAGTAGCGCGGAAACGTCTTGCTGACGCAGTCCGGGTCGTTGATCGTGACCGCCACGCCGCCCAACGCGGCCAGCGAGAAACACATGGCCATGCGGTGGTCGTCGTAGGTGTCGATAGAGGCTGCGTTCATGTATTTTGGAGGATTGACTGTAAGTGAGTCCTCACATTCATCTACCTCGGCACCCAGCTTCTTAAGCTCCGTCGCCATGGCGGCAAGGCGGTCCGTCTCCTTGACCCGCCAGTTGTATATGTTCCGGATTCGTGTGGAACCCTCGGCGAAGAGCGCGAGCACGGCCAGCGTCATGGCGGCATCGGGGATGTGGTTCAGGTCCAGATCGACGCCCGTGAGTGCTCCCGGCTCGACCCGCACCCATTCGGCGTCTACGGTCACCCGCGCCCCCATGGCCTTTAGGACCTCGACGAAGGCCATGTCGCCCTGGACGGAACCTGCTCCGATGCCGTGCACGCGGACGCCCCGGCCACGGATGGCGCCCGCGGCGAGGAAATAGGAAGCGGCGGATGCGTCGCCTTCGATGAGGTAGCGCCCGGGCGATTGGTAGCCGCCGGGCTCGACGCGAAACAGGCGATGATCCTCGTGGCCGACGGTCGCGCCGAAGCGGCGCATCATGTCTACGGTGATGTCGAGATAGGGCTTGGACACCTGCTCGCCCTCCACGACGACCTCCACCGGTCCCGCGGCCAGGGGGGCGGCGAGCAGCAGGGAGGTCAGGAACTGGCTGGACACGTTGCCCTGCATGGTCACGCGCCCGCCGAGAAGGCCGGTGCCGGTCACCTCGATGGGCGGGAAGCCCTCCGCGCCGGTGTAGCGGATGCTCGCGCCGAGCTGGCGCAGCCCTTCCACCAGGTGCCCGACGGGCCGTTCGCGCATTCTCGCGGTGCCGTCCAGCTCGAATACGCCTCGGCCCAGGGTCAGTGCTGCGGTGAGTGGCCGGAGAGCGGTGCCGGCCAGGCCGAGATCCAGAGACTCGTGGCGCTCGTCGTTGACCAGGGGCCCGGCCACGCCGGTCACGAGATGGTCGCCGCCGTTCTCGGTTATGGATATTCCCAGCTGCCCCAGGGCGCGAAGCATGTAGGCCGTGTCGTCGCTGTCGAGCAGGTTCACAAGACGGGTCTGGCCTTGGGCTTCAGCGGCCAGGAGCAGGGCGCGGTTCGAAATGCTCTTGGAGCCCGGCAGCGTGATGTCGCCTTCCAGAGCCTGGATGGGTTGAATGGTCAGAGATCCCATGGCGTGGGATTAAACGACAAACCGGGTGCGGGCGCGAACCTGCGCGTTACCGCAGCAGACTGCGCTCAGGGTGCAGCTCCGGAGGTGCGGGCACCAGCGAGTCGATGAAGCTGGCGAGGCTTCCGGCCACCACGTCCACCGGCTTGTGACCGGGCTTCTCGATCAGCACCTCACCGGTGGTGTTCTCCACGGAGAGAAAGAGCTCCGAGTCCTGATCGGTGCAGGCGAAGAAGACGCTGAGAGGCGCCCTGGCTCGCCGTTTGGCCAGCGCGTGCCCGATGAGGTTCTCGATCAGCCGGGAAGCATCCTCTGCGTTCCACAGAAGAATGAGGCTTACGTGACCCTGGGGCGCCTCTGCCTCGAGCCCTCCCGACCAGAAGCTGCCGTAGTAAGCCTTGATGTCCGGGTGTATTTCAGTCTCCAGGGCGTTCTCCAGGCCGGCGAAGTCGTGCTCCTCGGGAACTTTCAGCCCGCGGGCAAGCGGGCTCCAGGGTACCCGGACGATGCCGTCGTCGTCCTGGTAGGGCTCGCTCGTCTCGCAGGGCGAGCGCCACTCGGGATCGAATATCTCCGTAAGCTCGGGGTAGGACTTCTCGTAGTGGGAGACGAATTGGGAAAGCGCGGTCTGGACGGACAACGAAGATCTCGCTTGGAATCGAGGCGGTATTTTACCTGCTACGGGCGCACGGCAGGCATGCCGGGGGGCGGGTGCCCGTGAGGCCGATGGCGGCCTGAGCCCGCCAGCGCCTTCCCGAGCAGGCGACGCTCCTCGGGTGAGAGAGATCGCGCCAGCCCGACGAAGGCGGCGTGACTGGTTTCCTGGCTGCGGCTCAGATGGGTACGGAACGCCCCAAGCGCCTCCTCGAGCTTTTCGGGGTGGAACGGCTCGGCCACCAGCGCGGCTTCGATATCCCGCTGAGCCTCACGGATCCCGCCGACGCTTGGCCGGATCGACCTGACCTGGTCGCGCACGAGCGGGCGCAGCGCCTCGCGGCGCTCCTCCGGAAGCTGTTGCAGAAGCATCCGGGTCACCCTCAGATTGGGATCGAGCAGACGAGGTCCGCCCCCATCACCGGTTGCGCGTCCCGCCAGGAATCCGGCCATGGCGAGGTTTGCGCCCAGCGACAGGACCAGCAGAAGAACGAGCCATTTGCTACGGGGCATCTTCGAACTCCAGATAGGTCTCGGTAAACGCAAGCCCTGCGACGTCATCGATCAGGGCTTCTTCGTTTGCCGCCGGCAGCAGCGTGCCCGTGGCGAAGCCCAGCAGCAGCGCGCAAGCGCCGGCCAGCGCCGGTGGCCAGAACGCGGAGGCGAACCAGTCGGCCGCGCGCTGCCAGATGTCCGGGCGCGGCAGCTGGTCGAGAATCTTCTGTTTGAGCTGCATCGGCGCGCGATGAGTTCGGCCCTCGTCGAGCCAGCCATCCAGAGCCTGCCCCTGAACCATGAGCGCCCGGGCCCGCTCCGAACGTTCCACCAGCATCGACGCGGCGTCTCGTTCCGGATCCGGCCAGGAGTCGAGATCGGATCCCCAGCGGTCCAGGCCCTGTTCGAAGTCGTCGATGTTCAACGCGTGGCTCCCCTTGTTAACCCGCTCATTCGCTGAGGTCGGCCAACCGTAATCTGAGGTTGCGCCGGGCTCGCGCCAGCAGCGACTCCAGGGCGTGGACGCTGACATTCATTATCCGGGCCGCGTCCTGGTTCGAAAAACCCTGAATCCGGCTCAGCACGATGGCCGAGCGCTGCGCCTCGGGCAGCGAGCCGAGCGCGGCCTGCAGATGCTCGAGCCGCTCGGTGGCCTGGTGCACGCCACGCTCGTCGACCCCGGGTTCGGGCGCTTCGTCTAGGCTCGTCGTCCGGCGGCGGCGTCGCAACTCGTCGACGCAGACGTTGTGGGCGATGCGGTGCATCCAGGTGGTTACCGCCACCCGGCCGGCCTCGAAGGTGCGGGCATTGAGCCATACGCGCAGGAACGTCTCCTGGGCGAGTTCGTCGGCGTCGGCGGTCGAGCCGGCGAGACGGACGAGGTAGCGGTGAATGGAATCGAGATGACGAGTCAGCAGATGGCTGAACGCCTCGTGATCCTGCTTGGCTATCAGCACCATCAGCGCTTCGTCCGTCGGCTCTCCCACCCTCGAGCGTGTCGGGTCAGCCGCCGGGCCCGCGGTCGCCGCCGTGATGCTCGCGCATCGCGGCTTTCATCTCGTCGCGGGTGACGTTCCCATCACCGTCGGCGTCCACTTTCTTCAAACGCTCGAGACGACGGTCCAGCAACTCATCGTTCGTGAGCACGCCGTCGTCGTTGCTGTCCAGACGCGCGAACGTCTCTTCCCTGCGCAGACGCTGATGGTTCTCGTGCATCTTCTCGTGGCTGAACTCGCCCCGGGACAGCTTGCCGTCGCCATCGGCGTCGAGGGCGTCGAACAACGCGGCGTCCAGGGCGGCCTGGTCGGGTGGCGGCCCATCGCCGTGATGGCCCGGTCGATGATGCGCTCCCCGTTCGGCGCGATGGGTACCGGAGTGAGCGTGATGGCGCCCTTTCGGCATCGGCCGCTCCGCGTTGGCGAATTCCTCGCTGGTGATCTTTCCGTCGCCGTTCGCGTCGATTTCTCCGAACGCCTCGGCCGCGCGGGCCTCTGCTTCCGCGATGGATATCGGGAAGTCCCGGTCGTGGTGATGGCTCCAGCTCGTCCCGGTGGCGAGACCGGTCAGGGCGAGCAGAGCAAGGGTGATGGTCGTCTTCATGGTCATTCCTGTTGGTTTCCTGGCGGTTATACGCACGGAGTCGAAAAACCCGTCGCTCGTCAGGCTGGCTCGTAGCCGATGGCCACGACCTCCCACGTTCTCTCGCCGCCGGCTCCGGGCAGGTCGACCTCGTCCCCCACCGACTTGCCCAGCAGCAACCGGGCGACGGGGGAGTCGATGCTGATGAACTCAGGCGCCCGGTCGAACTCGTCCGAGCCCACCAGCCGGTAGCGGGCCTCTTCGCCGGTCTCGTCCGCAAGCCTCACCCACGCGCCGAAAAAGACCTTGCCCTGGTCCCTCGGGGGGCGGTCCACCACCGTCAGCTCGTCCAGCCGCTTGGCGAGAAACCGGATGCGGGCGTCGATCTCTCTGAGCTGCCGCTTGCCGTAGATGTACTCGGCATTCTCGGAACGGTCGCCCAGCGCGGCTGCTTCAGCGACCTTTTGGGTCACCTCGGGGCGTTTGACCTTCCACAGCTCCTTGAGTTCGGCAGCCAGACGCTCCTGGCCGGCCGGCGTGATGTAGGGGGAGGATCTGGGCCGGGGCGGGCGGTAGCGGCTCATCGGCGCCCGTGCGTTAAGGTTTTTTTGCCAGCAGACATTGGGTCCGGCCTAAAGGCTCGCGGAGAGCGAGGGTTCCTGGTAGACGGTAACACCCCGGGAGATCGTTTCCACCACCTCGATGTCCAGAATCTGCTGGGCGTCCACGGTGAACGGGTTGGCCGAGAGGATCACCAGATCCGCCTGCTTGCCCGGTGTCAGGGACCCTTTGAGGTATTCCTCGAAATTCTGGTAGGCGGCGTGGACGGTCACCGCGCGGATCGCCTCCAGGGCGCTGATGCGCTGAGCCTCGCCCAGGGTCTGGCCGCTGCGGGTGATGCGATTCACCGTGGCCCACAGCAGACGCATCATGTCGGGCGGCACCACGCCGAGTGCCGCCATGCGGTCGAGCTGATCTTCCCGAACCGTCTGGGCGTGGATCATCACCGTTCGGTGATCGCCCAGATCCATGGTCTCATTCGCCTTGTCCAGGGCGTCGAGCAGCATCTCGGCGGCAGCGTCGCCGTTGCAGTGCACCAGCATGGGGATGCCGCGGCCGATGAAGTGGGCCACCCGCTCGTCTGCCATGGCCTGCGGAATCATGGGATAGCCGCGGTAATCGTCCGGCTGGCCGTGGGGCGCCACCTCGTAGGGTTTGCTCAGGTAGGCCGTCTTGCCCTGGGGCGAACCATCCAGAAGCAGCTTGATGCCACCGACCTTCACCCGGTCCTGGTACTCGCCCAGCGTGACGCCTTCCGGAACGGAAAACGTCGGGTCCATACCCACGGGGTACAGCACCACGTCGAGATTGACGTCCCCGGCGATGGATGCTTCCCGGACCATCTCGTGGATCTCCCAGGAAGCGCCCCCGTCCTGGACCGTGGTGACCCCGTTCCCGGCGTACATCGCAAGGGCCTTGCGCAGGTCCGCACCGGGCGCCCCCCGCCGCCGCCATAGCCGCCAGAATAGATGTGGCGCAACGGCGCGGTAGCCGTCTCCTCCATAACGCCGTTGGGCTCGTTGCTGCCCGGCTGGCGGCGGATCGCGCCGCCCGGGGGATCGGGCGTCTCGGCCGTGATGCCGCTTACGTCCAGCGCCATGGAGTTCACGGTGGTCAGATGACCGGAAACGTGGATGAGCGCGATGGGATGCTCGCTTGAGATCGCGTCCAGGTCGGAACGCTCCGGATGGCGCTGCTCCTCGATGAGCGAATCGTCGTAGCCCATGCCGATCACCCACTGACCCGGCGTGCCGATAGGCGAGCCCTCGGGCTCGAAGGGCGTAATGGCGGCGAGCTCCGTGGCCGCGCTACCCTGGTAGCCGCCTGACTTGAACCCTTTGCAGACGGTTGCGTAGAAGAACAGGTCGTCGGTCGCCTGAAACTCGATGCCGCCCTTAGCCGTGAAGGCGCTCCAGTCCTCGCTGGTGCTGAAATCGAAGATCCGCGCCGGCGCCAGGCCGTTCGGCGTGCGCAACCGGCTGATCTTCTTTTCTTCCCAGTCTTGACGGCCACCGGCGGTGATCGCCAGCTTGTCCGTGATGTCCCAGGTGACTTGACCGAATATGGCGTAGCTGTCGGTGGTGTTGTCCTGCTTGTCGCCCGCATCCGCGGCCGGCACGAGAACGAGGGCGCCCCCATCGCCGTCGGGCACCAGCAGGCCGGCGGGTACGGTCTCGTCGCGGTAGGTTTCTTCGTTCAGGTAGTAGAGCCCGCCCACCCATTGGAAAGGCCCGCTGCCGGGCGAGGTGAGCCTGAACTCCTGCGTGAAGGTTTCCGAGTCGTCAACGTAGTCGTTGCTGCCGTAGACGGCAAGCGGCACCGTCCCGGTGGAGAGTCGCAGCCGGGCGACGTTCTCGGTGGCGATGACCCAATTCAGCTCCGAATCCACCTCGCGGAAGGAGGTCAGCGAGGTGAACGTCATGGTGTCGTTGAAATCCCGGTCGATGCGCCCCGTGACGCCCCAGATGTCGCTCTTCCAGAAGCCGGGGTCCTCCACCAGGTTGTCGTGGATCGCGTTCTCGTAGTTCGGCAGCAGCGCAGCGTCGGGAGTGTAGTAAAGCCCGGCGGTCTTGCGGGTCGGGCCGGCCTGGTCCACCGTGCTGTAGTTGGCGGTCAGGTTGATCTCCAGGCGGTCGCTAGGGAGAAAGCGCAGACCGGTGCGGACGCTGTCGGAGTCAATGTCGTGCTGATCGAAATTGCTCAGCAGCGATCGGCTGTTGCCTGGAAAGTACTTCGGGAACTGGTCGATCTGCGACTTCATGTAGCCGTCACGTTTGCGGCTGGAGAAGGTTGCTGCTATCGAACATTGAACGTTGTTTTTAGCGAGCCGGTCCTCCGGCTCCTGTCGATGCGGCGCACTCTGCCGGGCTTGACCCCGTTCGTCCAGTTGCCCTGTTGCGGTCCTTGAAGCGGCAGGTTCCGCTGTACAGACCAGCGCAAGGGTCATTATATTTCGCGGTTCGATGGGCCTGGCTGGTGAGTTTCCGGGGGAAGCGATAAGTGAGCGAATTACTGAATCAGTCCGGGGCCGGTGCTCGGCCAGGTCCGGCGTTGTCGAGAGCCGATCTCGAGAACCACTGGCTGCCGTTCACGGACAACAAGACGTTCAAGGACGACCCGCGTCTGGTGGTGCGGGGCGAAGGCGCCTACCTGTGGAACCAGCGGGGCGAGAAGCTGCTGGACGGCTCCGCGGGGCTGTTCACCTGCGCGCTCGGTCACTGCCGACCTGAGATCACGGAGGCGGTCAGCGCTCAGCTGGCCGAGCTCGATTACATCCCGTCGTTCCTGCGCAGCCATCCTCGGGCGTTCGAAGCGGCCAACCTGCTCACCCGGATCCTGCCTGACCCCATCAACCATGTTTTCTTCTGCAACTCGGGTTCGGAAGCCGTGGATACGGCCATGAAGATCGTGCTGCAGTACCAGCTGGCTAGAGGCCAGGCCCAGCGTAGCGTCTTCGTCACCAGAGATCGGGCCTACCACGGGGTGAACCTGGGGGGCACGGCGTTGAGCGGCATCGCCCGCAACCGTCAGGCGTTCGGATCCCTCGTTCCGGGCATCGTGCACATGCGTGACACGTGGGATGCGGACCAGTGCTTCAGCAGGGGCCAGCCGGCCCGTGGCGGTGTGGATCTTGCCGACGATCTGCATCGAGCGGTGAAGACCCATGGACCGAACCGCATCGCCGCCTGCTTCGTAGAGCCCATCGCGGGCTCCACCGGCGTTCTCGTTCCGCCTGCGGGTTATCTCGAGCGCCTGCGGGAGATCTGCGACGAGCACGACATCCTGCTGGTGTTCGACGAGGTGATCACCGGGTTCGGCCGAACGGGGGCGGCCTTTGGTGCGGATTCCTTCGGCGTCACGCCAGACATCATGACCATGGCCAAGGCCCTGACCAACGGTGCCCAGCCCATGGGCGCCGTCGCGGTGAGAGACGAGATTTACCAGACGGTGATCGATGCCAGTCCGGACGACGCGGTGGAGTTTGCCCACGGCTACACGGCCTCGGCCCACCCTGCGGCCTGCGCCGCCGCCATAGCGACCCTGGGGATCTACGAGCGGGAGAAGATCTTCGAGCGTGCCCGGGAGATGTCCGAGTACTTTCTGGATTCGGTGTTCGCCCTGCAGAACCTGCCGGCGGTGGCGGACATTCGGGGATTCGGCATGCTGGCCGGCTTCGACGTGGCCGCGGAAGGCACGCCGGGACTGCGTGGCATGCGTCTGCAGCGGGCGCTGTTCGACGCGGGCCTGCATGTCAAGACCACTGGGGACGCGGCGATACTGGCGCCGCCGCTCGTCATCGAGAAGTCCCAGATCGACGAGATGTGCGAGACATTGCGAGACGTGCTCAAGTCGATCTGATGAGGCCAAGCGGGATCGCCTGGACAACTCATGAGCCGGGGGAGGACGGATGAGCGAAGAAGCGGAAGGCGTACGCGTATACCGCGGCCTGAAGGGCGTGCACTTTGATCGCTCGCCAACCACTTACATCGACGGGCGAGCGGGCGAGCTGCGCTACTGGGGTTACTCCATACACGAGCTCGCCGAGTACTCGACGTTCGAGGAGACGGCCTACCTGCTGCTCCACGGGGAGTTGCCCACCGCCGCCGAGCTGGCCGCCTTCGATGGGGAGCTCAAGGCGGCGCGACGGCTTCCTGATGGTCTCGTCGACATCATCCGCGACGTGCAGCAGGCACACCCCATGGACGTGCTCCGCACTGCCGTGTCGGCGCTGGCAGCATTCGAACCGGACGTGGCGGACACATCGAGGGACGGCGTCCTGAGCAAAGGCATTCGGCTCGCCGCCCAGGTTCCGGCAATCGTGGCCGCGCACCATCGCCTCCGATCGGGCTTGGCACCCGTGGAGCCCGACGACGATCTTGGCCATGCGGCTCATTTTCTCTACGGGCTGAAGGGCGAGGTGCCCAGCGAAAACGCGGCCCGGCTGATGGATCTGGATCTCATCCTGCACGCCGAGCATGGCTCCAACGCCTCGTCGTTTACCGCACGAGTGGTCACCGGCACCGACGCCAACCTCCACGCGGCGATCACGGCTGCCATCGCGGCGCTCTCCGGTCCCGCCCACGGAGGCGCCGCCGAGGACGTCATGCGCATGGCCCGGGAAATCGGCGAGCCCCAGAACGCCGCGGCCTACGTCAAGGAGAAGCGCGGACGCCGGGAGCCCATCATGGGGTTCGGGCATCGCGTCTACCGCGCCGAGGATCCCCGGGCGCGACACTTGAGATCCGGCGTGGAGCGGCTATCCGAGGAGATGGGCGAGCCGCACTGGAACGAAATTTTGAAGGCGGTGGTCGAGGCCATGCAGCCTTATGCCCGGCTGGGCGTCAACGTGAACGTCGACTTCTACTCCGGGGTGATCTACCACCTCCACGGCATCCCCCAGGACATCTTCGTGCCCATCTTCGCCGTCGGCCGGGTGCCGGGCTGGACGCTGCAGGTGCTCCAGCAGATGGAGAGCAACATCCTCATACGCCCTCTGCTCGAGTACAACGGACCGGAGCTGCGCTCTTACGTGCCTATGGACGAACGCTCCGCGGCGGGGTCGTGAGCTTCGTCGAGACCTTTCTCGAGCGCGCCAGGTCCCTGGGCCGGAGCGTCGTCTTTCCAGAGGGGCAAGACCCCCGCATCCTCGAAGCGGCGCGTTGCCTGGCAGATGACGGGGTGGCCGGGATCGTGCTGCTCGGCAGCCGCGATCGCATCGAGGCCGCGGCCGCGGAGTTTCAGATCTCGTTGGGCGGGTTCCGACTCATCGATCCCGCGTCCGGGAGCGTGCCCCAGGATTACGTGGACGGTTATCTGGCCAACCGACCGGGCGCTCGCACCGGCATGGCGGAGCGGGCGATGCGCAAGCCGTTGTTCTTCGGGGCCATGATGGTCAAGGCGGGGGATGCGGACGCCATGGTCGCGGGAGCCGCCTCGCCGACTCGCCGCGTCATCGAGGCCGCCCGTCTCTGCATCGGGCTCGGAGAGGGGATCTCGGTGCCGTCCAGCTTTTTCCTGGTTCGCGTTCCGTCCAGGGATCAGCCCTTCGTGTTCGCCGACTGTGCCGTCAACGTCGACCCGGACGCCGAGGAGCTGGCCGCCATCGCCCTTGCCTCGGGCGCGAGCGCGGGGCAGCTGCTGGACGCGCCGCCGCGGGTGGCTCTGCTGTCGTTTTCAACTCGCGGCAGCGCGACCCATCCCCGCGTTGACAAGGTGCGCCACGCGCTGGAGATCGTCCGCGCCTGCCGGCCGTCATTCCCCGTGGATGGTGAGTTTCAGGCGGATGCCGCATTGGTGCCCCAGGTGGCGGTGAGCAAGGTCGGCGGCGACAGCGAGGTGGCCGGGCGTGCCAACGTCTTGATTTTCCCGGACCTCGATGCGGGCAACATCGCCTACAAGCTCACCCAGCATCTGGCAGGGGCGGAAGTGGTGGGACCCATCCTGCAGGGCTTTGCCAGGCCCGTCGCCGATCTGTCGCGGGGTGCGGGCGTCGACGAGATCGTCGCCACCACCGCGCTGACCCTTTGCCTTTAGCGATCGTCTGCTGAGTCGTGCGCATCGTCGAGGCAAGAGAGCTCACGGTTCCCCTGGAGGGGGAGGTGGCCAACGCGGTGGTCAGCTTCGCCGGGCACACGGTTTCGCTCGTGGCGCTCATCAGCGACCAGCGACGCAACGGACGGCCCGTCGTCGGCTTTGGCTTCAACTCCATCGGGCGGTTCGCTCAGGGCGGCATACTTCGGGAGCGCGTCTTTCCCCGCCTGCTGCAAGCCGAACCGGACACCCTGCTGGACCCGAGCGGTGCGGCCTTCGACCCGGCCGCGGTGGCAGCAGCCGTGATGCGCAACGAAAAGCCCGGCGGGCACGGTGACCGGGCGGGTGCGGTGGCTGCGGTGGAGCTCGCGGTATGGGACCTCAACGCCAAGCTTGCCGACGAGCCCGCCTGGGCGACCATCGCCCGGCATTTCGGCCGGGAAACGCAGCGTAAGGGCGCGCCCGTCTACGCTGCGGGCGGCTACTACTACCCCGAGGACTCCCTGGAACGCCTTCGCTTGGAACTGGATTCCTACCGCGCCCTCGGGTTCGATTCGTTCAAGATCAAGATCGGCGGCGCGCCCATGGACGCCGACATGGCCAGGATCGAGGCGGCGCTGGTGGTCGCGGGTGAGGGCTCGCGGCTCGCCGTGGACGCCAATGGGCGGTTCGGGCTGGCAGACGCGCTGGGCTATGCCAGGGCGTTGGAGCCCCTCCGGCTGCGCTGGTTCGAGGAGGCGGGCGATCCGCTGGATTACGCGCTGAACGCGGACCTCACAGGCGCCTATTCCGGCCCCGTGGCTACCGGCGAGAACCTGTTCAGCGGGTCCGATGCGGTCAACCTTGCGCGGTTCGGCGGCATGCGCCCCGGTAAGGACGTCTTTCAGATGGATCCGGGCCTGAGCTACGGGCTCACGGAGTACGCGGGCATGCTGGCGGCGCTGGAAGCCCAGGGTTTCGATCGGGCCCAGTGCTGGCCTCATGGCGGGCACATGATCAATCTGCACGTCGTGGTGGGGCTCGGCCTCGGCGGCTGTGAAGCCTACCCGGGCGTCTTTCAGCCTTTCGGCGGCTACGCGCCCGAGTGCAGGATCGACGGTGGCCGGGTCTGGCCCTCCCAAGCGGCGGGATTCGGTTTGGAGCAGAAGCGGGAGCTCGGCCCGTCTCTCGGGGCGCTCTCAGCGTGAGCGGCAGGTCTTTCGGGGCAGCATTCAGGGAGGTGAAGGCGTGCACATAGCCATCGTGGGCTGCGGGGCCATGGGGTCGGTCTACGCGGCCCTGCTCGCCAGCGCGGGTCATCGCGTGCTTGCCGTGGATACGGACGAGAACCATGTGGCCGCCATCAATGCCGGCGGCTTGCGCGTCTCCGGTGCCAGCGGCGACCGCACGGTCGCCATCGATGCGTACACGACCGCGCCCGACGTGAGGGTGGACCTCGTGGTGGTTGCGGTAAAAGCGGCCCACGTCGGTGCGGCGGCGCCCGCCGTCTCGCGCCTGGTTGGCCCTGACACTCTGGTTCTGACCATTCAGAACGGTCTCGGCAGCCTGACCGAGCTCGCCGACGCGGTAGGATCGGAGAAGTTGCTCGTCGGCGTTGCCCAGGGGTTTGGCGCGTCGCTGCCCCAGCCCGGCCACGCCCATCACAACGACATGAAGGCCATCCGCATGGGCGCGTACGGCGCGGCCTCGAACGAGGCTGTAGAAAAGGTAGCAGCCGGGTGGCGCGCCGCCGGCTTCGACGCCGCGGCGGTGGCCGACGTTGCCGCCGTGCAGTGGGAGAAGCTCATCTGCAACGTGGCCTACAGCGCGCCCTGCGCGCTGACGGGGATGACGGTAGGGGAGGTCATGGACGATCCGGACGTCGGACCGATCAGCCGCGCCGCGGCCACGGAAGCCTTCGAGGTGGCCCGGGCGCTCGGCATCGCCCTTGGCTTCGAGGATCCGGTTGCCCACGTTCGCGAGTTTGCCGGGCGAATGCCGCTGGCGAAGCCCTCGGTGCTCCTGGACGTCGAGGCCGGGCGCCCGAGCGAGGTGGGGGTGATCAACGGTGCGGTGGTGCGGGAGGCGGCGCGCGCGGGGGTTCCGGCCCCCGTCAACGATACGCTCACCAGGCTCGTTCTGGCCCTCGAACGGCACGGGCGCGCACGCAGCCGGGCGTGAGCTGACCGAGGAGGTTGGAACGACGATGAATGAGGAAGCAGGCAATGGATGACATGCAGGAGCTGCTGGCAGCGGACGCCCGGCGTCGCGCTGCGATGATCGCCGGCGACGTGGACGGGCTTTCCCGTCTTCTCGACGATGATCTGGTCTGGACCCACTCTTCCGGCAGGACCGATGACAAAACGGCCTTTCTGGGCGCCATCGCCGAGGGGACGGTCACTTACCTTTCCCTGGAAACGGAGGACGTCAGCGTCTCCCGTCACGGCGAGGTCTATCTCTGCCACGGCATCCTCAACGGCCGGGCAAGCAGGGATGGCGCGGAGAAGGCGCTGCGCAACAAGTTCTTGAGCGTGTGGCGTCGGGCGAACGGCGCCTTCGCCATGCTGGCCTGGCAGTCCACGGGGTTCTGATGCGCGGTGGCGGCGCGCCACGGCGCGGCGTCGCACTGGACAAGCGCCGACGGCTCCGGCTTATGCTCGCGCCATGAGGATCGACGAGACCATCAACGAGGCGTTTGCACCGATTGCTCGCGTCCTGCGCGGAGCCGCAGGAAGAAATCTCGCCCGCGAGCCCGCCGCCGACGATCTACGCGGCGGGCACGCTGATCACCATGGACCCTGGGCTGCCGCGGGCCGAAGCGGTGGCCGTTGCCGATGAGCGCATCCTCGCCGTGGGGACGCTGGCGGAGCTGCGCGGCCGCTATCCCGGGGCCGCGGTAGATGAAACCTTTGCCGAGCGCGTGGTCATGGCCGGCCTGATAGATCAGCACCTGCACCCGTTTCTGGTGGCGTTGACCATGACGGCGGAGGTGGTCTCCATCGAGGAATGGGTTCTCCCGGCCCGGATGTTTCCTGCGGCCCGGGATCGTGATGCGTACCTTTGCCTGCTGGGCGCCGCGGCGGCGAACATGGAGGATCCGGCCGAGCCGCTGATCTCGTGGGGATACCACCACTACCTCCACGGAAGCCTCACCCGAAAGGACCTCGACGCCATCAGCGAGTCGCGGCCCATCATGGTGTGGCACCGTTCGGCCCACGAGTTCGTCCTGAACACGCCGGCCCTGGCTGCAGCGGGGGTGACCGAGGCGCTGGTCGCGGCCGAGGAGGAGGTGATTCGCGAGCAGATCGGCCTGGCGGACGGGCATTTCTGGGAGCGGGGCAGTTTCGATTTTCTGGTGCCCCGACTGATGCCCATGCTCGCCGCCCCGGATCGCTTCCGCGCCGGGCTCGCGGCGCTGACGGGCGGATGTGAGATACGATGGGCTTGAATATGTGCATGGTGAGACAAAGGGGGAGCGGCAGATGAGAGTGGAGCTGATCGAATCCTTCGCCTCGGGCCTTCCCGAGGAGGACGATCATCCCTACCGGACGGGTGCCTGGCAGCCGAACGTTCGCGAGTACGACGCCGTGGACCTGACGGTCACCGGCCGGCTCCCCGATGACTTGTCGGGCGTGTACCTGCGCAACACGGAGAACCCGCTGCATGACGCCATCGGGCGCTACCACCCCTTTGACGGTGACGGCATGCTGCACGCGCTCTTCGTGGACAACGGGGAGGCCGAATATCGCAACCGGTTCATCCGCACCGACGGGTTCGCAGCCGAGCTGGCGGAAGGGCGGCCTTTGTGGGCCGGGCTCATGGAATCGCCCAAGAAGTCCCTGCGCGAAGGCTGCGGGGCGCGCACGCGCCTCAAGGATGCTTCCAGCACGGATGTGGTCGTCCACGGCGGCCGGGCGGTCACCAGCTTCTACCAGTGCGGCGACCTGTACGAGTTCGATCCCCGCTCCCTCACCCAGCTTGGCAAGGCCGACTGGGTGGCCGGCACCACGCCTGGCTGGGGCATATCGGCCCACACCAAGGTGGACGAGGCCACGGGCGAGATGCTCTTCTTCAACTACGCCAAGGAAGCTCCGTTCATGCATTACGGCGTGGTCAACGCCGCCCGCGAGCTGGTGCACTACGTTCCGGTTCCGTTGCCCGGCCCGCGCCTGCCACACGACATGGCGTTCACCGACAACTACGCGATCCTCAACGACTTCCCTCTCTACTGGGACCCGCAGGCGCTGCGAGCGGGCGCTCACGCCGTGCGATTCTTTGCCGATCAGCCGAGCCGCTTCGGCATCATCCCGCGCCGCGGTGGTTCCCACGAGGTGCGCTGGTTCGAGGCGAAGCCCACGTTCGTGCTGCATTGGATCAACGCCTACGAGGACGGCGACGAGGTGGTCCTCGACGGCTTCTTCGAGGAGAACCCGAATCCCAAGCTGACCATCGACCCGAACGACAAGCGCTCGATGTTCCGGATGCTGGACATGCACGTGATCGGCGCCAAGCCGCATCGCTGGCGCTTCAACCTGCGCACCGGCGCTACGCGGGAGGAGTATCTCGACGACGCGGTGTCCGAGTTCGGCATGATCAACCCGGCCCACGGGGGTAAACCCTACCGCTACGTCTGGGCCGTCACGCTGAAGCCGGGCTGGTTTCTCATGGACGGCCTTGTCCGGCTGGACGTTCAGACCGGCGAGAAACAGGTCTACCAGCTGCCGGACGGCGTTTTTCTCAGCGAAAGCCCCATGGCCCCGCGGGTTGGGTCGACGGCCGAGGACGACGGCTACGTGGTGACCTTTGTCACGGACATGAACAGAGACGCGTCCAGCGCCATGATCTTCGATGCCGCCGACATCGAGCAGGGTCCCGTCGCCCAGGTCCAGCTGCCCGAGCGCATCTGCGTGGGCACCCACTCGTGCTGGTCCGACAAACGCAACTTCGCGCGCTGAACGGGCGGCCGGAACCATCGTGAAGATCGGTCTTGCCACGCCTGACGGCCTATGGGCGTCCGACCTCGACAGCCGCCGGGAGCTGCTGGCGCAGGTCGCGGCCGCCGGGGTCGACCACGTCTTCATGGCCGACCACGTGTCTTTCCGCAACGGCTCGGGCACCGACGGCTTCGTGGAGATCGCGGGCCTTTCGCAGCTCCATCCGACGCTGGGCGTGATGATCAGCATTTACCTGCTGCCCCTGCGGCATCCCGTTCCCGTTGCGCGCCAGCTCGCCACCGTGAATCGTCTGGCGCCGGGCCGGGTACTCTTCGGGGTCGGCATCGGGGGTGAAGACAGGCATGAGATCGAGGTTTGCGGCGTCGATCCTGCCACACGGGGGCGGCGCATGAACGAAAGCCTCAGCGTGCTGCGCGGCCTCATGGGTGGCGAGGAGGTGACCTTTCATGGCGAGTTCTTCGATCTCGACCGGGCGCTGATTCGGCCCGCCATAGAGCCGGCGATTCCCATCATCGTGGGCGGCCGCTCCGATGCCGCTCTCGTCCGGGCCGGTCGCCTCGGCGATGGCTGGATCGGTGCGTGGTGCTCGGTGAGACGCTTCTCCCAGGCGCTCGGGATCATCGACGACGCGGCTGAGCAGGCCGGACGGGTCGCCGTGGACTGGCAACACGGCTACCAGCCCTGGGTGGGCGTGGGGGACACCCGCGATGAGGCGCGCGGCCGAGTGGCCGAGGCCATGGAAGCGTTCTATAAGGTGCCGTTCGAAAGCTTCGAGAAGTACACGCCCTTCGGCACCCCCGACGAGGTCGCCTCGCAGCTGGGAGGGTACGTGGAAGCCGGATGCCGGCTCATGAACTTCAAGGTGGTGGCTGGCAACGACGCGGAAGCCATCGCCGCCATGGGAGAGATCGGCCGCGCCCTGCGTGAGGTCGCGGCAGCCTAGCCGGCGATGACGTCGGCGATTATGTCGACGATGTGCCGGCAATCCTCCAGGTCGAAGGTGAGCGGCACGCGCATGTCCAGCAGCGTGGCCAGGGCGTTGCGGGTTCCAGGCAGCTCTGGCGGCTCGCCGAGGTAGCGCCAGCTGTCGAATCGGCTGGTGTACCCCCTGGGCTCGTCGGCGCCGAACCATTTCAGCGCAACGCCCCTGGCGGCGCACCGATCCACGATGTCCTCCATCTCGGCAGGGGTTCTGCCGGGCAGCTGAAACTGTATCGAGCTGCCGACAAAGGACTCCGCGGGCGATCGCTCGGGCAGTCGGACGCCGGGGAGCGCGGCGAGCCCTTCGGCGAGAACGTCGTAGCGCTCGTTCCAGCGCCGGCAGCTCTCGTCGAGCCGTGCAAGCTGCGGCCGCAGGGTGGCGGCGCGCAGATTGTCCATGCGGCCGCTGTAGTTGGGCGTGGTCAGCGACAGGCCTTCGAACGCCTCCGGCGGCGGCCCGGCGAGATGACGGTCGTAGAGCATGTACGATCCGGAGTAGAGGATGGCCCTGGCCATGATGTCGTCCCGGTTCGTCACCAGCAGGCCGCCTTCCCCGGAGTTCATGTGCTTGTAGGTCTGGGTGCTGAAACAGCTCACGGCCCCGAAGCTGCCGCTCAGGCGGCCCTTCCAGCGCGCGCCCAGGGTGTGCGCACAGTCCTCGATGAGGGTGAGCCCGTTCTCCTCACAGATCCCCGTCACCGCATCCATGTCGGCGATGTGGCCGCGCATGTGGGATAGCAGGAGGAAGCGCGCACTGGCATCTGCGGCCTTTCGTTCGAGGTCGTTCAGGTCCACGGTCAGATCATCCGCGGTGTCCACGAAGATGGCTTGGGCGCCGCAATTGGTTACCGCTCCCGGGACCGGGGCCAGGGTGAAGCCGTTGATCAGCACACCATCTCCCGGGCCAACGCCGGCGCTGAGCATCGCCACGTACAGGGCGTACCCGCAGGAGGCGCAGGCCAGAGCGTAGCGGCTGCCCTGATAACGGGCGAACTCCATCTCCAGCAGCGCGGTCTCGCCGGGATCGTCGGCCATGGCGTCGTAGCGGTGCAGGCGGCCGCTGCCCATGACGGCCACGGCCGCTTCGATGGCGGCGTCCGGCAGGGGTTCCTGCTGCAGAAACGACTTGCTGAACGTTCTCGGGCCGCTCACGCCGGTTCGTCCGCGCCCGGCGTGAGCTCGTCGAACCCGTGCACCTCGAAGGGCCAATCCTGCCCGGGAAAATAGCGGCGCAGGCGCCAGTCGCATGCCCTGGCGTGTCCCTCCATCCCCTCCACGCGCGATATCCGCGAGCCCACGGCGCTGAACGACAGGTTCGCCTGCTCGTCGAGCTTCTGCCAGGTCAGCACCTTCAGGAACTTCTGCACGTTCAGCCCGCCCGTGTAACGCGCTGCGCCGCGAGTGGGGAGGATGTGGTTGGTTCCCGAGCATTTGTCGCCGTGAGTGACCGTGCTGCCCTCGCCAAGGAACAGGGAACCGTAGTTGCTGAGATGCTCCAGCCACCAGCCGTGGTCGTCTGCCAGGATCTGGAGATGCTCCGGCGCGTAGGCGTCGCTGACGCGAACCATCTCCTCGCGGCCCTCGCACAAGACCACCTCGCCGTGACGGCGCCACGCGGTCATGACCACGTCCTGGTTCGGCAAGGCGGCCGCCACCACGGGCAGGAGAGCCATGACACGCTCTGCCACCTCGCGGCTGGAGGTGATCAGCCAAACGGGAGAGTCCGGCCCGTGCTCGGCTTGGGAGGCGAGATCGACGGCGATCAAGCGTGGGTCGGCGCCCCCATCGGCGATGATGGCAGACTCCGTGGGACCGGCAATCACGTCGATGCCCACCTCGCCGAAGAGTTGCCGCTTTGCGGCGGCAACGTAGGCGTTGCCGGGCCCGGCGAGCAGGTCGGCGGGAGGGATCCCGAACAGGCCGAACGCCAGCGTCGCCACCGCTTGGACGCCGCCCATCTGCACGATGACGTCGGCCCCGGCGAGATCCATGGCGAAGGCGACGGCGGGATGAATCGCGCCCCCCCGCGGGGGCGAGCAGGCGACCACCGTCGGCACGCCTGCCACCTTCGCGGTGGTTACGCTCATCAGCGCAGACGCTGCGTGGGCGTAGCGCCCACCGGGCACGTAGCATCCGGCGACCTGAACCGGGACGATGCGCTGGCCGAGGGTGACCCCGGGCTCGGTCTGGATTTCGAACTCGTGCAGGCTCGCCCGCTGGGCCTCGGCGAAGCGCTTGATCTGGCGCCAGGCGAAGGTGATGTCGTCGCGGGTTTCTGAGGGCAGCTGGGCGATCAGCCGATCGCGCGCCTCCCGGGAAAGGACGAAGTCCCCGTCGAACCCGTCCAGGTCCCGGGCGTATCCGGCAACGGCAGGCTCCCCCTCACTGCGTATCTTCGCCAGCATCTCCGCGACGCGTACCGCGATGCCCTCCTCGTCCGGCGCCGCGGCCGGCTCGGCCCGCTTGAGATAGGTCGTCGCCATCACAGGCTGCTGCTGATGCGGCGGCCCGGGAACGTGTTCTCCACGAACTGCTCGTCGCGGACCACGAACACGCCGTTGACGATGACGTGTCGGATGCCAGCCGAGGGCTGATACGGATTCTGATAGGTGGCCTGGTCCTCGACGGTGAGCGGGTCGAAGACGGTAATGTCCGCATCCATGACGCGGCCGCCGCTCAGCTCCAACGTGAAGTCCTCGGCGGCCTGGACCGCGCTGGCAATCAGCCAGAGGGCCAGTATGCGGATAACTCCGTTCGCCATGCCGCGTCTCCCGCGCGCCGATCATGAAGGCGCAAGATAGAACGGTAGAATGGGGATGTCATGCGCTGTTTCGTAGCCTGCTTTCTGTCTGCCGAATCCGCTCACCGGCTCGGGACGCGGCTTGAGGCGGCGTGGACACCGCCCGCCCGGGCGCGTCTGGTCCCGCGAGCGAACTATCACGTCACGCTGAGGTTCTTCGGGGAGGTCTGCTCTGCCGAGGTATCCGGGCTGCTGGCTGCGGTGGCCGAACTCGGCGGTCATGACCTTTCGTGCACGACGGGGCCGGTGACGGGTCTTCCGCGTCCGGCGCGTGCCCGCGTCATCGCCGTGGGCGTGGAGCCCTCGTCGCCACTGACGGATTGGGCGGAAGCGCTGTCGGGTATCGATCCGGAACCCGAAGGCCGGGCGTTCCTGCCCCACGTCACCCTGGCCCGGATTCGCGGGACCATGAGGGTGCCGCAGATCGGTGGCCTCGCGGGGGTGGAGCTCGCGCTTCACGCGCCTTCGCTGTACGAGACCGTTCCCGTGGATGGCGGTGTGCGCTACCGGCGCGTAGAGCCGGAGCGGTTTGGGTCAGGCTGACAAGCTGCTCAACGATTCCGCAAACGGCGGTCGCAATACGCCGCGGTCGGTGATGAACGCGGTCACCAAATTCGCTGGGGTCACGTCGAAAGCGGGATTGCGGGCAGGCACGTCCGCGGCCCGATCGCCCAGCACCTCCGCCGGATCGCGTTCCTCGATGGGTACCTGCGCGCCCGTCGCGGTGTGCGGATCGAACGTGCTCGAGGGCAGCGCCACGTAGAAGGGAATGCCGAAGTGCCGGCAGAGCACGGCGACGCCCAAGGTGCCGATCTTGTTCACCACGTCGCCGTTGGCGGTGACGCGGTCTGTCCCCACGATGGCCAGGTCGATCTCCCCCGCGGCCATGAAGGCGGCGGCTGCGCTGTCGCAGATGAGCGTGACGTCCATGCCCGCGGCGGCAAGCTCCCAGGCCGTCAGACGCGCGCCCTGAAGCAGCGGCCTGGTTTCGTCGACGAACACCCGGAACGGCTTGCCGGCGGCATGGCTGAGATACATGGGAGCCGTGGCGGTGCCCAACTCGGAAACCGCCAGAGCACCAGCGTTGCAGTGGGTGAGCACTCCCGCGTTGTCGGGAATCAGAGGCTGGCCGTGGCTGCCGATGGCTCGACAGATGAGACGGTCCTCCTCGTGGATCGCCTCCGCCTCCGCCTGGATGGTTGTGAGATCGGCCGAGCGCTCGGCGGCGCTCAGAAGCCGAGCGCATGCCCACGCGAGGTTTACCGCCGTGGGGCGTGCGGAGGTGAGGTGGCGAGCGTGTTCGGCGAGCCGGGCGCGGAAGCCGGCGGCATCCGTCGGCGCGTCGGCGACCATGGCGACTACCAAGGTGTAGGCGGCGGCGATGCCGATGGCGGGGGCGCCCCTCACGGCCAGGGTGCGGATGGCTTCGTGCGCCGCATCCACCGTGCGGATCTCGAGATAGGCGACCTCCTCGGGAAGCCGTCGCTGATCGAGCAGCCGCAGGCGGCCGTCCTGCCAGGAGATTGCGCTCGGTGGAAACCCAGGGTCGTTCATGTCAGGCCAGCGCTTTGGCCAGGTAGCTCACCAGCAGCCCGCCCGCGTCGCGCGCCGTGGGGCCGCAGGCAAAGATCCCGTCCTCGTGGCCCAGGGTGGCGAATAGCAGCGGGCGTGACTGGTGCTTTTCGAGCAGCTCGGCCACGGCGCGAACCATGTCCGCCGAGCCGTAGGCCACCTCAGGCGCCGTGCAGGGGATTGCGAGCTGCTCGGCGTGCCGCCATATCTCCGGGCTGTGAACGTGGAAGACCCACTGAATCCGAGGATCGGCGGCGTAGATCATGGCGTGGGTGAGCGTCTCCGACGACGGCGGCTTGTGCCCCACCGCGTCTACCCAGAAACGCTCCAGATTGCATCCGGTGATCCGCACCAGGTCCCGGTCCCTGAGCCCGCTGCGGCCGCTGGTCTGGCTGGCGGTGACGACGAATTCCTCCGGATGCTCCCGATCCCGGACGCTCAGGTTTCCGAAACCCAAACCGCCGTAGCGGTCCGGATCGTGGCCGAGAACGCCCAGGCGACGGAAGATGGTCCGCCACGCCGCGAGGGTCTCTCTCAGCGACTCCTCGGTTACGACGCCATCGGGCGACTGAAGATCGTAGGCAAAGCGGATGACGCCTTCTTGCTCGGCCACTCGTGTAATATCCGGCGATGTTCGGTCACGCAAAGCATGCCACGATGATGCGGGAAAAAGCAGCACATGCCGGGAACTCTGCGTGAGCGGCGGATCCCGGCGTAGCTGGCGCGCCATGACGGGCGCGCTCGGCGCGATCGCGCCGCCAGGGGATGCCCTTGATCTGCCGGCCGCCGAGATCGTCCAGGCACTCAACGCCCATCAGGTGGTCGCGTTCAGGAATCAGTCTCTCGACCCGGCGGAGCTGGTGGCGTTCGCTTCCCGGCTGGGTGAGCTCGACGTTTACCCGCTCGCAGAGCCCCTTCCCGAATCGCCTTTCGTGGTCGCCGTGCTCAAGAACCCGGAGGATACGAGCAACTTCGGCGGGGCATGGCATACGGACACCTCCTACGTCCGCGAGCCGCCCAAGTTCACCGTGCTCTACGCCGTGGAAATTCCCGGCAGTGGCGGTGACACGCTGTTCGCGGACATGTACCAGGCGTTTGCCGGCCTGTCCCCCGGGCTGCAAAGGTGCCTTGAACGCGTGCAGGCCGTGTATACGGCCGACCTGGTGCACGCGGGCAGCGGGGAGTACACGGCGGTGGCGGGGCAGAGCGTTCCGGCGAAGGAGAGCGAGCGGGCCACCACGGTGGAGCACCCGGTGGTGCGCGTTCATCCGGAAACCGGGCGCAAAGCGCTCTACACCAGCCTGATCCACACCGAGCGGTTCGTCGGCATGACGCGCGAGGAAAGCCTTCCCCTGCTGGAGTACCTGCAGAGCGTTTCGGTGGCCGCTGAAAACTGCACCCGGCTCCACTGGCAGGCCGGCACGCTGGCCATTTGGGACAATCGCTGCGTGCAGCACTATCCGCTGAACGACTATCCCGGAGAGCGGCGGCTCATGCACCGGGTAATCGTCAGGGGAGAAGAGCCTGTGGGCGTGGAACCGCTCTGAGGCCCATTGCTGAGCTGGAGTTCGCTGCCCATTCCCGTTTTAATCGGTGTCATCGATCAGCACCCTGCATCGGAGGTGGGTATATGGTTGACTATCACGACCCCCGGGGAGAGGTCGCAACGCCGGTGGATGCCTATCTGCTGAGCGTCGATCTCGAGTCCAGCAACGACCCGCGTGTGGCGTTCCTCGCCAACGGGTTCCCGGATTCAGACGTTTTTCTCGAGCAGCTCGCCGAAGTCATGAGCGAAAAGCTGACGAGCCTTCGCGCCGAGCACTACAACAAGGGCAACGCGTCCATCGCCGCGCCCCAGGACATGCTCGAGGAAATTCGCGAGGGCTGCGTGGCGGCGGTGGCCGCCTACGGCCACTGAGGCAGTTGCACTACCGGCACCGTGCGTGACGGCATCAACATGGCAAGGCTCGGCATCCCGGCGGTGGCGCTGGTGACCGAGGACTTCTGGCCTCAGGGCGACTTCATCGCCGGCTCGCTCGGCATGCCCGACATTCCCAGGGTTCGGCTGCCCCACCCGGTGGCGGGGACCGGTGTCGCCAACCTGCGCAGGATTGCGCAGGAGATAGCGCCTGAGGTTTTCGCGGCGCTGTCCCGGAACTAGGGCGAGGCTTTGAGCGGATTGTTCACGGCCCAGAGCGAGGCGGCCGCGGTCGAGCACCTTCACGAGCTCGGCTGCACCGACGGCCTGCCCGTCATCGTGCCCACGCCGGACAGGGTGGAACGCATGGTCCTGGCCTCCGGCCAGGATCCCGCCGCCGTCCTCGGTGAGATGGGTCCGGGCAAGGGCATCGCCACCATCGAGAAGGTGGCGGTGGCAGCGGTGATGGCCGGCTGCCTCCCGGACTACATGCCGTTGGTGGTGGCCGCCGTGCGGGCGGTCATCGATCCCGTCTTCGACCTCACGGAGATGCAGGGGACCACCCACTGCACGGCGCCCCTGATCATCGTCAACGGGCCCGCGCGGCACTGGTGCGGTCCCATCGCCAGCGGCTTCGGCGCCCTGGGACCGGGGCATCGGGCCAACGCCTCCATCGGGCGAGCGCTGCGGCTCACGATGATCAACATCGGCGGCGCCCGCCCTGGCGTCTCCGACATGGCCCTGCTCGGCCATCCCGGAAAGTTCACCTACTGTCTTGCCGAGGACGAGGAGGAGAGCCCGTTTACCCCCCTTCACGTTTCCCGGGGCTTCGCGGCCGAAGACAGCGTGGTGACCGTCATCGGCGCGGAGGCGCCGCACTCCGTGCTTTACAGCGTCGATGCCGACGATCCCGAGGATCACGAGAAGCTGCTCGGCATCCTCGCCGTGGGCCTGGGCAACCTGGCTACGAACAACGCCCAACTGCGCAACGGCTCCGCCGTGGTGGTGCTAAACCCGGATCATGCTGCCGTGCTCGCCAATGCGGGCTTGAGTCGCGAGGACGTGGCCGCCCGCCTGCAGGAGCTGGCCGTGCACTCCCGTGCCGATATCGAGCGCTACGGCAAGGCGTTCATGAACTGGTCCAGGGACGAAGAAGTATTTCACTGCTTTCAGGACCCCGCGCAGATCCTCGTGGTGATGGCCGGTGGCAGCGGGCTGTATTCCATGGTCATGCCCTCCTGGTGCGCGGGCGGCCACAGGAACTCTCCGGTCAGCGTCAGGGTCGAACTCGACCAGGCCTGCGAGATCCCCTGACCTGCCGCGAGCCATGCCGTCGGAGGTGCTCCGGCCGGGGGCGATGGGTCGCCGGAGGCAAAGGTTTCAGGGAGCTGCAGCATGAACTGGCCCAAAGACAGATATGGATTCGAGACCCGGGCGATTCACGCGGGGCAGGCCCCCGATCCCGCGACGGGCGCCGTGGTGACCCCCGTTTACCTGACCTCGACCTTTCAGCACTCCGAGCCAGGCGAGTTTGCCGGCTTCGATTACTCCCGGGCCGGCAACCCGACCCGCAAGGCCTTCGAGGACTGCGTTGCCAACCTGGAAGGGGCGCGGTTCGGCTTCGCCTTTGCGTCTGGCTGCATCGGCGCGGCGACGGTCGTTCACCTGCTCGAGCAGGGCGATCACGTGGTGGCCTGTGACGACATGTATGGCGGCACCCACCGCCTGTTCGAGCAGGTATTCCGGCCCCAGGGGATCGACTTCAGCTACCTCGATCTAAGCTCGGCGGATCGGCTTCGCGGGGCGCTTCGACCGGAGACCCGCATGGTCTGGATCGAGTCGCCCACCAATCCTCTGATGAAGCTCGTGGACATTGCCGCCGTTGCGACGATTGCCCGCGAACACGGCGCGATGCTGATGGTGGACAACACCTTCATGACCCCTTATCTCCAGCGCCCGCTGGAGCTCGGGGCCGACATGGTGCTGCACTCCACCACGAAGTACATCAACGGTCACAGCGACCTGATCGGCGGGCTGGTGGTCACCGACGACGAGCAGCTTGCCGAGCGCCTCGACTTTCTCAACAAGACCATGGGCGGCATCCAGGGCGCGTTCGACAGCTACCTTTGCCTGCGCAGCGTGAAGACCCTGGCCGTTCGCATGCAGGCACATGAGCGAAACGCGCGGGCGGTTGCGGAGATGCTGGCGTCGCACCCGAAGGTGGAATGGGTGGGCTACCCTGGGCTGTCGAGCCATCCGCAGCAGGAGCTGGCTCGGCGGCAGGCCTCGGGCTTCGGCGGGATGGTCGCCTTCCGCGTCACAGGTGGCCTGGCTGCTGCCCGGCGCCTGCTCGGCGCGGTGGAGGTGTTCACCCTGGCCGAGAGCCTGGGTGGCGTCGAGTCCCTCATCGAGCATCCGGGCCTGATGACCCACGCGAGCCTGCCGGCCGATCGCCGAGCCGCGCTCGGGATCGACGACGGGCTCATCCGCGTCAGCGTGGGGATCGAGACGACGGGCGATCTCCTGGCCGATCTCGAAGCTGCGCTGGCTGCCGCCTAGTGATTTACGACGATCTGGACCGGCATCTGCCGGCTGCCGGCGCCCTTGAGCGCGCCGTGGTGCCCATGGGCATGTACCTGGCATGGTGCGTCAATCTTCAGCTGACGGGCAGCGCGCTGGAGGAGGAGGCCGGGACCCTTTTGCTGCGGGTTCGCTACCGGGAGAAAACCGGTAGCGAGCTGCTGCTCGCCGCCTGCGGCGGCGTGCTGGACGGCCGCTGGCTGAACGACGCGGGCCGTCGCTTCACAGACGGCTACTACGGTGGATATCTGGACGACTTCCGCTCGGTTTTCGGATCCGACGTCTACGGCGTAGAGGACGACTGGGATCACTACGATCGTCTTGCGCCCCTGCTGACGCGCCGGTACCTCGGAGAGAGCGCTAAGACGGATCGCGGCGCCCGGCGATGGTGGAAGTTCTGGCAATGATTTGGCGATGAGCTGGCAATGAGCGGTAGGTCTAATGACGGTGGCGGACGGGAATTCCGGGTAACCGACGTGCGCGTCTACCGGCCTTATCCAGACGAGGTTCCCTGGGACCTGCTGGATCGGCAGGCACCGGCGGATCCCGCGGGAGACGGGGTGCAGATGCGCATCGCGAAGCTCGGCGACCACGTGGTGGGCGCTTACGTCATCGAACCCGTCGATCCGCTGACCTTCAGGATCGTGGACCTGGTGGTGGCCGAAGGCTGGCGCCGGCGCGGGATCGGCAGATGGCTTCTGGGTCACGCCATCGGGCTGGCGGAGTCCCGTGGGGCTCGCGAGGTTCGGGTGACCAATCCATCCCCTCGGCGGTTCTTCGCCAGCATCGGTTTCTTGGACGCCGATGCAGGGATGCGATTTCCCATCACGCCGGAGTGAGCCTCACTGCGCCCACGGGCGGGCCCGTGTACCGAGCTTTCGGGCGGATCAGGCGGTTGTCCTCGCGGCTCTCGATGAAGTGGGCCAGGTAGCCGAACACCCGGGCCATGGCAAAGCCCGTGGTGAAGAACGCGGGCGTCATGCCAAGCACCCGGTAGACGACGCCCTTGTAGAACTCCACGTTGGCGTGGAGCGCTTTGCCCTTCTCGGCCATCCGCTCGCGAAACCGATCCTCGATGGCCGCTAAGGTCTCGAAGGTCTTCTCGTGGGGCGTGCCGGCGGCGAGGCTGCGCGCGAGTTCCTTGATGTGGCGCGCGCGTGGGTCCAGCACGCGGTATTCCCGATGCCCCATGCCCATCACGCGGGTCCCGTCGGCGATGCATCGGTCCACGAACGCCGCCGCAGCCGCCGCTGTGCCCACCTGCTCGGCGACCTCCAACGCCGCCTGGTCCGCGCCGCCGTGCAGACGCCCGTGGAGGGTCCCGAAGCCGGCGGACAGGGCATTTTCCACCGGTGCGAGGGTGCTCGCCGCGACCCGGGCGGCAAAGGTGCTGGCGTTGAAGCCGTGCTCGATCTGCAGGATCTGGGTGACGTTGAAGGCGCGCCGGGCGATGTCGGTCTGCGGGGCCGCGATCTGGGCCAGGAACCGCTCCGCGTGCCCCAATGTCGGATAGCCCGCCACCGCGGTGCCGAGCATGTGCGTCGCGATCAGCGCAGGAAGCTTGGCCGCCACGGCAAATCCCTGAGCGGCGTCGCCGAAGTCGGCAAAGGCCCCGTCGCGGTCAAGAAGCGGCGTGAGTCCCTGCACTACGTGCATGGGATGAACGTCGCGCGGCAGCGAGCGGACCAGCCCCGCCTCGCGCTCGGACAGCTCCGCCGAGGCCGCCAGGCGCGCGCCGAAATCGGGATCGAGCCGGCCCGTCGCCACGAGCGCCGCGACCTCGTCGAAAGGCTTGTCGACCAGCTCGTCCACGTCGATGCCTCGGTAGCTCAGGACCCCGCGCTCACCGTCCACCAGCGAGATCCCGGTCTCGTCCACCTCCACGCCTTCGAGCCCTTTGGGCAGGGTGTCGCTCGACATGTCGTTGGCTCCTTTGTCATTCGCGAACGGCCCGCAGCGTAGCGCGGCGATGATGTCGGCGACCATCCGCTTTCACTTCTCCGGAGATCAGGCCGGCTTATCCATTAGCCCAGATAATGGCTCTATAAGTGGAGCGCCCCCGCAGGCCCTGGTAGCCTCCGGACATGCAGATCGAGCGCCACGAAATCAGGATCTTCAGCGCCGTGGTGGAGGAAGGCGGCTTCAGCAGGGCCGCCGAGCGTCTTAACATCACCCAGTCGGCGGTCAGCCAGGCGGTGGCGAATCTCGAGCACAAGCTCGATGCCCGGCTGCTCGAACGCCGCGGCAAGCCGGAGCTCACGGAGGCGGGCAAGCGGCTGTTCGCGTTCACCCAGGCCGTGATCAAAGAGGAAACCAACGCGCTGGACGACATCGCGCAGATTCGCGCCGGCGCGCTTTCGACCCTCAATCTGGGGATGAGCAGCATGTTCAACCGGCTGTTCGGCCGCGAGCTGCTGCTCGAGTTCTGTGAGCGCAACCCGCTGACCCGGCTCAAGCTCGACGTGGCGCCGAGCCGCGAGCTCATCTACGGCGTCGACGAGGATCGCTGGGAGCTCGGCATCGGGCCGTTCCAGACCCTGATGCCCGGACACTTCGAGACCAAACGATTCTTCGAGGAGGAGCGCGTGCTGGTGGCGCACGAGAAGCACCCGCGCTTCGACGCGCTCATGAGTCAACCCGCCCGCGAGCTGGCTCAGCTGACCCTGCTCACCTCGTATCTGGACGACGCCACCAAGCGCCCGGGCAGCGAGCGCCTTAGAAACCAGTTTGCGAGCGTCTGGGAGATCAGCAGTCTGGAGCTGCGCCTGACTCTGGCGGAGGCGGGCATGGGCGTGACCTACGTTTCCGACCGGCTGGTCGGCGACCTGGAGGGGTTCCATCCCATAGATCACATGGAAATCTCGACCATTCCCCGAGTGGTGGGCATCTTCCACAAGAAACACGTTGCCCTTTCGGAAGGCGCCAAGCGCTTTCTGGCCATCTGCCAGCGGCGGTTTGCCGGCTGATTCGAGCGGGTCAGCCGCCGTCGTGGGGCACGTTGTCGGCGCGGGCCGCCCTGCCCAGATAGCCGCCGTGATGGCGCAAGCCCCAGTCTTCCTTGGTGATGCCCTTGGCCTCCATGAGCGCCAGCGCAATGGCGTCGCTGATGGCGAGCATGACGGCCGTGCTGGCGCTGGGGGTCAGCCCCACCGGGCAAGGTTCTTCGATCTCGCCCATGTCCAGCACCAGGTCGGAAAGGTCGCGTAGCTCGGAGTCGGGGTGGGAGGTGATGCCGATGACCATGGCCAGGCCCAGGTGCCTGGCCAGCTCGAGTATTTCCAGCACCTCGCGGCTCTTGCCGCTGGTCGAGAAGGCGATCATCACGTCGTCGGGTCCCACCAGCCCCAGGTCCCCGTGAGCGGCTTCGGCAGGGTGGATGAAGTCTGCCGGCGTCGCGCCGGAGCAGAGCGTGGCGGCAAACTTGCGGGCGATGTGACCCGCCTTGCCGATGCCCGTGGTGATCACCTTGCCGCGGCACTCGAGCAGGGCGCGGACGGCGTGCTCAAACGTCTCGTCGATCCGAACCGCCGCAATGGCCTCGGCCTCGGCCTGCAGCACGGCCCGCATACGTTCCTGAATGTTCATTGCCGACACGGTCCGCGATTGCCCGGCGCAATGGTGTCACGCGTATCCGGCGTCCTCAAGGTGACGCCGTGCATTGACAGCGTCTGGCGCCTCTTACAGAGTCCGGGTCTCTTCGACGTTCGAGGCACGACGCTTGCCGTACATAGCGGGACCGGAAGGGGCGCTGTTACCCCTGCCGCGCCGGTTTGCCCCGGGGCCTGGTGGGCCGGGGGCGGTGGGCGTCGTGGATGCCCGCTTTGCCGACGCCAGCTCGGCGCGGCTGGTACGCGCGGTGGAACGGCTGAATGACCGTCTGGGCCGGCGCAACGGGGAGGCGGGTCTGAAAATGGCCCTCGAGATCTCCTGCGCGATCCCGTGTCCGGAGCACCCTCAGCTGGGCCAGCCGGAGGCTTACCAGCTCAACGTGACTGACCAGGGCGCCCGGCTCGTGGCGGAGACCGAGTGGGGGGTCCTGCACGGGCTGGAAACCCTGTTCCAGCTGGCGACGGCGCCGGGCGGCCTCGGCTGCGTGGCTGTCGACGATGCGCCCAGATTTCCCTGGCGCGGTCTGCTCCTGGACGTGGCCCGGCACTATCTCGGCATGGACGCGCTCCTGCGTACGCTCGACGCCATGGCTCAGGTGAAGCTGAACGTCCTGCATCTGCACCTGACGGACGACCAGGCGTTCCGGTTTCCCAGCGAGCGATTCCCCGAGCTCGCCAGCCCACGACACTATTCCCGACGCGAGCTCGCCGAGCTCATCAACCACGCGGCCGACCGCGGCATTCGCGTGGTGCCCGAAATCGACGTCCCCGGGCACACGACCTGCTGGCTCGTGGCCCGCCCCGACTGGGGGACCGGCGTGACGACGGCGACCAGGCGGTTCGGTGTCCACGAGGCCTGCCTGGATCCCACCAGCGAAGCCGTCTACGCCGCTCTGGCCGAGCTGCTGGGCGAGGTGGCCGAGGTGTTTCCGGATCGCCATCTGCATCTGGGGGGCGATGAGGTGCATCCGGCTTGGTGGTCGGCAAGCGACCGCGTTCAGACCTTCATGTCGGAGCGCGGCATGACCGGGCTCGACGACATGCAGGCCCACTTCAACTCCCGGGTGGCCCGCACGGTGAGTGGGCTTGGCAAGCGGCCCATGGGTTGGGACGAGGTGGTGCACGACGATCTGCCCGACGACGTGGTCGTTCAGAGCTGGCGGGGCGCGACCGCGCGGGACCGGGCTCTGGGTAGCGGCCACGACTGCGTCGTTTCGTCGGGCTACTACCTGGACCTCTTCTATCCGGCCGACGTGCACTACCGCTTCGATCCGCAAGCCCCGGAGTCCGAGCTCGTCGGGCTCGAGGATGCGCTCCTCGACGACCCCCGGTTCGAGCACGTGGCCGAGGGCATGCGCTGGACCGAGCATTGGCGCGAGCCTGCCGGCGCAGCCGGCGCTGCCCCCGGTTCGGTTCTGGGCGCCGAGGCGTGCCTGTGGGGCGAGCTGGTCACCGAGGAGCTGCTCGACGTGCGCCTGTGGTCCCGGCTGCCGGCCCTGGCCGAGCGATTCTGGTCGCCCCGCTCGGTGCGCGATCTGGGGAGCCTTTACCAGCGGCTGGGAAGCTGCTTTGAGCAGCTCGCCGCGGGCTCGGGGGTGGACGTCCGGGCGGCGAGCCGTGCCCTCATGGCGCGGGCGGGAGCGGACGAGGACGTCGTCGAGCTGCTCGAGCTGCTGGAACCGGTCAAGTGGTACGGACGGCTCCTGGGCGAGGAAGCGCTCGCCGCCCGCATCGCGGGAACCGAGATGCCCCAGGCCCGGCCCTACGATGCGGACACGCCGCTGGACAGGGTTGTCGATGCGCTGTTTCCGGAGAGCCTGCCCGCGCGCCGTGTGGCCAGGCTGTGCCAACGTCACTTCGAAGGCGACACCGGCGCTGTGGCGGGTATCCTGGATTGCGCGCTGGCATGGCAGGACCTTGGCCCGCGGCCGGACTGCCCGGCCGACGTCGCGCCCGCCCTCGAGCTCCTCTGCCGCGTGGGCGAGGCGGTGGTGGACGTGCTCGAAGGTTGCATGGCGCCTTCCGCTGCGCTGTCGCTGCTGGAGACGGCTGCCAGGCCCCAGGGTGAGTATCTCATCGCCGTGGTGCCGCCCCTGCGGTCGTGGCTCGCGGGGCTGGGCGGATGATCGATCCGTTGCAGGTGGCCCGCTCCGGCTGGCGAGTCGGCAAGGAGGTCGATCGCCTGGGTGCCGGACACATCAACGACACGTACCTGGTGACCGACGGCGTCGACCGCTGGGTCCTGCAGAGAATCAACGACCAGGTGTTTACGGACCCGGCCCTCCTGATGCGCAACCTGGGCCGGGTAGTGGAACACGTTTGCGCTCGCGCGCCGGGATTCGTGCCCGGGCTGCTGTCGTGCCGCGATGGCTCGAACGTCTTCGTGGACGAGGAAGGCGGCAGCTGGCGCCTGACGGAGTACGTGAGCGGAACCGAAAGCCACCGTCGTCTCGAAAGCGTCGACCAGGCAACGTCAGCGGCGCGTGCGTTCGCCCGTTACCAGAATCTTCTCGCCGATCTTCCGGCCCCGCCGCTCGATGATCCGATACCCGGCTTCATGCGGCTCGACGGCTACCTCGCAGCGCTCGATGCCGCCACAGCAGGCCCGGCAGGCGAGCACGGTGCGGAGGACCTTCTCGGATTCGTGGAGGGGCGACGAGATCTGGCCCAGGTGCTGCAGGATCCGGGCAAGACGGGTGGTTACATTCATGGCGACTGCAAGATCAACAACCTGCTCTTTCGTGAGAACAGCTCGGAGGTGGTCTGCGTCGTCGATCTGGACACCACCATGCACGGCCACTGGGCCTGGGACTTCGGCGATCTGGCGCGCTCAGGCGCGGTGACGGACGCCGGGGCGCTGTCTCTCGAGCTCTTCGGAGCGCTGGTCGAGGGGTTTGCCGGTGAGAAGGAAGCCGCGCTCGGCGCGGACGAGCTTGTCCTTGCTCCGCGTTACGTCTGCTTCATGCTGGGCGTTCGCTTCCTCACGGATCATCTGGACGGCGACCGCTACTTCAAGATCGCCGCCCGCGGCGACAACCTCCGCCGCGCCCGGGCGCAGTTTCGCCTGCTCGAGGAGATGGAGGCGCGGGAGTCGGAGATGGCCGAGGTCGCCGCGAGTCGTCGCTAGCTCTCGATGCCGGCGAGGACGAGATGAACGAGCGCCGCGATGCCGAGGATCAGCAGGGCAGTGAGCACCACGCCGACGGCGATGAACTGCGCGGGCCGGCCTCTGCTGAAGTCGCGCGTCCGGTTGCGGCTTGACTGCACGCCGAAGGCGGCGGCCAGAGCGCTGGCCACGGTCTGCGTCAGGGTCAGGGGGCCGCGCTCCGGCGGGTCGGGATCGTGGTCGTCCTCTTTGGGGATGCTCATGGGGGGAGTATAGCGCCGGGCGAGCGGGCGGCAGCGTCGTCGACCGGCGCGGTCTTGCCAGGGCCGGAGCGAAGGTGCCATGCTCGCCGGCTTGCGGGAATCACCAAGCGGCTTTGCGATGACTCGATGTGCGGCCCTCATTCTTGTCGCGATCCTCCTCTGCGGATGCGCGGTATCCTCGAACCGGCCGACCCAGCTCGTCTCGGGCAGCGCGGCCTACCCGGAAGATGCCCGGGCCCAGGGAATCGAGGGGCTCGTGGTGGTCCGCTACGACGTGGCGGTGGACGGCCGAGTGATCAATGCCCGGGTGGTTCGCGCCGAGCCGCCGGACGTTTTCGATGATGCGGCGTTGGCTTCCGTGCGCAGCTGGCGTTTCAACCCCGCTCTTGCCGATGGCGTGCCCCGGGCGACCCAGGACATCGAGAGCACGGTGACCTTCAAGCTCGACGGCGGGGACGAGTACGCCGATTACTGATGGCGTTCGGGACCACCGCCTGACCCCGAAGATCCTTTCAGGGTAACCGCGCTCGTGGTGCTCGGGCTGGGCGCCGCCCGGTCGCTACCACTCGTTCCAGTGGGTGATGCCCGCCACCGGCGGCCGATCGGCGCGCTTGAAGTCGGTGCCGACGGTGTACCCCACCGGAAGCAGCGCAACCTGCATCACGTTGTCCGGAATGTTCAGCAGCTCGGCGGCCTCCCGCTCCTTGAAGAGATGCAGCGTCGTCAGCGTGGAGCCGAGCCCCCGCGCACGCAGAGCCAGCTGAAAGCTCCACACGGCCGGGTAGATGGACCCGTAGACGCCCGCGTAGGTAATGGGCGGAGCGTCTTCCGGAGGACGTCCTTCCAGGCACGGTATGACGTGGACGGGCACCTCGTGGAGGTGTTCCATGAGGTAGATGGCCGAGCTGAACACCCGCTGGGTCTGCTGGTTGCCGGATTCGTTTGCCTGCTCCTCCGCGCCCGACAGGTAGCCGCCCGCGGCCTCCCGGTACAGGTCCGCCAATGCCTTGCGCTTCGCCGCGTCGTCGACCACGACCCAGCGCCAGCCCTGGGAGTTCGACCCCGTCGGCGCCTGGACGGCCAGCTCCAGGCACTCGTTGATGATCTCGCGCGGCACGGGCCGCGTCAGGTCGAGCCGCTTGCGCACGGCCCGGGTCGTGGCCAGCAGGTCGTCTGTGGCGGCGATATCGAATTCCATGCTTGTTCCCCCTCTGAATGCCCGGGAAGTTTAACTCACTTTGTGCGCATGCTTGAGGCGCATTAAGCTCGCCCAAACCGGGGACGGCTGAGGAATCCCAGATGACGCTGCGCAGACTCGCTCCTCTACTTCTCGTGCTCAACGCTGCCGGCTCCCTCGCCGAGGTCTCGCCGGAGATTCGCCGGGGAGCGGAAGCCGTGGAGGCCCAGGTCATTGCCTGGCGCCGGGACATACATGCCCATCCAGAGCTTTCCAACCGCGAGTTCCGCACGGCGGCCCTCGTTGCCGAGCACCTGGACAGTCTCGGCATGGAGGTGACCACCGGCACTGCCCATACGGGGGTGGTGGGCGTGCTGCGAGGCGGACTGCCAGGTCCCGTGGTGGCCCTGCGCGCCGACATGGACGGTCTTCCCGTAGAGGAGCGCACGGGATTGCCCTATGCCTCCAAGGTCCGCTCGACCTACAACGGCCTGGACGTCGGGGTGATGCACGCTTGTGGGCATGACAATCACGTGGCCATCCTCATGGGCGCGGCTACGGTTCTCAGCGGCATGCGCGAGCGGCTGCCCGGCACGGTCAAGTTCGTTTTTCAGCCGGCCGAGGAGGGCCCGCCTGCCGGTGAGGACGGTGGGGCGAGGATGATGGTGCAAGAGGGCGTTCTCGAGGATCCCGACGTGGAGGCCATCTTCGGTCTGCACATCAGCCAGGCGGATACCGTGGGTTTTGCCAACTATCGGCCCGGCGGCGCCATGGCCAGCGCCCAGCGCTTCGAGATCACCATCACCGGCCGCCAGACCCACGGGGCCCGGCCCTGGCAGGGCGTCGACCCCATCGTCGCCGGTGCTCACGTCGTCACGGCGCTGCAGACCATCGTCAGCCGTCAGGTGGACATCAGCAAGGCGCCCGCGGTGGTCACCGTCGGCTCGTTCCACGGTGGCGTGCGCAACAACATCGTCCCGGACTCCGTCAAGCTCGAGGGCACCATCCGTACCTTCGATGCCGACATGCGGGCGGACATTCACGCAAGGATTCGCCGCATCGCGACCACCGTGGCGGAATCCATGGGCGCGACGGCGGACGTCTACATCAACGACGGCGTCCCGGTGACCTACAACGATCCTGCGCTAACCGAGGCCATGCTGCCCACCCTGCACAAGGTCTACGGTGCCGATCGGGTTCGCTACGCATTGCCCATCACCGGGGCCGAGGACTTCTCGTTCTTCCAGGAGCAGGTGCCCGGGTTCTATTTCTTCATCGGAGGGCGCCCCGCGGACATGGCGGCGGAGGACGCGATTCCCAATCACTCGCCGCTGTTCTTCGTGGACGAAGGCGCGCTGAAGCTCGGCGTCCAGGCCATGAGCCAGCTCGCAGTGGATTATCTGAATCGCTGATTGACTGCAAAGGACAGGCTGCAAGAGCGTCAGCCCTTGGCGTCAGCGGCTTGTCCGAACGTCTTGCCGTCCTCGAGGTAGGCCGCCTCTTCGGTGGTGGAAGCGCGTCCGAGGGCGGCATTGCGGTGCGGAAAGCGGCCGAATCTCTCGATGAGGTCGCGGTGCTGCTGAGCGGACCGCAGATATCCGCCCGTCAGATCGCGGTAGCCCTTGGGGCTTGCGTCCCTCAGGGCGGTGAAAAGGCCCACGGCCAGGTGCTGGTCCAGGATGTCCTCGGAGTGCTGGAAGGGCAGGTACAGGAAGGCCCGCTCCTCCAGGGCGAGGGCGAGATCCACGCCGATGCGAACTGCCTCCCGGGCGGCGGCCACGGCCCGGCGGTCGGTGGCGAAGGCCCGGGCCGTGCCCCTGTAGATGTTGCGCGGCAGCTGATCGCAGACCAGCACGTAGGCCAGGCGGCCCCTCGGCGTCTGCTGCCACTCATCGAGCCCGCCCGCGGCGGCGGTGGCCACCAGCGGCGCGAAGCGTTCGGCGAGGGCGGCGTCGAACGAGCGGGTCGGGGCAAACCAGCGCTCCCGATGGGCCGCGTCCGCGAAGCCCGCCTCGAGCGGTCCGAACCAGCAGGTAAGAAGCGGTTCGTGCTCGGCTGTGGCCGCCGGCGAGTCGCCTGTCCCTTTCACCCGAGCGCTTCGCCCCGCCCCTGACGCGAGTGGCTCAAAGCCCCCAGCACTCCATGTCGTTGGCGAATATCACCGAGCCCTGGTAGTGCTTGTCGATGGCCTCGCGGCTCTGGGTCTCACGACCGCGGGTCCGGTTCATGCGGTGCCCGAGAATCAGCATGCGTGCGTTGGCCTGGGCGGCGATCTGGCCGAGCTGGCTGGGGATGGCGTGCAGCTCCCGCGCGGCGCCTCGCGCCGTCTCCGGGATCGCGTGGCTGACCACCAGCGCGTCTGCGTCCTTGGCAAATGAGGGGATGACGTTCTTCTGGTTGCTGAAATCCCCGGTGAAGACGATGGTCTTGTCGCCCACCTCCACCCGCCAGGCCACGGCGGGAACGATGTCGTGATGAACGGGGATGGCAGACAGCCTGATGTGTTCGGTGCCGAACCGCGACCAGCGACGCTGCCCGGTGGAAGGCACGTTTCGCGCGTTCACCTTGTAGCCTCCCGCGGAGCCGTAGGTCAGAAAATCGGCGAGGTAGGGGTACGCGCCATCCTTGCCGATCATCCGTTCCACGAACGTCACGGTGTCGGGGAAGACGCCCTCGCCGGACGGGCCGAGCACCGTCAGTGGCCGGTCGCGCTCGGCAAAGTAGGATCCTTTGATGAAGGCGGGGAAATCCGCCGAGTGGTCGGCGTGCAGGTGCGTGAACGCGATGGCGTCCAGATCCTCGAATTCGGCCCCGGCGCGGTCGAAGGCGGCGGAAGAACCGGGCGCCGCATCCACCAGCAGGCGGGCGTGGTTGTCGCGCCATATCAGGTAGCTGGGTCCGGCCTGGCCGTCGTCGAGCTCCGGCCCGCCTGCGCCGAGGATCTGCACCCAGACTCCCTCGTCGCCGCAGAACGGGGCATCGGCGGCATGAGCGGTGCCGATAGCGGCCAGCAGTGCCAGGCCGGTGATGCTCAAGCTGAGGTAACGCATGCTGAAGTCCTCGGTTCGGTTATCGGGTCGTTTCGTTCAAGGGGCCCCTGGCGTTCAGCCCAGGTCGTCGATGTCGGCAAGCAGGCGCTGGACGCCGGCCTCGTCGGGCATCCGCCAGTCGCCGCGGGGCGACAGGCTCACGGAGCCCACCTTTGGACCCGGGGGAAGGGTGGTGCGCTTGAACTGCTGGGTGAAGAAGCGCTGGAAGAATAGCCTCAGCCAGCGTTTGATCTCGTCGTCCGCGTAACTCCCGGTAAATGCCAGCCTGGCCAGATGAAAGATCTTTGCCGGACCGGCCCCGTTTCTCAGGAAGTGGAAGAGGAAGAAATCATGCAGCTCGTAGGGGCCGATGATGGCCTCGGTTTCCTGGCTGATGCTGCCCGCGGTGTCGGGCGCGATCAGCTCCGGCGAGATGGGCGTCTGCAGGACGCGCTGCAGGACGCCGGCCAGCGCTTCCCCCGCGCGGTGTTTGGCGTACCACCGCACTAGGTAGGCCATCATGGTTTTCGGCACGCTGGCGTTGACGTTGTAGCTCGCCATGTGGTCCGCGTTGTACGTGCACCAGCCGAGCGCCAGCTCTGACAGGTCGCCGGTTCCTACGACGATGCCCGAAACCTTGTTGGCGTAGTCGAAGAGAATCTGGGTGCGTTCCCGAGCCTGGGTGTTTTCGAACACCAGATCGTCACGTCCGGTGTGCTCCAGCGCGTCGAGGTGCTGCGCCACCGCCTCGTGAATGGGGATCTCCTTGAGCGCCACCTTCGCGGCGGCGCAGAGCCCCCTCGCCGACTCCAGAGTGTGCTCGGTGGTCCCAGGGCCCGGCATGGTGATGGCCTGGATGGACTGGCGGGGACGGCCGATCTTGTCCAGGGTGTCCAGGCAGACGAGGAAAGCCAGGGTGGAGTCGAGCCCGCCCGACAGGCCGATGACGAGAGTTTCGGTATTCGCAGCGAGGCATCGGCGGGCGAGCCCCGTCGTCTGGATGTCGAGGATCTCGGCCGCCCGGGCCTCGAACTGGGCCTCGTCGTCGGGAACGAACGGGTGAGCCGTATAGACGCGCTCCAGAGCCGCGATGGGCCGGGGGCGCTGCAGGACGTCCACAACGTGGTAGGGCGCCGGGCGCGGCGCGTTGGTGAACGTCGTGTTCTGCATCCGGTCGTGACGCAGCTTGGCGATGTCGATGTCCGTGATCAGCGTTTGGGGCTCGAACGCGTAACGCGGGCTCTCGCCCAGGAGCTGGCCGTTCTCGCAGGCGATGAGGTGCCCGCCGAACACCAGGTCCTTGGTCGACTCCAGCGGGCCGCTGGACGCGTAGACGTAGCCGCAGATTCCCCTGGCGCTGGCCATGTGCACCAGATCCCTTCGATAGTCGGCTTTGGCCACGAGCTCGTTGCTGGCGGACAGGTTCACGACCAGCTCGGCTCCGGCCAGGCTGTGACGGATGCCGGGCGGCTCCGGCGCCCAGAGGTCCTCACAAATCTCCACCGCGAACCGCATGTTTCCGATGCGCATCAGCTGGTTGGTAGCCACCTGGAAGGACCCGAGCTCAGGGTCGTCGACGCTGACGTCCACCCCTGCGCCGGAGACGAACCAGCGGCGCTCGTAGAACTCGCCGTAATTCGGCTGGGCGATCTTGGGGATCATGGCCCGGACCCTGCCGTCGGCGATGACGGCCGCGCAGTTCAGCAGCCTGCCGTCCTCCAGCAGGTACGGCGTGCCGACGACGCAGACGGCCTCGCCGGCGGATCGGGCCAGCATGAGGAGGGCCGAACGGGCGGCGGCATGGAGCTGTTCGCTGAAAAAGAGGTCCTCGCACGAGTAGCCGGTCAGCGCAAGCTCGGGGAACAGCGCAATGGTTACAGCGCGTCCCTCGAGCGCTGTCAGGTGCTCGACGATTTTCTCCGCGTTGGTGGCCGGTTCGGCGATGGAGAGTTCCGGCGCCACGGCGGCAACGCGGATGAAGCCCAGTTCGGTGTAGTCCATGGTGCACAGTTTAACTGGGCTCGCGTTTTAAACCCAAAGCATGGAAAATCGCCCGTTCTTGGCGATTCTGGGGATGCTCATGAACTTCGAATTCAACGAAGACCAGAACCTCTTGCGGGAGCAGGCGCGGGGCTTTCTCGCCGACAATTGCTCTCCGGCGGTGGTCAGAGCCGTGCTGGAGGGTGATGCCTCCTACGATGCCGACCTCTGGCGGAAGATCGTGGAGATGGGTTACACGGCCACGGTGATTCCCGAGGAGTTCGGGGGGCTCGGGCTCTCCTACCTGGAGCTGTCCGTGATCGCCGAGGAGCTCGGTCGCGTTGCCGCTCCGGTGCCGTTCTCGTCATCCGTTTACCTGGCAACCGAAGCCATCCTGCTGGCTGGCTCCCGGGAGCAGAAGGAAACCTGGCTGCCGCGACTGGCCGCCGGCGAGGTGATCGGAACGTTCGCCTTCGGCGAGAGCCATGGGCGCCCCACCGCGGAGAACCTGACCGCCCGCGTGACAGACGGCAAGCTCTCCGGAACCAAGCTGCCGGTGCCCGACGGCGGGGCGGCAGACGTTGCCGTGGTCGTGGCGAGCAACGGGCTGTACCTGGTGGATCTTGCCCAGGACGGGGTTGCGGTGACGGATGTTCCGACCCTGGACCCGACCCGCGGCCACAGCCGCATCGAGTTCGCGGGCGTTCAAGCGGAGCCCCTGGGCGACCCCGCCGACGGTTGGTCGCTCACCGAGAAGGTGCTCGATCGGGCTGCCGTGCTGTTCGCCTGGGAGCAGGTGGGCGGCTCGGAAGCGTCGCTGGAGATGGCCAAGGAATACGCTCTCGGGCGCTACGCTTTCGGCCGCCCCATCGCCTCTTATCAGGCCATCAAGCACAAGCTGGCCAACATGTACGTGAAGAACACCCTGGCCAAGTCTAACTGCTACTACGGGGCGTGGGCGCTCAACACGGACGCATCGGAGCTGACCCTGGCCGCGGCGACGGCGCGGGTGTCCGCCACCCAGGCCTACTACTTCGCCTCCAAGGAAAACATCCAGACCCATGGCGGCATGGGATACACCTGGGAATTCGACTGTCAGTTCTACTATCGCCGGGCGAAGCTGCTGTCCGTGAACATCGGCAGCGAGGCCCACTGGCAGGACCGTTTGATCACCGCCGTCGAGCAGAGCAACGCGGCATAAGGAGCAGTCATGGATTTCAACGACACCGCGGAAGAAGCAAAATTCAGAGAGGAAGTGCGCGGCTGGCTCGAAGTCAACGTGCCCACCGCCGAGGAGCTCGCAGGGCTCAATTACATCGAGGCGGCCAAGCTGTGGCAGAAGCGCAAGTACGACGCCGGCTGGGCCTGCATTCGCTGGCCGGAGGAGTACGGCGGGCGCGGCGCTTCAGCCATCGATCAGGTCATCTGGAACCAGGAGGAAGCCAAGTATCCCGATCTGCCGCAAGGCATATTCGGCATCGGCCAGGGCATGGCCGCCCCCACGCTGATGACCTGGGCGGACGACGAGGCCAAGGCCCGCTATCTTCCGCGCCTTGCCAGCGGCGAGGACATCTGGTGCCAGCTGTTCAGCGAGCCCGCCGGGGGCTCGGACCTTGCGGCGCTCAGGACCAAGGCGGAGCGTGACGGCGACGACTGGGTGATCAACGGCCAGAAGATCTGGACCTCGGGCGCGCACTACTCAGACTACGGGATCCTCGTGGTCAGGACCGACCCCACGGTGCCGAAGCACAAGGGGCTGAGCTATTTCTACCTGGACATGAAATCCCCGGGCATCGAGATCAAGCCGATCAAGCAGATTTCCGGCGACTCGAACTTCAACGAGGTCTACTTCACGGACGTGAGGATTCCCGACAGCCAGCGCCTGGGCGCCGTGGGTCAGGGCTGGCAGGTTTCGTTGACCACGCTGATGAACGAACGGGCTTCCATCGGCGGTGGCGGGACCGCCGTCGGCTTCGACTCCGTTTTCAAGCTCGCCCAGCGGGTCAACATCGGCGACAGGCCGGCCATCGAGGACTCCCAGGTGCGGGCGAAGCTTGCCGACTGGTTCTGTCAGGAAGCCGGTCTGCGCTTCACCGGCTACCGCTCCATGACGGCGCTTTCCCGGGGCGAGATCCCGGGACCGGAAAACTCCATCGGCAAGCTGGTCGGCGCACCCAAGACACAGGACATGGCGTCTTTCGCCATCGACCTGATGGAAATGACGGGCGCGATCTGGGACAAGGAGTTCGCCGAGGAGGCCGGGTTGTTCCAGGGAACCTACATGGCCATTCCGGGCTTGAGGATCGCCGGCGGCACCGACGAGATCATGGCGAACATCATCGCCGAGCGGGTGCTGGGGCTGCCTCAGGAACCGAGAATGGACAAGGGGATCCCGTTCAACGAGGTCCCCACGGGATCAGGCTGATCTAGGCGGGCGCCGCGCCCGCGATCAGCTCATCGATGCGGGCGGCCAGCGTCTGGTACACGGCCTCGAAGGAAGCCGCCCCGGATGCCGGATCCGGCAGGCCCCAGTGCAGCCGCTCGACGGGCACGCCGGCCCGCGAGGCAAACGCGGGGCACGTTTCCCCTGCCGCGCTGTCGCACAGCGTGATGACCCACCGCAGAGCGGGCGCCGCATCGCCCGTGTACTCGTCCCAGGATTTGCTGCGCAGGCCGCGCACGTCGTGACCGTGGGCCCGGAGCACCTCCATGGCACCCGAATTCACCTCTCCGACGGGGCGGCTGCCGGCGCTGTGGGCACGCACCCGCTCTCCGTTCACGGTCGCTCGCAGGTCGTTGGCGATGGTCTGGGCAATGATGCTTCGTGCCGAGTTTCCCGTGCACAGGAACAGCACCCTCGCGGCCGGCCTGGGACCCCACGCGATGGGCGTCGGGGATCCGGTGGCGTAGCGCGGCAGATCGTCGTACACGTCGAACCCGGCAACGCGCTCGTCGAACATGACGTGGGCCTCGACTTCGAATCGAGCCGGATCGTCGAAGCTGGGCAGGAACAGGTGCGTCTCACCCGGCCAGCGCGCCGAGCGGTAGCACAGCGGGGAACCGCAGCGGCCGCAATGCCCGCGCTCGGCCTGGGGCGACGAACGGATCAGGGCGGGCTGGTCCCCGCTGAACTCTACGTCCTCGCTCGGAAAGCCCGCGTAGGTGGCGAGCAGGGAGCTGGTGTGCCGTCTGCAGGATTCGCAATGACAGTGGGCCGTCCAGAGGGGACGACCTCTGGCGGCAAACCGGACCGCGCCGCAGAGGCACCCGCCGGTGATCGGCGCGTCGCGGGCCGGGCTCGTCAATGGATTACGGGCCGGGAAAACTCCAGCTCGCCGGCCAGCTGATCGACCTTCTCGAGGATCCGGGACATCAGAACGTCGGCGTCGTTTGAGAAAACGAAGCCTACCGCAACAGACGTGGACAGCTCGCGAATGGGCGTGGCTAGGTCGGCTTCGTGTCGTGCAAGAAGCAGGGAACGGCGGATTCGAGCGAAGTAGGCGCGTTGGGAAGCCCGGCCCTCGGCGTCCAGCTGGACGATGAGCTGGTCCAGCAGAGGGGCGATGGCATTGCGTGCTTGCGTGGCTCGATGCATCTCCTTCTCCAGGTTCCAGGACCGACGCGACTGCCCACAATTCTGAACCCAGTCGCCGCGGAAGGCCAGCCTGTCGCGCCCGGTGCCGGAAGCGACGTCACAGCAGCTCCTCCAACGCGCCCACGATGATGTGGGCGCCTGCTTCAAGCAGGGCGTCCGCGTCGGCGGACCCGGTGAGCACGCCCACGCACGTCATGCCCAGATCCCGACCGACGTGCATGTCGAGTCGGCCGTCGCCGATCATGGCCGCTCGCTCAGGGGTCCCGTCGAGGACGCTCAGCGCCTGGCGCACGTGCCGGGCGTCGGGTTTGAGAAAGTCCACGTCGTCGCGTGCCAGGACGGCGTCGATGTATACGTCGATGTCGCTAAAGACGGTCCTCACCGCCGTCGAGCAGTTGCGCGTTACCACGCCAAGACGCTTCCCGTTCCGCCGCAGAGTAGCGAGGGTGGTCCGCGTGGCCGGGAACGGCTCGGTGTTCCGGGCAGCCTCCAGCTCGAACTCGGTGATTAGCCGATGGGCGGCTTCGTGATAGTCGGCGGCCGAAGTGCGATCGCGTCGCCGCAGCCACGACGCGGCCGCCTCGATGATCTCCACGATGTAGAGATGCTCGAAGATCTCCCCAGGCACGCCGCGTCCGAGGGTCAGGTCCACCACCTGCCGGCGCATGTCGGGAAGATCCAGGTTGGGAGCCAGGGTGCCGTCGAAGTCGAAAATCAGGGCGTCGGCCTTCTCCAGCCGCTCGCGGGCCCTCCTGTCCAGCTGCTCCACCGGTCTCCCCTGGGTGTCAGGCCCGGCTCGCGGCGCCGTGCTCGCCGAAACGCCTCTTGCGCCGATACGGAAAGACGTCCATCACCTGACCGTCGTTGATGGCTGCCTGCAGGCCGCGCCAGTAGGAAGGCTCGAACAGCTCGCCGTGCATTTCCTCGAACATCTGCTTGATCTTCCGTCGGCCGAACAGGAAACGGCGAAACTCCTCGGGAAACACGTCGTGGGGCCCCACTGCATACCATGGCTCGGCCGCCATCTCGTCTTCGGGCGAGCGTGGCTCGGGAATGTCCCGGAAATTGACGTCGGTGAGGTAGCAGATCTCGTCGTAGTCGTAGAACACCACGCGGCCGTGCCGGGTGACGCCGAAGTTCTTGAGCAGCATGTCGCCGGGAAAGATGTTGGCAGCAGCCAGCTGCTTGATGGCGTTGCCGTACTCTTCCAGCGCTTCGCGCAGGGCCCCTTCATCGGCCGTGTCGATGAACAGGTTCAAAGGGGTCATCAGCCGCTCTGTGTACAGGTGGCGGATCAGAATCTCGTTTCCGGAAATCTCGATGCTGGAGGGTGCTACGCGCCTGAGTTCCTCCACCAGCTCCGGATCGAACCGGTCGATGGGGAAGGTGAGGTTCTGAAACTCCTGGGTATCGGCCATGCGGCCGACCCGATCGTGGGACTTCACCACGTAGTACTTGTCCCGGACCTGCTGGGCGGTGATGTTCTTCTGGGGCGCGAACTCGTCCTTGATCACCTTGAACACGGTCTGCAGGGAGGGCAACGTGAACACGGTCATCACCATGCCCGGCGTTCCGGGCGCGATCACGAACTGATCGTCCGTGCGGCTCAGATGATCCAGAAAGTCACGATAGAAGACCGTTTTACCGTGCTTGTGAAGTCCCATGGAGGCATAGAGCTCGGTGCGCTTCTTGTTGGGCAGAAGGACCTGCAGGAAGTCCACCAGCGCGTGAGGGTAGTCCGTCAGGACCATGAAGTAGGCGCGGGTGAAGCTGAACATGACGGACAGCTCGTCCACATCGCAGATAAGCGTGTCCACGTAGAGGCGCCCGTCGTCGTCCAGGAGCAGGGCCAGCGCAAATGGCCACAGTTGTGCTCCGCCCTCGTCCTTGTAGAGCAGCCGGCCAACCACGTATGCGCCCTTGTTTCTGTAGAAGATGGGTTTCAGGATGTCCACGTCCAGCCTGAGCGGGTCCTGGATCTCCGGGCGCTCCTCGGAAAGAGAGCGCAGTATGTTCCGCACGTCGCGGTCCCGGTCGACCCATGGCCGGTTGATGGCCAGACCGTCGAGCAGCGTGCGCACGAACTCTTCGGGTTCGCCGGCGATGGCGTGTCTTTCGAAGACCGGCTCGGCTGGCTGCACCGGCGGGATGGGGAACAGGGTACGAACGAACATCTCCGTGTCGTCGACTACGCTGTCGTCGGTCATCTCGCGATGAATGGAGTTGTAGAACGTCTCGTAGAGCTCGGCGTTGTAGTGCTCGCTGATGATCGATGTGAACGCCTGCTTGGATTTGCGCCACAGCGAAGCGTCGATCTCGGACCCTCCCGTGAGCGTATGGACCTCAGCGACCACGTCGCGCACGTGCTCCCCGTAGATGGCCAGGCGACGCGCCCCCGCGTCCTGAACGCCAGCCCAGTCCTGGCCTTCGAAACGGCTTTGGGCCATGGCGGTGATGGCCTGAAACTCCGCCTGATAGGATTCGTACCCCATGGCAATCGCTCGGGCGATGCCGTCGGCCGCGGACGCCATGGCGGATTTGCCTCGTGTCATTTCAGCCGGCCTCCGCCAGCCCGGTCAGCTCGAGGCTGCGTTCCCAGAGCAGGTCCTGTGCCGCCTCGTCCCGGGCTTCCGCGGACGGTTGGATGATGCGTTGGTCGGGGTCGAAGTATTTGCCCGTCACCCCTGTCACCTCTGGCGACGTTGCCAGGTAGATGGAAGTTGCGGCCCCGCGGGCGGGGCTGCGCATCAGGCCGCTCACGACACGCGCAGCTCTGCGCAGCAGGGGGCTGTTTTCGGGAACGATGTTGGAGGCAACCACGCCAGGATGGAGGCAGTTTGCGGAGATCTCCGCGGCGTCGAAGCGCCTGGCAAAGGCGAGCGTCGTCATCACGTTGGCGAGCTTTGACCGGCTGTAGGCCCTCAGACCCCGATAGGGCGTCTTTGGGGTCAGATGATCCAGGTCCAGGTCCGCCGCGCGGTGCTGCACCGAGGCGACGTTCACGATCCTTGCGCCGCCGGCTGCTCTCAGCGGCTCGAGGAGCATGTGGGTGAGCAGAAACGGCCCGAGGTGATTCGTGGCGAAAGAAAGCTCGAAGCCGTCCTCGGAAAGCTGAGGCTTGGCGGTCCACACGCCAGCGTTGTTGATCAGCACGTCGATGCGCGGGAACTGCTCCCGGATGCGGGCTGCGCAGGAGCGGACAGATGCCAACGAAGACAGGTTGCACACGGTGTTGATGACGTTGGGGTTGCTGGTGGCATCCCGCAGCAGGGCGGCCGTGCTCTCGCCCCTGTCAGGGTCGCGGTTTGCCGTGACGACGGTGCCTCCGGTGGCCGCGAGGGCGCGTGCGGTGGCCAGACCGATGCCGCTGGTGGTGCCGCTGACCAGGAAGCAGCGTGTTCCCACTTCAGCTCTCCGATCCTTCCGGCGCTGCCGAGCGCTCGCGACGGCCGCGCCAGCGTGCCTCGCGCGTGGCTTCGATCCGCCGGCGGAAACGCAGCACGACAATCCAGGTCAGCCCCACGCCACACAGAGCGGCCAGCGCCGGATAGGCGATCCCTATGACCCAGTCCGGGTCCGCAGGACGGGCGTGAACGCCGGCGAGCAGGGTGCCGGCGAGCAGAACGGCGGCCGCACTCTGCACCATCAGGCCTGCAGCCACGCCCATGGCGATGGGCAGGACGAGACGGTGAAGGAGGGTGTAGCTGCCCGCGTCGTAGGCGAGCACACACAGGCCCAGCGCGGCCAGCCCGAGCAGCCGGATACCCGGTCTGGTCAGGCCTGGTCCGGTCAAGACAGCACGTCCAACGCCCCGCCGTCCACCCGGATGTTCTGGCCGTGAATGGCGTCGGCCAGTGGGCTTGCCAGGAACGTGACGAGGTCGGCCACCTCCTCACGTCGGACGATGCGCCCGATGGGAATGTCGGCCGCCACGCTTGGCTCCACCTCTTCCCAGGTTTCTCCCCAGCCCTTGGCTCGGCCGCGCTCGAGGTAGGCGGCCTCCACCTCGGGGGTGAGGATCAGGCCGGGAGAAACCAGATTCACCCGCACTCCCGTGCCCGATGCCTCCTTGGCAAGGCTGATGGTCATGGTGGCCAACGCGCCCTTTGACGCGTAGTAATGGGGCATCCGGCTGTTGGGTCGGGTGGATCCCACGGTCCCGAGGTTGATGATCCTTCCCCAGCCCCGCTCCCGCATTGGAGCGAAGTACGCTCGGATCAGACGCTGAGCGGAGAGCACGTTTTTCTGGTAGGCGTCCAGCCAGTCGTCGGTGTCGCTATCCTGCCAGGTACCCCGGTCCGCGGTTCCGTAGTTGTTGACAAGTATGTCGACGCGGCTGTCGCCCAGGGCCTCGGCCACCTCTCGGGCGCCAGCATCGCAGGTGATGTCGCCGGTCACCGGGTCGCCGCTGCCGATTTCCTCCACGGCGCGCTCCGCCTGACCGGGCTCCAGCCCGTGGACGAATACCCGCACGCCCTCGGCTGCCAGATGGCGGGCGATGACGAGCCCGGTCCCCCGATAGCTGCCGCTGACGAGCGCCGTCTTGCCTGTGAGGCCGAGATCCATTCCTGCTTTTCCGTCGTGCCCCCGATGGAGGCCGGGACTATACCACCCGATCTGCCGCGATCGCCTATACTGCCGTCCGCGATGGACCCCTGGACTCTCGGCATCTTCCTTGGCGGCGCGTTGTTCGGCAGCTACGTGCAGTCCGTGACCGGCTTCGCCATGGCCATGATCCTGGTGGCCGTGGCCAGCGCCGCCGGCAATTCTCAGGTCTCGGTGGTGGCGGCGGTGGTCAGCCTGCTCGCTCTCGTGAACGTGGCGCTCGCGCTGCGCGGTCATCTCGAGCGGGTGGAGGCGCGTCTTTTCGTCTGGCTCGCGGTCGGTCAGCTGCCGGCCATATGGGCTGGCATCTATCTTCTGGAAGTGCTGGAGGGCCAGGCCGTGCGGGCGCTGGAGGTCGTGCTCGGCGTCTTCATCGTGCTCGGCAGCCTTTCCATGATGCTGCGCCCGCAGCCGAGGCCCTCCACGTCACCCCCGTGGGCCTGCGTGGCCGCAGGCGTGACCGGCGGCCTGGCCGGTGGCCTGTTCGCGGCGTCGGGTCCGATCATGGGATGGTTCAACTACCGGCAACCGCTGCCCGTGGCGGCCATTCGGGCCACGCTGCTGTGCGGCTTCGCCATGACGACGTCGGTCCGCACGGTGCTGGTGGGGGTCAATGGCGGGTTGACGGGGGAGGTGTGGCTGCTCACCGGGCTGGCTTTGCCCGTGGTGGTGCTGGGAACCTGGGCGGGCCGCACCTTCGAGCCCCCGGTATCTGAGCTCGCCATGAAGCGGCTGGCGTTCGCCGTGCTCCTCGTCATGGGTATCTGGATCCTGCTGCGCGCCGCGCTCGGCTAAAGGGCGCGTTCCAGCCAGACCACGTCCCAGTAGCGGCCGAACTTCCGGCCGACCTCGCCGAGGTGCGCAACCTCCCGGAAGCCCATCGTTTGATGCAAAGCGATGGAGGGATCGTTGGGCAGGGCGACCAGGGCGTAGGCCCTGTGCACGTCCTCGGGCGCGAGCGCTGCGAGCAGCTGCTGGTAGAGGGAGCGTCCGGTTCCTGAGCCCGTATGGGCGGCGTCCACGTAGACGCTCACCTCAACCGAGGTTTCGTAACCGCCCTTGGCTTTCAGCGGCTGGCTGCAGGCATAGCCGATGACCCTGCCGGCGTGCTCGGCGATCCAGCACTGGTATCGGGCGGCGTCGAACCGCCGCCACCACCCTCGCCGCTCGTCGACGCTGTAGGTTTCGATGTCGAACGTGCAGTGGGAGTGGGCCACGTAGTGGTTGTAGATCCGGACCAGGGCAGGCAGATCGTCCTCCCCGGCGCGGCGCAGGTCGGTCAACGGCGCCGGGCCTTGTGCACCTTGGCCATCAGCGCGAACAGCTCGGCGATGTCGCCGGGCTCGGGATCTGCAGCGAACTCCTTGTAGAGCACGGCCACGTTGACCACGATCCGCTCGGCGTCGCCCCAGGAGTCGTAGTCCGTCAGCGAGATGTCCACAGCCGCCTCGTCCGGCGGCATGCCGGCATCGAATCGTTTGCGAGCCTCGTCACGAATGTAGATCAGGTAGTCGCGCACGGCCATCACGCCGCGTTTGTCCGTGACGGGACCGTGTCCGGGCACCACGTTCTCCAGGTCCAGACCGAGCATGTAGTCGCAGGCTTCGATCCAGTTGCCCACGGGGCCCACCCAGAGAATCGGGTGGCCTTCGATGAAGAGGATGTCGCCTGTGTAGATGAGCTTCTCATCGGGAACGTAGGCCAGAACGTCGCCTCGGGTGTGGGCGGGCCCGACCTGCTTGAGCAGCACCGCCTTGTCACCGACGGTCAGTCCAAGCTCTCCCTCGAAGGTACGGGTGGGCAGAGTGTGGTTGATGTTGGTGAAGTCGAAAGCGCCGAAACAGTGAACGAAGAACTCGCCCACTTCGCCCATTTCCGGCGCGCGCTCCATCATCGTCTGCATCATTCTTGGATTCTCGGCGGCGAGCTCCTCCGCGCAGGCTTTCGAGGCGACGATCTCGGCCCCGGTCACCAGCTCGTTACCGTTGCAGTGGTCGCCGTTGGAGTGCGTGTTGACCAGAGTGTCGAATTGCCGGGTGGCCTTGGGTGCGGCGTCGCGCATGGCGCTGAGCATCTCGCGGGTCAGGTGCTTGTCGAAGAGCGTGTCCACCAGCAGGGAGGCGTCCCCGTCGACCACCAGGCCGGCGTTTGACCAACCCCAGCTGCCGTCGGGCTGGAGCCAGGCGTATGCGCCGTTTCCCAGGTCGAGCAGGCCCTTGTCAAAGGGGCGAATGCCTAGGCCCATCAGATGTCTCCCCCACCGAGCAGGCTCCTCATGTTAGAGGAAAAGCCGCCCGGGCGGCGACTTGTTTTCTGCCTGTCAAATGGCGCTAACTGGCGCACATGCTGGACTTCGAAGCCATTCGACCCTACGAGGACCCGGAGGTTGCGGGGGTGGTCGCGCGCCTGGTCGAAGACGCAGAACTCGACCGCGCGGTGGCCGTCTACCTGATGCCCGGGTTGGCCCGGGTCTGGCCCCGCCTGGCGAGCGTCCTGGTCAGAGCCTACCTCAGACGCAAGACGAAGGGGCTGGTCACCGTCAACGACGTTCAGCTGTTCCTGGGAAAGTACATGGCCCGCCTGATCGAGGAGACCGTCGTGGAGCTGACGGTGGACGGCCTGGACGAGCTGTCTAAGGGCAAGCCCTACCTGTTCATGTCGAATCATCGGGACATCGTGATGGACTCGGGCATCCTCAACTACGTGATTCATCGAGCGGGGCACCAGACGTCGCGCATCGCGGTCGGGGACAACCTGTTCGCGCGGCCGTTCGCCGCCGACCTGATGCGCCTCAACAAAAGCTTCGTGGTCGAGCGCAAAGTCAGCGGTACCCGAGCCGTCTACGCCGCGCTTTCGCGAACGTCCCACTACATCCGCCAGTCGCTCGAGGAGGGCGAGTCGGTGTGGATCGCGCAACGCGAGGGTCGATCGAAGGACGGTTTCGATCGCACCGATCCGGCCCTGCTGAAGATGCTGGGTCTCGCCTACCGCAAGGAAGCGGGGAGCTTCGGGGATCTCGTCACGCGAATCCGCATCGTCCCGGTAGCCGTCTCCTACGAGCTCGATCCCTGCGATCTGCGCAAAGCCCACGAGCTTTACCTGACGGAAAGGGAAGGCTCCTACATCAAGCCGCCGGACGAGGATTTCCAGAGCATCGTGGAGGGCATGATGGGCTTCAAGGGTCGCGTGCATCTGCACTTCGGCTCGCCCGTGACCGGCTACTTCGAAACTGCGGAAGCCCTCGCCCTCGAGATCGATCGCGCCATCGTCGCGGGCCTGAAGATCTTTCCCACCCAGGCGCAGGCGGCGGCCCGGCTCGGCCAGGCCAGCTGCCATGTGCAGCTGGCCGAGCTTCCTGCCGTGACCGCCGCCTTCGAGCAGCGTCTTGCCGGGTGCCCCGACGCCGAGAAGCCCTATCTCCTGGCGGCGTACGCCAACGTCCTGCGCAATCGCCGGGAGCTCAGCTTACCGTCAGCGTAGGCTCGTCGAGAGCGGCCATCTGCTCTCGCAGGCTGAGAATGTGTTCCGACCAGTACTTCTCCGTGTTGAACCACGGGAACGCACGGGGAAAGGCCGGATCGCTCCAGCGGCGGCCGATCCAGGCAGCGTGGTGCATGATTCGCAGCGTGCGCAGGGGTTCGATCAGCCTGAGGCTCGACAGGTCGAAGCTCGCAAACTGATCGTAAGCCTCCAGGATCATGCTCAGCTGGGCTTCGCGCTCGTGGTGCTCGCCGGACAGCAGCATCCACAGGTCCTGTATCGGCGGACCGTTCACGCAGTCGTCGAAATCGACGAAGTGTGGAACCTCGCCGCGCCACAGCAGGTTGCCCAGGTGGCAGTCGCCGTGGATGCGGCGCCATTGGTGCTCGGTATCGAACAGCGGCTCCAGCCGCTCGAGCAGATGCTCGGTGGTGCTGGCGTAGGCCGGCTGAAGCTCCAGGGGAACGAGGTTCGTTTCCAGCAGAAACTCGCGGCTCTGCCTGCCCATTCGCTCGCAGCTGAGCGTGGGGCGTGTCTCGAACGGGCGGATCCGACCGATGGCATGAAGCCGGGCCAGCGTGCGGGAGAGAACCTTCAGATCTTCCTCGACCTCTATGTTGGGAGGGTGCCCGCCCTGCCTCGGGAACACGGCGAAACGGAATCCGGAGTGCTCGAACAGGGTGGTGCCGTCTCTCCGCAGCGGCCCCACCGCGGGCAGCTCATGCTCGATGAGCTCTGCGGTGAACGCGTGCTCTTCGAGGATCTGCGCGTCGCTCCAGCGCTCGGGACGGTAGAACTTGGTCACGACGAACGTCCCGTCCTCAACCTCCAGCTGATAGACCCGGTTTTCGTAGCTGTTCAGCTCGAGCAGGCTTCCGGTTGGGGCGAACCCGGTGGCCTCCAACGCGTCGAGTATCAGGTCCGGGGTCAGGCCGGCATAGGGTGTGCTGGTGGACGACTCGCTCATGAGAGCCAGTCTACCAGGGAACTCAGACGGCGCGGGTGGCCGACCACACGTGGACTTCGCCCGCACCCGCCGCCGTCAGCGTGCGTGCGAGCTCGGCGACTGTAGCCCCGGTGGTCATGACGTCGTCGACCACGGCGATCGTCTCGCCCCGCCACTGACGTGATTCGAAGATGCCGGCAGTGGCCTTCAGGCGTGCGGCGCGGGACAGAAGTCTCTGGGGCCGGGAGCTGCGGGCGCGCCTGGCTCCGCGCCGGGCCAGCGGCAGGCTCAGGCGGCGGCTCAGGAAAGCGGCGATGGTGGCTGCCTGATTGTGACCCCGCCAGGCCAGCCGTCCCGGAGCCGTGGGAACGGGCACCAGCATGTCCGGAAGGTCGGTCCTGCCGTAGCTTTCACGGACCGCCCCGGCGAGCAGGTGCGCCAGCAGCCGGCCCTCGACCATGCCCTCGTGAAACTTGAGCCGGTGGACCCAGTGGCGCGGGTAGCCGGCGTGGAGCAGCGGCGCCACGGTGCGGGCCACCGGCAGAGGGTCGTCTTCGCAGGGTTGGCATCGCCCGGTGCCGTTCTCCCGCGGAAGCGCGCAGCGGGGACAGGGCTGCGGGTTCCAGGGCAGGACGGGCAGGCACCGGCTGCACAGGTCTACGTCTGCCTCGGCTGCGCAGCTCTGATCGCAGAGCAGGCAGATGGGCGGGAACAGGGCTCGCAACGCGCGACCGATCATCGGTTGATCCTGCCCGTTGGACGTTTGGCACGACAGTAGCGAATGTCCTCGTATGGCGTGCGAAGCCCGTCACGATTCACCCGCTCCTCCGGGCGGGAGCAGGCCGCGATTTTGCGCATCAGCGCGGGGCGAACGCGATCTGTGGAGGGGGTCATTGACGGGCCGTGAAGATTTGCTACCGTGCCCTCCGCATTGGAGGATCCAAGATGCCAGCATCGCTCAAAGACGTGCGGTTTTTGATTCACGACGTGTTCGATTTCGCCGGGCACTACGCACGGCTCGAGCTCGACGAACCACCGGGCCGCGATCTCATCGACGCCATCGTCGAGGAAGCTGCGCGGTTTGCCGATGGCGAGCTGGCGCCGCTCAACCGCGTTGGGGACGAATCCGGCTGCCGACTGGAAGACGGGTCGGTGAGCACGCCGGCCGGGTTCAAGGAGGCCTACGCCAAGTACGTCGAAGGAGGCTGGGCCGGTCTCAGCGGTTCCGCTGCCTACGGTGGCCAGGGCCTGCCGGACAGCATGAGCTTTTTCCTGGAGGACCTGATGTGCTGCGCGAACATGGCCTGGACCATGTACCCGGGCCTTTCGCGGGGGGTCGTCGGCGCTTTAGAGGAGCACGGGAGCGCGGAGCTCAAGGACGCGTTTCTCGCCAATCTCCTCTCGGGTGAGTGGACGGGGACCATGTGTCTGACCGAGCCCCACGCCGGGTCGGACGTGGGCCTGGCCAGAACCCGGGCGGAGGCCTCTGCAGACGGAACGTACCGGATCTCGGGGACCAAGATCTTCATCTCTGCCGGCGAGCACGACATGGCGGAGAACATCGTCCACCTGGTTCTTGCCCGCATTCCGGACGCGCCTCCGGGAACCAAGGGCATATCCATGTTCGTCGTGCCCAAGTTCGATCTCGACGGCACGCGCAATGGCGTGTCGTGTGGCTCCATCGAGGAGAAGATGGGCATCCACGGCAACGCCACCTGCGTTCTCAACTTCGACGGCGCCAGGGGATATCTGGTGGGCGAGCCGAACCACGGCATGCGTTACATGTTCACGATGATGAACGGCGCGCGGCTGGTGGTGGGTCTGCAGGGCGCCAGCCAGGCCCACGCGGCCTGCCTGCTGTCGTTGGAATACGCCCAGGATCGCCTGCAGATGCGCTCCCTCACGGGGCCCAAGGCGCCGGAGCGGCCGGCGGATCCCATCATCGTGCACCCGGACGTGCGGCGAATGCTGCTCTTCCAGCGCGCCATCGCGGAAGGGGGACGGGCGCTCGTCTACTACGCCGCACAGATCATCGATCGTTTCCGGGACGGGTCCCCGGATGAGCGGGCTTCGGCCGGCGAGCTGCTCGATTTTCTGACCCCCGTGGTCAAGGGTATCCTGACGGAGCTTGGCTTCGAGTCGGTCAATCAAGCCGTGCAGATTTACGGTGGCCACGGCTTCATCCGGGAGACCGGTGTCGAGCAGTACGTGCGCGACACCAGAATCACCACCATCTACGAGGGCACCACGCAGATACAGGCCCTCGATCTCGTGGGTCGGAAAATTCTGCAGAACCAGGGCAAGGGGCTCGTCAGCTTCATCGGCGAGATGCAGGCCGTTGCCGCCTCCCTGGAGGATCCGCTGCCCCGTCTGGCCGCTCCTCTCAAAGCGCTTGCCGACGAGTGGGGCGAGCTCACGCTGCAGCTCAGCGCGACGGCCATGCAGGATCTGGATGAGGTAGGTGCTGCGGCCGTGGACTACCTCTACTACAGCGGGTACGCGGCGCTCGCTTTCTGCTGGGCTCTCATGGCGCGCAGCGCGGACGAGGCGATTCGAGCGGGGTCGACGGATCCCTTTCATGCAGGCAAGATTGCGGTCGCCGACTTTTTCTTCAGTCGCGTTCTGCCGCGCGCGAAGGCACACCAGGCTGCCATCGAAGCGGGCAAAGGGACTCTCATGGACGTCGACGAAGGTGCGCTGGTCGCGCTCTGAACACCGTGCGCTTGAAGTCATGATTGCCTTGGACGGCAGGGGGAACCCATGCTCGAGTATCAGGCCCCGCTGAGAGACTTCGACTTTCTTCTGTTCGATGTGTTTCGGGCGGGGGAGACCTGGGGCCGTATTCCCGCATTTGCTGAGCTATCCGAAGAACTCGTTCGCGCCGTGCTGGCCGAGGGGGGAAGGGTCGCCAGAGAAGTAATGGCACCGCTCAACCAAACCGGAGACGAGCAAGGCTGTCGTTGGGACGACGGCGTCGTCACCGCGCCCGCGGGCTTCAAAGCCGCATACGACGACATGGCCGGCGGCGGCTGGCTGGGGATCTCGGGCAATCCGGAGTTCGAGGGTCAGGGCATGCCGAAGATGCTCGGATGTCTGGTCGAGGAGATGTTCTGGTCCGCAAACACGAGCCTGTTCCTGTACGGCACGCTTTCGGTGGGGGCCTCGATCTGCATCGACACCCATGGCTCGGCTGCGCAGAAATCGCTCTACCTGCCAAAGCTCTACAGCGGCCGCTGGAGCGGCGCCATGGACCTCACCGAGCCCCACGCAGGCTCGGATCTCGGCATGATGCGCACGCGGGCGGAGTCGGCGGGCGACGGCACCTACCGGATCACGGGCACGAAGATCTTCATCACCAGCGGCGAGCACGACCTGTCCGAGAACATCGTTCATCTGGTGCTGGCAAAGGTTCCGGGGGCGCCGGCGGGCAGCCGGGGCATATCGCTGTTCATCGTGCCGAAGTTCCTGCCCGACGCCGATGGCGAGCCCGGCGAGCGCAACGCGCTGGCCAGCGGATCCATCGAGCACAAGATGGGCATTCGTGGCAGCGCCACGTCGGTCATGAACTTCGACGGCGCGGTCGGCTTTCTCGTCGGCGAGGAGAACCAGGGCCTCGCCGCGATGTTCACCATGATGAATTACGAGCGGCTCTCGGTGGGCCTGCAGGGCCTGGGCGCAGGGGAGCTCGCCTACCAGCAGGCGGCGCGTTATGCCACCGAGCGAATTCAGGGTCGCTCCCCGGAGGGACCGCAAAAACCCGAGGCTGCCGCGGACCCGCTGATCGTTCATCCGGACGTGCGCCGCATGCTGCTCACGATCCGATGTCTCACTGAAGCAGGTCGGGCGTTCGGGCTCTTCGCCGGCATGCAGCTCGATCTGGGCAAGCACCTGGGTGATCCGGACGCCCTGGCCCTTGGCGACCTGCTCACCCCGATTGCCAAAGCGTTTCTGAGCGATCGCGGCCTGGATTGCGCCGTCCTGGGACAACAGGTCTTCGGCGGGCACGGATACGTTCGTGAGTGGGGAATGGAGCAGATCGTCCGGGATGCCCGCATCGCGCAGATCTACGAGGGCACCAACGGCATTCAGGCCCAGGACCTGATCGGGCGGAAGATTCTGCGCGACGGTGGTGCGGTGCTGCGCCGGCTCGCCACCATCGTCGAGGCTGATGCCCGCGACTCGGCGTACCGCGCGGATCTGCTGGCTGCCGTCGCGCGGCTGGTGAAGGTCACGGACTCTCTGGTGCAGCGTTCGCGCGCCGATGCCGCTCTGCCGGGAGCGGTGGCCGTCGACTACCTTGATCTCGCCGGTTATACCCTGTACGCCTGGCTGTGGGCCCGAATGGCGGACGCGGCCCCCGGTGACGACTTTGGCCGCAGCAAGCGGGCCTGTGCCGAGTTTTACTTCAAGCGGCTTTTGCCGCGGACGCTGGGCCTCGCCGCTGCCATCGAGGCGGAATCCGAGGCGGTCATGGCGCTAGCCGCCGACGCGTTCTAGCCGGCCGTGGCGGCGGGCTGCTCGGGCGCCTCGCCCGACGTCGGGCAGGGGTGCTCGGGACGGGTGGGGTCGCAGACGGTCACCGTGCGCATGTAGGCCGCCCACACCGCCATCTCCGCATCGCTGACGGGCGGTCGCGTGCTCTCCCCGGAGGTTGTCCGTCTGGTCAGCGCGATGACGTAGAAATTCTCGTTTCCCCGGATGGCTTTGATCAGGGTCACCTGGTCCAGGTCCGGAGCCGCGTCGTTGCGACAGGAGAAGAGCCGGACGGACGTGGCGTAGTTGTTCTCCTGGCCGGAATGAATGTTCAGATCCGATGACTGTCCGCACCCGGCCGCCTGATCCCTGCCCAGCGCCGTCAGAAATTCGATGGGATCCGGCAGCGGATCCCCCGCCATGGATTCCAGGCGAAGCATCTGCTCCCAGTTGTCGGCGTCGGTGTCGGCCGGGACGTATTGGGCCACTCGCAGCCCCGGATCCTGGGTGGCAGACCATACCTTCCAGCCCTCCGGTGGTCGGGCCATGAGCAGCTCCGGGGAAGCCGGCTCGGCGCCGGTTCGGGCCTGTGCCTGCGCGGTGTCCTCGGCGCCGGAGCCGGTGTCGCATCCGGCAAGCAGCAGGCCGGCCACGGCGGCCGCCCGGATCGCGGCCTGGGCGGTCGGGCGCCTCGGGGCCTTCATCACTTGATCGCCACCGGATTGATCACCGCCTGGACGGCGCCCACGAAGCGAGGCTGTCCGAGCACGAAGAGGAACTCGTGCACGCCGTCCGCGGCCAGGGCCCGGGTGTCCATGTTCTCCAGGATGTAGACGCCGTTCTTGGCGAGCAGCTCGGGATGAACCGGAAAGGCTTCGCCTTCGACCTCGGAAGGCAGCACCTCGAGCCCCCAGGTGTCCGACCCCACCGCCACGACGCCGAGACCGGCCAGATAGCGTGCCCCGTCTACGCCCAGACCGGGCTCGCCGGCCATGAAGCGCGCTTTGTCATCGGCGACGTTCAGCCAGCCGGTGTGGAAAAGCACCACGTCTCCCGTGCCGATGGTTACGCCCTGGGCCTTGGCTGCGGCCTTGATCTCTCGGCTGTTGAAGGCGGTGCCGGCGGGGAGAATGGCCTTGCCCATGTGGGCGGCCATGTCGATCAGCACGCCGCGGCCGACGATGGG
>DATCZA010000006.1:0-21881 GCA_036526135.1 Pseudomonadales bacterium | reverse complement strand
CACGTTGATCCTGAGCGGCTTGGTGGGATCGGAGCCGTCGATGGCCTGCTGCAGAGCCTCCCGCACATCGCCGCAATCCACCTCGATGGCCACGTCCTGACCGGAGCTCGCGAGCTGGGAAGCGTTATCGTCAATGGCCGTGATCAGCGCATCAAAGTTGGCGTTCACCTCGGCGGCTCTGGCGGGTTGGCCGGCCTCAAAGGTCGTGATGGCGGACGGATCCACCGGGCCCGCCTGGGCGAAAGAGGCCATCAGGCCGGCAATGGAAAGCAGTGCGATGCGCGTTCTCATGGTGGACTTGATCCTCGTTTGTTTGTTCATCTCTTGACTCTTGGTTCGCATGAGGGCCGGTCTGCGAGCGGCCCGCCGGATTGATTGATTCGTGTAACCGCTCATTGCCAGTCCACCTCGTCCCAGTTGCTCTCATCCCACACGCCGCCGGGTGCGGTGCGGGTGGGGTCGTCGGGGAACTGGTCGGCGTTGTCGCCCACGCCGTCGCCGTCCCCGTCGGCGGTCTCGGTGGGATCCTCGGGGAAGGCGTCGCTGTTGTCGCCGACTTCATCGCCGTCCGTGTCCACGGTCTCCGTGGGATCGCTCGGAAACGCGTCTGCGCTGTCGCTCACGCCGTCACCGTCGATGTCGGTTTCGGTCTCGGCGGGTTCCGGATCCACCGAGACGGCCCCGCTCTCCAGGTCCGTCGTGTCGGTCTCCGCGCCCGTGTCCGCGGTTTCGGCGGCCAGCACGCTCTCGATCTCGCCGATGGGCGTCTCCGTGCCGGGAATCGTCAGGGTGGTCACGTCCTGAGTGACGATGGTCTCGAGCTCGCCCTCGGCGAGGGAAGCGACCGTCTCGATGGGTCCGGCCTCGCTCTCGCCGTCAAGGTCGCCGTCCGTGAGGTCTTCCGTGAGCGCGTTGAAGGCGTCCTGGGCGCTGGCCGTGCCGCCGGCAGCTTCCACGTCTGCGGCGATCTGGGCGGAGATGGCGGTCACCGCCTCGATGGCCTGACGATAAGCGGCAACGTCCCCCTGCTCATCGGCGGTGTCCGTGTCGTTGGTCAGTAGCGGCGGCACCGTGAAGATGTCGATGGTGCTATCCATGCCGAAGCCGAGGGTGGACTTCACCTGGCCCTGGGCCACATCCAGGGCGGCGGCGAACTCCGCTTCGTCCAGCGTGCCGTCGCCGTTGCCGGCGTAGGGCGAGCCCGAGTCGCCTTTGGCCACGGCCAGATCCACGGCCATGGTGGTCAGCGGGGAGGCGTAAACGCTTTCGCCGTCGATGAGCCGCTGGGCTTCGACCACCGTGGTCAGGGAGTCGAAGAGCGGCGCCGCCCCGGTGGTGAGGTCCGTGGTGTCGTCGTCGACCACGAACAGGAGCAGGACCTTGCCCGTGGTGTCCGCAGGGACCGCCAGGTCCTGGATGGCAGCGTCGGGACCCGTGGAGCCGTCGTCGATCAGCTCGCCCTGGATGTTCGCCTGGGCAAGGTCGATGGCGTAGAGCTCCACCACCGCGCCGGCCAGAGGCCCCTTCACGCCGGAACCGTTGACGGGTTCGGTTTGAACGGGCTCTGGTGCTGGGGGCGCGACGATATCGTCATCGTCGTCGTTGTCACATCCGGCGAGCAGCGCAACGCAACAGGCCGCCAGCAGTAATCGGAGTCTTGGCTTCAAGCGATCTCCCCCTATTTGCCAGTTATTAGTCAATCTTGTTGATCAGAAACTTTTTTTACCTCATTTAGATCCTGCGGGCAATACGCTGGCAACGAAAGGCAAGGTGCGCTAGTTTCCCCGCTCCCCGACGCAGCGCTGAGGGGCGCATCGGCCTGCCATTCAGAGACAAAGACCCATGAGCGAAGCAACAGAATCCATCGAAACCTGCCCGATCCACGCCATCCGGCCCATGCTGCCGGAGAACCTGGCCTACCCGGTGGCCATGAACCGGCGGCTGCGCAAGGACGCACCCGTCTATCAGGACCCGGACAGCGGCATCTGGTTCGTATCCCGATACGAGGACGTGATCAACATGTCCATGGATCACAAGACGTTCTCCAGCGTCATGCCGCGCCTGTCGACCGGTCGGGCGGACAGCGCCGTCGACCCGGAGGTGGCGGCGGCGATGGCCGAAGGCTACCCGATCCCGGACACCATGCTGACCCAGGATCCGCCCCTGCAGCGCCGCTACCGCAAGTTCGTGGACGGCGCGTTCTCGCCCCGGAGCCTCAAGGCCCTGGAGCCCTTCATCGAGCAGACGTCCAACGAGCTCATCGACGCCTTCATCGACCAGGGCCACTGCGAGTTCCTGGCCGAGTTCGGCGTGCAGCTGCCGCTGCGGGTCATCGCCTCCCAGATCGGCTGCCCCATGGAGGACCTGCCGCTGCTCAGGAAGTGGACGGAAGCCTTCATCGCGAATCTCTCCCAGCAGCTCGACCAGCCGGGCCGGGTGCAGGCGGCGAAGGACATGGTGGAGTGCCAGCACTACTTCGTGGAGCGCATCGAGGAGCGCCGCCGCGCGCCGACGGACGACATCCTCTCCAAGCTCGTCAACGCCCGCTTCGATGACGACAAGCCGCTGGATAACCCGGAATGCCTGTCGATGCTGCAGCAGATTCTGGTGGCCGGCAACGAGACCACCTCGTCGTCCCTCACCGAAGGCATGTGGCTGCTGATCCGCAATCCCGACCAGTACGAGATGATCCGCCGGGACCCGTCGCCGGAGATGATCAGCAAGCTGGTGGAGGAGGTGCTGCGCATCTCCAGCCCGTCGGCCAACATGTTCCGCCGCACCACGCGGGACGTGGAAGTGAGCGGCGTGACCATCCCCGCCAACTCCATCTGCTTCGCCCGCTTTGCGGCGGCCAACCAGGACGACGAGCAGTTTCCGGATCCGCTGAAGTTCGACATCACCCGGCCCAACCTGAAGGAGCACGTAGCGTTCGGCAAGGGCGTGCACCACTGTCTCGGCGCGGCGCTGTCGCGCCGTGAGATGAACGGTGGGTTCAAGGTCATCTTCGAGCGCATGGAGAACTTCCGCCTGACGCCGGACACGCCGGAGCCGGTGTTCATGCCGAACGCCTTGCTGCACGGGCTGGCGCGGCTGGATCTTTCCTTCGACAAGATCCGTTGATCGCAAGCGGGCGTGGGGGAGACCGTTGCAGAGGAGACCGTCGCTGCTGACGCCGATGCCGTCGTCATCGGTGCGGGCTTCGCCGGCCTCTACATGCTGCACAAGCTGCGGCAGTGCGGCTTCTCGGTACGCGGCTTCGAGGCAGGCGACGACGTGGGCGGCACCTGGTACTGGAACCGCTACCCGGGCGCGCGCTGCGACGTGGAGAGCCTGGACTACCAGTTCGCCTTCTCCGACGAGCTGCAGCGCGGCTGGACGTGGTCCGAGCGCTACCCCACCCAGGCCGAGATCCTGCGCTACCTCGGCTACGTGGCGGACACCCTCGATCTGCGTCGGGATATCCGGTTCGAGACCCGGGTGAGCGCCGCGCGCTTCGACGAGGCGCACAACCTTTGGCGGGTGACCACGGACCGGGGCGAGGAGCTCAGCGCCCGCTACGTGATCGCCGCCGTGGGCTGCCTCTCCGTGGCCCAGATCCCCGACATCCCCGGGCTGCAGGACTTCGAGGGCGAGACCTATCACACGGGTAACTGGCCCCACCAGCCGGTGGATTTCACCGGGCGCACCGTCGGCATCATCGGCACGGGCTCCTCGGGCGTGCAGGCCATACCCGTGATCGCCGCCCAGGCAAAGGCGCTCGTGGTATTTCAGCGCTCGCCCAACTTCAGCGTGCCGGCCCGCAACGCTCCCCTGCCGGCCGATCGGGCCGAGCGCTACAAGGACGAGTTTCTGGCCGCGCGCGAAGCGGCCTGCCGGACCGACTTCGGCAATACCACGTGGAGAAGCCTGCCGTCGGCCCTGGAAGCCGATCCGGACGAGCGCGCGGCGGAGTACGAGCGCCGCTGGCAGGAAGGCGGTGCCGGCTTCATGGTCACCTACAGCGACCTCATGTCCGACCGGGCGGCCAACGATACCGCGGCCGAATTTCTCAGAGGAAAGATCCGCGCCATCGTCCGCGACCCTGAGACGGCCGAGCTGCTCTCGCCCCGCGACCACCCCATCGGGGCCAAGCGCATCTGCGTGGACACCGACTACTACGAAACCTTCAACCGCGAGAACGTGAAGCTCGTGGACGTACGTTCTCATCCCATCGAGCGCATCACGGCGAGCGGGATCAGCACGACGGCCGGCGACTACGATCTCGACTGCCTGATCTTCGCTACCGGTTTCGATGCCATGACGGGCCCGCTCACGTCCATGGACATCCGCGGTCGCGATGGCGTCAGCCTGAGGGCGGCCTGGCAGGACGGGCCGCGCTGCTATCTGGGCCTGGGCGTTGCGGGATTCCCCAACCTCTTCACCATCACCGGGCCGGGCAGCCCTTCCGTGCTGAGCAACATGGTGCTATCCATCGAGCAGCACGTGGAGTGGATTGCCGACTGCCTGGTGAAGCTGCGTAAGGACGGCGCGGAGGCCATCGAGGCTCTCCCCGACGCCCAGGACGGCTGGATCGAGCACGTCAACGAGGCCGCCGACGCCACGCTGTTCCCTCAGGGCAACTCCTGGTACATCGGCGCCAACGTCCCGGGCAAACCCAGGGTCTTCATGCCTTATACCGGCGGCGTGCGCGCGTATCGCGAGAAGTGCGAAGAGGTGGTCGGCAACAGTTACGAAGGCTTCGACATTCGCGGCGGCGCGAGCTGAGCCCGGCCGGCAACTGACGTGACGAGCGCTGCCCGGATCGCGGGTCTCCCCAGCTACTTCATCGTGTTCGTCGCGTCCATGGTGGCGATCGGGCCCTTTGCCATCGATACCTACCTGCCCGCCATGCCGGCGATGGCGACGAACCTCGGCGTGGAGATCGTCTCGGTCAACGCCACGCTCAGCACGTACCTCTTCGGCTTTGCTTTCGGGCAGATGTTCGGCGGCCCGATCTCCGATCAGATCGGCCGGCGCCGCATCGGGCTGCTGGGCCTAGTCGTCTTCTCTGCCGCGTCCGTGCTCATCGCCTTGGCCGAATCCATAGAAGTCATCCTCTGGCTGCGGGCGTTGCAGGCCGTTGGCGGCGGCTTCGCCACGGTGATCTGCATGGCCATGGTGCGCGACGCCTACGAGCCCATGGAAGCGGCCAAGCGCTTTCCCGTGGTGATGCTTGTCATGCTCGGCGCCCCCCTGGCGGCGCCGGCGATCGGCGCTGCGCTGCTGAGCTTCGGCTGGCCGAGCATCTTCATCTTCCTCGCCCTGTACGGCCTGGCCGTGCTCGTCGCCTTCCTGCCGGTGCCGGAAACCGCTTCGATGCGAACGGGCAAGCTCGAGCTCGGCCGGATTTTGCCCCAGTACGCCGAGGTGATCACCCGGCGGGTCGAGGGCAGGCTTGTGCCGGCGCGCTACATCCTCACCCAGGGCCTTCTCATGTCCGGGACGTTCGTGTTCATCACCAACTCCTCGTTCATCTACCTGGAATACTTCGGCATTGCCGAGGAGTGGTTCGTCGTCTATTTCGGCGTGAACATCCTGATGATGATGGTGTTCACATTGATCACTACCCGGCTGATCCATCGGGTTGCGCCAGACCGTCTCTGGCGCGCGGCGCGCGGGCTGCAGTTTCTGGCCGTGGTGATGCTTGCCCTGGGCTCGTGGTTGTTCGATCTGAACATCTGGACGCTGACCGGCTTGCTGTCCGTCGTCATCGGCGCCAACGGGATGATCAACCCGTCCGCGTCCGGCCTCTACCTGTCCTACTTCGATCGGCTGAGCGGCAGCGCGGTGTCGCTGATGAACGTGGCCGTCTTCCTCTTCGGCAGCGTGCTCGGCGTGGTCACCGGAGTGTTCTTCGACGGCACGTTGAAGCCCATCGTCTTCACCATGGCGGTGGCCATCACCGTGGGCAATCTGAACGCGCTGGGCATCCCGCCGCCCAAGAATCTGGCGCCGGACGCAAGCGGAGAGTCGGCGTCGGCAGGCTGATGGAAAAAATCGGGCGCCCGCGGGCGCCCGTAGTCGTGTGACCTGCGTCAGCCGTCGATGGTGCCGTTGCAGTCGTTGTCGACACCGTCCCGCCCCCAGCGGCCCTTGGTGTCGTTGTGGTCGGGGTGCACGTCCGGGTTGTTGTCGTCGCAGTCCACGTCCGACGTGTAGCCGTCGGAGTCAGCGTCGGTCGACCCCGATCCGCCCCCGTCTCCTCCACCGCCGCCCGACCCGCTGGGGTCGGTAAAGCTGCCGGTGAGCGTCACGCCGGGGTAGGAGCTGTAGGCGTAGACGCCCACGTACCAGTCGCCTTCGAGAGGCGTGGCGATGGCGCAGCTCTCGCTGCTGGTGCTGCTCACCGAGCGGCAGTCGTAGCGAACGGTGTCCGGCAGCGCTGCGTGCTGGACGTAGAGATCGGCGTCGCCGCCCCTACCCTTGGCCGTCTTTGCCAGCACGAAGGAGGCATCGGTCCCGCCTGCGGTGACGCTCAGCCTGAAGCAGCGCCACTCGCCGGCGCTGGCGCCGAACTCCCCGCTGCTCGCGCCGTTGCCCAGCTCTGCGACCTGCTCGGCCGGGCACACGTCACCCAGATTTACGTCCACGGCGCTGAAGGCAGCCTCGACGTCGGCAGTGGAGAAGCCCAGATCCGAGGCCGCATCCTGCACGCCCATGGCGGCGGTGCGGAACGTTTCTCCGGAGGACCAGTAAAGCTGGTTTGCACGGGCGAACGTCTGGAACGCCTTCTGGACGCCCCATCCGCCTGTGGTTGCGAGCAGGTAGAAGGCCTTGTTGAACACGCCGCTGGAGTAGTGAACGTCCATGCCGTTGACGTAGTCGTTGGCGCTGCCGATGGAGCGGCCATCCAGGGTGGGGTCGTACATGTAGCGCAGGGCGCCGCTTGGGCTCTTGAAGATGTCTGCGCCGACCAGCCAGTCATTCGACCCGCGCATGTAGAACTCGGCCGCCTCGCCGGACATGTCGGAGAACGCTTCGTTGATGCCGCCCGACTGTCCGGAGTAGACCAGGTTCGAGTTCTGCTCGGTAAAGCCGTGGCTGACCTCGTGTGCCGAGACGTCCAGGCTCACCAGGGGGTAGAAGGTGCTGGCACCGTCGCCGAAGGTCATCGCTGAGCCGTTCCAGAAGGCGTTCTCGTAGTTGTTGCCGTAGTGCACGCGCATGGTCAGCTGAAAGGTCAGCGGCGGCGTGCCCACCCAGGCGTTGTACATGTCGTAGACCACGCCGCCAAAGAAGTGGGCGTCGTTCAGCGGGCTGTAAGCGCCGTTGATTTCCTTGTGCACGTTCTCCGGGCCTTGATAGCTGTAGGCCGTAGAGCCCGAGGTTCCGTGGTTGAGGTTCACCGTTTTCAGGTTGGCGTTGTTCATGGTGTAGGTGGTGCCGCTGGCGGCAACGTCCATGGCAGGCTCGCTGGAACCGTAGTGGTAGCCGCCCACCTTTGCATTACCGCCGGGCCCCGTGCCTTCAGCGTGGGTCAGGCCCTCATACTCGAAGATGACTTCGCCGGTCGTGGCGTCTAAGAGCACCGTCGGCCGGGTCGGCTCGCCGCCGCCGGGCACGTCGGCAAAAAAGCTCACCGCCCAGCTCAGGCGGGGTGTGCCGTCGTGAAGATAGATCACCAGCTCGGCGCTCTCCCGCTCGAAGACGGGGTTCTGTGACATGCCGGCCGCGATGCGGTTCTTGGTGGCGCTCAACGCCGCCGCCCCGGCGACCGTCGGGCGTGCGGGCACCTGGTGCGCTGACAGCCCCTCGATCAGGCCGCCCCGTGCGCCGCGCACTGCCCCGGAAGCCTCCCGGCTGATGATGATCTGCTCGCCCCACACCGGCACCCCTCGCAGGGTCTGACGGTAACGGGTGTGGGTGACGTTGTTTGCGTCGGTGGTGGCGCTGACGGCTGTGAGGCCTTCCTGCTGCCCGAGGCCGAAAGCGGCGTGGTAGTTGGGGCTGCCCCCTTGGTCGGTCTGCTTGTGAAGGGTGCTGATGGCGTGGGCATTCGTTCTGAGATCCTGCCGGTCGGCTGCGGTAGCGGTCATGGCCACCAGGAGCGGCAGCATGGCCAGGGTGCGGCCAAGGGGTTCGCGTGCCATGGGGTTCTCCTTGTTACTGCTGGGGTTGCTTTTCATGAGAAATGAATCTCTAGCATGGTACTTGGGCGATGGGGTGGGTTTTGCGGGCGGTTGGTTGCGCAGATGTAATGTTTTCCTTGCTTTTCGGCGGGCCCGCCGCGGCCCTCCTGCCCAAACTGTGACCCGCGTCACGCACTTCCCTTGATTGGCGTGAAGTCGTTCACGACCGGATCCGAGCAGGGCGGCAGCGCCGCAGCATCAGCGAGCCGGCAGTCGCCCACTTCCGCCAGCGCGACCACCAGGTTGTGTTCATCCGGCAGGCCGATCAGGTCCGCGATTAGGGTGCTGCGCAGCCGGCTCAGCAGGGGGATGGATTCGTGGACCGTACCTTTGAAAATGTGGGAGACCTGAAAGCGGGAAAGGTCCTACGCAGGCGCGATGTGATCCCAACCCTGTGCGGTCTCCGGCAACGGCGCGACCAGCAGCAGTCCGGGCCGCTTGCGGCGCGGACGCCTGCCACCGGTAGGGATTTAGGCATCCGGCCGATCAGCGGTCTTATCGGCTGGGCCCGTTTTTTTTAAGATCTCCAGGAGCAGGAGGGCGTTGTGGGCGATCGAGCAGAACGCCCATGATTCAAGCGTCCACGATCACCAGCGCGTCGCCGACGCTGATCCGGCCATCCTCGATGCAGTGCGCGCCGACGCCGAGATTCTGGTGTGACTCTCTGACGATCGTGCGCAGTATGGACTTGTCGAACTCAATCTCGGCCTGAGGCCTCACCGTCATGCCGCAACGCGGTGTCTCCGCAGTGATCCTCATGACGGCGGTTCCGACCCTGATGGTCTTGCCGACCCACTCGTTCTCGGCCAAGCCCGTCATGTCGTCCGGCGTCTGAACATAGAAATTTGGTCGAAAGCGGCGAATGTCCCAGTTGGCAGCAGGGTTCCTTGCCCGGAGATGGTCTATGGAGGCGGTGGTGACGAGGTTCAGCTCCTCGTTGTCGAAGAACGTGCCCGGTACGGAGACGTAGTCCAGAATCTCGGGGGGAAACTGGCTCAAGTCGGGCATCGGCTCGCCCGGCTCGCGGGCAAATACCTCAGCGATCTCCCGGGCGAACTGCTCCTCGTCGGGCTTGTAGCGCCGGTAAAAGGCTTCATCCTCCGGCGGTTGAACCGGCCACAGGGACGCCCGCCTGCCAACCAGCTCGCTGAGCTTCTCGTGAATGCCCGGGTCGTCGCTGCCCAGGGTCTCGCCGTCGGGAAAAGTGACGTCGACCGGAGTGGTCTGCCCGGGCTCGGGTTCACCTCGATAGGAGGCGCTGCACAGCATGAGCTCGGGATGACGCTTGCCCCACTGGATTTCCTGGCGCTCCTCGTCGCGCATCGCCCAGCCCCTGTCGCCGGGAATGCCCGTCCTGGATATGGTGCACGTCTCGATCGTGCTCCCCTGCATCGATTTGACCGGGAAGCGCCAGATCTCCTTCACCACGCCGATGACAGTCACTCGAGATCTCCCCTCTTTGGATGCACCGCAATCGTCGCACTGTGGGGTAGTCGCGTCCAATCTGGATCTCGGGAACGTTCTGGCGGGCGCTCTGGCGCTGACCTAGAATGCCCTGACGGGAGGGAGTGATGACAAACGACGTGTATCTCGCCGCCGGCACCCGCTCGGCGCTGGGCAATTTCGGCGGTTCGCTCAAAGACGTGCCCATGACGGAGCTTGCCTCCCACGTGGCGCGCGCCTGCATCGAACGTTCCGGCGCGAACCCGGATTCCGTTGACCACATGGTCTTCACCACCACCTGCCCCACGGATCGGGACTCGCTCTTCTCTGCCCGCGTGGTAGGCGTGAAGAGCGGCATACCTGAGATGGCGTCAGCCCTGGACGTCTCCCGCGCCTGTGCCTCCGGTCTGCAGGCCATCCTCTCCGCGGGTCAGCAGATCGAGTCGGGGCAGAGCCGGCTGGCCCTGGCAGGCGGGTCGGAGATGTTCAGCCGGGTGCCGTACGCGGTGACCACCGCCCGCTGGGGCATCGTCCGGGGCAACCAGCAGTTGGAGGACATGCTCGAGTGGTGTTATCGGTGCCCGTTCAGCCTTGAGTACATGGGCGAAACCGCCGAGAACCTCACCGAGGAATTTCAGTACGACCGGGAAGCCATGGATGAGTACGCGGTGTCCAGCCAGGCGCGGGCTCTGGCTGCCATCGAGTCGGGCTTTCTCGCCAGGCAGATCGTGCCCGTGGACGTTCCCGACGGACGCGGCACGCGCACCTTCGAGGTGGACGAATCCCCCCGCGAGGGCATCGACATGGAGCGTCTTGCACGTCTGAAGCCCGCGTTCCGGGAGGGCGGGAAGGTCACGGCCGGCAACTCGTCCGGCGTCACGGACGGTGCCGCCGCCATCCTCGTGGGCAGCCGAGGGGCGCTCGAGTCCGAGTCGGTGGAACCGGAAGCCCGCGTCGTCGACTGGGCGGTGGTGGGCGTACCGCCGCGGATCATGGGACATGGACCGGTGCCTGCCATTCAGCTTCTGCTGGAACGGACCGGGCTGAGCATTTCGGACATCGACTATTTCGAGGTGAACGAGGCGTTCGCCGTGGTGAACCTGCACGTGGAGCGCCACCTGGGAATTCCCAGGGATGCTCACAACCTCTACGGCGGTGGCATCTCCGTTGGCCATCCCCCGGGGGTCACCGGCTTGCGCATGGCCATCAACGCCATTCAGCATCTCAGGGAAACCGGCGGGCGCTACGCCATTCTCTCGATGTGCATGGGAGGTGGCCAGGGCATGGCCATGCTCATCGAGAACGCGGCCCGGCATTAGGAGCGACGAAGATGGACCTGGGATTGGCAGGCAAGCGGGCCATCGTGCCCGGATCGACCAAGGGCATCCTGCGGCGGGTCGTGGACCAGCTCGTGGACGAGGGCTGCGATGTGGCCATCTGCTCGCGCTCCGAAGATACCGTGGCGCGTGCCTTGCGGGAGCTGTCCGGGGGCAGGGGCAAGGCCATCGGCCGGGCCTGCGACGTGATGGACAAGGAGGACTACGAGGCCTGGATCGCCGAGATGGCGGAATCCATGGGTGGTGCGGACATTTTCATTCCTGGCGTCAGCGCCGGTGGCGGCAGCGACAGCGAGCGCAACTGGTGGAAGAACTTCGAGGTGGACGTCCTCTCTACCGTTCGCGGCTGCGAGGCGGTGCTGCCCTTCATGCGGCAGTCCGGCGGCGGAGCGATAACGTTCGTTACCACCACGGCTTCAGTAGAAACATTTGGCGGCCCTCAGGCCTACAACGCGCTGAAAGGCTCCCTGCTCGTCTACGCCAAGCAGCTCTCACAGGCAGTGGGCCGCGACAAGATACGCGTCAACTGCGTCTCCCCCGGCCCGATCTATTTCGAGGGCGGGGTCTGGGCCATGCTAGAGGACACCATGGCCAAGTGGTTCGAGAAGACCGTGCGCGATCACCCCCAGGGTCGTCTCGGTGCGCCCGAGGAGGTAGCCAACTGCATCCTGTTTCTGTCCAGCCCGGCGGCGAGCTGGGTGTCCGGCACGAACCTGATCGTCGACGGCGGCTTCACCAAACGGGTGCAGTTCTAGAGCGTCCCTGCTGATGGAGATTCGCCGCAAACAGGTCATCGAACGCATCGACCCGAAAGGACAGAACGTCGGCTCGCCCGCAGATAAAGCCCCGGATCAGGACCTCGGCCACGAGCTGATTCCCAAGCAGCGCTACACGTCCGCCGATTTCATGCGGCGGGAGTGGGAGGGCATCTGGAGCAGGGTCTGGCTGCTGGGCTGCCGGGAGGAGCAGATCGCCGAGCCCGGCGACTTCATCTGCACGAACATCGGCAAGGAATCGGTCCTTCTGGTCCGCCAGGCCGATGGCGGCGTCCGGGCCTTCTACAACGTCTGCATGCATCGCGGTAATCGGCTGGCCGAGGAGGGAGCCGGCCATGCCGAGACGTTCCGCTGCAGCTATCACGACTGGCAGTACGGCCTGGACGGCCGCTTCGTGGACATTCCGGATCTGAACACGTTCCCCCAGGGCGCCCCGCCCTGTGCCGGGCTTCGCGAGATCCCCTGCGACACCTGGGCGAGCTTCGTCTGGTTCAGCCTGAACGAGGACGTCGAGCCGCTGAAGGACTACATGGGCGACCTGGTGGGGCACCTCGAGCCCTACCACTTCGAGCGCATGGCCATGACCCGCTGGGTGACCGCGGAGTGGAACTGCAACTGGAAGGCGTCCGTCGACGCCTTCTCCGAGAGCTACCACACGGCGCGCACCCACCCCCAGCTGCTTTGGTATCTGGACGATTACAACGTGCAGATCGACCTCTACGACAAGCACAGCCGGTACCTGATCCCGTTCGGCCTGCTGAGCCCGCGGGTGGACTCCGCGCCGGAGATACCGCCCCCGCTGAAGGTAATGCTCAAGAACGCCGGGATCGATCCCGCTTCCTACGACGGTCCCGTGGGCGGGATCCGCAAGGCCGTCCAGCAGCACATGCGGGAGAGCCAGGCGGCCCTTGGAAAGGACTACTCGGAGCTGAACGACGATCAGCTGACCGACGATTACAACTACCTGATCTTCCCCAACGTCACCTGCAATACCCACGCCGACAATCTGATGCTGTTCCGCAACCGGCCCCACCCGGAGGATCCGAACCGGATGCTATTCGACATCTGGATGTTCGAGCTGCTGCCCGAGGGCGAGGAGCGCCCTGAGCTGCCCACGCACGACTTCCGGCCGGAGGGCAGCACGCGGTCTCTCGGGCTCGTGATCGATCAGGACGCCTCGAACCTGGCGTCCGTTCAGGCCGGCATGAACAGCGCCGCGTATCCCGGGCTCTGGCTCTCCGACCAGGAGCTCCGGCTGCGCCACTTTCACAAGACCATCAGCGACTTCGTCGGCGACTGACGAGCACCGCGCGACGGCGGGCCTTTCAGCTTGGATACGGTCGTCCGACCAGTTCTGTGAACTGGTCGACACTTTTGCATTTGCCCTACGTAACCGGGGCCCACCCGGACAAAGCGGACACACTCCTTTACCACAACGCCAGCACCAATCGTCAGAATCTTCAGATCGGTAATCCGACATAGAAACAGGAGCCGGTCGCGCCGAGGGGGATGCGCGTTCTCTACAACTAGGAGGTGCATCTCGTGAAGAGAATCCCGAAGTGGCTCAGCGGAGGCGGCCTCGCCGCTTTGCTTCTCGTGTTAGGCGGTCAGGCCTTCGGCAAGGCCTGTGCCGACCTGATTGCAGGCCAGCATACCCTCGTCGGTACCGTTTGCGTCGGCGTTGCCGATGACAGCGTGCAGGTCGAGTACACGGTGATCGCCGGCTGGTCGATCAACTCTGTTCACTTCTTCTTCGACGACAAGCCGACGGAAGAAGAGCTTTCGGTGAATTCGTGTCCGCTCGGTCCGAATTTTCCCATGACCGATCCCAAGGATCCTTACGACTGCGGCAATCCGAAGCTCGGGCACTTCACCTACAACACGAGTGGCCTGAACACCTCGACCTACGTCTTCAGCCTGCCGTTGAACGGCATCGACTATCTCGAGCATGGTGATCTCTGTGGGTCCGAGTTCAACATCGTTGCCCACGCCGATGTCACGGGCCCCGAAGGCCAAACCGAAGGCGCTTGGGCCGTCAGCTGGGGAGAGATGGAGATCGATGGGCAGATGGTGAGCTTCCCCAACTACATCCTCGTGGATCCTGAAGACCCCCATGAGCGCCCGCGCGGGAACTGGGGCTTTGCCGGTATGTTCGACATGAAGGTCAACTGCGAAGGTAGCTTTAAGTGCGAGACAGCCTTCGCCAAAGGGGATTACACTTTTGAGACCTGGCCCCACCTTGACTTCAACAGCAATCGTTGGGGCTGGCTGCTCGGGCCGTTCGGCAAAGGGTTCGTCGCCAACTCGGAGTCCTTCCCGCTCTACGCGGGAGCCGGTCAGAACGACATATCCAAAGGCGCTCTGGCTGGTGTGGTCACCGTGAGCTGGGATACCGCCTACGAGGCCAACCAGGTGGACTTCAAGCATCACAACGTCGCGGTCAGCTACAACATGAATCCGGAATGGTTCATCTCGAGCACCGCGGAGAACGACCCGACCCAGCTGCTCCCCGGATCCGTGCACATATTCATCGGTGCTGAGGGGGAACTCCTCACGACGGCCCCTGGCCAGTACACCTACGTCCTCGATCAGAGCGAGGCCGAGGTTTATGCTTACAGCATGAGCCCGGTGACGGTGGATGCCGAGGAATTCTGGGTGGTGGCGCACGCTGAGGTTTGCTCGTTCGTCTCCGGCGAGGAGTAGATCGACAGGACACTGTTCAGAAGAACAGGCGGATTGGAGGGTGCTTCGGCACCCTCTTTTTTTGGCCGCTCGGTTACTTGTGGGGCGAGGCTGACGTCCGGGCCGATTGCGCGCCGGCAGCGCTCCGCGCAGAATCGCATCGGGGGGTGGGAGTGAACCGCAGATGAAGCTTGAAGACGTCGATCCGCTGGATCCCGACATCGTCGAGTGCCCGTACGAGTTTTACCGGGCGCTGCGGGAGCGCGGCGTCTACCGGGTGCCGCAGCGCGGATTCTTCCTTGTCGGCAACTACGACACCGCCATGCAGGTGATCAAGGATACGGACACCTTTTCGTCGAAGTCCGGCGTGGCGGTGCCGAGATCCCCGGACGGCAGCCACCCGTCGAACCCGCGCGAGGTGCGCACGCTGCTCACGGCGGACCCCCCCGAGCACCGCAAGTACCGCGAGCTGGTCAACAAGGCCTTCTCCGCCAAGCGGGTGGCCTCCTGGGAACCGCGCATCCGGGAGATCGCCGACGAGCTGATCGAAGGCTTTGCCGGCACCGGCACCTGCGAGCTCGTCCACGACTTTGCCGTGCCCCTGCCGCTCATCGTCATCTGCGAGGCCATGGGCCTGCCCCGGGAAATGCTTCGCACCTTCAAGCGCTGGTCGGACGGGATCGCGAGCCTCGGTGGCATGATCACGCCGGAGCAACGCCGGCAGATCGCCGCGGAGCAGGCGGATTTCGCCGCATACGTCACCGAGATGATCGAGGAGCGCAGATCGAATCTCGGCGACGACTTCGTCTCCGATCTGATCCGAGCCCGCTTCGACGGCGCACGGCCGCTGAACATTGATGAGCTTACGAGCCTCGTCATCCAGTTTCTGGTGGCAGGTAACGAGACCACCACCAACACCATCGCGTCCGGGATGTGGCTCCTGCTCACTCATCCTGAGCAGCTCCAGGCCGCGCGCGAGGACCCCGGCCTGATCCCCAACCTCGTCGAGGAAGTGCTGAGAATCGAGTCGCCCGTGCAGGCGCACTTCAGAGCTGCCGCCCGGGACACGGAGCTCGACGGCGTGCCGATCCCCGCGGGAGCCGGGGTGGGCGTCATCTTCGGCTGCTGCAATCGGGACGATGACAAGTTTGCCGACGCGGCGGAATTCGACGTCCGGCGCGATAACGCCTCGCGTCACCTCGCCTTCAGCCAGGGCATTCACTTCTGCCCGGGCGCGCCGCTGGCCCGTCTGGAAAGCGCGATTGCCTTCGAGCGCCTCCTCGAACGGCTCGGCAACCTGCGTCTCGAAGGGGATCCGAATGATCTTGCCCACGTCCCCAGCTTCACCCATCGTGGCCTGAAGAAGCTGGTAGTTCGCTTCGATCCGACATGATGAGATGCAGACGTTGCCCGTCAGCGTGAGCCGAAAGATCTGGATTCCGGCCGTTATTGCCCTGCTGCTGATCAGCATCGGGCTGGCCGCGCCCCTGGCCATCAAGCGCTACATGGAAGGCTGGCTGCGTGATCGCGGCGTTGCCGAGGCCCGTATCACCGACGTGGACTTGAACCCCTTCACCGGCAGGGTACGGGTCGAGTATCTGGATGCTCCCGGCGCCGCCGATGAGTCGGGCAGCTTCGAGATGCTGGAGCTGGATCTGGAGCTGCTCGGCCTCGTTACCGGGCGGGTGATGGTTTCGCGGGCCATCCTGCGGGATGCCGTCCTGGACGTGCGGCGGATGCCGGACGGGCGCTTCTCCGTGGGTGGCCTGATGTTCCCCCTGGCCCAGGCGGAACAGGAAGTGGAGAGCGACGGCGAGGGTCCCGCCGGATCACCGCGTCCCAGGCTCGGCTTAGCCGGACTCCTGGTGGAGAACGTGACCCTTACCTACGACGACGGGATGCTCAGCGATCGGCTCTACATCCGTTCTCTGACCATCGATCGCATGGTCACCTGGGAACCCGAGAGGGCCGCTCGGCTGGTTGCCGAGCTCGAGCTGAACGGGGCGCCGGTTGGGCTGGAGGCGGAGGTGTTCGCGTTCGCAGACGAGCGGCGCGCCACCATATCGATCGACGTGGATGCTTTCGATGTTGCCGCGTTTGCTCCGCTGGTGGCCGATCTAGGTATCGAGTCGCCGGGCGGATCGCTATCGCTTTCTTTGGGCGGGCAGCTGCGCAGAGAGGCTTCCGGGCGGCTGTTCGGCAACGTGGCCGGGACGGTGGGGGTTGATGACATAGCCTTCGGTTTGCATCCCCTGCAGATCGATCTGGGTAAGCTGAGTCTCGACGTCGATCTGGCCGGGGAGATCGAAATTCAATCGGGTGACTCGCCCCCTGCGATCTCCGGGCAGATCGGCGTGGCCGCGAGCGACCTCCTCGTAGACCATAGGGACTGGCCTGCCCGGTTGCTGGGTTTAGAGACCATGGAGGCGCCGTCGGTGCGCGTCGACGGGCTCGAGCGCGCGTCGTCTGACACCCTCTCGGTCCGCGGCCTCAGGCTTTTGGAAGAGGAAGAGGTCGTCGGGCTGTCGGTGGGCTCGGCCTCCGTGGAGGGCATCGAACTCGATACCAGCGCTCGCGCGTTGAGAATCGGGGAGGTCTCCCTGGACGACCTCGTGGCCCGGTTACGGCGTGGAGAGCAAGGTCGGCTCATGCTGCTTGGGCCGGCTGCCGCCGAGGAGCCGTCTGCTCAGCCGGAAGCGGCGCCGGGTGCCGATGACGGCGCGCCGTCGTTCGAGCTTCATGTGGGGGCAGTGAGCATCGGCGGAAACAGCGCCCTGGGTTTGGAGGACTTATCCGTCGAGCCGCAGGTGACCATGGAGCTCGTCATCGACAGATTTCGGCTTGCCGATCTGGGTATCGGCCCGGCTGCCGGGCCCATGGTCCTGGACGTCGCGCTCACCCAGAATGGCGCGCAGCTCTCCGCTACCGGGGATCTGGCGTTGTTCGCTGACGCCCGGCAGGTGAAGGCAGACCTGGAAGTCGTCCATTTCGATCTCAGCCAGTTGACCCCCTACCTGCCAAACTACCGGGTGGACCGGGGCCGCCTTTCGATCCAGACCCAGCTGGGAATCAACGGCGACGAGGTCGCAGCCGAGAACGCCGTGCTTCTGGAGAAGCTGAAGGTGGGCGTCAAACGGTCGGGCGATCCGGGGCTCGTGGAAGAGGGTCTCGGCATGCCGCTGGACGTTGCTCTGGATCTGCTTCGGGACGGGGACGATCGGATCAAGTTCGATCTGCCCATCTCCGGCAGCATCCACGATCCGAAATTCGGCACTGGCGACATCGTGCGGCTGGCCATGCAGAACGCGCTGCAGCGCGCGGCGCTCAGCGTCGCAACGAACGCGCTGCAGCCGCTGGGCACTATCATGTTCGTTGGCAAGATGGCGGGAAAGGCGGCACGGCCCCGTTTCGACCCGGTGGCTTTCGAGCCCGGCGCGCGGTCGCTCAGCGAGCTGGGCACGAGCTATCTGGACAAGCTCGCCGGCCTGCTGCTGGAACGGCCCCGTCTGCACCTGACGTTCTGTGGCGTCGCCGCTGTCCAGGATGTGGCAGCGGCGGAAGCGGTGGAGGGGGACGGCAGCGCGAGCGCGGATGGTGCCCCGGCCGTCGTTGATGAGGCAGCCCTGCTCGAGCTTGCCAGGGCCCGGGGCTCGGCCGTGCACGACTACCTCATCGACGTGCGCGGCATACCGGCCGCGCGCCTGTTTCGCTGTCACCCGGAATACGAGGCCGAATCCGAGGAAGGGCCGCGGGTGGAAATCATGCTCTGAGCTGCGTGAGCGTCAAGGCGGTGGAGTTCGCAGCACCTCGCTCGCGCCCGAGAAGCGCTCGTCCGATGCCGCCTGCAGCACGCCCTCGCGGTTGCGCCAGATGAGCTGAACGTTGCCGAACGCCCAGGAGTGGGGCTCAACCCGATAGCCGAGCGCCTCAAGGCCCGCGACGGCTTCGGTCGGCAGGGCGCCCGACGGGTCGTACGTTATCAGATCGTCGGGAGGGAACTGGTGGTGCACGCGGGTTGCTGCCAACGCTTCCGGCGCCTCCATCCCGAAGGCTTCCAGGTTGAGCATCACCTGATAGACCGAGGTGATGATGGCCGAGCCGCCCATGGCGCCGACGACCAGCGCGACCTTGCCGTCGCGCAGCGCGATGGTGGGCGACATCGAGGAAAGCATGCGCTTGCCGGGCGCGATGGCGTTGGCCTCGCTGCCCACCAGGCCGAAGTAGTTGGGCGAGTTCGGCGCCACGGCGAAGTCGTCCATCTCGTTGTTCATCAGAAACCCGGCCCCCGTGACGACCACGCCGCTGCCGAAAGACGTGTTGATGGTGTACGTGTTGGCGATGGCGTTGCCGGCCCCGTCGACGATGGAAAAGTGGGTGGTGTCGTTGTGCTCGGCGATGACGGGAACCGGACGCGGACGAGTGATCTGCGCGGGGTTGGCTTCGCTTGCCCGGGCGCGAAGGTAGTCATCGTCGATCAGCGAATCGACCGGCACGGAGACGAAGTCGGGGTCCCCCAGATAAACGGCCCGGTCGGCGAAGACGCGCTTCGCCAGTTCCGCATTGAGATGCACATAGGCGGCGGAGTTGTGCCCGAGATCCGCGAAATCGCCGCCGCGGGCCTCGTACATCTTCAGCAGCTGGGCGATGGCCACGCCGCCCGAACTCGGGGGCGGAGCCGTGAGCACCCGGTAGTCGCGCCAGCGGAAGTCGATGGGATCGCGCCATATGGCGCGGTAGCCCGCCAGGTCTTCTCTGGTGATCAGCCCGCCGCCGCGTGCCATCTCCGCGGCCAAGAGTCTGGCCGTGCGGCCGCGGTAGAACTCGTCTGCCCCGTTCTCTGCGATGCGTTGGAGGGTGTCGGCCAGGTCCGGCTGCCGAAAACGCCTGGTGGTCGTCAGCGCGGCGAAGTGGGCAGCGAAGTTCGTGCCGGCGAGGTCCGTAAGTGCCTCCCGAGCGTATTGGGCGAGGGCGGGATAGACCGTAAAGCCGTTCCGAGCCAGGTCCACGGCGGGTGCGACCAGCTCAGCCCACGTTCGGGTCCCGTAGCGCTGGTGAGCGGCCCACAGGCCGGCCACGGTTCCTGGCACGCCGGAGGCCCGATGGCCCACCAGGCTCTCATCGGCATCCGGCTTTCCGTCCGGGCCCAGGAACATGTTGCGGCTCGCCGCAGCGGGGGCGGTCTCCCGGTAGTCCAGGAACCTGGCTTCCCCATCCATGAAGATCGTCATGAACCCGCCGCCGCCGATGTTGCCTGCCTCGGGTTGCACCACGGCGAGGGTGAAGGCGGCCGCGACGGCAGCATCCACGGCGTTGCCTCCGTTCCGGAGCACGGCGGCGGCGACCGCCCGGGCGTGAGTGGCGGGCATGGCAACGGCCGCTTGGGGCGTCGCGGGCTCGCCTTTGTCAATGACGCCCGCAGAGGGTGTGCAAGCCGCGAGCACGAGAGCGCACAGGACAAGCTTGATACTGGTGGCTGGGATGTTGCGCATGTCCCCCGGCGCTCGCTGCCGACAGTGGTCTAAGAGCCTGCTACATTATCTGAAACGTGGAGATCTTCGGAGGGGTGAGGATGATGAGCGATCACGTCAGGGGAAGGCTGCTGGTTTTGCCCCTACTGCTCGTCCTGCTGGCGCTGTGGGGGTGCTCTCGAACCGAAGAACCCGCTCCTGCCGAGCCGCCCGAGCCGAGCGGTGCTGTGTCGGCGGCCGAGATCGAGCGAAACTCCGCCCGCAACGCCTACTTCGGCGACCTGCACGTGCACACGAGGCTGTCTTTCGACGCTTTCATCTTCGGCACGCGCTCCACGCCGGACTCGGCTTACGCCTATGCTCTGGGCGAGCCCATCGATCATCCCGCCGGTTTCCAGATGCAGCTGGACCGGCCCCTGGATTTTCTGGGAGTGACGGATCACGCCATGTACATGGGCATGTTGGAGGAGATGAGCAACCCCGAAACCCGGGCCGGCCAGCACCCGATAGCGGTTGGCATCCGCGAGGCGGAGACTCCTGCATCGCGTCTAGAGGCGTTCCAGGCCATGTTTCCTTATCTGCGCAAGCAGCTCGATGGTCCGGACGATCTGCTCGATCCCGCGGTGCTTCGCTCTGCGTGGCAGGAAACCGTGGCTGCTGCCGAGCGCCACAACGATCCGGGCCGGTTTACCAGCTTCGTGGCGTACGAATACACCGCAGGGGGAGCCGAGCGGCAGAACCTTCACCGCAACGTGGTTTTTCGGGGCGCCGCCCCCGAGCTGCCGTTCTCCAGCATGGACTCCGGCAACCCGGAGGACCTGTGGGCGTGGATGGACGCCCAGCGCGGCCAGGGCGTGGAAGCGCTGGCGATTCCTCACAACTCCAACGGCTCCGACGGGCTGATGTTCGAGCTGACCCGTGTGGACGGCTCGCCCATGGACGCGGCTTACGCCGAGCAGCGGATGCGCAACGAGCCCCTGGTGGAGATCACGCAGGTCAAGGGCACGTCTGACGCCCATCCCCTGCTTTCGCCCAACGACGAGTGGGCCGACTTCGAGCTGATGGAGGTCAAGGTGGCGACCGTGGAGCCCAGCAGGGCGGCCGGCAGCTATGTTCGAGAGGCTTACCTCAACGGCCTGGCCATGCAGGCAGAGCAGGGATTCAACCCGTACCGGTTCGGCCTCATCGGCTCGTCGGACACCCACGTTGGCGCGGGCTCCTTCGACGAGGCCAACTATTGGAGCAAGGTCGGCATCGTGGATGCGACCTCCGTCCAGCGCGGCTCCGTGCCCATGGACGAGCCCGACGCCGACGGCAACCTCTACGTGGGCGGAGATGTTGCAACGTTTCAGGATTGGGGCGCGTCCGGGCTCGCCGGGGTATGGGCGGAGGCGAACACGCGTGAAGACATATACGACGCGTTCCGTCGTAAGGAGACCTTCGCCACCACCGGCCCGCGCATGCAGGTCCGGTTCTTCGCGGGCTTCGGGCTGGAGGCAGCGGAGCAGGCAGGGCCCGACCGGATCAGCGCGCTTTATCGCGACGGCGTTCCCATGGGCGGCGATCTAGTCGGCGGCGATACCGATACCGCGCCGCACTTTTTCCTCTGGGCTCTGAGTGACCCGGCGTCGGCGCGCTTGCAGCGTCTTCAGGTCATCAAGGGATGGATCGACGCAGAGGGAAGAAGCCAGGAAAAGGTGTTCGACGTGGCGTGCTCGGACGGCCTCGAGGTCGACGAGGCGACCCACAGATGCCCGGACAACGGCGCCCGCGTGAATCTCGCCGACTGCTCCATCAGCCAGAACGTGGGCGCCGCCGAGCTGGAGAGTCTCTGGAAGGATCCCGAGTTCGATGCCGGCCAGATGGCCTTCTACTACGTGCGCGCGCTGGAGAACCCCACCTGTCGCTGGTCTACCTGGGACGCGGTCCGGGCCGGGGTGGAACCCAGAGCGGACTTGCAGGCTACGATTCAGGAGCGCGTCTGGTCATCGCCGATCTGGTACGTCC
>DATCZA010000005.1:0-29935 GCA_036526135.1 Pseudomonadales bacterium | reverse complement strand
GAAATCGGGCTTGTCCCCGGTCTCCTGGGTGATCTCATCGGCGAACGCGGCCTCGTCGAGGTTGAGCATGCCGCAGTCGGTGTGGTGAATGAGCATGATCTCGCGGGTGCCCAGCTTGCGCTGGGAGACGACCAGGGATCGGATCGCATCGTCGGTGATCACCCCGCCCGCGTTGCGGATGATGTGGGCGTCACCGGGGGCCAAGCCCAGGGCGCCCTTGGGGTCGAGCCGTGCGTCCATGCACGCCACGATGGCGATGCGGCGGGCAGGTGGGCGCTGCAGCCCCGCGTCGGCAAACCCTTCCTGAAATGCGGTGTTCCGATCTAGAACCTCGTCGATGGCGCTCATTGGATGTCGCTCCCGTTTCGTTGGTGATGGTTGTCGGACGACCTGCGGGGATCTGCCCCGGCGCTGTCAGCGCGTATGCTTCGGCCCGGTTTCGCTGAATACCCAGGCCGCCGCCGTCCGGCGATTCAGCGCATCGCTCTGCTGACGCTGGGGCCGGGTCTCGTCCATGGTCGGGATGATCTCGGTGGCGTCATCGGCCTCCACCTCGTAAAGGGCCAGGTACGGCAGCGGGCACTTCTGCCCGATCTGGTCGGTGAGCACGAAGCGCTGGGCCGATTTCCACCCCGTCGTTGCGAGCACTTCGTCCAGGTGCAGGTTCTCGTAGTAGTCGTTGAATTCGTCTTCCTTGCCCTCGGTGGGCTCGGTGAGCACCGCAACGATGTGTTTCATGGTCGTCCCCTCCTGGAATGGTCATTATCGGGCGGATGCGCGCCCGCTGGAGGGCGAGCTTAAACTTTGCGGCCCGGAAAGTTCCAGCGCAGCCGAGCGCTTGCACAACCACGGTCCAGCGGCCACTCTTTGCTCATCGGGACGAAGCGGGGAAGGGAGAATGGCCGCCGATCTGCTCATCTACGGAACGTTGGGATCCCCCTTCGTTCGCAAGGTGCTGGTCACGCTGCAGGAAAAGGGCCTCGAGTGGGAGCTGGAGGAGGTCGACGTCTTCGACCCGCCAGACTGGTTTGTCGCTCTCAGCCCCGCCCGGCGCATTCCCGTGATGCGGGATCGGAGCATCGCCGCCGAAGGGGTCGCCGGCACCATCGCGGACTCCTCCGCCATCTGTGCCTACGTGGAGCGCAAACATCCCGAGCGCCCCCTATACCCGGCAGATGCTTACGACTACGCAAGGGCGTTGTGGTTCGAGGAGTACGCGGACACCCTGGTCGCGGCGCGCATCGGGTTCGGGCTGCTGCGCACGCTGGTGGCGGCCCCGGCAAGGGGGCAGCCGCCGGATCTCGAGCGGGCGCGCAAGGCCTACCACGAGGACCTGCCGCCGATCTTCACCTATCTCGAAGACGTCATCGGCGATCGGCCGTTCCTGGTGGGCGACCGCTTCTCTATTGCCGACATCGCCCTGGCTTCGCAGCTGGCGGGCATGAGGGTAACGCGGGTGCCCATCGACGGTGGTCGCTGGCCCAATCTGGCCGACTACGCCGACCGTCTGCTCGCCCGGCCGAGCTTCGTAGACCGGCTGGCAGAGGTTGCTTCACGTATGCCCGCGGAGGACTTCGTGCCCTGAGCGATCAGGCCGGGTGCACGCGCACGGGCAGCTCGCGAATGCCGCGGATGAAGCTCGAGCGGAGATACTGAGGCTCGCCTACCACCTCTACCCTGGCGAAGCGCTTGAGTATCTCCTCCCAGATGATGCCCAGCTGCATCTCGCCGAGCCGGTTGCCCACGCAGCGGTGGATGCCGAAGCCGAAGGACAAGTGCTGACGCGCGTTGGCCCGGTCGATGATGAAGCGATTGGCATCGTCGATGACATCTTCGTCCCGGTTACCGGAGAGGTACCACATGGCCACCTTGTCGCCCTTGCGGATGGTCCTGCCGCCGACTTCCGTGTCTTCCAGAGCCGTCCGGCACATGTGGGCCACTGGCGACTGCCAGCGGATGATCTCCGGGACCATGTTCGGTATCAGCCCGGGATCGGCGAGCAGCTTCTCGTACTCGGCCGGGTTCTGGTTCAGCGCAAGCACGCCGCCGGTGATGGAGTTGCGGGTGGTGTCGTTGCCGCCGACGATGAGCAGCAGGATGTTGCCCAGGTACTCGTTGGGTGGCATGTCCTTCGTGGATTCCCCGTGAACGAGCATGGAGATCAGATCGCTGCCCGGCTCGCTCTGGGCCTGGCGCTCCTTCCAGACGGCATCGAAGTACTCCCAGCACTTCCACAGCTCCTGAAAGCCCTGCTCGGGGGTCTCGAAGTAGTCCGGATCGCCGATGCGCTCGACGGTGTCTGACCAGTGTATGAGCTTGTGGCGATCCTCCTGGGGGACGTCGAAGAGGGTTGCGAGCATCTGCCCGGTGAGTTCCACGGAAACTTCGCGGACCCAGTTGAAGGTCTCCCCCACCGGCAGCCCGTCCAGGATGCGGCCGGCACGCTCACGGATCAGATCCGCCAGCCCGGCCAGATGCCGCGCCGTGAACATGGGTGCTATCACTTTGCGCTGCTCGTCGTGCTTCGGCGGATCCTCCATGATGAACATGGGCAGATGGAACATGGGGTCCGGCTCCGGGTCCGGCTGCTGGCCCAGGCGGATCCCGCCGTTGCGTATGTCCGACGAGAAGAGTTTCTCGTGGGTATCCACGTACTTCACGTCCTCAAACCGGGTGATGGACCAGTAGGGGCCGAACTGACTGTGCTCGCAGTAATGCACGGGCGCTTCCGCGCGCAACCGCTCGAAGTAGGGCAGCATGGCGTTGGCCTCGAACAGGGCCGGATGCGCCGGGTTCAGCGATTCGATTGGCAGGGAGTAGGGGTCCTGAGCGACGTCGATGGCCCACTCGGCCGCCATCTCCCGATTGGTCTTCTGCATGAACTCCCGCTGGGTTTTCGGCGGGGTGGGGTGCTTGCTGGTTTCTTCGGCCATGATCGTCCACGCTGCCTGATCACAAACCGTCATTGTAACGGCAGGATCGACGGCAAGCGCGCTCGAATTTTTTTAAGCAGTCCGCGCTCCTCGGTTCAATGCTTGAGCACCGCCGCCCGGGAGCCGCCGGGCCGATAGGTGGTGCACCCCTTCAGGCCCAGGCGGTGCGCCTCGGCGTAGATCTCCTCGAACTCCTCGAAGCTCGAGTCTGCGGGCACGTTGACGGTCTTTGAGATGGCGTGATCCACGTGGGGTTGGACCGCCGCCTGCATGGCCAGATGATCGGCGGGTTTGAGCGCTTCGGCGCTCACGAACGCCGGCGGCCGCGCCTCGCTCCTGCCGGTGTCGCGCCACAGCTGGCAGGCGAAGTCACGGACGGTTCGAACGGCGGAGGTGCCATCGGCGCCGCGCACCTCGCGCCGGTACTCGGCGGCGAAGACGGGCTCGATGCCGCTGGAGACGTTGTTCGCAAGCAGGCTGATGGTTCCGGTGGGCGCGACGGCGGTCAGGTGGCTGTTGCGGATCCCGTCCCGGGCGATGTCGCGGCGGAGACTTTCGGGCAGTCGTTGGATGCCCGGCGATTGCAGGTACGCGTCAGCCTGAAACAAAGGAAAGGGCCCCTTTTCCCGGGCCAGCGCCACGCTGGCCGCGTAGGCTTCGTGTCGGATGCACGTCATGACTTTCGCTGCCAGCTCGCGCGCGGCGTCGCTCCCGTAGTGAAGGCCCAGCATGATCAGGGCGTCGCCGAGACCCGTGAAGCCGAGGCCGATGCGGCGGCTGGCGCGCGCCTGCTCCGCCTGCTGCGGCAGCGGATAGCCGGAAACGTCTATGACCGAATCGAGAAAGCGAACGGCCTCGGGCACTCGGCGGCGCAGGGCGTCGAAGTCGAAGGCGGCGCCCGCGGCGAACGGGTCTCGCACGAACGACGTGAGGTTGAAGCTGCCGAGATCGCAGGCGCCGTAGGCGGGCAGAGGGACCTCGCCGCAGGGATTGGTGGCCGAGAGGCGCTCGCAGTAGCTCAGATTGTTCTCGTGGTTGATGCGGTCGATGAACAGCACCCCCGGCTCGGAGCAGTCGTACGTCGCCCGCATGATCTGTTCCCACAGCTCGCGCGCCCGGACCCTGCGCACCACGGCGCACGGGACGGCTCCATCTTCCCCGGGCCATTCGCGCCGGATGATGTCGGTGCCCTGGTCCGTCGGCAGGTGGTGGGCGGGAAAGACCAGGGGCCATTCGGCGTCGTCGCGCAACGCGTTCATGAACGCATCGGTAACGAGGACCGAGCAGTTGAAATGGGTCAGGGCGTCGGGGTCCCGTTTGGCATCGACGAAGGCATGGATGTCGGGATGATCGCAGCGAAGGGTCGCCATCATGGCGCCGCGGCGGGCTCCGGTAGAGCACAGGGTGGCACACATGGTGTCCCAGATGTGCATGAACGAGACCGGCCCGGAGGCCGTGTTGCCGGTTTCCCGGGCGGGCGTTCCCACCGGGCGCAGGGTGGAGAAGTCGTAGCCGACCCCGCCGCCCGCCTGCATGGTCAGCGCGCCTTCCTTCAGAGCGGTGAAGATGAGCTCCATCGCGTCTTCGATGGTGCCCATGACGAAGCAGTTGCAAAGGGTGACCCGGCGCCCGGTTCCAGCGCCAGCCAGGATCCGGCCCCCGGGAAGGAAGCAGAAATCACCCAGCAGATCCCGGTAAGCGGAAGCCCAACGGCCCGGCTCCCGCTCCCGGGAAGCGATCGTGTCCGCGACACGCTGCCACGTATCCTCGATGGTTTGATCGACCGGCTCGCCGCTTCGATAGAAGCGGTAGCGGGCCTCCCAGACCTCCCGCGCGATGTCGGTCCGCAAAGGGTCCGAGATGGCTACGACTCGACTTCGACCCGACGGCGCTTGGAGTCCTCCGCCTTTGGAATCGTGACCTCCAGCATGCCGTCGCGCAGCGTCGCCTTGGCATCGTCGCCCCGAACCCGCGCCGGCAGCGAAACGGTGCGGGCGACGTAGCTCGTGGAGATCTCGCGGCGATGATAGTCACCCTCCTCGGTCTCCTCTTCCTTGTGTGAGGAGCCCTTGATGCTGAGGCTGTCATCGCTGACGGACACCTCGATGTCGTCTTTGCTCATTCCCGGCAGCTCGGCACGGACGAAGATCTCGTGCTCGCGGTCCACCACGTCCACCTTCGGGCCCTTCTTTTCCAGAATCGATTCGAATCCAGGCCACTCGCGGCTCCACGGCCGCAGCCAGCGCTTGTCGAAGAAATCCTCGAAGAGCCGTTCCATGTCGCGCTCGCGCGGTGCCGTTGCCAACCCTTTACTTTCCTCGGCAGGTTCCGCCTGCTCGGCCCTTATTGCCGGCTTGGCGCTTTCCACGGAAATCTGAGACTCGCTCATTTCACATCTCCTCAATCAGTCCACGGGGGATTATCTGCCCGCTGTGGAAGGCACGTGTATCCGAACAAATACTTACCCGGATCCGGTTTTCTCGAGGGAACCGGGCGGCGATTCGGCGCGGCCGGCCGACCGCGCCGTCTAGGTGAAATACCTGATGACGCGGGCCCGGCAGGCATGTCACATTGCCCGGAGTTGCAACGGGTGAAGCCTTACCGTGGAAACGGCAAGCCGTGAAGACGTGAACCTCTGGGTGGCCGGCTCTTTGAAGGAGATGGCCAGCCTACTGGAGGATCAGGCCGCCAACCCGTTCCGTATCAATGCCTACCGGCGGGCGGCGCGGACCTTGGAGGGCCTGGACGAGCCGGTGGATGCGCTCTACCGGCGCTCGGGGCGCGAGGGGTTGATGGCGCTGCCTTCCATCGGCGAAGGCATCGCGACCGCCATCGAGAACCTGCTGCGCACCGGCAGGCTGCCCCAGCTCGAGCGGCTGCGCGGCAGCGTGGAGCCGGAGACGGTGTTCGACTCCCTGCCCGGCGTCGGCCCGCGCCTGGCGGCAGCCATTCACGACACCCTGCACGTGGACACCCTGGAGGAGCTGGAAGTGGCCGCCCACGACGGTCGTCTGCAGACGGTTCCCGGCATCGGCCCCAGCCGGGCGGCCAGTATCAGAGCGCTGCTTGCAGAGCGGCTGAAGCGGCCGCCGCGTCGCGCCCTGGCAAGGGCGCCGAGTGTCGCCGCCATACTGGATGCCGACGGGCAATATCGACGCGAAGCCGCAGCCGGCCGGCTGCGCACCATCGCCCCGCGCCGTTTCAATCCGTCCCACAAGGCCTGGCTCCCCGTGCTGCATACCGACCGCAACGACTGGCACATGACGCTGCTGTTCTCCAACACGGCCAGGGCCCACGAGCTCGGCAAGACGGATGACTGGGTGGTCGTCTACTACTACGACGGCGATCACAACGAAGGCCAGTGCACGGTGGTCACCGAGACGGCGGGGCCGCGCAGGGGCGCGCGCGTCGTGCGCGGGCGTGAGAACGAAGCCTAGCCCATGGCGTCGAACCCGACGCCTTTTCGGGCTCCCGATTGAGCGCTAGCCGATCGGCACCCAGATCCCGAGATCGCAGCGCAGCTTCATCGGGCCGCTCTTTACCACGGCGCCGTTTGGAAATGCTTCGGAATTGAAGTAGCAGAAGGGCTCGTCCGGGATCTCTTCTCTGAGCAGCACGGTTTCCTCGTCGCTCTCCAGCGCAATTGGCGAGTTCTTGAGCTCGGGGTCCTGAGCGCCCACGTCCGGTATGTCGGTCATTGGAATGTGTCCTGTTGGCTTTCGAGTCATGCTAGCGGACGGAACGAATGCAATGGCATCCGGTCAACCCCGTAGATGGACATTCTACAATGCCCGGAGAGGGTGGCGCGCGTGTTGTCTCTCTCGGGCAGTTCGCGCATCCTTTCCGCGGGCCACATGGGGATCATCCCGTGAAGACACAACGACTCTTTCTCCTGATCATGGTTTGCGCGCTGTCCGCCTGCGCGACCTCGCCCATGGGGCGCAGTCAGCTCATCCTGTTTCCGGATTCGGAAATGGACCAGATGGGGGTAGCCGCCTACCGGGAGATGCAGCAGCAGACGCCCCGCGAGCCGACGGCCGGCGTCAACGACTACGTTCAGTGCGTGGTCGAGCACGTGGTGCTGGCCATGCCCGACGGCAGGATGGCCGACTGGGAGGTCACCGTCTTTGCCGATGATCAGGCCAACGCCTTCGCCCTTCCGGGGGGCAAGATCGGCGTCTACACCGGCTTGCTCGATGTGGCCGAAAACCAGGACCAGCTCGCCACCGTGATCGCGCACGAAGTGGCTCACGTGCTGGCGCGCCACTCGAACGAGCGGGTATCGACCACCTACGCCACCCAGACGGGCCTGCAGGTCGTGCAGATCGCCGGCGGGACGAGCTCTCCCGCGCGCAATCAGCTGTACGGGCTTCTAGGGCTCGGCGCTCAGGTCGGCGTGCTCCTGCCGTTCAGCCGGGCCCAGGAGAGCGAGGCGGACCTGATGGGTCTCGACCTCATGGCCGAGGCAGGCTTTGATCCCCGCGAGAGCGTGAGGCTCTGGGAGAACATGGCGGAATCCGGGGGCGCCCGGCCGCCGGAGTTTCTCTCGACGCACCCCTCCGGGGAGACGCGCATGCGTGACCTCAACGAGCGTATGCGCCGCGCCATGGACCTCTCCCTGCAGGCACGCTCGGCGGGGCGCAACCCCGACTGTCGTCGGTAAGTCCCGGGCGCGTGCGTGGGTTACACTGACGCTTTCGACTAAACGGGCACGCGCATGATCGTCGAGCAGATCTGGACCGGTAACTCCTACCGAAACTTCAACTACCTCATCGTCTGTCCGGAGTCGGGCGAGGCGCTGGCCATCGACCCTCTGGACCACAAGAAATGCCTGGCCCGCGCGCGGGACAAGGGGTGGCAGATCACCCAGGTTCTCAATACCCACGAGCACCCGGATCACACCGGCGGCAACGGTGCGGTGATCGAGGCCACCGGGGCAAAGCTGCTGGCCCACGCCAACGCCCAGCGCAGCATCAAGGGCATGGACGTCGCGCTCAATGCGGGCGACGTGGTCAAGGTGGGTAGAACCGTGGAGCTGCTTGCGCTGGATACGCCGGGCCACACAATGGCCCACGTCTGCCTGCTGTCCCAGACGGAGACGCCGGCCCTGTTCTGTGGCGACACCCTGTTCAACGCCGGGGCCGGCAACTGTCATGGCGGGGGGCATCCCGACGAGCTCTACCAGACGTTCGCCTCACAGCTCGATCAGCTGCCGGAAACCACCCTCGTGTATCCGGGACATGACTACATCACCAACAACCTGGCCTTCACCCTGGACCGGGAGCCCGACAACGAGGCCGCGGCAGCGCTTCTGAAGGAGCTGGAGGCGAATCACGACCCGGACGCCGCTCTCGTGACGTCCATGGCCCAGGAAAAGGAGATAAACACCTTTTTCCGGCTGACGAGCCGCACGGTCATCGACCGCCTGCGGGAGGCGTTTCCGGACCTGCCGGACGAGCCCACCCCTCATGAGGTGTTCGTGAAGCTCCGCGAGCTCAGGAACTCCTGGTAGCCGCGGCCTAGACCTCCATGGGCTTGAGCAGCTTGGGCCAGGCGTCCATGGTGGCCTGCATGCGCTCGCCGATCTCCTCAACCGTCCACGGCGTGTCCATGGCGTTCTTGTCGGCGATCTCGGTCACCTGCCAGGAGAGCAGCGAGACCCGGTTCTGCCCGGCGCAGAACTGACGGCCGGTAACGTTGGCTGCGTCGTCGGTGCACAGCCAGACCACGGCCGGAGAGACTTTCTCCGGGGCCAGCCGTTCCTCCATGCCTTCGGGCATGATGTCCTCGGTCAGGCGTGACCAGGCGGCCGGGGCCAGGGTGTTGACGGTTATGCCGTATTTCATCCCCTCCAGCGCCAGCACCCGGGTGAGCCCGGCGATGCCCGCCTTGGCGGCGCCGTAGTTGGCCTGACCGAAGTTGCCGATGAGCCCGGAGGTGGAGCTGGTGTTGATGATCCGGCCGCCGGTTCCCTGCTCGATCATCTGGTCCCAGGCCGCCTTGGCGACCAGGTAGGTCCCGCGCAGGTGAACGTCCACCACGACGTCCCACATGTCATCGGTCATGTTCTTGAACGATTTGTCTCTCAAAATGCCGGCGTTGTTGATGCAGATGTCGATCTTGCCGAATCGGTCCACGGCAATCTGAACCATCTGCTTCGCTGCGGCCGGATCGCTCACCGACCCGTAGTCGGCTGCGGCCCTGCCGCCCGCCGCCTCAATCTCGGCCACCACCTGGTCGGCCATGGCGTGCCCCTCTCCGGAGCCGTCCCTGGCGCCGCCCAGATCGTTGACCACCACCGCAGCGCCGTGCTGCGCCAGCAGCAGGGCGTGGGCGCGGCCAAGCCCTCCACCGGCTCCGGTGACCAGCGCTACCTTGCCATCCAACATGCCCATGTTCTTCCCCCGGCGGTTTCGCCTGTTTGTCGAGATCGAAAATTCTAGCGAAAAGCGGGGTCGCCCGGCCACGGGCGCTTCGAGGTGTGCCGGCCCGATCGGTGCGGGTATAGTTGCTCCGGGAGGAGAGATGGCGCATGAACGAGCCCTCTGGGCCGCTGGCCGATATCACCATCATCGATTGCACCATGGCGCTGGCGGGGCCGTTTGGTGCGGCGATTCTTGCCGACCTCGGCGCCAACGTCATCAAGGTGGAGCCGCCGGGCGGGGATGTGGCGCGAAGCGTGCCGCCGCTGCCCGAGGATTACGCCAACGCAAACTCGGACCAGTCGGCCGGCTGCGATTTCGGCGGCTACTTCGCCAGCGTCAACCGCAACAAGCGCAGTGTGGTCATTGATCTGAAGACCCCGGCGGGGCGCGAGACCCTCCTGGCGTTGTGCGACAAGGCGGATGCCATCATCGAGAACATGCGAACCGGGGTGATGGATCGCCTCGGGCTCGGCTACGAGGTGCTGCGGGCGCGCAACCCGGCCCTGGTCTATGGCTGCATCCGGGGTTTCGGGGATCCGCGCACGGGCCGCAGTCCATACGCCGAGTGGCCCGCCTACGACATCGTGGCGCAGAGCATGGGCGGCATCGCGCACATCACGGGGCCTGAGAGCTCTCACGGGTTTCCGGCTGGCGCCAGCATAGGCGATCTCTATCCGGGGACTCTGCTCGCCCTGGGAGTGGTCGCGGCCGTCCACCATGCCAGACGGACGGGCGAAGGGCAGTTCATGGACGTGGGGATGTACGATGCCGTGATGTTTCTCTCCGAGACGGTGATAGCCAACTTCGGCTACGCCGGCACGGAGCTTGGCCCCCGGGGCGCGCATCATCCCAACCTCTGCCCGTTCGGCATTTTCCCGACCTCGGACGGCGCGGTGGCCATCGCCGCTCCTGGTCCGGGACACTGGCAGGCGCTCTGTCAGGCCATCGGCCGGCCCGACCTCGTGGACGACGAGAAGACGCGCAACACGTTCGTGCGGCGCAAACACCAGCATTTCGTGGAGGGCGTTGTGTCAGACTGGACGGCGACGCGCACCAGGGCCGAGGTGGTGGCCGCGCTCGGGGGCAGGGTGCCGTGCGGGCCGGTCAACACCGCTGCGGACATCTTCGCCGACCCCCACGTGGCGGCGCGCGGCATGGTCAGCCAGGTGGAACTGCCGGGAGAAAACGGGGAAGTTTCCATCGTGGGCACCCCCATCAAGTTCACGGGTACCCCCACCGGCCTCTACCGCCGACCGCCCATGCTGGGCGAGCATACGGAAGAGGTGCTTCGAGAAATGGGCTTAAAAGGTGCCGCCAACGATGAGTGAGCGATCAATTCGAATGAAGGAGGAGTTGTCATGAGGCTTGGGGCATTGCTGGGACCAATCGTCGACGCGTCCGAGCCCAATGCGCTGGCGGATCAGGCGCGCCGATACGCTGGCGAGGGTTTCGAAAGTCTCTGGTCGGCCCAGGCCATCGGGCGTGGCGCCATGTACACGGACCCCTTCGTCGCGCTTTCCGTGGCGGCGGCGGTGACCGAAAAGGTAGAGCTCGGCACTGCGGTGGTTCAGGTGCCCCTTTACCACCCGGTCGATCTGGCTCACCGCGCGCTTTCGCTGCGGCAGGTAGCCGGCGAGCGTGTGCTGCTCGGGGTGGGGGCGGGGTCGACCCAGACGGACTTCGACGCCTTCGGCCGGGACTACGCTTCCCGCTTCCGGACGTTTGGCGAGTCGGTCGAGGTGCTCAGGCAGCTCTTCGAGGAAGGGCGTGCGGGGGAGACCAATCTCTCTCCCTGGCCGGCCGTGCTCGGCGGGCTGCCGCTGCTGCTGGGCTCGTGGGGCAAGGGCGTCGAGCGAGCGGCCGCGTCATTTGACGGCTGGATCGCTTCTGCCCACTACCGCACCCCGGACCAGGTGGTGGAGGCGTTGGATGGCTACCGCGCCGCCGGTGGAAGGCGCGCCGTGGTGTCCACCATCCTGCTCGGAGCCGGCACCGACCTGGGCGAAACCGGCGACCTGCTCGGCCGCTTTGCGGAGGCTGGATTCGATGACGCCGTGGTCATGCTCCTGCCCGGCGGGCCATCCGCCGCGGACGTCCGGCGCCTGGTCGCCTGACCCAGGCCCCGGGGAGCCCGCAACATCGACGGCACGCCGCGAGCACGAACCGAACCCCGCTGGTACTACGGCTGGAACGTGCTGGGCGTGGGGCTTTTGTTCCAGGCCGTGGTCTTCGGCATCGGCTTTTTCTGCTTCACCTTCTGGGTGGCGCCGTGGCGCGCGGAGTTCGGCAGCAGCCGGGGCGAGGTCATGGCCATCCTGGTCACCGTTCAGATCGTGATGGGCTGCGCGGCACCCTTCGCGGGCCGCGCCATGGACCACCTGTCGATCCGGGCTCTGGTGGTTGCGGGCGCGGTCTGTTTCGCTGCGGCCCTGGCGCTTGCCGCTCACGCCACCGCGCTGTGGCAGATCGGCCTCATCTATTCGGTTCTGTTCGTTGCCGGCGCGCTGCTGGCGGGACCGCTGGCGGCTCAGACCCTGGCGGCCAAGTGGTTCTTCGCCCGTCGGGGCACGGCCATCGGCCTGTCCTCGGTGGGGACCTCCCTGGGCGGCTTCGTGCTCCCGCTGCTGGTGACCTGGCTCATAGCCGCCTACGGGTGGCGCCAGGCCAACCTGGTCCTGGCTGCCCTGGTGGTGGTCGTGGTGGTGCCCGTGGTCTGGCTGGTGGTGAGTAACACGCCGGGCGATCGCGGCGTTGCCCCGGAACCGGAGGCATCTCGGCCCGACGGCACCAGCCCGGTGGCGTTCCCCCAATGGACGACGCGCACCATTCTCTCGGAACGGGCCTTCTGGGTGGCCGTCATCGCGTTCGCGCCGATGATGGCGGCATTTGGCGCCGCCCAGCAGAATTTCGCGCCCTACACGGCCGATCTCGGCATCGACGCCCGAGCCACGTCATACCTCGTCTCGCTCATGGCCATCGTGATGGTGGCCGGCAAGGTGTTCTTCGGCGCCATGTCCGATCGCCTGGATCATCGCCTGCTCTACTGGATCGCCGTGGGTGTGCTCATCGTCTCGCTGGTGCTCATGACCCGGACCCCGGCGTACGGGCTGCTGGTGGTGATCAGTGGCCTGCTGGGATTCGCGGCGGGCGGTTTCCTGCCGCTGCTCGGCGCGGTGGTGGGCAGCCGCTTCGGGCCGGCCGCGTTCGGTCGGGTCATGGGCCTGCTTGGGCCGTTCACCACCGTTGCTGCCATCGGTCCCTGGATCGCCGGGAATCTGCGCGACGCCTCGGGAACCTACGATGACGCCTGGATGCTCTTCGTCGGCATCATGGTTCCGGCGGCTCTGGCCATGGCGTTCATGACCCCGCGCCCTCAGCCGCTCGCTCTTGCAAGCGCTGAACGGGCGTCGTGAAAGTGATGGACACAACAGGCTGACTCATCTCGAAAACTGACCCTCTCGGCGTCGCGAGGGAGAACTCTAAGGGAGGATCCACATGCGAATCGGCGTATCGCTACCCGTGCGGGAGCTTGAAAACGATCTGGGTGCTATCAGGGCGTTCGCGCAGCTGGCCGAGCACCTCGGGCTGACCCATCTCCGGGTACCCGACCAGGTGCTGCGTCAGGGTAACAAGCATCTGCACGAGCCCCTGACGCTTCTCGCCTGGATAGCCGGCGCGACCGAACGCATCGAGCTCGTGCCGTCGGTCATCGTCCTGCCGTCGCGGCAGACGGCTTTGGTTGCCAAGCAGGCCGCGGAGATCGACGTGCTCTCTAACGGCCGGTTGCGGCTGGGCATCGGCGTCGGCGGCAGCCCGGACGAGTACGCGGCCATGGGGATGGACTACACGACGCGTGGCGCCCGCTGCGAGGAGCAGATGAAGCTGCTGCGACTGCTGTGGACCCGGAAGATCGTGAGCTTCGACGGGCGCTGGGACAAGGTCAACGAGGCGGGCTTGAACCCTTTGCCCGTGCAGCGCCCGATTCCCCTGTGGATCGGCGCCCGCGGGGTTCCAGCGCAGCGGATTCTTCACCGCATCGGCCGGCTTGCCGATGGCTGGTTCGTGCTGTGCACGCCCGAGGAGCTTCCCGCGCTCGACGGCGCCATCGCCGGGGCGGCACGGGAAGCGGGACGTGATCCTGGGGAGATAGGAACGGAGGCGGGTGTAGCTGTGGTAGGACCGCGGGAGGCCGAGTGGCAGGACCGGGTTGTGGGGTGGCGGCAGGCCGGGCTGACGCACCTCTGCCTGCGGACCCTGGGCGGCGGGCTGTCGCCGGCAGAGCACATGAGCAAGCTGGAAGAAGTGGTCGATCGGTTGCGGGAGCTTTGAGGCCCGCTGTTGGGTGTCGCAATATGCAGATTTGTACGTATTGGTTACATTAATCCGTGTCTAATTCGTTGCAGGCGCGCTGATTTCGAATATTATTGCGCATCACGACATTCGAGGTGCGCGCCCAGTGGAGCTACCCGCCAGCCTTTACAAGAACCGGTCCCAGGCCCAGGGTGCCTGGGATACGGCCGCCGTCCACGAGCTGCTCAGCGAATCGGGCAGCGCTCAGTCTCTCAGGTCGACGGAGCGTCTTCTGGAAAGCGCCGACCTGCTGCCCGCCACGCTCAAGCTGGACGAGGTGCGCGACGAGCTCGGCCGCGAGCCGGTCCGGCTGGTGGTGGATGCTCTGGAAGCCGAAGCCAAGCGTAAGCGTCATCTCTCCCTGATTCTCCAGGCTCACGAGGTTCCCGGGGCGGGGCTCATGCTCTTCGCCAACGACGGGCGCATGGGCAGACGCTGGCTCTACCTGGATGGCGGGCGGCTGGATGTCGATGGGCTCCTGAACGCGCTGGACGTGCTTGCCGGCGGTCGGGAAGCGCCCAAGCAACTGCTGATCTGGCCCCATGGGGAGGTGGCGCGCGCCTGTCGGGCGCTGGTGGAACGGGCAGACTCCCACGATATCGAGCTGCCTTCCGGCGGCAAGGCGCGGATGGGGACGCTGGCCTATCGTGCCGCCGAAAGCGTCGCTCGCCATAATGACTCGCCGCCCCGTCGGCACCCGGGGCAGGAGCTTTCACACCTGGACCGGCTGGAGGCGGAAAGCATCCACATCATGCGGGAAGTCGCCGCCCAGGCGGAGAACCCGGTGATGCTGTACTCGGTGGGCAAGGACAGCTCGGTGATGCTGCACCTCGCCCGTAAGGCCTTCTATCCCAGCGTACCGCCGTTTCCGCTCATGCACGTGGACACGCGCTGGAAGTTTAAGGCCATGTACGACTTCCGCGACCAGATGGCCCGGGAGACGGGCATGGAGCTGATCGTCTACATCAACCCCGAAGGGGTGGAGAAAGACATCAACCCCTTCGATCACGGCAGCGCTCTGCACACCGACGTGATGAAAACCCAGGGTCTCAAGCAGGCGCTGGATCTCCACGGCTTCGACGTCGCCTTTGGCGGCGCCCGCCGGGACGAGGAGAAGAGCCGGGCGAAGGAGCGCGTGTTCTCGTTCCGCACGTCGAGCCACCGCTGGGATCCGAAGAACCAGCGCCCCGAGCTGTGGAACCTTTACAACGGCTACAAAAGCCCGGGCGAGAGTATCCGGGTGTTTCCCCTGTCGAACTGGACCGAGCTCGACATCTGGGAATACATCTACCGTGAGCGCATCCCCATCGTGCCCCTCTACTTCGCGGCCGAGCGCCCCGTCGTCGAGCGCGACGGCATGCTGATCATGGTGGACGACGACCGCATGCGGTTGTTCCCCGGCGAGAAGATTCAGACCCGGCGGGTGCGCTTTCGAACCCTCGGCTGCTACCCGCTCACGGGCGCCATCGATTCCACGGCAAGCGACCTGTCCGCCATCGTGCTCGAGCTCCTGCAGAGCCGAACCAGTGAGCGCCAGGGCCGGGCCATCGATACGGACTCCTCCGGGTCCATGGAGAAGAAGAAACAGGAGGGCTATTTCTGATGGCCGAAGCAGAAGTTATTCAGGAAGACCTGCAGGAGCGGGTCGACGCCTACATCGCAAACCAGGCGCGCCTCGATCTGCTCCGCTTCATCACCTGCGGCAGCGTCGACGACGGCAAGAGCACGCTCATCGGCCGCATGCTCTACGAGGCCCAGCTCATCTTCGAGGATCAGGTGACCTCGCTGAAAGCCGACTCCAAGCGCCAGGGGACCCAGGGCGGCGACATCGACTTCGCCCTGCTGGTGGACGGCCTTGCGGCGGAGCGGGAGCAGGGCATCACCATCGACGTGGCCTACCGCTTCTTCAATACCGACCGGCGCAAGTTCATCGTGGCGGACACGCCGGGCCACGAGCAGTACACGCGCAACATGGTCACCGGTGCTTCCACCGCGGACGTCGCCGTGATCCTGGTGGATGCCTCCCAGGGCGTGCTGACCCAGACCCGGCGCCACTCCTTCATCACCTCGCTCCTCGGGATCCGGCACGTGGTGCTGGCCGTGAACAAGATGGACCTCGTGGACTACGACCGGGAGACCTTCGAAACCATCACCGCAGCATACGAGCAGTTTGCGGAGCAGCTTGCCTTCGAGTCGATCACCGCCATTCCGCTGTCCGCGCTTGCGGGCGACAACGTGATCGAGCGGTCGCAGCGGACGTCCTGGTACAGCGGCCCGACGCTGCTGGGTTTTCTGGAAACCGTGGAAGTGGGGCGCTCTCAGCGTGAGCACGACCTGCGTTTTCCCGTGCAGTGGGTGAACCGGCCGCACTCGGAGTTTCGCGGTTACTCCGGCACGGTGGTGGCGGGCGCGGTGGCCGTCGGCGACTCCGTGCGGGTGCTGCCATCCGGAGAGGTGGCACAGGTCGACGGCATCGTCCTGCACGAGGATTCCCTGGACCAGGCCGTGGCCGATCAGGCCGTGACCATTACTCTGGACCGGGAGCTCGACGTTTCCCGGGGCGACGTGATCGTGGCCGCGGATGCGCCATGCGAGGTCTCGGATCAGTTCGATGCGTCCCTGGTGTGGATGGATCAGGAAACGGGATTCATCGGACGTTCCTACTGGTTGCTGATGGGAACCTCACGGGTGAACGCCACGCTGCACGACGTGAAGTTCAAGTACAACATCAACACCCTCGAGGAGCTGCCGACCCGGGCTTTCGAGCTCAACGAGATCGGTCGGGTAACGCTCAGCCTGGACAAGGCCGTTCCCTTCGAGGCTTACCAGGACTGTCACTCCATGGGCGCGTTCGTGCTCGTCGATCGGTACACGCACGCCACCGTCGCCGCCGGGATGATCAACTTCGCCCTGCGTCGGGCTCGCAACATTCACCGACAGGCCGTGACGGTCGACAAGCAGGCGAGGGCGAAGCTCAACGGCCACCCGCCCCGCGTCCTCTGGTTCACGGGCTTGAGCGGTTCCGGGAAATCCAGCATCACCAATGCGGTGGAGCAGGTCCTGCACCTGCAGGGGGTGCGCACGTACATCCTCGACGGGGACAATGTCCGCCACGGGCTGAACCGGGATCTCGGCTTCACCGAAACCGACCGGATCGAGAACATCCGCCGGATTGCCGAGGTCGCCAAGCTCATGGTGGACGCGGGCGTCGTGGTGCTCACCGCGTTCATCTCGCCCTTCCGGGCGGAGCGGGACATGGCCCGGTCACTGTTCGATAAGGGCGAGTTCCTGGAGATCTTCCTGGACGTTCCGCTGGAAGCGGCGGAGTCGCGCGACCCCAAAGGCCTCTACCGTAAAGCCCGTCGCGGAGAGTTGCCGAACTTCACCGGCATAGACAGCCCTTACGAGTCGCCGGAAACGGCCGACCTCACGCTCAACACGGCCGAGCTCAGCGTGGACGATTGCGTCTCGCGGGTCCTCGAGCTTCTCAAGGATCAGGGGGTTTCATGACAGCGTCCGACCTACCGCAAACCGAGTCGCACCTGCGCAGCGTCGCCAAGGCTTTTTCCTGGCGGGTGGTGGCGACGCTCACCACCATGACCATCGCCTGGATGATCACCGGCGAGGTGGACACCGCCATCATGATCGGCGGCTTCGAGTTCGTGCTGAAGATCTTCATCTACTACCTGCACGAGCGCGCGTGGCAGCTGGTGCCGCGAGGGGCGGTGCGCAGGATCGCGCGTCTCAGCTCGTGAAGCGCCGGGTCAACCAATCCACCGTGAAACCGCTCACCTCGTCCGGAAATTCCTGCTGAAGCCAGTGCCCGCTCTCGGGCACTTCGCGGATCTCCAGGTCGGCAACGTGCCCGGCCATGCGTGACTCCAGGTCCGGGATGGCGGCGGTCGCCAGATCGTTGCCGGCCTTGATGTAGAGTGCGGGCACCTCGATCTTCTGCGGCACGTGGGCGGTCGTTGACCAGTTGCGGCTCCAGTTGCGGTACCAGTTGATCGGCCCGGTGAACCCGCCTGCCCGGAAAGCGGACGCGAAGACGCGGAGCTCCTCCTCGGAGATGATGCTGGGCGTGCTCGACGGTCCAGCTTTCACCCGCGCGATCAGGTCGGCCACTCGCTCCTGGAGCGGAAGCTCGGCGTATTCGGCCAGGCTCATCGGGTTCTTGCGCATCAGAACCTGGAAGACGCGCTCCGGATCCGCGTCGAACAGCTCGTCTGCCTCGTGGCTCGTCTGGAAATTCACGATGTACATGCGTTCGCCCCACATGCGTCGGAACGTTTCCACGGGGTCCTCTTCCGCCCTCGGAAGAAACGGTACTCCGGCGCCAATGACGCCGGCGACGCGGGACGGGTGCAGAAGCGCCATCTGCCAGACCACCAGCCCACCCCAGTCGTGCCCGCAGAACACGGCACGCTCCAGCCCCATGGCATCGAGCAGGCCGGCCAGATCGCCGGTCAGGTGGTGGATGTCGTACGCCCCCGCGTCATCGGGCTTGTCCGTGCGGCCGTATCCCCGCTGGTCGGGCGCGATCGCGTGGAAGCCCGCGTCGGCCAGCGCTTGGAGCTGATGACGCCAGGAGTAAGCGAGTTCCGGAAAGCCGTGGCAGAGCACCACCGGGAAGCCGTCCGCAGGACCGTCCTGGTAGACGGCCATGCGAATGCCGTTCGTGAAGATCATCGCGGGATCGGGAAACCGGTTGCTCGTCACGGATCATCTCTGCTGTCAGCGCTGCGAACCCAACCATCGCGCGAGACAGGGCCAGGCGCAAGGGGCGTTCGTGAGGGTAAGATGACGACCCGGAACGACGATTGGCACGAAATGATGGTTCCTTTTCCAGCGCCCCGATTCGAAAGCGTCAACGGCATTCGTATCGCCTGCTACGAGATGGGGGAGGGGCGTCCCGTGGTGCTCTGCCACGGCTTTCCGGAGCTTGCGTTCTCATGGCACCGGGTGATGCCGAGGCTGGCGGATGCCGGCTATCGCGCCATCGCCATCGATCAGCGCGGTTACGGGGCCAGTGACTGCCCGCCGGCGGTGGAAGACTACGCCATCACTGAGATCGCCGCGGACGTGGCTGGCCTGCTCGACGCCCTCGGCGTCGAGCAGGCCGTTTACGTTGGCCATGACTGGGGCGCCCCGGTGGTCTGGAACTCCGCCGTGCTTCACCCGGACAAGGTCGCCGGGGTCATCGGGGTCAACAACCCCTACATCCCCGCCATTCCCGACGACCCGCTGAACCTGCTGCGGGCGGAATGGGGCGACGAGCACTACATCGTGAATTTCCACAACAAGGGGCCGGACGATCCCGATTCTTCCGACGCCAAGTTCAACGCCAACGTGGAGCAGGTGTTTCGCGGTCTCTACCGGGCGAGCCTTTTCAGCATGGCGGAGTTCGAGCGGCTGCCCAAGGAGCAGCGCGTGCTCCGGATGGAACCCATCGTCTTCAATCCCGACCCGCCCGGCCGGTTTCTTTTAAGCGACGAGGAGCTCGCCTATTTCGTCGCCGCGTTCGAGAAGACGGGCTTCACGCCGGGCCTGAACTGGTACCGCAACATTTCGCGCAACTGGTCGGCAACGCGGCAGCTCGATCCGCACATCCGGGTGCCGTGTCTGATGATCGAGGTGACCGGCGACCCCTCCGGACCGCCCGGGTGCACGGAGCTGATGCGGCCGTTCGTGGAAAAGCTGGATCGCGCGGTCATAGAGGACTGCGGCCACTGGACCCAGCACGAGAAACCCGAGGAGCTGGCCGCGATAATGATCGCCTGGCTCGACCGCACCTTCGGCCCGGAGGTTTAGCCTAGGACTCTGCCACCACGCCGGCCTCGACCAGGGCATCCACCGACTCGGGGGCAAGGCCCAGGTCGGCGGCGATGACCTCCCGGGTGTCCCTGCCGAGCCGCGGTGCCGCTTTGATGGGCACCTGGCTCCTGGACATCCTTGCGGGCCAGCCGAGCAGGCGGATGGTGCCGTGCTCCTCGTGCTCCACGGTGTGCACGAAGCCGCGGTCCAGGAGATGGGGGTTGTCGAACAGGTCCCGGGTGTCGAGCACGGCGCTTGCGGGCACGCCGCCCTCGGCGAGGATGCGCATGGCCTCGTACTTGTCGCGCTCGAGCGTCCACCTGCCGATCTCTGCGCGCAGCGATGCGTGGTTGGCCGCACGATCCGCGCCGCGTTTGTAGCGGGGATCCTCGATGAGATCCTCGCGGCCTATGGCTACGCACATGTCGCCCCACATCCTTGGCGTCACCGCCATCAGGAAGACGTAGTCGTTGGGGCCCCCGCCGGCGCAGGGGTACAGGGACATGGTTGCCAGATCGCCGTTGCCCGTTCGCGGGGTTGGGCGCTCGCCGTAGTTCGTGCTGGCCGTGGCCGTGCGCAGGTAGTAGGTCATGGCCTCCTGCATGGACAGCTCGATGAACTGGCCTTCTCCCGTGCGCAGCTTCTGCGCGTAGGCGGCGGTGATGGCCAGGGCCATCTGAACGCCGGTACCCGCGTCGCCCGTGGTGGGGCCCGGCCGCATCGGAGGACCGTCCGGCTCGCCGGTGATGGAAAACGCGCTGGCGGCCGCCTGGCCCACCATGTCGTAGCACTTGTACTCCGCCCACGGGCCGCTGAGGCCGAACCCCTTGATGCGGGCGTAGATGATCTCGGGGTGAATGGCGCGCATCACGTCGTAATCCAGGTTCAGGCGCTCGATCACGCCGGGACCGTAGTTTTCGACGAACACGTCGTAGTGGGGCAGCATCTCGAGCAGCAGGTCGCGGCCTTCGGGTTTGCGCAGGTCGATGGCGACGCTGCGCTTGTTGCTGTTCCACACCACGAAGTACTCGGAATCTTCCGAGGTTTCTCCCCAGACGCCGCGGCCGGGGTCGCCGGAGCCTGGCGCCTCGATCTTCACCACGTCGGCGCCCAGCCAGGCGAGCGCCTGGGTGCAGGCAGTGCCCGCCTCGTACTGGGTCATGTCCAGAATTCGCAAACCGTCCAGAGCCGGCATGGGCTTTCCCCTTGTGTGTTCCCCACCGACAAGCATATCGGTGGTCAGCACCGAAATGAAGAAAGCGGCCGTCGGGCTACAGGGGGAGCCCGCAGCGCGCTATGCTGGGTCGCACTGAGGCAGAGGGAGGAGTTCATGAGCCGCATCTTCTTGCTGATTTCAATGCTGGCCGTGGCAGCGTGCCAGCCGCCATCGGATCCCGGCGGCGCAGATGCACCTTCGGCGTCCGTTGCGCCCGCTCCCGGCGCCGAGGTCGGCGCGTTACCGTCTCTCGCGGAGCGTCTGGCCGACCGGCCGGAGGCCGATCGCGCCCGGGATGCCGGACGCATGCCGGCGGAGGTGGTCGAGTTTCTCGGCATCGAGGAAGGCATGACGGTGCTCGACGTGTTCTCCGCCGGAGGCTGGTATGCCGAGGTGCTGTCTCACGCCGTCGGGCCGGCAGGCACGGTATATGCCCAGAACACCGAGTTTTTGCTCAGCATGCGCGACGGTGCGAACGAAAAAGCCATGGCGGCGCGGTTGGCCGACGGCCGGCTGCCCAACGTGCAGCGGCTCGACCGGGAGCTGGACGACCTTGGGCTCGCGCCCGGGAGCGTGGATGCGGCCATGCTGGCGCTGAACTTTCACGACATCTACAACCGCGGCGGCCCGGACGGGGCGCTCGCCTTCCTCGGACGGATCTACTCGCTGCTGAAGCCCGGCGGGGTGCTCGGGCTCATCGACCACCACGGCGCGGCCGGCAACGACAACGCCGCGCTGCACCGGGTGGAGAAGGCGAAGGTGCTGGAGGTCATCGACGCCAGCGATTTCGTCCTGGAAGGCGAGAGCGACCTCCTGGTCAACCCGGACGACGACATGACCAGCATGGTCTTCGCTCCGGAGATTCGCGGCCGCACCAGCCGTTTCCTGCTGCGGCTGCGCAAGCCGGCTGATGCGACGGCGGTCGGCCCATGACCAACCCTGTCTTTCCGGACGTGCGGATGAACATCGTTCGGGCAGCAGACCCGGTGACGGCTCGTGTGGTGTCCAACGAGCTCTGCATGCGCGGCAAGTCGGCCAGCTTCGTCAAGCACCTGGTTCTGGATATCGGCGACACGCCGCTGCAGGGGGCGTTTCGGGCCGGGCAGTCCTTTGGCGTGCTCGCGCCCGGTGAGGACGCCCAGGGCAAGCCCCACAAGGTCAGGCTCTACTCCATTGCCTGCCCGACCTGGGGCGAGGACGGTGAAGCCCGCCTGATATCGACGACGCCGAAGCGGCTCATCGACGAATTCTCGCCCCAGACCGAAACGGACGATCCGGACGACCATCATCTGTTTCTCGGCGCGTGCAGCAATTACCTCTGCGACCTCAAAGCCGGCGACGAGGTGCGCCTGACGGGGCCCAACGGCAAGCGCTTCCTGCTGCCGGCGGATCCTGACGCGCACGATTACCTGCTGCTCGCAACTGGCACGGGCATCGCCCCCTTTCGCGGGATGATGCTCGAGCTGCTGACACGCCCGCAGGGACCCTGCCGGTCGCGCATCGATCTGGTGATGGGCGCGCCGTACGCCACCGATCTGCTCTACGACGATCTCTTTCGCCGGTTGGCGGAAGAGCACGACAATTTCAACTATCACACGGCGGTGAGCCGGGAGAGCACGGATGGCGGTCGGGGTCTCTACGTGGACGACCTGCTGCGGCGGCGTCTGGACGCGTTCCGGCCCCTGCTGGGCGGGGATCGCACCCTGATTTACGTGTGCGGGCTGACCGGTATGCGCATCAGCCTCTACCGCTTGCTGGTGGAGGAAGGTCTGGCAGACGGCTATCTCACCGTGGACGCTTCTCTGCACGACGTCGATCCCGGCCGCTGGTCAGCGGTGGACGTTCGCCGGGGCATCAAGCACTCGGATCGCTGCCTCATCGAGGTCTATTGACGGCGGAAGGCGCATCCCACGGGGCTCAGTCCACGGCGGCCACCTGACCACCGTCGGCGGCGATGTGGGCCGAGTTGATCCAGATCCCGGCGGGGCTCGCCACGAAGGCGACGATCCGGGCGATCTCCTCGCCGGTGCCTAGCCTTCCCAGCGGGATGGCCTTCTCCACGTTGCGGTAGAAGTCCGGTTGTGCCTCCTTTACCCGGTCCCACGAGCCGCCGGGAAAGTGCACGGCGCCGGGCGAGATGACGTTGGCGCGGATCCCGTCCCGGCCGAAGCTCTGGGCCAGCTCGTTGGCATAGGCGCGCATGGCGGCCTTGGCGGGCCCGTAGGACGAGCGCCGGCCGAAATAGAACTTGCTGGCCATGGAGCCGATGAAGGTGATGCTGGCAGCGTCGCTTTCCTTGAGCGCGGGCAGTGCTTCCTCCACCGCCCGCACGCCGGCCATCACGTCCACCTGAAAGCTGCGCTGCCAGCCCTCCTCATCGCCGCTGCGGTCGAAGCCGCTGGCGTTGTGGATCAGCAGGTCCAGCCCACCGAGGGCCGTGATGGCTTCGCGCACGAAGGCCCGGGTCCCGTCCCCGTCGGTCAGGTCCGCCGCCGCGCCGAAGTGGGATCCGCCAGGATCTTCGGAAAGGGCGTCCACCGCGGCCTGCACGCCGTCGGCATCGCGCGCGCAGAGGGCCACCGAGCAGCCCTCGACCGCCAGCGCCCTCGCCGTGTACCAGCCGATGCCGCGGCTTCCGCCCAGAATGATGGCGCGCTTACCTTCGAGTCCCAGTTCCATGCGTTTTCCTTTGTTCGTGCCCTTGGTCGTGCGGTCGCCTCAGCGGGAAGCGAGGCTCTGGTCGCCGCGCCGGACGTTCACGGGAATCGCGCTCATTCGCGGCATGCCGGTGATGGGGTCGTAGTTGCGCTCCACGTCCGTGAGGCGGCCGGTGTTCGAGCCGATGTAGAAAACGTCCTCGTCGTGCTCGGGGGCGTCGCCGAAGGCGTGAGCCATGGACACCACGCCGGGGCGTATGTCGGGCGCTGCCTCCACGATGCCGAGAATCTTCGCGTGGTCCGAGGCGATCTCAACGACGTCCCCATCGTGCAGCCCCAGGGCCTCGATGTCGTCGGGATTCATGTACGCCGGGTTGTAGCGGTGGTTGCGCACCAGCCGCGGAATGTCGCGCCCGGAGGAGTTGTACACGTCGTTCATCCGGCGGCTGACGAGCCGGTGGGTGAATGCCCGCTCGCCGGCGTAGCCCCCGTGGCCCGACAGGGGTTCGGCCCGCACCTCGGCGAGTTCCCGCATCATCAGCTCGTGTCCCACATCCAGACGGTCCTCGCAGCCTTCTTCCTTTGGCAGCACGGTGATGGATGGATCCGAGAAAATGTGGCCGTGGGGGTATCGTTTGACCTCCTCGAGCGGTATCCGGGAGCCGGCGCACATGATCTCGAACAGCTCGTCCGTGGTGGGCTTGCGGTTCATGTCCAGCCCCTCCCCGGCGAAGGTGAGCCCAAGCCCCATGCGCTGGGCGACGCCGTAGAAGACCTCCCACTCTTCCAGCAGGTCGGAGCCGGCTGGCGGCTCGACGAGCTGGGGCTGGTACATGGCGTAAGGTTCGGGGAACCCGGTGGAGAAGCCGTAGAACCAGATGTTCTCATTCGGCAACGAGATGGCGGGCGATTCCAGGCCGAGCCGGGGCGGCAGCACGAAGTGGGCGAGCTTGGCGGTGGCCGACATCTTGATGTCCAGGCAGACGTTGAGCTCGAGTGCCTTCATGGCCTGGTAGGTCTTCAGCTGGTCGGGCCAGGCCGCCATGGGGTTGCCGCCGACGCAGAAGAGCGCTTTCACCTGGCCTTCGCCTTCCAGCAGTATCTCGTCCGCTAAGGCCGCTGCCGACAGGCCGCTGACGTTCTCGGTCAGCCCCCGAACTCTCAGCCGCTCGCCGTAACCGAACGGTTCGGGTTTTGGCTCAGGCTGGGCGCGGCCACGGCGCTCGGGCAAGAGCGCGAAGGGGTTGGGCATGACCTCGCCGGCCTGAAGCCAGCGCCCGCACAGCGTGTTGAGGGAGAGCACCAGATACTCGGTCAGCGTCCCTCGGGGCGCCATGTTGGGCCCGGTGCCGGCCGTGGTCATCCCGCGGCTCGCCGCTGCGAAGGTGCGGGCGGCCTCGATCAGCTGCGCCTTGGGTATCTCGGCCCGCTGGGCCACGTAGTCGGGCGTGAATTCGGCCACGGCATCCTTGAGCGCGTCGAAGCCGGTCACGTCCGAGTCGATGAACTCGGCGTCGTGCAGTCCTTCGTTGATGATCACGTGCATGATGCCGGCGAGAATCGTGGGGTCCTCGCCGGGCTTGCACTGCAGATGGAGGTGGGCTCGCTTCGCGCATTCCGTCTCTCGCGGGTCGATGACGATGAGCTTCATGCCGCGCTTCAACGCATCGTGCAGACGCTTGCCCGGGTTGTACTGGGGGATGCCGCCCCACTTGGATACCACCGGGTTCGCACCCACCAGCATCCAGACGTCGGAGTCCGCGAACGCCGGGGGGCCGGCGCTCCAGCGGCCGTGAAAGGCGATGGCCATGGGCTTGCCGGGCTGGTCGATGGAGCCGGAGGTGAAGCGCATGGGCGAGCCGATGGCATCCATGAACGCGGTGGCCATGGCCGTGCCGGCGGGGTAGGGAAACGAGTAGGTGCCCGTGTACGTGGCGACGCTTCTGGGCCCATGGGCATCGATGAGCTCGCCGAGCCGCTCGGCGATCTCGTCCAGCGCTTGCATCGACGGGACCTTTCCGTGGGATCCGTTGCTGCGCTTGTGAGGCGCCAGCAACCGTTCGAGATGGTAGTGCTGCTCCGCGAGCTGGCGCCCCTTGATGCAGGAGTAGCCGTGATACATGGGGTTCTCGATGTCGCCGAGCACCTTGATGATCCGTCCGTCATCCAGCGTGACGTTCACGCCGCAGAACGAGTGGCAGAACCTGCAGATGGCTGTGCGCACTTCCGACATGATGATTTCTCCCCGATTGGCCCGGCCCATTTTGTCGCTTTGCGGTTGGGCCGGCAAATGGCTAGGCTCACACATCTGCCAACTGATCTGGATGGGGGGGAGCGGGTGCGCGGGTTTGCCTTTTTCATTGCAGGGCTGCTGACGATCTGGGGTGCTTCCGGGTGCTCGGCGCCGGAGGATGCCCGGGATGAGGCGCCCATCGAGGGTCCGACCGCGGCGGCGCCGACTGAAACCGGGGGTGCCTCGGACGAAGCCGGCGAGGGGGCCGTTCTGGCGTCTACCGACGAGTTCCAGGTGGGGCTCGGCGATCTGGGTGACCGCGAGGCGCTGCCGGGCGCGGCCCTTTACGCCGACAACTGCGCGGCCTGTCACGACGGCAGCGTGCCCAAGGCGCCCCTGTTCACCTGGCTGGAGATGATGTCCGCGCGCACGCTGCTCGGAGCGATGAACGACGGGATCATGGCTGCCCAGGCCGCTGATCTGACGGCCGACGAGCGCGTCCACATCGTCGAGTACCTGACCCGTCAGCGCTACGTGGCGGGTGCTGTCGACGATCTTGCGGACGCCCACTGTGAAGCGCCTCGCGCCGCCTTCGACCGTGATCGTCCGGCGCCAAGGGTTGGCTGGGGGCACGACACGCGTCGCTTCGTTCCCGGTGACGTCGCCGGCCTGAGCGCGGCCGACGTGCCCGATCTGGAGCTCGCCTGGGCCTTCGTCTTTCCCGACGCGCTGCGCGCGCGTTCCCAGCCGGCAATCGGCTACGGCGCCGTCTTCGTCGGCAGCCAGGACGGCCGGGTTTACGCCCTGGATCTGGAAACGGGCTGCGTGCGCTGGCACTACCAGGCGGCGGCCGAGGTCCGAACGGGGATCGTCGTCGCGGAGATTCACGGTCGGCCCATGGCCTTCTTCGGCGACATCCTCGCGTGGGTTCACGCGGTGGATGCGCTCACGGGCGAGCCGGTCTGGAAACGCAAGGCGGACGAGCACCCCGGAGCCACGCTGTCGGGTACCCCTGCGCTGCACGAGGGCGTCCTGTACGTTCCCGTCTCCTCGCTGGAGATCATCGCGGCCGCCGACCCCGCCTACGAGTGCTGCACGTTCCGTGGCAGCGTGCTGGCCGTGAACGCGGCCAACGGCTCCGAGCGCTGGCGCAGCTACTCCATCCCCGAGCCCCCGACCGTCGCGCAGAAGACGTCTGCGGGCACCAACGTCTACGCCCCTTCGGGCGCGCCCATCTGGGCCAGTCCGGCCATCGACGCCAAGCGCAACCGGCTCTACGTGGGCACCGGCGAGAACTATTCCACCCCGGCGGACGGCAACAGCGATGCCGTGCTCGCCATCGATCTCACCACCGGTGAGCGCATCTGGACGCGGCAGATGACCGAAGGCGATGCCTGGAACGTGGCCTGCATGATGGCCGACAACCCGAACTGCCCGCCGGAGGACGGCCCGGATTTCGATCTCGGCTCCAGCCAGATGATCGTCGACCTGGCTGACGGCCGGCAGGTGCTGGTCGGGGGCCACAAGATCGGCGCCGCCTTCGCCTTCGACCTGGACGCGGTGAAGGGTGACGATCCGGAGCCGCTTTGGTGGACGCGGGTGGGGCGGGGCAGCATCCAGGGCGGCGTGCACTTCGGCATGGCCGCTGACGGCACCACCATCTACGTGCCCATCAACGACATGAACGACACCCGCAACGGCGACGTCCTTGATCCCGAGGCGGCCCGGCCCGGCGTCCACGCGGTCAACGCGGCGGACGGGAAGGTGCTGTGGAGCCGGGTGCAGCCCGACCGCTGCGGGGACGATCGGCCGTTCTGCGACCCGGGCATCTCGGCGGCCACCACGGCGGTCCCGGGCGTCCTCTTCGCGGGCCATCTCGACGGCGTCATTCGTGCCTACGAGCGGGACACCGGGAACGTCTTGTGGAGCTTCGATTCCGCCCGGGAGTTCACCGGGGTGGACGGGCGGGTTGGTCGCGGCGGGGGCATGAGCGGGGCAGGGCCTGCGGTGGGCGAGGGCTACGTGGTGGTGAATTCGGGCTATGGCCTTTACTTCCATGAGCCCGGCAACGTGCTGCTGGCCTTTCGACCGTCCCGCTGATCGGGCAGCCCCGGTTGCGCTGAATGCCGAGGATCCTTAGGCTCGATGAGCCTTGGTTTTTTGATGGGGGAAGTCGTGGCACATCTGGCCGTAGAAGGCGATAGACGAATCTATTTCGAGCACTATCCGGGTGCCCGCGAGGTGACGGTGGTGCTCTCTCACGGATGGGGAATGGCCTGCCGCGTATGGGACAACACCACGGCGTGCCTTCAGGACGCCGGCGTCGGCGTGGTTGCCTACGACCATCGCAACTGCGGACGCTCTGACAAGGACTTCCGCGACGTCTCCATCTCGGCATTAGGCGACGACGTGGTGGCGCTCTGCGATCATCTCGGGCTGGGTGGGGTGGTCGTCAACGGCTGGTCCCTTGGCGGGGTGGTGGTCACCGACGCCGCAGCCAAGCTCGGTGATCGGCTGGCTGGACTGATCCTCACGGCGGCCGCCTCGCCTCGCTACACCCAGGCCGACGGTTTTCCCTATGGCGGTCAGCCGGAGGACGTGACCGCCACGGTGGCCGCCCTGCGTGCGGACCGGGTCAACTTCCTGCGTACGCTCTACTACGAAGGCGCGTACGCCAAGGACGTGGGCGAGGCGGTCAAGAACTGGTGCTGGCAGATCTCCCTGCAGGCGAGCCCGGGGGCAGATGCGTCCCTCGGCGCGCTGGCCAATGTCGATTACCGTGAGGCCATGACTCAGATTGCGGCTCCGGCGCTGGTTTTCGTCGGCGCCCTGGACGGGGTTGCCGATCCCGGCATAGGGCGCACGGCGGCAGAGCTACTGCCCAACGGCCGGCTCGTGGAGATGGCCGACTGCGGGCACACGCCGTTCCTCGAGGATCCCGAGGCATACCATCGGGCGCTGCTCGAGTTTCTGGGAGAGCTGGGCAATGGCTGATCGGCAGGTCAACTTCGGTCTCTGGTACGACTTCCGCAACCCGCCGCCGAGCACGGTGAGCTTCGAGGTGCTCTACGAGACGTGCCTGGAGCAGATCGGCTGGGCGGAGACCCTCGGCTTCGACTCGATCTGGCTCACGGAGCATCATTTCTGCGAGGACGGCTACACGCCCTCGCCGCTGGTGCTGGCGGCCGCCATCGGTCAGCGCACGAAGTCCATGCGCATCGGCACCAACCTGATGCTGCTCCCTCTGGCCGACCCGGTGCGGCTGGCCGAGGACTCAGCGGCCTTGTCCATCCTCACCAACGGGCGATTCGACCTGGGCGTGGGGCTGGGGTACCGGCAGCTCGAGTTCGACTACTTCGGCCGCAAGCTCAGCCATCGGCCGAGCCTGATGGAGGAGGGCGTGGACATTCTCCGCCAGGCCTGGTCGGGTGAGCCCATCCGCATCGACGGCAAGCGCTACCAGATCGACGGCCTCACCGTGGGTCCGGTGCCCGCGCACCCGCCGCGGCTGTTCATGGGGGGCATGGCGGAACCGGCCATTGCCCGCGCGGCCCGCATCGGGGACGGTTTCCTCTCCACCGGCGGGATCGGCCACGACGTCTACGTCAAGGCCCTTCAGGACCAGGGCAAGGACCGCTCCGAGGGCGCCATCTGCGCCGGCAACTGGGCGATCATCGCTGAGGACCCGGAGAAGGAGGCGGCCAAGGTGGGCGAGCACGTCCTCTACCAGACGAACCAGTACGTCTCCTGGGGCGCCTTCGGCCCGCCGGACCAGGTGCCGCTGTTCCCGGACGCCGAGACCGCGATACGGGAGGGGCTCTACGAGCTGTGGGATGCGGATCAGGCGGTGGCCGGCCTCACCGCGATGCTTAAGGAGTATCCGGAGATCGTCGACGTGCACTTCTGGGCGCAGTTTCCTGGCGAGCCAGTGGAGAGCGGCAGCGATCGCATCGAGTACATCGCGAACCACGTGCTGCCACGGGTTCGGGCGGCGCTGTGAAGCGCACCGGGCCGTATACAAACGACTGACGCAACGGGTTAAGCTGCTGGCTCTCGCCAGAGCGCTGGGCAAACGGGAGGGAGAGCCCTGTGGGATTGTTGAGCCCGGAGCTCCTGAGCAACATCGGCAAGACGGAGGCGCCGCGCACCCAGGTGGTCACGCGGCGTGACATCCGCAAGTACGCCATCGCCACCAACCAGACCCGGCGTAAGTACCTGGACGGCGACGTGGCGCCGCCCCTTTTCCACGTGGCCTTCTTCTGGGACGTGGTGGAGCTGGACGAGCTCAACGCCGATGGCGTCTCGGT
>DATCZA010000004.1:0-56684 GCA_036526135.1 Pseudomonadales bacterium | reverse complement strand
ACTAAAGAGATCTGTCTCAGGAAACTTGTTTTGCAGCCATCCCGAGAGCAGATAGATGGTCAGCGGAAATCCGTACATTTCGGTAAACAAGGCGATGATGAAGGCTGAGAAAGCCCCAAGGCTTCGCCAGTCTCGCGGTGACCGCGGGCGTGCAAAGCTGAAGGCAAAAAGAATGAAGATCGCCGAATTGAGGACAACCAATGTCCACAGACCATAGGCGTTCTCAGTTGCCATCAGGTCTGCCCGGTGTTGTGGAGTCTGATCCGCCCGAACGGTTGCGGCCGTGTCCCTGGTGCATGAACAGGTGCATCAAAGGGCAAAGCAGAAAAATCACGTACGGCAGCGCTTGAAAAAAAAAGTGGGCCCGATGCTCCGTGAGGAGAAAGTAGAGCATTGCGGCGAGGAAAGCGCCTGCGGCCAAACCGCGACCCGACAACCAAAAACTGCCTAGGCTGTTTTGTTTTCTTGGCTCATTCGTCCGTTGGTCATCCTTCACGAAGAATCTCCGCCCAGATTAAGCAACATCTCTTCTGTAATTTAGTCAGCCTTTCGAGGCTTCATTACTTGCCGGACACCAGATAGCGTTCCTCCGCTGTCTGCCAGTCCTCGGCGATCTCCATGACAACGGCGGTCACTAGGCGCAGGCAGGAGGCCTCGTTCGGGAACAGCTCGGCCATGGGTGTCCGTCTTGGCATCTCCTCCTTGAGGCGCCCCGCCAGGTTGGTCGTGCGCAACCGGCGCCGGTGGCTGGCCGGGAAGCTGATCACGGTAAACCCCTGTGGCAGAGCTTCCTCCGCCCACTGGACACGGCTGAACACGGCCTTGCAAGCGCCCCGAAGACCTTTTTGAGCATCGCTGACGATCAGTTCGATACCGTGCAGCCCACGGTGCTTCAGACCGGACAGGAACCGGCGCCAGTGCACCCCCATAGGGCCCCGGGCCCAGATTCTCCGAGCGCTCCGCCAGCATGGCCGCGTTCAGCAGCACGCTGACCGCTTCCGCCAGGCCGTCGAAGCCATTTTCCTTGAGCAGTTCCATCGCGTCATCGATCGATCTGTTCTCTGTGTGCTGAGCCATTTTGGTCTCCTCTCGTCTGCAAATCGGCAAGTTCGCGTCCGAAAGGATGACCGGGTGGCTCGGCATTACATCCGCCCGGAACAATTAATTAAGATTACAGAAGGAAGGGTGCTCTAACTCCGCCCAATCAGCCTGTTTGAATCTTGCGCCCGACGTATCAACGGTTCAAGTCAAAGCATCGCTTGGTCGGCTACGTGATCCCCACTGTGGGGATTTTGCGGGAATCAGTTATGTATCGTTGTGCCTTGTGGGGCATTTGGTTGCAACGAGCGCCTCGGTAACTGTTTGATTTAATTGGTTTTATCTATTCGCTGTCGCTACAGTTAATCAGCGGCTTCCTGGCCAGGAAGCCGCGGGCGCCTGCCGTGTGACGGCCGGTCGAGCCCAGCAGGCGGAGCCATCTAAGAATCTGAATTCGTTGGTGTATTCTAAGCAACTGCTGAAGCACTGGCACAAGGGGAGCTGCTAGATGGGGTCCCTCGGTTGGGCTAAACCGGCCCGGAGGCAAGTAAGGTGCCGACCACCATGAAATTGCCTTGCGTGCATGTCGTTTTACGCAAAGCCATCATAGCCATCTCCTTCCTGAACCATGCAGGTTTCGGTTTTGCCCCGGACCCTGCTTCGGACGTTGTATCCTGGCCTCACGCCTGACTTATCCTCCACAACCGATGCCGCGCACACGGCGAATTGCCGGCCGGCCCAATCGGCTTGCACGCCAGGCCCATCCTTGTCACACTCATCTGCTGAGCGTGGCTGCACGTGTGGATTCGTAGTAGGGTCGGCCAACCTCGCGGAGAGAACTAATGGACGAACGGGATAACGCATCAGCTCCCGAGGCATTGCTGAGCGCTCGCAAAGTCGATCAGGTCCGCGCGAGGTCGAGGTTAGGAAGACAGATCGTGGATGTACTGAACACGGACGTTCGCGATTGGTACGAGCGACATCGACGCAGTAATGCGACCACCCCCCTCGTCTGGACGCTTTGCTATGTATTAGTCTTGATGGCTGTCCTGGTCATTTTATTGCCATTTGATACCGTCCAAGTGGAAGGGCGATATCGCCTGATTAAACCACTCAACTTTACGGCATCCTTCGCGACTTATCTTGCCGTCATGGTTATTTTTGTTGATTACCTCCGTGTCTCTGAGGGGTGGAAGAAGTTCATCACTTGGGGAATCTCAATCTGTATTGCCACCGCCATCACCTGCATCACTGTGCAAGCGGCCCGTGGTACGACTTCACACTTCAACCAAGATACGCCCTTCGACGCGGCCGTATCCATGCTGATGGACATAGCGGATCCCGTTAATAGCATCTTCGTCTTTATCCTGCTGCTCTTCGCTTTACAGTCGAAAATCGATGTGTCTCCTCCAACTAGATTGGGAATCGTGTACGGGATCATCATTTTTCTTGTGGGAGGTGTCGTCGGGGGGCTGATGGTCTTCAAGGGGCAGAGCGGGGTGGGCGTTGCACCCGGAGGTCCCGGATTGCCGGTGCTCAACTGGAGCACCATAGGGGGCGATCTCAGGGTCGCGCACTTCTTAGGTGTCCACGCAATCCAGATTTTGCCGATAGCGGGCTGGATAATTGGCTCACTGGACGTTTTCGGAAGGTCGATGCGAGCGAAGCGGGGACTAGTTGTTGCCGTCTGCGCAGGGTATGCCTTCATCACGGCCTTTGTGTTCATGCAGGCCTTGAGTGGCGCACCGTTCGTGAGAATTTGAATTCAGAGGGGATGTTTACTTTGACTGTTCCCCGTCACCCCATGTTGGACAACAGACACTGATTCAGTAAGAGACACTTTTGGCTCATCGTTAATCGCACAGAGGAACGATGATGACCAAAGGGGACCATGACCGTGCCGAGAAACCGGTACGCGATCCCGCCGAGCCACCTAGCGTAAACACGATCCTGAGCAGAAGATCCGCCTCGTGCCGGCCGGCAAGAGGCGAACACCCCATGAAAGCGGGTGAGGTTGAGCCCGGGCCGAGCACCAGCGCGGCGAGACGAGCTATGAAGTCCGGTGGATCGAGGACGACATGACGGGTGTCATCGCGGAACAGCTGCTTGAACGTCTAGACGATCTGCCCGCGTTCGTTGGTTGAGAGGCGGGGGGACCTTCAGATAGACTTTCCACGGCCCCTGAAATGGCTTGTATCCTGGGGTTTCCACGGGACCATGAGTTCATTGCAGACTCGATGGGGAACATGTACAGGCTCGAAACACCTCTAATTAAATGACGCACCACAAGGGGGCGAGAAGTGGCGGAATATGAATTCAGCGAGGAAGACAACAAGACCTTCGATTCATTATCCCGCGCGCTGCGACGCTTTGCTCTGACCTTCGCTGCCTTCGCCGTTCTTCTGGCGATTATGGGCATCATTTGGATAGCTACTGGCATGCCCAATCCGCCTACCGATTCGTCTGCTGTGGAGGGTGTGCCCTGGCTAATTATCGTGGTTTATGTGGGGATTCCCGCGACGGCCGCACTGGCGCTGATGTTTATGCAACCACTCGATAACTTAAAGCGGATCACGACGACCGAGGGTCAGGACATTTCCGAGTTGCTCGCGGCGCTTGGTGATCTGAACCAGTCATTTGGTCTGTTACGTATATTCGTCGCGGTTCTCTTCATCGTGATGATTGTTCGGGTAGCGATACTAATATTCGGTTAATCACCAGGGATGGTGGCTGCTCAAGTCTTGCAATTGAGCGTCATCTCCAGGGGGACCACGCAAAAGGTCAATGAGAGGAATGATCATGGCTGAATACGAATTTACGGCCGCTGAGAACCAGAGCATCGATCAACTTCGCACTAAACTGTCGTCGATATCGATCATGCTGGTCGTGGCGGGAGCGCTGTTGGTATTCTTTGCTCTTGGCGGCGAGACGTCCCAAGCCATCTGGTATTCGGCAATTCCCGCGATCGCCTTTATCGTTCTGGGGTATGTCTATTACCGGCCGGTTGAAAATCTGAAACGCGTCACCTCAACCCATGGTCAGGACATCATGATTATGATGATGGCGATGAACGATCTGCGAATCGCTTTCACAATATCGCAGGTCATATTTGTCGTTCTAATCGTCATGGCGATCGTTCAAATCAGCCGGATGCTTGGATTTTGAGGACAACGACGGCGCTTTATGCATCGGCAAGTCTGAAGGTCTGCCAAGTATCGATTTGGCCATGAAACTCGTGCTCGGATACCAACGCCGAATCTACATCTCGAGGTTCTGAGCCCGTCGCGTTGGTCCGTCGCTCGAAGATGAGATCCACTGTACATATAAGCGGGTATAAGAAGAACAACCGCCGGAAACATGGTGGTGATGAACTGCGGCGATGGTGTCTGCTCTGTTGCTACTCCTGCCCGTTCAGGCAGCCGTTCTCTGTCCCAGCCATCGCCAGGTGACCTCAGATTTAGCTATTCTTCCGGTCGCGCCAGCGGGGAACCAACAGATGCTCAATGAACGTCCAGGAGGAGATGACCGGGATGCCTGATCTCAGCGGGAAGACTTTCATCATTACCGGCGGGAACGGTGGCATAGGCCTCGGCATGGCCGAGGGCATTGCAGCTGCCGGGGCAGGCGTCGCCATCTGGGGGCGCAAGGAGGAGAAGAACGCGGAAGCGCTCGAAAAGCTCAAAGCCTACGGAACCCCCGCGTTCGCCTATGTCTGCGACGTCAGTGACGAGATGGCTGTGATTGAGACTCTGAAGCGATCCACCGACGATCTCGGGCGGCTCGATGGCCTTTTCGCCAACGCCGGCCGCGGGGGCGTGGGCAAGAAATTCGTCGACATGACCCTCGAGGACTGGCGGGCGGTCATGGCGGTGAACCTGGATGGGGTGTTCCTGACTCTGCGCGAAGCGGCCCGGGTGCTCATCGAGCAGGGTGAGGGCGGGAGCCTGGTGGCCGTCTCCTCCACTTCGGCCATTCACGGGGCGGCAGGCAACGAAGCCTACGGCACGGCCAAGACTGGACTCAACGGCCTGGTCCGCGCCCTGGCGGTGGCATTTGCCCGCTATGGAATCCGGGTGAATTCCCTGCTGCCTGGCTGGACAAAGACCGACCTGGCAATGAGCAGTTATCAGAGCGAGAAATTCCGCACCGTCACGACCAACCGGACGCCCGTCAGGCGCTGGGCGGACCCCGCCGAGTTCCGGGAGATCGGCGCTTTTCTGGCAGATCCGAGCCTCACGTTCCACACCGGCCAGGAAGTCTGCGTGGACGGTGGCTACACGGTGTTCTAGCCCGCATGGTCCGCCCGACTGGGTTGAATCGCCCGTGCTGCCAGCTGCTCCGTTTCGCGCGGATTCATGTCGAGTCGGCTCCTTGGTGGACGGGTTGATGATCATGCTCGCAAACCTTTAGTTTCAGCACCGGTCAATGAGAGCCGTCAGAGCCAGTTGTGGAACATGGGCTGATCGGGAAGAGGGAATGGCCCTGATCGGTGAGGATCTGAGCTGGATTCTCGGAGAAAGGGCTTCTAACCTTCCTGATGAGTGGTGCCCGGCAGCCGATCTCAGCAAGCACCAGTGGAGATCATGCTGCCGAGATGCGCATCAGTGGTCTGTGGCTACACGAACGGAATCCGCTACTTCTAGGATGTGGCGTTTAGTTGGGGCGCGCCTACTCTTGCCTGATAGGCCAACGACGTGTGGTCGGCATGAATCGCGCCCACATGCCTGGATTGGCATTTGTTGCCTCGATTCCATCGAACGTTGCCACAATGTTTTCTCGCCGAAGAATACGGTTCCCAAGGAGGGCTGAAACGCCATGTCAGACGACGAGTATCTGCGTGATGTGCATGAAATTCGCAACCTCAAGCACACCTATTGCGAGTTAGCCGATCGTTGCTGCTCATCGTCCGATGCCCGACTGGCCGCGGACGAGATTGTTCAGCTGTTCCTGGAGGACGGTGAGCTGGAGGTGCCGACCGAGTATGGTGGCCGACAGGTCGGTCGGGCCGCGATTCATGCGTTCTGGATGCAGCAATCCGTGGTGTTCAGCTTTGCCGATCATCTTGTGTTCAATGAGCGCATTGACGTGAACGGCATTGAGGCCCGTGGTCGATGGAAGAACGTGATTCCGGCGACGATATTCGTCGAGGACAAGCCAGTTGCTCAATGGATACTCGGTAACTACGAAGATGAATACGTGAAGGTCGACGGCCAGTGGCGGATCAGGAGTGTCAAGGTGAGCATCAAGCGTGTGTTCGGCCGCGATGAGGCCGGAGTAGCCTGAAGCGATATTGGTGGATTGACCGTCAATATTCGCTGGAAGCCGGATCCACAATAGCTGGCTCGGCCCGTTAGACAGATGCTGAGAATCGGTGACTGTCGCAAACGGGCCGTTCCGCGATCGGGAAGAAGAGGCAGACCCCGCTCGGCAATCCCAAGTTCACGGCACACTTCGCCCGTGATCATGCCGCCGGCCAGCTCGATACCCGTCTCCCCCAGCATGTGGATGGTCGGCTCCGGCTTACACTGCTTCCTGCCCATATCCCTGGCCTGTCGTGAGTGAAAGCCGCTCTCACCAACCGGGATCGTTCTAGGTGGCCGGGTTACCAAAGTTCCTGCAGCATCTGACTACAAAAGAATCAATCCACAGAATCGGGTGCACTGATTCGCCCGCGTTCGGATATGTCCTTAATGAACTTCAAGATCTGCGTCGAGGAATAGAATCTCGACGGCTCGAGTTCCCCGTCGTTCGTGGTTCCGATGACTGCACCCCGAGGGTCGTAGAAGACGGCAACGGGTATACCGTTCTCCAGCGTGACGCCCAGCGACTCGGCGACAGCTCGATTCCGCTTGTGACTGCCGATGTCGACGAAGACGAACTCAAAGATGTCGCGTGCGTAGTCGGCAACCGGCTCGCTACTGAGGTGATGATGAAGTATCCGGCAATCCAGGCACCAGTTTGCGCCGAAGGTCACCATCAGGAACTTGCCTTCCTCATATGCGTTCGCGCGGGCGTCGTGGATAACCGACGCGCCATCGGCCTCCTCATCGTAAGGTGTTCCTCCTGGATCGACGGCAGAGTTACCCCCGTCCCGGGGACCGAAAAGCTCATCTGCGAGCTCCAGATTCTCTTCTCGAAACTCACGGACAAGCGCAGCCTGATCATTCAAGTACTCGCGGTGAATCGGAATCCGGTCGCTGACGAGCAGAGCACCGTGGTACGCGGCAAGGCCCAGAACTACCCCGCCGAGGAACGCGTACAGGCCCTTACGCCGCATTTTCACAGCACCTCCATAATCCGGTACGTTCTGCCGGAAGATGTTTCAGAAGCTCGAATTACATCAACAATCAAATTTGTGCATCCGCTCATGGTGGCAGGCCGGCGCGAGATCACAGGCTGACCCCGTATGCCGCTAGAGTTTCCGGCAGGCGTTCACGCAGGGCGGCCCGCCTCCTTTCCTGTTCCTCCAGCACTGCCCGGTAAGTCGGGTGGTCTGCGTGCTGCCGGAAGCACCACAAGTCGCGCAACAAAGGACTTCGTCGGAGACGCGGGGACTCATTGACACGCGGCAGCAGCTCCAGAGCCTCGCCGTGGCGTTCCAGAATGGTAAGGTTGCAGCTGTGGAACAATGCCCGCCAACCGATTTCGCCCCCGAAGCTATATCTTTCCTGCCAAAATTCGTCGAGCCAGGTGGCAAGGGAAATCCCGGTTTCGGGAGCCTCCGGCAATCCTGAGCCGGCGAACGCGTTGATCAGCGTCATGAACGCTTCCGCGTCAGCTACCGAACGCACAATCCCTCCCGTGACAGTACCCGGCTGACCGGTAGAAAGCAGGATGCGGATGGCCTCTTCGAAACGGTTCGTAGCGACGTAAGACAGGGCGAGCATGTATCGAAGACCAATGTTCTCCGGCTGCTCGATCATCAGCATCTCCGCCTCATCGATCAGCTCCTGGTGCCGGCGCAGGTGAAAGAGCACGCCCACGTTAGGAGGAGGTCCCAGCGCCAACGCGGTCTCGGCTTCGCCGATGATGGCGTACAGCTCGGCAAGGTTGGCGACATGGTCGGGGTTGTTGGGCTCAGCATCCCGCGCACGAATCGACCAGGCAATGGCCAGATCGACTTCGCCCAGCAATTCGTGCAGCGACGCGATTGCCCGGAACGACTCCGCGTCTTTGAACAACGCTTCGATTCTGCGGATGACCCCGGGAACTTCGGCAAATTGCCCGTCCTTGGCAAGGTAGTCGCCGAGCGCGTAATGCCGGGCCGGCATTAGCGGGTCCAGTGCTAATGCTTGGCGAAACAGGTCTCCGGGGTCCGGTTCTGTTGCCATGGAAAGCCACACGTGATGAGCGTAGTTCTGCAGCGCGGCGGCATTGTTGGGGTTGATCTGTACTGCTCGTTCGAATGCCGCTTCAGCCTGCGGCATGCCGCGCGCCCAGTAGAACTCGCCCAGCGTGTTCTGCACTTCCGAAAGGTTCGAGTTGATGGATAGCGCCTTGAAGATCGGGGCTTCCGCTGCATCGATGTCGCCGAGAAAGAGCAGAGCGCTGGCAAGCCTGCTGTGAGCGAGCGCGGACTCCGGGTCGAGCTCGGCCGCCTGCCGGTATAGCCCGATCGCCTCCAACAGGGTGTCGTCATCGCGTATCTGGCGGGCACGCACCTGCTGCTCGTAGTACTTGGCGAGCAGCATCAGTTCGTTGGCATCGGTGTTTCGAGTTGCGGGCATGCTCACCACCCTGTCGGCATCGGGAAGCATTCGGTTCACCACCTCATCCGCAATGGCCTGCTGCACGTTGAGCAGTTGGTTGGAGTTCCTTTCGTAGACGTTGGACCACACGGCGAAACCGGAACTACCGTCAATCAGCTGCACGGAAATCCGCAGCCGGTCACCGGACCGACGCACGCTGCCTTCAATCACGTAGGCCACGTTCAGGGCCTCGGATGTTGCCATGGCATCCATGCCCCGCTTCAGCGCGGCGATTGACGAGGAGCGCGCCGCCACGCGGATTTCGGGCACGCGTCCCAGCTGCTCGCGAATCTCGTCGCTCACGGAATTCAAGTAGACGTCGTCACGGTTCTGGGTGGCATTGTCGAAAGGCAACACGGCGATCGCTCTCGACGATGCCCCCAAGTCGATTGCTGCTCCGCCAGAAGCGGCCTCTTGCGATCCACGAAGTGACAGCCAGCCCGCCGCGATGGCAACCAGCGCGACCAACGTAAGCGCAGATCCGAGTCGAGCTCGCCGGCCGGCAAGGAATGTCCGCGGTGGCGCGCTTGGTTCCGAGGCGACGGCTCGGTCGATCGACAGCGCCTGGAGGAGAGACGTACGGTAGGTTTCCGCTGGCAGCCGATGCTTGAGAATCGCCTGCCGGTTGTTGAGATTCAGGCGGATGCCGCCGGGCACGTCGGTTTCCTGCAGATGAACGGCGACGATGGACCGGCCTTCTTCAATGGCCAGGTTGAGTTCTCGGCGGCAGTGCTCGGATGCGACGGAATCCGGGGTGATGAAGTAAACAAAGCGCGCACAGCCGGCAATGGCGTCGGCCAGCGCATCCGACCACTCGCTGCCTGCCTGAATATGCGTGTCGTACCAGATGTTGACGCCGTGGTCCTGGAGCCACCGAATCTCCTGATAGACGATCTTCTCGTCCAGGTGCGAGTAGCTGACGAAAACAAAGGGGTCGCCGCCTCGGTATGCTGGCGCAGGCTGCTCCAAACGTGCTCTCCCGATCGATCGCTCCGAGTCTAGCTCACCGGATGCGAATATCCGAGTCCGGGCTTCGCCGCTGCCGGTTTGACCCTCTAGCCGCGTTGAGTAGACTCAATTGAGTTCAGGGGAGAGCAGTTTCTGAAGCATCCGAACCCACCCTACCGGGGAGACGGGCCGTTTGCGTTCGTGTGCTACGCACACGAAGACAAGGCGATGGTTTACCCCCAGATTGCCTGGCTCCAGGACCAGGGTGTCAACGTCTGGTACGACGAAGGCATCTCGGCTGGGCAGAACTGGCGCGCGGTGATCGGCGACTCGCTCGATCGAGCCTCTCAATTTCTCTTCTTCATCTCCCGCAGGTCGCTTAGCTCGGAGCACTGCAACCGGGAGATCAACTTAGCACTCGACGAGGGCAAGGCGGTGGTTCCCGTGTACCTCGAGGCGGCTCCGCTCACCGCGGATCTGAAGGTCGGGCTGAACCGGGTTCAGGCGCTGACCTGCGACGCCAGCGAACGTTACAGAACCAAGCTGCTGAATGCCCTGTCGCCCTGTCAGGGCGGCCCGCCGACCGACGGCGGTCCGATCGGTTTCGGCGCATCGTACTGGCTGCGTCGCCCTGGCCGCCTGTCCTGGGCCGCATTGCTGATCGCGCTCGCAGCGCTTGGGATTGGCTATGCCGTCTATCTCGCAACGCCGGAGACCGGCCGGTCTGACGCGATGGACATTCCGATACTGCCGAACAGCGTTGCCGTCCTGCCGTTCGACAATGCGAGCAACGATCCGGGCGACGCCTACCTGAGCTCAGGTCTGAGCGACGAGCTACGGGACCAGCTCAACCGCCTGCCCGAGCTGCGCATCGCGGCGCGTTCGTCGTCCATTGCGGTGGGCAAGCTCGGTGGCGATGCAAGGTTGAACTCTGTGCGGCTTGGCGTCACCTACCTCGTCGAGGGCAGGCTGCGCCGGCAGGGCAGTGTCCTGCGCGGATCGGTGCAGCTCATCGATGGCGCGAGTGGTCTTGTCGTCTGGTCGGAGTCCTTCACGCGTAACCCCGACGAGCTGCTTGGCCTCCAGCAGGAGATCGCGCAGAATCTCGTTCGCCGGATCCTTCCGGAGGCGGTGGTCGAATTGCCGGCTCCGGCAACGGGCAACGCCAGTGCCAACGAAGCGCTTTACCGCGGCCGCTACTACGAGCAGCAGGTCCGCGCCAGCGCGATCGTGGACTATGTGCTGTTGCGCAGAGCGATTGAACACTACCGCGACGCGGTCGCGCTGGACCCGGGGTCGGCATTGGCAAACAGCCGGCTGGCCGGCGCCCTGGTGTTTCTCGGCGATCTCGACGCGGCGGAGGCGCCGATTTTCCGTGCCCTGTCCATCGATCCGAACCTGTCCGAGGTTCAGCACACCCTGGGGCTTTACTATTTCGCGCGCGGCCGACCCGAAGCGTACACGGCATTCGAGCGGGCCGTGGCGCTCGATCCGGACAATCCCGATGCCCTGGAGTCCTACGCACACGCACTTTGGTTGCAGCCAAGGAACCTGGGCATTACCAACCTATACCGGCGTGCCTTGGAGATCGATCGCCAGTCGCTGGCGCGCTATGGCGCTCTCGGCGAGATGCTCGCCCTGCAGGGAGAGACACAGGAGGTACTGGAGCTGGTGCGTCATGTCGAACAGCGCTTTGAGAGCGAGGGAGTTGACGCTTATCGCCTGATATCCAAGCTGCTCCAGCTCATTGGTGAAATTGATACGGCCATCGTTTGGGCAATCCGCGCGCGCGATCTCGAGCCCGGGAATGAGGACCACGTGGGTCAGCTGGCGGAGCTGTACATCGAAATGGGCGACGTCGAGACGGCGCTCGAGCTCGTTCCCTCACCCGGAATCGGCCTGCTCTTCAAGCTGCGTCGCTATGCGGAATTGATCGATGCGGCCGAGGAGCTGATCATCACTGAACCGGACGATGTCAGCGTGCGCTACCTCCTGGCGGAAGCCTACAACGCGACCGGGGACTACGAGTCCGCGGTCTGGGTGCTGATCTCCACAGGCCTGCCAGAAACGGTCATGACTTTCCCCCGATCGGTCTGGGACTGGCGGAGTTTCTTCTCGTTGATCAACGCAACTTACGGCCTAGGCGACGAGGACATGGTCCGGGGGTTGGCGGAGTGGTTCATCGATAGGCCATACCATCACGACAATCCTGACTGGTTCAAAGAGACCATGGCGGCCTGCGCGTTTTCGGTGCTGGATCGCGACGAAGAGGCCTTCGACGAGCTCGAGGAGATCCAGCACAGCCCCCGGCTGCCGAGCACGCCTTTCCTGAAGGATGCTCCCTGCCTGCGCAAGTACGCGGGAAGCCCCAGGTTCGAAGCCGTCGTCGAGATTATCGATGCGCGCCGTGCCAGGCTTCGGGAACGGCTGCCGGAGACGTTGTCGGCATTTGGTGTCAGCCTGTAGCAAGTTGTCCGAAAACCTCGGATTCAGCCTTCTGGCCGCGTCGAGTAGACTGATATCAACACACAGGGAGCAAGCAGGTTCTGAAGCATCCGAACCCACCCTACCGGGGAGACGGGCCGTTTGCGTTCGTGTGCTATGCACACGAAGACAAGGCGATGGTTTACCCCCAGATTGCCTGGCTTCAGGAGCAGGGTGTCAACGTCTGGTACGACGAAGGCATTTCGGCTGGCCAGAACTGGCGCGCGGTGATCGGCGACTCGCTGGATCGAGCCTCTCAATTTCTCTTCTTCATCTCCCGCAGGTCGCTTGGCTCGGAGCACTGCAACCGGGAGATCAACCTAGCACTGGACGAAGGCAAGGCGGTGGTTCCCGTGTACCTCGAGGCGGTGCCGCTCACCGCGGATCTGAAGGTCGGCCTGAACCGGGTTCAGGCGCTGACCTGCGACGCCAGCGAGCGGTACAGAACGAAGCTGCTCAGTGCCCTGTCGCCCTGTCAGGGCGGCGGTACGTCGACCGACGGCGGTCCGATCGGCTTTGGCGCATCGTACTGGCTGCGCCGCCCGGGCCGCCTGTCCTGGGCCGCCTTGCTGATCGCGCTCGCAGCGCTTGGCGTTGGCTATGCCGTCTATCTCGCAACGCCGGAGACCGGCCGGTACGATGCGACTGACATTCCGATACTGCAGAACAGCGTTGCCGTGCTGCCGTTCCACAATGCGAGCAACGATCCGGACGACGCTTACCTGAGCGCCGGGTTGAGTGAGGAGTTGCGCAGCCAGCTCCATCGCGTGCCCGAGCTGCGCATCGCGGCGCGTTCGTCGTCCATTGCGGTGGGTGCGCTCGGTGGCGATGCAAGGTCGAGCTCGGAGCAGCTAGGCGTCACCTACATCGTCGAGGGCAGCCTGCGACGAGAGGGGGACGTGCTAAGGGCGTCGGTTGAGCTCGTCGATGGCACCAGCGGCCTTGTCGTCTGGTCGGCGTCCTTCACGCGCAATCCCGACGAGCTGCTTGGCCTCCAGCAGGAGATCGCGCAGAATCTCGTGCGCCGGATCCTGCCGGAGGCGGCGATCGAACTGCCGTCTCCGGCAACGGGCAACGCCACCGCCAACGAAGCGCTGTACCGCGGCCGCTACTTCGAGCAGCAGGTCCGGGACCGCGAGATCGTGGACGATGCGCTGTTACGCAGAGCAATTGAGCACTACCGCGACGCGGTCGCTCTGGACCCGGGGTCGGCATTGGCAAATAGCCGATTGGCGGGCGTCTTTTTGTTTCTCGGCGATCTGGACGCCGCGGAGGCGCCGATCTTCCGCGCTCTGTCTATCGATCCGAACCTGTCCGAGGTTCAGCACACCCTGGGACGCTACTACTACGCGCGCGGCCGACCCGAAGCTTACGCGGCATTCGAGCGGGCCGTGGCGCTCGATCCGGACAACGCCGATGCCCTGGCTGACTTAGCTTACCTTCGCTGGTATCAGCTCAAGGATTACGGCGACAGCATTGCCGATCTTTTCAGCCGCGCCCTGGAAATCGATCGCCAGTCCCTGGCGCGCTACGGCGCTCTGGGCGAGATGCTCGGCTATCAGGGACAGACGGAAGACGTCCTTAAGCTGGTTGGGCGCATCGAGCGGCGTTTCGATGGTGCCGCCGCCTATCGCCTGATTTCCAGGCTCCACCAGCTCATCGGCGAGCTCGACAAAGCCATCGCCTGGGCAATCCGCGCGCGCGATCTCGAACCGGAGAACGAGGACCACGTCGGTCAGCTGGCGGAGCTTTACATCGAGATTGGCGACGTCGAGACGGCGCTCGAACTCGTTCCCTCACCCGGAATCGGCCTGCTCTTCAAGCTGCGTCGCTATGCGGAGTTGATCGATGCGGCCGAGGAGCTGATCATCACTGCCCCGGACAACGTCAGCGTGCGCTACCTCCTGGCCGAAGCCTACAACGCGACCGGAGACTACGAGTCCGCGTTCTGGGTGCTGATCTCCACCGGCCTGCCAGAAACGGTCATGACTTTCCCCCGATCCAGCTTGGATTGGGAGGGTTTCTTCGCACTGCTGGGCGCAGCTTACGCCCTGGGCGACTTCGAAATGGCCAAGGGGCTAGCACAGTGGCACATCGACCGGCCGATCCTCCATGAGAACCCCCATTACTTTGTCGAATTCATGAAGGCTTGCGGGTATTCGGTGATGGATCGAGACGACGAGGCCCTGGCCGAGCTGGAGAAGGCTCAGCGCAGCCCTCAATTCGCGAGAGTAAGCTGGCTCGAGGATTCACCCTGTCTGGGGAAGTTCAGCGACAACCCCCGGTATCAGGCTGTGGTCGAGCACTTCAACGCGCGTCGCGCCAGGTTGCGCGCGCAGCTGCCTGAAACGCTGGTCGCCTTTGGTGTCAGCCTTTAGTCACTGCCGGAGAAGAAGCGGGTCACAGCCATCGTGAAGGCATAGTCCACTTCGTTCGTCTGCTCGACCCACAGGGCAGTGTAGCCGGTGGCCGAAACCTTCCATTGCGGGCTGAGAAAGTAATCGACCCCGAGACCCAGGTTCAGATTCCGGTGGGCGCCCAGCCGATCGTGATGCCACCACTCTTCCGTGCCAAAGTCGTCCGGATAGACGAAGTTCTCGGGGTCATCCACGAAATCATACGGCAGCTTCATCCCCTCGCGGACGTACTTAAGGCTCAGGAAGACGTTTGCCGCGAATCGAGGCGTGAACCTGTAACCCGTAGCCAGATGGGTCAGCCAGTAGTCGACGTTGACGCCCAGCGGTTTCTCGGAGAACACATAGGCCGCGTTTCCGCTCAGATACCAGTCCGAGAAGTACGGCGCGTAGCTGAACGACGCCCCAACCGGCACGTTCCACAAGTTCTGCCCGATTGCCGCCTTGGCGAAGAACGGGTAGTCGGTCATCGGCACGCCGTACCCGATGTACGGCGAGATTTTCAGCGGCCCGTCCAGCGCCAGGTAAGAGAAACCGATGGAGAAGTCCTGAAAGTCGCTGTGATACTTACCGTCGTCCCAGAAGCGCTTATCCGGTGGCACGAAGTCGACCCAGTAGGGATCGTTTGGATTGTGGGGGTCGCCATTGAACTGATTGCCCGCAATGAAACGCTTCCAGATGTAGGGCAACGAAGCGAAAACGGTCAAGCGATCGGTAATGGAGTAGTCTCCGGAAAGCATGAGGACCTGCGCGTCCGTCTTCCAGTAATCGTACTCGTAGTTGCCATCATCGAACGTGCCCGTTCGAATGTACTGATACTCTAGCGTCAGGCTGCCATCGCCGCGTGACTGCCCACGGGTATCCGCCGCCCCAACAAAAGCTACCAAGCCCAAGAGCATGTAAAGAAACAGCGCGCCTGGAGGTTTTCTCAAACCGCCCCCTCAAAAGATCGCAAGGACCGTTCTCAACCCTTGTTCTTTAGCGTCTTGTGGATCGCGAGCAGGTACTGCTTGATATCGTTCTTCCGCGCCTGCATGACGTGCTGGTAGTTCTGTCGTGCCTGCTTTTCCTCGGCACGCGTCTCAGCCACCGGAACCAGCGTCGGCTGGCTTGCCGCAGCACTGGCTTTCGACTCGACGACCTGACGATCGCTGTAGGCAGCCAGGACAACATCGTAGGTTCCCGTGTCGAGCTCGTTCTGCAACTCCTGATCGCTGCTGACCAGGCGAACGGCATGCCCTGACCGCACCAAATTCAGTGCAAGCTCTCTATCTGCGTCCGTCTGGCCGTAGATGAGCACGTGGCCAGGTAGCGGGGCTGTATAGACGCGGTAGGCCAGCCCTTGGCCCACGCGATATACGGCGTTGTCCCCACACGGGTAAACATTCCCCGCGAACCCGGTAGTCAGAGTAATCAGGAATATGGCGAGAAGCGTGGTGCGAATCTTCATGAGCGCACTCCCTAGTTCATTCGTTGGCGGATCCTTTCTGTTTGATTTTTATTAGCACAATGGGATGGGTTGCGCAACCGGCATTGTCCGCTCCGGACGTGAAATCCGCATTGGCTCGCGCCCTTAGCCAAACTCACGCCAAGCAAGAAGGAGGGTGCACGAAATGAACGGACCCTCGCTTACTACCAAATCCGGGTAGAAGCGATCGGGAAGTCTGCGTGCCCTGTCTCCGGGCACTTCAAGATCGATCCTTGCCAAGGCGATGACATGATGAAGCGTTATCAGTTCGGGTTCATCCTCGGGCTGGTTGTGTCCCTGGCGCCGCTGGCGGCCGAGGAGGACGAACCTCCGAAGCTGCGACTCGGAGAAGCGGTACAGCCCAAAGCCTATGCGATCGAGCTCAACCTGGTTCCTGAATCCGAGTATTTCTCCGGCATAGTGACCATCCAGATCAGCGTCGCTGCGCCTCCGCCTTGGGTGATCTGGCTCAACGCGCGACATCGACGTCGAAGACGCCGCCGTCGTCGTGGAGGAGCAGCAGGTTGCGACCGAGATCATCGACGGGGGCGACGATAAAAGGAGAGCTTCGAGTTCACCTACGCCGAGCTTGGTCTGGGCTCCACCGTGGTCACCGGCGGCATGGCTTTGGCGTTCGCGGACTCATGGGCGCACTTCTGTGCGCATCTCTTCGATCAGGATGGCCTCGTCCGGGAGAGATCGCGACTCACCGCGTGGCTGGACGGGTGAAGCCGGCTCGGGCTAGCCCGCTCTCACCGGGTGATGCTCTCCGAATCGGATGGTCAACTCACCGATCGCCAGGGTGACCAGCGCGCCCCACAGCACCGGATGGACGATACCCTCGCCGGGGGTGTAGATGAACAGGCCGATGGATGCCGCCAGGGCGGCGAAGCACACGTAGGCGCACGTTCTGGCGATGGCCATGCCGCCTGGCACGGCGAAGGGCCGGTGGCGGCCGGCATCGTGGCGGCGCGCGTGCAAGAAGGCGAGCGTCAAACCGAGATAGGGCAGCAGGAAGATCACGGCGCTGAACGCGAACAGCGACCAGAAGAGATCTTCGCTGTTGCTCGCCAGGCCGCCGTAGAGCAGAAGCACGCCGGTGCTGAACGCCCCCATGACCACGGCAGCGCCCAGCGGTGTGCCGCGGCGCGTTTCCAGCGCGAAGAATCTCGGCAGCTCGCCCTCGATGCCGGCCTCGGCGGCCGCCCGGTTACACCCCATGGCCCAGGTCACGCCGTTGGTGAAGAACGTGTAGAGGGCCCCGGCGCCGAGTATCGAAACGATGATTTCGCCCGCACCGCTGGATGCGAAGAACTGGTGCAGCGTGGCGACGAGGCCCTCCACCAGGTCGATCTCGTCGGCGGGCAATGCGGCCAGCATCGCCGTGGTCGCCAGGGTGTACAGGGAAATGATGATCAGCCCGCTGATCAGGATGCCCCGGGGCACGTTCCTGCGGGGATTCTTGATCTCCTCGCTACTGGCGCTGACGAGCTCAAACCCCAACATCCCGTAGATGATCGCGGGGATGAAGGCGACGGAGTCGCTCCACGTCGGCCGGATGGTCTCTAGGTTGATGGGGTTCGCGAATCCCTGCGTGGCCACGTGGTAACTGGCGGCTCCGATCAGGGTAAGGAAGACGAGGACCTTGACCGCTGCCCCCAGATTCGGCACCCACTTGCCCACGTCCAGGGTCACGACGTTCAGCCCGACCGTGAGCCAGGTGAGGCCGATGCCGATGGCGATCTGCCCGGCCAGGGAGAGGCCGGGAGCGTAGAGCTGCGCGAATATGCCGGCGAACAGGATGTAGATGGCGGGCAACCACACGGCCGTGTTGACCCAGTAGCCCCAGCTGGCCCTGGCCCCCCAGCGACCGCCGAAGGCGTCCCGCACCCAGGCATAGATGCCGCCCTGCTCGGGATAGGTGCAGCCCATCTCGGCGCAGATGAGCGCAAAGGGCAGGAAAAAAACCACGCCGAGGAACAGCCACCAGAAGATGGCGGCCGCGCCGATGGAAGCGGCAGCGGTGAGAGTCTCCAGGAGAAGGATTGCAGAGACGGTGTACATGACCACGTCGCGCTGGCCCAGCGATCGGTGCCTTTCGATCGGCGGCGAGTCATGCATCGTTGATGCCGTAGTGCCTGGCGGTGTCGTTCAAAGCCTGGGTCAGCCGTTCGATCAGCAGATCGATCTCCTCGCGGGTGCTGACGAGCGGCGCGGCGCTGATGATGCTGTCCTGGACGGCCCGGACCATCAGACCGCCCCCGATCGCCTCGTCACGGCAGAAAAGCGCTGCCTTTCCATCCGAATCCAGGCGTGTGTGGCCGGACTTGTCACTGACCAGCTCTACCGCTGCCAGCATCCCCAGGGTGCGGGACTCTCCGACGATGGGATGCGCGGCGAGCTCCGACCAGCGGCTCGCCCAGTAGGGGGCGATGTCGTCGGCTACGTAGCTGAGCGTGTCGAGCTCGTGGTAAAGCTCCAGGGTCGCCAGGCCCGCCGCGCAGCAGGCGGGGTGGCCGGAATAGGTGAATCCGTGGGCGAACTCGCCGCCCTGGGTGGTCAGCACGTCGGCGATCCTGTCGCCGACCATGACGCCACCAAGGGGTTGATAGCCGTTGGTCACTGCCTTGGCGAAGGTCAGAAGCTCCGGGCGGGTACCGAAGTAGTCGCAACCGAACCAGCGCCCTGTGCGGCCGAAACCGCAGATCACCTCGTCGCTGATCAGCAGAACGTCGCGTTCGTCCAGAATGCGCTGGACGGCTGGCCAGTAAGTTTCCGGAGGAATGATGACCCCGCCCGCCCCCTGCACCGGCTCGGCGATGAACGCGGCCACGTTATCCGCGCCCAGCTCGTCGATCCTGTCCGCCACGGCCTGGGCCGCCTGCCGGCCGAACTCCTCCGGCGATCGTCCTGATCCCAGCTCGAACCAGTAAGGCTGCTGGACGTGGTGCACGTAGGGCAGACGAGTGAACTGCTTGTGCATGCTGGACATGCCGCCGAGGCTGGCAGCCGCGATGGTGCTGCCGTGATAGGCGTTCTCCCGGCTCAAGATGATCTTCTTGTCGGGCTTTCCGATGAGGTCGAAGTAGCGGTGCACGAGCCGGATGTTGGTGTCGTTCGCCTCGGAGCCGGAGTTCGTGAAGAACACGTGGTTGAAATGCGGGGGCGTCACTTCCACCAGGGCGTTGGCCATGGCAACCGCCGCATCGTTGGAGCAGTTGAAGAAGCTGTTGTAGTAGGGAAGGCGCTGCAGCTGCTCGGTGACGGCGTCGACGATCTTCGGCTGGCTGTAGCCGAGGCTCGTGCACCACAGCCCGGACATCCCGTCCAGGAGCTCCCGGCCCTGTGCATCGTAGATGAAGATCCCCTCTCCCCGGGTGTAGACACGCCCGCCGGAACGGGCGTAGGCCGCGTAGTCGGTGAAGGGGTGCAGGTGCCGGGTGCGGTCGAGCTCCTCGGGCAATTCTCTGCTTTGGATGGGCATCGCGCGGGCCTTCCCTAGTGTGAGCAATCCGATGGTGACATCATTGCCGAGTTGTTGCCTTACCCCAAAAGGGGGAGTGAGCAGGGAGATGGTCAAGACCGCTGATCTGGGCGCATTGCTGCGGGACGGGCTGGGCGCGCTGAATGCGGGTGAGCTGGAACGAGCCGGGGCAATCTGCAAGCAGGTGCTCGCCCGACAGCCTAATCTGGTGCAGGGCCACTTCCTCGTCGGTCTGGTCGCGCTGGAGGCCAAGGATCGCAAAACCGCATTTCAGGCATTTGGATCGGTCACGAAGCTCGATCCCGCGCACTCTGCAGCCTGGGCCCAGCTGGCCCGACTGTTCATGAGCGAGGGGCAGGTGAACCGCGCAGACGCCGCCCTCGCGGAGGCGACGCAACATGAACCCAACGACCCACTTGTGCACGACGTGATCGGCACGGTCTACTCGTTGATGGGCGAGTACGGGCTCGCCGGGGAATGGTTCGAGAAAGCCTGCGCGACGCGCCCCGATCACCCCCCTTTCATGCTCAATCTCGCCAACAACCACGTCTACCACGGGCGCACGCCCCAGGCGCTGGCTCTGCTGGAACGGGTGGTCGCTCTGCAGCCGGACTCGCCCCAGGCGCACTGGTCCCTGGCAGGCTCTCGGACCGCACGGGACGACGACCACATCAGGGCGTGTGCGCGCCTGGTCATGGGCCCGGGCTTGCATCCCCGGCTGCAGGCCTTTTACTACTACGCCATCGGCAAGGAGTGCGAGGATCTGGAGCGGTGGGACGACGCGTTCGAAGCGTTTGCCCGGGGCGCCGCAGCCCGCCGCAGCACGGTGGAGTTCGATGAGGCCGCGGAAATCGAGATGTTCGCTTACCTCGAGCAGCAGTTCGATGAATCCTGGCTCGAGTCTGCTTCGGGCGGACATCCGGACGCATCGCCCATCTTCGTGCTCGGTCAGCCGCGTACCGGCACGACGCTCGTCGAGCGCATCATATCGAGTCACTCAGAGGTGACCTCCGCCGGAGAACTGCAGCAGTTCGGCCTGGGGATACGGCGTCTTTCGGGCCATAGAGATCCGAAGCGTTTTTCGACTGGGCTGTTTGAGGCCTCGCTGGCCGTGGACCCGAAGCAGCTCGGGGGCGTGTACCTGGACACCACACGCCGCATGCGCGGTGACACCCCCCGCTTCGTTGACAAGCTGCCCCAGAACTATCTCTGCATTCCGCTGATTCTGGCCGCACTGCCCAACGCCAAGATCGTGCATCTGACCCGTGATCCCATGGATGCCTGCTTTGCCAGCTTCAAGCAGCTTTTCGCGGACGCCTACCTGCACTCTTACGACCAGCGGGAGATGGCCCGTCACCACGCCCGATACCGACGGCTGATGGACGTCTGGCGGGAACGGTTCCCGGGAAGGTTTCTGGACATCTCCTACGAGGAGACCGCTGCAGACCTCGAGCCCAACGTGCGTCGGCTTTTGGCCTTCCTGGATCTTCCCTTCGAGGAGGCCTGCGTCAGCTTCCACAGCCAGGCGAGCGCCGTCTCCACGGCAAGCGCCGTCCAGGTCCGCGAGCCCGCTCACACCCGCTCGGTGGGACGCTGGAAGCGATACGAACGTCAGCTGGAGCCCATGCGCGAAGCGCTTGCAGGAGCCGGCGTTGTCGGGTGATCCTACCCCTTGGGGGTATTCAGCCAAGGCGGCTGATCATCTTTACTGTCCGATGCGCATTTGACCGTATGCGGCTCTGGTTTGCTCAGCGGCCGCGAACGGGCGAGCGAGGAGAAAAACATGCCCAGACCTGCACGACGCGCCCTGCGAAACCCCAACTTCCAGCTCAAACCCATCGCCGCTGCGGTGGCCACCGCCCTTGCGTCCTCCGCGCCGGCCATGGCCGAGCAGGCGACGGTCATAGAGGAGATGGTGGTTACCGCAACCAAGCGCGACGAGTCTGCGCAGGAGGTTCCGCTGGCCATCACCGCGCTCTCCGGCGAGTTCACCAGATCGTCGAACATCAACGACGTGAAGGACCTGGTGGTTTTCTCTCCCGGGGTTTCGGGTAACAGCCAGGACAGCTTCATCGACGCTATCAGCGTGCGCGGCATCCGTACCCAGGACTTCGGCGTCGGCGGCGATCCGTCGGCCGCCTTTTTCAAGAACGATCTTTACGAGGGGCGCAACGGCTCTGCGGTCACCAGCCTCTTCGACATGGAGCGGGCGGAGATATTGCGTGGGCCCCAGGGCTTCCTGTTCGGCCGCAACTCCATCGGCGGGGCGTTCAGCGTGCATACGGCCAAGGCGGAAATCGCCGATCGCGCTTCGGGCTATGTGGACGTCGATATCGGTGAGCGGGACCACCTGGTTGTGGAGGGGGCCGTCAACCTGCCGATCAACGATCGCTTCGCCATGCGGCTTGCGGGCTACAGCTCCAACGAGGACGGTTTCGTCAAGAACCGGTTCAACGACGAGAAGCTCATCGAGCACGAGAAGTACGCCCTTCGCTGGTCCACGGCGTTCGCCACGGATCGGCTCAGCCTGGACACCATGGTCGAGTACGAGGACCGCGAGCAGTCCGGATCCGTATACCGGGCCATAGATGAGGGCGACATCTGGGAGACCTTCGAAGCCGCCATCGGCGAGGTGGAGCTTCGAGGCGGCCCGTACGATGCGGACTCGGACCAGAGCGGCGGTGACAACGATGACGCCGATATCCTCACCATTGGCGTCAAGTTCGAGTACGAGTTCGACTTTGCGACCCTGACCTCGAACACCGGGTACAAGGATCACGAGTACTACTACAACGAGGACTACGACGGCACGCCCCTGAACCTCAACAACTATCGGCAGGATCAGGAGGGCGACTACTTTCAGCAGGAGCTGCGGCTGACCTCGAAGGGTGAAGGCCCGCTGTCATGGTACGCCGGCGCGTCGTACTACAAGGAGGAGATCGATACCCTCTTCGAGTTCGCCGGTCAGGAAGACTTCTTCTGCCAGTACTACGGTTACTACTACAACTACGGCATGACGTTCACCGGATGCTCTGATCTCTATGCCTATTACGGATCACCGTTTACGCCGTCTGCGGACGGGGTGCTGCGGGAGACCGGCCGCATCGTGGGCGACTACTCCGGATGGGCCGCTTACGTGGATCTGACCTACGAGCTCACACAGCAGTGGGACTTCAGCGTTGGGCTGCGCTACTCGGATGACGAGAAGGACTTCACCATCAACGTCCCGACCCCCGACAGCGACCTCGGCGCCTACTGGGCATACACGTTCGCAACCGACGGAGACATCACCGGCAAGGAGAGCTGGGACGATCTGCAGACGCGATTCGTGGCGCGCTTCCGCCCCAACGACGACGCGATGCTGTATGCAAGCTACACCGAGGGATTCAAGTCCGGCGGTTTCGGCAGCTTCGCGCTGGTTGATGCCGACGGGGTGGGTGCGGGCGGTGGAGACACCGACCTCTCCCAGAGCGATGGGTATCGTCCGAATGCCTTCCAGCCCGAGGTCGCCGACTCCTACGAGATCGGCTACAAGGGCTCCCTCGCCGAAGGGCGCGCGCAGTTGAGCCTGACCGGCTTTTACTACGAGTACGAGGACCTGCAGGTGGTCGTGTTCGATGGGGGCGCCGCGGCGGTGGAGAACGTGGGCAACGTCGAAGGCTGGGGCGTCGAAGGAACGGCGAATTTCCTGCTCGGCGACTACGTTGACGTTTATCTGGGGCTTTCCTACCTGGATACGGAAGCCACCGGCCTGCAGAGCATCTGCGGTCTGGAGGATGCGGAAGGCTGCGAGGGCAGCTCGTTGTTCTGGGCGCCGGAGTGGACGGGCTCAGTGGTGGTCAACGGCAACTTCCCGCTGGAAGCCGGGGGCGCCCTCACCGGCCGCGTGGAAGGGTTCTGGGAATCCGAACGCGGCGGCGGTTTCGAGGGGTTGAAGACAACGGAGATCGATTCCTTCTTCAATCTGGCGGTACGCGTAGGCTACGAATCGGAGCACAACTGGTCGGCCAACCTTTACGTCGAGAACCTGACGAACGAGGACACCTTCGACGGGCTCAACAACAACGGTGGCGTTCTGCCTTCCCACTTCTTCGGCCCCATGCGGCCGCGGACCTTCGGCGTGAGCTTCAGCTATGTCTGGGATTAGGTGAGCCGCTGCTAGCGCAGCGGATCGCCTCCCTGGTACTCGTCGCTGCAGTCCCTCAGCGCGCGGATGAACGTGTAGAAGAGCTCGGATTGGTTGCGGATGGCAAGTTTTCGGTAGGCGTTTTTCCGGTGGAGCTTCACGGTCTCCACGGAGATGGCCAACGACTGGGCGATGGCCTTGCTCGTGTGGCCGTGCAGGATCGAGTTGATGATCTGGCGCTCGCGTGCAGTCAGAACCGATTCGCCAAAGCTCTCCAGCGCCGACTCCAGCTGCGTTCGCAGGCTGATCTGCTCGGTAGACGGGTTGGCGGGTAGCAGTCGCCAATGATGCTGAGTGAGCGCGGTGACCAGAGGCGCGAGATCTGCCAGGCATCTGAGTGTGGAGGACTCGAACGGTTGGTTGCCGTCTGCGCGAGCCAGGGAAAGATTCGCAAAGCCGCCGTCCCCGATGGGGGTCAGATAGCCGCACTCGTCGAAGATGCCGCTGAACCGGTAGTAGGTTCGGTAGTACTCGCTGGTCTTGAACCCGGTGGGGGCGAGATGGGAAAGCGGAAAGAATCCGAATCGGCCCTCCCGGGCTGCAGCGACGTAATACGGATCGAGCAGGAAGGGCCCCTTGATGAAGGTGTCGAGATTGGGTTCGTCCCCTGGTTTCTGAGTTTCGCGGTGGGCGATGCGCGGGGACTCGTCGCGGGGATAGACGATCATGCAGGCCTCGTCGATGTTCACCTGATCCCTGAGCATCGCGACGACGCTCGGGGCGAATTCATCGGTCCCGGCTGCCGGCAGGATCTCAGCGACGTCTCTACTGATGAGTGCCAGATTCGACATGTTTGCCCACGATCCGTCGCCGATCACCACATCTTATCGCCAGCCAGGCCGACTCGCCACGCAGCCGGAGGGAGGCGATGAGCAGGCCGGTCGTGCTCATTCCCTGCGACGTGAAGAGGTATGGTGAGTACCCGTTCCACTGCGTGGGCGAGAAGTACATCAATGCGGTCGCCCACGGTGCGGGGGCGATGCCCCTGCTCATGCCGGCGTGGGGTCGGGGCGCAGAGCTGCGCGAGCTGACGGATCTGTTCGATCTGGACGCGATCCTCGACCGGGTCCATGGGGTATTCCTGCCGGGATCTACGAGCAACGTTCACCCCCACCGCTACGGGGGCGCGGACCTGGATATGCTCCATGACGAGCAGCGCGACGCCGTCGTGTTTCCTCTCATCGAGCGCGCCCTGTCACGCGGTCTGCCGCTGCTCGCGGTATGCAGGGGTTTGCAGGAGCTGAACGTGGCTCTCGGCGGCACCCTGCATCCGCGGATTCACGAGGTGCCCGGCTATCTGGATCACCGGGAGAACGACGAGCTGCCGCGGGATGCCCAGTACGGGCTGGTTCATGCCGTCGATGCGGTTCACGGCGGCATGCTTGCAGACCTGGTCGGCGCGAAACGTTTTCTCGTCAATTCGCTGCATGCCCAGGGTATCGCCGAACTGGGGGCCGGGCTGCGCGTGGAGGCACGGGCCGAGGACGGCTTGATTGAAGCAGTGTCCATGGTCGGCGGCTGGGTGCTGGGCGTGCAGTGGCATCCGGAGTGGCACTTCACGGATGACACCGCGTCTGCCAAGCTGTTCGCCGGCTTTGGCGAAGCTTTGCGGGCAGCGTGATTGCTGCCCGGCTGGTCGACTGAGGAGGGAGCGGATGGGCAAGCCATCGGAAATGCCGGACGAACTGGAACTGCTGCTGTCGGACATGAACGGCGTGCCCCGCGGCAAGACCCTGCGTGGAATCAGCTATTCCGAAGCGCACCCGCCCCACCTGGCGGAAGCGATCTTTTTCCAGACCATCACAGGCGGGTACGCGGCCGCCATGGAGACATACGACCCCAACGATCGCGATCTGCTTTTGCGTCCGGATTGGTCGACCTACGTCCCGACCCCCTGGAAGCCGGACACGGGCCAGGTGATCTGCGAAAGCCTCGACCAGGCGGGTGAACGCCTGCCCTACGATCCGCGTAACGTGCTGCGGAGGGTGCTGGATGCTTACGAGTCCATGGGACTTCGCCCCGTGGTCGCTCCCGAAGTCGAGTTCTATCTTCTGGAAGCTGTGTCCAGCCATGACCTGGTGCTGACGCCGGCGACCGGAAGGTCGGGGGCTGCCGAGTTCGGCGGCGAGTCCTTCAGCCCCGATGCGCTGGAGAAGTTCATGCCCATCGTGGCCGAGATTCAGCAAGCCTGTCGCCAGACGGGTCTCGAGCTCTCGGCGATGGTCCACGAGATGGGACCCGCCCAGATCGAGCTCAACGTGGCCCACGGCGACGCGCTCTCCCGCGCGGATCAGCTGTTTCAGCTCAAGCGGCTGATCAAGGGCTGCGCGCGCAAGCACGGCGCCCTGGCAAGCTTCATGGCCAAGCCGCTGGCAGACCTGCCGGGGAACGGGCTGCACCTGCATTGCAGCATGGAGGACGAGACCGGGCGCAATATCTTTGCGCTCAATCGTCGCCGGGCGCCCGCCGTGCTCCAGCACTTCATTGCAGGACTGCAGGCGCATCTGCCCCAGGCGTTCGCGTTGGTTGCCCCCAACGTGAACTCCTACAAGCGCTTCGTGCGGGATCTGTCGGCGCCCATCAACCTGGAATGGGGTTACGACAACCGGACCACCGGCTTCCGCGTGCCCTTCAGTGATGCCCGAGCAGGGCGCGTCGAGAACCGCGTGGCAGGTGCGGACGCGAACCCTTACCTCATCATTGCTGCAACGCTCGCCTGCGGACTGCTGGGTATGCGTGCTGCCATCAAGCCGACCAAGCCCATCGCCGACGATGCCTACGGTCTGAAGCCGGCGCTTCCGGAAGATCTGGGTGAAGCGCTGCGGATTCTGGAACAAAGCGAAGGCCTCATCGATCTCCTGGGCGAGGCGTTCGTGGAGGTCTTCGTGTCGGTCAAGCGTGGCGAGCTTGACCATTTCGGCAAGACAATCACTCAGTGGGAAGTCGGCTACCTGGGCAGCACGCTGTGAGCCGATCTCGGGGCGGGGGAGATCCCAGGGTCGGGTTTGACGAGTCCTGGTATTACCACAGCGCAAAGACAATGCGGACCTACCCCGGTCTCGATGGATCCTGCGAAGCCGACGTCTGCATCGTCGGCGGCGGCTACACCGGGCTGTCGGCCGCCCTGGAGCTCGGCCGCAGAAATTACGACGTGGTGGTGCTGGAAGCCCATCGGGTCGGCTCGGGAGCGTCCGGACGCAACGGCGGCGTGCTCGGCATGGGCCAGCGAAAAGACCAGCTGGAGCTCGAGTCCTGGCTGGGCGCTGATGCGGCCCGGAAGCTGTGGCGGATCGCCTGTGATGCCAATGACCTGGTGCGTGACCGCATCGCCGAATTCGGGATCGACTGTGACCTGAAAAGCGGCGAGCTCACGGCAGCGCACCGCGAGCGTTACGAGAAAACGTTGTGGTCGTACGCCGAGCATCTGGAGCGTGACTACGGATACTCGGACCGGAGAATCGTCAGCCGCGAGGAAGTGGCAAAGATGCTCGGCGCGGACACCCTGTACGGCGGCTACGTGGATTTGCGCGCGGGCCACGTGCACCCGCTGAACCTGGCCATCGGCCTCGCCCGTGCGGCCAGCGATCGCGGGGCAACGCTTCACGAGCAGACGCCGGCCCTGGGCTACCGACAGGAGGGGGACAGGGTCTTGGTGCGCACCGCATCAGGCGACGTACGCGCCCGATTCCTGATCATCGCCTGCAACGGTTATCTGGGACGTTTCGAGAAGGGCGCCGAGCGCTATCAGATGCCCATCAACAACTTCATCCTGGCCACGGAACCCCTGGGGGCCGAGATGGGGCGCGCGATCAATCGGGACGATCTCGCCGTGGTCGATACCCGCTTCGTGGTGAACTATTTCCACAACTCGCCGGACCATCGGCTGATCTTCGGCGGGGGCGAGAACTACTCGTCGCGGTTTCCGAAGGACATCAAGGCGTTCGTGCGGCGGCGGATGCTCCAGATCTATCCTCAGCTGGAAAGCGCTCGGATCGACTTCGGATGGGGCGGCACGCTTGCGATCACCATGCGGCGCATGCCGCAGTTCGGGCGCAAGGGAGCGAACGTCTACTGGGCTCAGGGATACTCGGGCCACGGGATCGCGATGGCCAACATGGGCGGTAAGCTGGTTGCGGACGCGATTATGGGCCAGGCCGAGGAATTCGACACGTTTGCCGGGCTCAAGCACCTGCCCTTCCCGGGAGGGCGGTATCTGCGCTGGCCGGCGCTGGTTTCGGGTATGCTTTACTACGCTTTTCTGGATCGTCTATGAGATGACGCGCTCCGAGCACACGAGATCCGACCTGCTGGGGCACCGTTCCGGGATGACCTTTGCGGGCGAGCTTTCCTTCCTTCGCCGCAAGTACACCAGGGACATCGAGGGCGCAGATCTGGTGGTGACCGGTTTGCCCTTCGACATGGCGACGACTTTCAGGCCGGGCGCGCGACTGGGCCCTCAGGCCATCCGCGCGGCCAGCGTGCAGCTGGCGGGAATTGCCGGGCGGGCGTTTCCTTACGGGGAGGATCCGTTCGCCACGCTAGCTGTTGCCGACTGTGGTGACTGCTTCATCGATTCCGGTTACCCCCAGCATGGGGCTGCGGCCATCGAAGCCCATGCCCGGGACATCATTGCTCGAGGCTGCAAACTTCTGTCGTTCGGGGGCGATCATTTCGTGACCTACCCGCTGCTCCGGGCGCACGCTGAAAAGCATGGGCCCATGTCGCTGATTCATTTCGATGCTCACGTGGATACGTGGGAGGACGACGGCAGCCGCATCGATCACGGCTCCATGTTTCTGCGGGCCCTGCGGGAGGGTCTGATCGTGCCCGAAAGGTCCGTGCAGATCGGCATCCGCAGCTTTTCTCAGCAGGATCATGGCTTCGTGGTCTGCGACGCGCCCTGGGTTCATGAACACGGTCCGCAGGCGGTGCTGGAGCGCGTCCTGAGCGTGGTCGGCCAACACCCGGCGTATCTGACATTCGACATCGACTGTCTCGATCCCGCCTTTGCCCCCGGCACCGGCACGCCCGTGGCGGGCGGCCTCTCGTCGGCTCAGGCCCTTCACATCATTCGCGGGCTGACGCCGGTGAATCTGGTCGGGATGGACGTGGTGGAAGTCGCGCCTGCATACGATCACGCGGAGCTGACGGCCATTGCCGCGGCGACCATCGCCCACGACCTGATCTGTCAGGAAGCCTTGCGCCGCGGCTGAGGCCGCGGCGCGGACTCAAGGTCGACGGGGGCTGCCTACGCAGCCATCGGAGGGACGGCATGCTCCAGTGCCTTGGCGACTTCCGGATGCCGGATGCTGCCACGGTGCACGTTCAAGCCGTTTGCGAAATGGCGATCACGGGCAAAAGCGTCTTCCCAGCCACGGCTTGCCAGTTCCATGACGAACGGAAGGGTCACCTTGCTCAGGGCGAGGGTGGACGTTCGCGCTACGCCCCCCGGCATGTTGGTCACGCAGTAATGGACGACCCCCGCTTCGACGTAGGTCGGCTGGTCGTGGCTCGTGGGGCGGCTGGTCTCGAAACATCCCCCCTGGTCGATGGATATGTCCACGATGGCCGCTCCGTTAGCCATGGCTTCCACCATCTCGCGGGTAACCAGCCTGGGCGCTGCGGCCCCGGGCACGAGAACGGCGCCCACGACGAGGTCCGCCGTCTCGACCGCCTTGCCGATTGCGTTCCCGTCTGCCATCAGCACGCGAGCCCGGCCGTTGAAGTGGCGCCTGAGCCAGTGGAGCCTTTGCGCCGAACGGTCCAGGATGGTGACTTCCGCCTGCAGGCCCAGGGCCATGGTGGCCGCGTTGGTTCCGGCCACCCCGCCGCCGAGAATGGTGACGCGTCCGGGTGCCACGCCGGCGGCACCGCCGAGCAGCGTTCCGCGCCCGCCGCTGGCCATCTCGAGGGCGCGGGCGCCTACCTGAATCGACATCCGGCCGGCCACCTCGCTCATGGGCGTGAGCAGGGGCAGACCGCCAGCGGGGGACGTGACGGTCTCGTAGGCGATGGCCGTTGCGCCGGAGCGCATCAGCGCCTCGGCCTGGGGCCGGTCGGCAGCCAGGTGCAGGTAGGTAAAGAGCATCTGACCGTCGCAGAGCATCGCGCATTCCTGGAGCTGCGGTTCCTTGACCTTCACGATCAGCTCCGCGGCGAAGGTCTCCTTCGCGCTGCCGACGGCGGCGCCGGCGCGCCGATAGTCGGCGTCAGAGAAGCCGATGGCGGCCGCTGCGTCGTGCTCGACGACCACTTGGTGGCCGGCGGCCGTCAGCGCTGCCACGGCAGCCGGCGTAAGCCCGACCCGGTATTCGTGGATCTTGATTTCCCTTGGGACCCCAATGCGCATGACGTTTCTCCAGGCCTTATCAAGTAACGAAGCAGAGGAGACATGCTAGCTGAACGGCGAGGCCGGGTTATTGCATTCTTGCTTTAATTTAGCCCTTTGGCACAATATATACGTCATATACTGGAAAATATAAGCAGAATATTGCATATGGATCGAATTGATCGCGCGATTCTGCGGGAGCTTCAGAACGATGCCCGGCTGCCGAACACCGCCCTGGCGGAACGGGTCGGGTTGTCGGACTCCGCGTGTCTGCGCCGTGTGAGGCGTCTCGAGCAATCGGGCGTGATCCGGGGCTACGTGGCGCTGGTCGACGAGACCCTGGCCGGTTACCCGGACAGCGTGTTCGTGCAGATCACCCTGGTCAGTCAGCAGCGGAAGGATCTGGAGGCATTCGAGGATGCGGTGGCCAGAGTTCCGGAGGTAATGGAGTGCTATCTGATGTCGGGCGCCTCGGACTACATCCTGCGGGTCGTGGTCGCAGATGCCCGGGACTACGAGCGTATCCACAGCCAGCAGCTGACGCGGCTGCCGGGCGTGGACCGGGTGCACTCGAACTTCGCGCTGCGCACGGTCATCGAGAACACGGAGATACCGATTCGCACCTAGCCAAGCGTTAGGGGTTTCCACTAGTGGTCCAGAGTAAGATCGCACTAGCAGAATCGGTGAGGGTGGCAGATTGATGCTGGATTCGCCGGGGGGATAAGTCGGCCGCGGCGTGCTTCGACGACGGGGAGGCGGATGAGTCGGGATGGAAATTTCTGACCAATCTCAATTGGCGCTGATCGCCCTGTGCATCTACTTCGTCGTCGTCGTGGGGCTGGGCCTCTTCTATTCCCGAAAAAGCCAATCGACCGAAGATTTCATCCTGGCCGGGCACAGCCTCACGACGCCCTTCGTCATGGGCTCCGTGGTTGCGACCTGGATGGGCGGAGCGGTGATACTCGGTGGGGCCAAGGAAGCCTTCGTCGGAGGCTTTCAGGCCATCGTCTGGGATCCGTGGTCGCCCATGCTGACCCTGATTCTGTGTGGTTTCTTCTTTGTCAGCGTGTTCCGGCGTTCCCGCTTCACCACTTCCATCGACTTCTACAATGCCCGGTACAACCGTGGGATCGGGCTTGCGGCGCTGAGTATCAGCATGGTGGCGTATATCTCCTGGATATCGGCGCAGCTGCTCTCTCTCGGTGTGATCATCAAGGTCGTAACCGGAATGGACGCGGTCATGGCGACTCTGGCTGGCAGCATGATCGTGCTCGTCGTTTCGCTGTCCGGCGGGCTGTGGGCGCTGTCCCGATCCGACATGCTCGCCTTCATCATCCTTTCCGTGGTGCTGATCCTGGTGCTGCCCCTGGCGCTGGATGCGGTCGGTGGTCCCGCTGCTTTCATCGAGAACGCGGGCACCAGGGATGGATCGCCGCCCTTCAGCTTGTTCTACACCGAGGCGCCAACCGCGGCTGGCGAACCGACGGGCTTCTACGGCTACCTGGGCATGCTCGGCGTCTTCTACATGCTGGCCGCCTGGTTCTCGGTTGCCATCGGCGATCTCGGCGGCTCGGTGCTCACCGCCCGGGCTCTGGCGGCAAAGGACGAAGTCTCGGCAACGCGGGGCTTTCTTTTCGGCGGGGTCATCTACCTGCTGCTTGGGATGATTCCGGTGATCGTGGGCATGTGCGTCTTCATCCTGAGTCCCGACATCGCAGAAGCCGATCTGGACGACGTGCTTCCGATCTTCGTGCAGCAATACCTGCCGGATTGGATCACGGTGCTGTTTTTCGTTGCCGTGGCGTCCGCCATCGTCAGCACGGCCGGGGATACCATCCTGACTGGCGGCGCCCTGCTGGGCTACACGGCGCTCGGTGCCGTCAAGCCGGAGAGCTCCGATCGGACCAGACTGCGCGCAACGCGGACCGCGATGGTTCTGTTCACGGCCATCGCGCTCGTGTTCGGCCTCGCCATGGGCGACCTCTACCGGCTGCTGGTGTTTGCGGGCGCGGTGGCGTTCCCGGTCACCTCGGCGGCCTTCGTATGCGGCGTGCTGTGGAAGCGGGCCAACGTCCCGGGCGCCTGGGCGTCGATCGCTGCTGGCACCGTCAGCTGGGTGATCTTCGTCGTGCTCCTTCTGCCCGAGGTCGACTGGGAAGTCTGGGATGCCCTCTACATCGGCGCGGTCCCCGCTTTCCTTTGCAGCGCGATTGCCATCGTGGTTGTGTCCCTCGCCACGCGCAGGACCCACCCGCCCAATCCGGTACGCGACGTGGATGGAAACGACATTTCCGGTGGGCCGCTGTTCAGATGGCGATGACGAGGCTGCGCAAACGCGCGCGGCTCGGCAGTCCCCCCACCGCGACCGCCTACGAAAGCTGCCGCTGCGTATCCTTATCTCCTCGTCAGGTTGTTGGCCGGTTCCTCTGATGCCGGTGGGTCACGCCAGCCGATGCCACTAAGTGGAACCCCGAATCACCAAATCCCAGTCAGACCCGCATCATCAGAGACTAGACCAATACGTGGAGATGCCATGGGAATCCCGATCCGAGTTCTGATCGTTCTGCTGTCTGCTCTTGCCATTGCCGGTTGCCAGACTGCCGCGCCGGAGGGTGAACGGTCTGGCTACGAGTACGATGGCAGAAACCTCTATCTGGGTTACTGCGCGAGCTGCCACGGGTTGAGCGGCGCAGGCGACGGTCCGGTGGCTGCAGGCATGGCGTTCAAGATGGAAGATCTTCGAACGCTCGAGGCGCGCAACGGAACCTTTCCCGCCGACCGGTTGAGAGAAGTCATTGACGGGCGCACCTTGCGGTCTGTGCACGGCACCAACGACATGCCGGTGTGGGGGTGGCAGTTCCTCCTTGCAGAGGACTCGGAGGAGCACGTAGCGGCGCGCATCGACGCTCTAGTCGAGTATCTGCGATCCATACAGCACGGCGACTCAGATCCCGCGGCGCCCTGACCAGCGGCCAGGCGAGTCGAATTGGCGCGCCAACCGCTCCGCCACGTCACCAGAGCCGATATCCCAGGCGACGTGCCGCTCGAGCACCCAGTCCGCCAGCCCCAGCTGCTCCATCGCCTTTGGAAAAGCCCGGCCACCGTGGTCGCTCACGAAGAGCACGCGAGCGCTGCCTTCCGGGTTGAAAACGGTGAAAGGAGGCGGATCGTCCGGTCCGATGAGAGGCTGCTCGGTCATGAGGAATGGTTTTCCTACTCCTGATTCTTCATGAGCAGATGGCAAGGGCGCGAAGCAGGTCGAGTTGGCTCACCGTTTTCTCCAGTCGTCCTTCGCCGCCTCGGCGGCTTTCGCTGCCATCGCTCGGGGGTCGTACTGCCAGTCGCCGTCGTAGCGGGGCGCGTACGTCTCGTATGCCTTCATCATCTCGTCGTAGCGATGCTGGATCCAAACCACGTTGTAGGGGTGCGACACCACGTAGTACTCGCCGTTTAGAATCTGCGGCCAGGCAATGGACGTGTACTCTTCCACGTCCATGGGGATGTCGCCCGCCATTGCGGTCATTTCAGACTGCACGAACCCCGGGCAGATGAAGGAAACGTCAATGAAGTCGGGCGTTTCCTCGCGCAGCGCATCCGTCATGGAATGCAGGCCATGCTTGGCGCTCTCATAAGCGAACATGCCGGGAACGATGTTGAAGAACGCGTTCTCGGACCCGACGTTGTAGATAGCCGCGGGCGTGCCCCGTTCGATGAAGCGCTTGCCGAAGACGGATGCTCCGTTCCAGACGCCCATATAGTTCACGTCCAACAGCTGGCGCACCAGCTTCGGATCGGCATCAATCACCGTGGATGGCGGGATCAGAATTCCAGCATTGTTCATGATGACGTCGGCCCCGCCGAATTTGGCTTCAGCAAAATCGGCCAGCGCTTCCACTTGCGTCAAGTCAGAGACGTCGCACACGAAGCCTGCAGCTTCATAGCCAAGCTGCTGCAGGGCGGCGACCGACTCATCCAACTTTTGCTGGCGCCTGCCGGCAATGATCACCTTGGCGCCAGCCGCGCCAAACCTTTTGGCGAACGAGAAACCGATGCCGGTGGCGCCCCCGGTGATTACGGCGACTTTGCCTTCGAAGTTGTTCAAGCCGTTCTCCCTCGAGTCGTTGCGAGTACATACGCTCGAGTATACAGACTTGACTGGTGCCGCTTAGTGCGGGGCAGCCCTCGGACTCGGCTCAACGGTGGTACCCTAACTCACTTGCCTCACCTCGAAGTCTGGAGATCGCAAGCTGAACATCGAACTCACCGTGAACGAAGCGCGCGTGCTCGGTTGCCTGATGGAAAAATCGGTCATCACGCCGGATCAATACCCCCTGACGGTGAACGCGCTGACCAATGCGTGCAACCAGAAATCCAGTCGCGATCCCGTGCTCTCTCTCGAGCCGGGCGTCGTTCAGCGAACGGCTCGTGATCTCGAAGCCAAGCACTTGATCGCCAGCGACGAGAATTTCAAGAGCCGGGTGGAGAAATTCAGCCAGCGTTTCTGCAACACGCCGTTTGCCGATGTGCAGTTGGACAGCGCGGAATTCGCCGTGATGTGCCTGCTTTTGCTGCGGGGTCCCCAGACGCCGGGCGAATTGCGGTCCCGCAGCGGACGCTTGCATGACTTCGCCGACAACCAGGCGGTGGTGGAAACGCTCCAAGGCCTGCTGGAACGTGAAGGTGAGCCGCTGGTGGCACGGCTGCCGCGCAAACCGAATCGGCAGGACCACGAGTATGCGCACCTGCTGTCCGGCACCATCGAGTCGATGCCGGTTGCGGAAGCGGCGGCCCACGTGCGCGCCCCCGGCCGTACGGCCGAGCTCGAGGGTCGGGTGGCCGCGTTGGAGCAGGAGGTGCGCGAGCTGCGCGAAGCGCTGCAACAAATGCGCGCAGAGCGCGAGGAAGAGAAGTCATGACAGACTGGCTAAAAGCAGGCAACAACGCGGTGATCACCGGCGGCGCCAGTGGCATCGGCCTGGCGGCAGCCAGCCACTATCTTTCGGCCGGCATGAACGTGCTGATCGCCGATCTCGACGAGGACGCTCTGAGCACAGCGGCAGCGTCCCTGGCTGACAGTGGCAGCGGCACCCTGCACACTCAGGTCTGCGACGTCTCCGACTTTGCGCAGGTGGAGACGCTGCAGGCCACAGCCGCGGCAAAGCTCGGCAACGTGCACTGCCTGATGAACAACGCAGGTGCGGGGTTCCCGCCCAGCGCGCCCTGGGAGAACCTGGACGTCTGGAAGAAGCAGGTGGAGATCAACCTCTGGGGCATCATTCACGGCTGCCAGGCCTTCGTCCCTGCCATGCTGGAAGCCGGCGAGCGGGGAGCGATCGTCAATACCGGCTCGAAGCAGGGCATCACCAACCCGCCGGGCGGCTACGCCTACAACCTGTCCAAGGCGGGCGTGAAGAACTACACCGAGAGCCTGGCCCACGCGCTCCGGCAGGTGGAAGGCTGCCAGCTCTCCGCCCACCTGCTGGTGCCCGGCTTCACCTACACCGGCATGATCTCCCGCTTCATTCCCGAGAAGCCGGCCGGCGCCTGGACGCCCGACGAGGTGGTGGCATTTCTGATTCGATCGCTCGATCGAGGCGACTTCTACGTGCTCTGCCCGGACAACGACACGCCGCGGGACCTCGACGAGAAGCGCATCCAGTGGAACACGGACGACCTGATCAGGAACCGATCCGCCCTGTCCCGCTGGGATCCGAAGTACAAGGACGCCTATGAGGCCTTCGTCTCCGACTGACAATGCCTGGAGTTCCGTGGCTGGCGGTTGAGCGCACCTCGCGGCGCCGCTCCGATCGCCTACCAGGGCCAGCTCATCGTCAGCTCCGGCTACGGATTTACCGGCAAGATGTCGGGCAACGCGCTGCTCGTTTTCGAGGTGGCAACTTACGGGGCGGGCGGAACCCAAGAACCTCAACCGTTGTGCACCCGTCACGTTTTCTCAAACCAACCACGATCCTTCCACAAAACGCTCGCATCAGGGTCGAAAGTGTCGACCGCCTCACGGGAAGACACGTCCCCTTTTCCGATACTCGAGCCGTTCTGACGCTATGCGCCGCAGATGGCACCCACCGATCCGCCGCGCAGATGTTGGCTTTAAGAGCGGAGAGGCAAAGTGGGACGAAACGGAGAGGGAAGGGCCCCTAGGGCAACGCGGGGGTTTCAGGCAGGCTGCCTGAGTGCGCTACTTTTTCTGGGCGCATGCACCGGCAGCAGCGAAAAGATTTTCGAGCAAAGTGAAGAGCTGAGTCTTCGCGGCAGCGTTGGGGACGGCCCCATCGTCGGCGCGCAGATCGTGGTGGAGGACGCCGAAGGCCAAATGGTGTTCACCGCCGAGAGCGATGCCGCCGCCAACTATCAGATCGATGTTCCCGACGGCACCGATCTGCCTGTGACCATTCGGGTGAGCGGCGGCACCGATCTGGTCACCGGCCGCGGCGCGGATTTTGAACTGCTGGCTGTGGCGTTCACGTCTGGCGATCTCACCGTCAACGCCTCACCCTACACGACCCTGGCAGTGAAGACCGCCCAGTGCATGGGTGGACTCAGCGAGGCCAATCTCGCTACCGCCTGGCAATACATCGATGCCAACATGAACCTCGGCTGGGATGGGGAGATCATCCCGAATCCCATGAACGAGCCGATTGCCGATGACAACATCGCCACCGTGCTGGTGGGTAACGAAGCCCTCGGTGAGGTGATCCGCCGCACGAGCGCCGCGCTGGCGCCGACCACGGAAGCGCTCTCCACGGACGAAGTGATCCAGATGCTTGCCTGCGACATTGCTGACGGCCAGCTGGACGGCGTCGGACCAGATGTGTCTCCCCGGGTCGCGCTCACGCTGCTCGGCACGGCAACCGCGGTCAGGGTGGAAGTCATCAGCGGTGCCCTGTTCGTCGATGGACAGGACGCCACCCCGCTCCTGGACAGCGCGCTGCAGACCGTGCTGCCGGGCAGTCTCCGCTCCGTCACTGAGCTGGCGCCCAATCAGCAGCTCATCGACCAGACCCTGAGCGGCCTGGCGGTGCTTGGGACGTTCGACTTTGCCGAAGCCACGACGCTTGCGATCGCCCTCGAAGGTGCAACCCCGGATACCGCCCGCGGCCAGCTGGCGCCGGCTCTCACCAGCTCCGTGACCACCAATCTCCAGGACCTGGGCAGTCAGTTGGCTCTGGCGGATACGACAACCATAGAGGAGCTGTTGCTGCGCCAAGCCGACAGCGCCGGTGCGCCGGTTCCAGTCGTTTCGTTTGATGCGGAGCCATCGTCTGTCGAGGCGGGAACCAGCACCCGCCTGAGCTGGGCGGCCAGCGACGCCGACGAGTGCCTGGCCTCGGGTGGATGGTCAGGCTCGCAGGCCACCAGTGGCACTTTTCAGACCCCGCTGCTGGAGCAGAGCACGGAATATGTCCTGAGCTGCGTGGGCCTGGGGGGCACGGGCACCGGGCGAGTGTTTGTAGAAGTGACTCAACCCGCACCGGTCCCGGCAACGGACGCGGGCTCCGACCCGGACCCGGCTTCAGACCCGGACCCGGTCTCCGATCCGATCTCAGATCCGGACCCGATCTCGGACCCTGATCCGATCTCGGACCCGGACCCGGTCTCAGATCCGGAACCGGAACCGGAACCGGAACCCGCACCGGCTCCGGCGCCTCCTCCTCCGCCGCCCGTCGTCTCCATCAGCGCCGATCGTACGACGGTCGATGCAGGCGAGAGCGCGCTGCTGACCTGGAACGCAACAGACTCAGAGAGCTGCAGCGCCTCCGGGAACTGGTCAGGATCCCGCTCCGTCAGCGGCAGTCTCAGCATTGGGCCCCTGTCCGCCAGCGGAACCTATGCTCTGACCTGTACCGGTCCCGGCGGATCGGACACCGACAGCGTTTCGATCACGGTCATCGAGCCTGCTCCCCGACCCGGGGTGGTTCTGACAGCCGCATCCACCAGCGTTGAGCAGGGATCGGCGACCCAGCTCGACTGGACCAGCACGGATGCAACGAGCTGCAGCGCCAGCGGCGCCTGGAGCGGAGATCGGGCTATCTCCGGCTCCGCTTCTACCGGCGTGCTGAGCGATGACAGCACGTTTACCCTGACCTGCTCAGGACCCGGCGGTAGCGCTTCGGAAAGCGTGACAGTCGTTGTTACCGAACCACCTGCTCCCACTGTGAACCTGACCGCGACCAGTACGGAAATCGACAGCGGTGACAGCACGACTCTGACCTGGTCGAGCAGCGACGCCACCAGCTGTACCGCCAGCGGTAGCTGGAGCGGCGATCGCGGCACCAGCGGCGATGCCAGCGTGTCGCCGAGCGCAACGAGCAGCTACACGCTGACCTGCACCGGAGCGGGTGGGGCAACCAGTGCCAGCACGACCATCACCGTCGACCCGGCCCCAGTACCTGCGCCGCTGGTTTCCCTGTCCGTTACTCCCGGCACCATCGACAGCGGCGACACGGCCGTTCTGAGCTGGACCAGCAGCGACACCACAAGCTGCACCGCCAGTGGTGGCTGGGAAGGCACCCGCGATGCCAGCGGCAGCGTCGATGTGGCGCCCACGGCCACCACGACCTACACCCTTACCTGCAGCGGTGATGGCGGCAGCGATACCGCCACCGTGACCCTGTCGGTGGTGAGCGCGGCGCCGACGGTCACGTTCAGCGCCTCAGAAACACTGGTCGATCCAGGCGGCCTCGTCACAGTCAGCTGGTCATCGACGGATGCCACGGGCTGTACCGCTTCCGGCGGCTGGAGCGGTGCCCGCGACACCAGTGGCTCCGAGGTGGTTGGGCCAGTCGACTCGGCAACCACATACACCCTCACCTGCACGGGCCCAGGAGGCAATGCGGTGGAGATGCTCACTGTTGAGACGCTCAATGCGGTCACTCTGGAATGGGCAGCGCCCGCTGAGAACGTCGACGGTACCCCATTGACCGATCTGGCCGGGTATCGGATCTACTGGGGGCAGACCAGTCGCAACTACACGGACGTGGTCGAGCTCAATGATCCGTATACCACCAGCCATACCCTGAATCTGGCCTCCGGCGATTACCACGTCGCCATGACGGCGCTGGACCAGGACGGCAACGAAAGCGGCTACTCGAACGAGGTGGTGAAGACCGCCCAGTAGCGACTTCGCTGTCTCTGGTCAGATACGGAACAGCCTGCGCGCGTTTTCACCGAGCACCAGGGTGCGGCGATGCTCGGACATGGGTTCGAGGGCGGCATGGAGCTCCTGCATGGCGGTGAGGTGGGAATCCACATGGGGATAGTCAGACCCCCAAAGGAACTTGTCCTCCCCTACCAGATCGCACTGAGCGTCGATGCTGGCTTCGCTCGGGTCCATGACGAACCAGAAGTTTTCCCGGATGTATTCGCTGGGTGGCCTGGACAGGCAACTCGTTGCCTTGAACCTAGCGTATTTCTCGTCCAATCGGTCCATCAAGTAGCGGACGTATCCGGCGCCGGACTCGACGATGGCCACCTTCAACCGGGGGTGGCGCTCGAACAAGCCGTCGCACACGAGCGCGGCGACCGCCGGTATCAGCTGCATGGTTCCGCCCAGCCCGAACGAGAACACCGTATCCGGACGTTCCCGGGTTACGTCCCACCACTGGGTATTCGAAAGATTCACCACCCTGTCGAAACGTACGATGAGGTGAATGCATATGGGCAGGTCGGCATCGATCAGCAACTGCCATATGGGATCGAAATCCGGGTGGGAAGGGCGCCTGCCACACACGGGCTCTGGCGCCATAAACATGCCCTTGAAGCCGAGCTTCAGGCAGCGCTTGAGTTCCTCGTAGGCAAGATCCACGTCGTACAGGGGAACATGAGCGATCGGCAGGATGCGATCCAAAGCTGGTTTGGCAAAATCCCACTGCCAGTTGTTGTAGGCGCGCGCGTACGCCATTGCCAGCTCGGGATCGTCTTCCTTGTCCCACAGAATTCCTATGGTGGGGAACACCACGCCCATGTCCACGCCCCACTCGTCGAGCAGCTGCACGCGCGCCTGGGTGTCGTAAGAAGCTTTCGGACAGCCATCGAGGTAGGTCAGATCCGGGTCTGTGAAGGTCCGAACGGCGTCGTGCTCTGCGCCGCCGAGCGCCGCGAGCCGCCCGGAAAGCAGAGCCTTGTCATCCACGAAGAGCGTTTCGATGCCATCGGCTCCCTGCTCGATGCGGATGGCCCGATGCCGGTATTTGGGCTCGAGGTATCTCTGCCACAGATCCGGCGGTTCCAGCACATGGGAGTCCATATCCACTACCAACGGCTTTGCATGGGCCACATGTTTCTCCCATCACTGGCTGTTCGCGAAAGTATAACGCCCGTATCTGGCGAGGTTGGCGGAATTCGCCTTGAATCGGTCGAAGGGCCGAGGGTGTCGAGCTGATCGCTGCGATCCGATGCGGGGCTTCGGTGGGGATCGGTGGCGGTGACGCGGCCGCCGCGCTCGAGGAGGTACAGCGTCGCGGCCCATCCCTCACCGTCTGGGAGCCCGTCGCGCGTCAGGCCCGGAAAGAAGGCCATGACGGCCTCCGCGGAAGCCCGGTGCGTGATGTACTCGATGCTGGGCTGGTAGCCGGGCGGGCCCTTCTTCTCGCAACCAGAGCTTTTTTGCTTTTGTTTTCCCAACGTAAGATGTCTTATACAGGTTGGGGGGAAGTGTAGATTCTCGATGGTGAACTCCACGAGCGTGTTGGGCAGGCTCTCTTTCGGGTTGATCGCGATCGCGGCGGCCGCCGCGATCCTTCTGTTTTCCGACCTCGAGGCCCGAAAGGACCGGACGGTTTCCGACGCTGACGATGCCGCAAAAGTGTGGCGGGTCGCGCTGGTGCAGCTCGCCCCCGTGCAGCCGGTGGATGAAGGGGTCCGGGGGATACTGGCGGGGCTCGCGGCGCGGGGTTACGTGGATGGTGACCGCCTCGAAGTGATCCAATACAACGCCCAGGGCGACCTGGCCGTTGCCAACGCCATCGCCGCGCAGGTCACCAGCGCAGGCCTGGATATGATCATCACGGCCTCGACCCCCTCACTGCAGACCGTGGCGAACGCCAACCGGTCCCGGGCGAATCCGACCGTGCACATCTTCGGTATCTCTTCCGATCCCTACGGCGCCGGGGTCGGTATCAGTCGTGAGGACCACTTGGACCACCCGCCCTACATGGCCGGCCTGGGCAGCCTGCCACCCGTGCGGGAGCTGTTCGACCTGGTGCGGACCATCAATCCTGCCGCGCGCCGGGTGGGCCTCGTGTGGAACCCGACGGAGGCGAACTCCGAGGCGGCCACCCACTTGGCCCGCGCCGCCGCCGCCGAGTTCGGGATGGAGCTCGTGGAGGGGAACGCGGAGTCATCGACGGCGGCCAGCGAGGTGGCGCAGTCCGTGATCTCGCGGGGGATCGACGTCCTCTGGGTGAGCCCGGACAGCACCGTCTACACTGCCATCGATGCGCTCATCGAGGCTGCCCGTCGCGGCGGCGTTCCGGTCGTGACTTCCCTGCCGGGTTCGGTCGGCCGAGGCTCCCTCCTGGACCTGGGTGCCAGGTATGAGGACATCGGCTATGTGCAGGGTCTTCTCGCCGCCGACGTCCTCGAAGGGCGGGATCCTGCGAGCGTCCCGGTGGAGAACTGGATCCCGGTCGACCTGCACCTCAACCTTACGGTGCTGGACGGGATCTCCCGCAGCTGGCGCATCGGACCCGACCTCGTGGCCAGCGCGAGCGTCGTGATCGATGACTCCGGCACGCGGGAGCGAGGGCTACCTAAGCCCGAACCGCCCGAGTGGCTGCGCTGGGACCGGCTCGCCGAAGGAGGGCAGGTGCCGAACGTCGACCTGGTCATGTACTCGGAGAGCCCGGTTGCGGAGCAATCCATTGAAGGGGTCAGGCTGGGCCTTGCTCAGGGGGGCTTCGACCCCGATCTTAGGCTCAACTTGCGCGTTCACTCGGCCCAGGGGGACATGCCGACCCTCGTCAGCATCATCGACGCCATCAGGCCCACGAGCACGGAGCTGATAATGACTCTAAGCACGCCGGCGCTCCAGAACGCGCTGCAGCGAGTCCGCGGGATCCCGATCGTCTTCGGGATGGTGTCGAACCCCTTCATCGTCGGAGCCGGCATAAGCGATACGGATCACGTGCCGACGGCCACGGGCGCCTACCTGAACCAACCGCTCGAGTCGGCGTTGGACATCGTCGCCGAGCTCTTCCCCGAAGCCCGGACGCTGGGAACGCTGTTCACGCCGGCGGAAGTCAACTCCCAGTACAACAGGGACAGGCTTCTAGAAGTGGCAAAGGCACGGGGCTACTCGGTGGAGAACATCGGTATCGCCACGGCCGCAGACGTCCTGGATGCTTCGATCGCGCTCGCAGCCACGCGGCCCGATGTCTGGGTGCAGGTCGTGGACAACCTGATCTCGTCGAGCTACCCCGCGGTCATGGAAGCCGCTGACCGGGAAAGGATTCCGGTGATCACATTCTCCGTCACGGCAGCCGAGTTCGGGCCGCTCGTCATCGTCGGGCGAGACTATTTCGACGCCGGGGTCGAGGCCGGGAGGCTCGCCGCACGCGTTCTTCGCGGCGAGTCGGTGGCCGCTCTGCCGTTCAGGCCGGCATCGACGACCCGGTACATCCTGAACCACGAAGCCGCGCGCCGCTTCGGGGTCCGCTTTTCCGACGAGCTGATCGGGCTCGCCAATGCACAGGGGCACTGAACCATGAACCTTCTCATCGGAGCTCTCACCCTGGGACTCATCCTCGGGATACTTGCCCTTGGCGTGTACATGAGTTTCCGCATCCTGCACATTCCCGACATCACCGCGGAGGGGTCGATCACCCTTGGCGCTGCGGTCGCGGCCGCGTTGATCGCCTCGGGCACCCACCCGGCGGTCGCTACGCTCATCGCGGCTCTGGCCGGGTTTGTCGCGGGCACGGGCACGGGGCTGATGACCACGAAATGCCGGATCCAGCCTCTACTGGCCGGGATCCTGGCGATGACGGCCCTCTACTCGATCAATCTGAGGATCATGGGGCGCAGCAACATTCCCCTGATCAACGAGACGACCCTGGCCACCTACGTGGGAAGGTTCGGAGACGCGCTGGCTGGCGGGGGTTCCGGTGTGAACATCCTCGGTTGGACGGTCGGGATCCGGGATCTTTCGATCCTGGTGGGCGCTTTCGTCGTCGTGGTTGTGATCAGCCTGTTTCTCTACTGGTTCTACCGAACCCAGCTCGGTACGGCCATGCGCGCCTCCGGTGACAATCCTCAGATGATGGGTGCCCTGGGCGTGAGCGTGGAGACGCTCACCATCCTCGGGCTCGCCATGTCGAACGGCCTGATCGCCCTGAGCGGCGCCTTGATCGCCCAGTACCAGGGCTTTGCGGACGTGCAGATGGGGATCGGCATCATCGTGATCGGCCTTGCGAGCGTGATCATAGGCGAAGCGCTCGTGGGTGCCCGCACGGTCGGCCTCCTGCTGTGCGGCGCCGTCATGGGTTCGGTGCTCTTCAGGCTGCTGGTGGCGATCGCGCTGCGTTGGGGCCTTGATCCCAACGACCTCAAGCTGGTCACCGCGGTCTTCGTGTTCATCGCGCTGATGGCGCCCACGTTGATCAGACGCTTCGGGCCGTCGGCACGACTGCGGTCCGCGGGGGCCTGACAGATGCTCAGCATCCAGAAGATCTCGAAGACGTTTCACGCGGGCACCAGCAACGAGGTGCGCGCTCTGACGGACGTTTCCATCGACCTCGCCGATGGGTCGTTCCTGATCATCATCGGCATGAACGGCAGCGGGAAGTCGACGATTCTGAACGCCGTCGCCGGCTCCTTTCCGGTGGACTCGGGCTCGATCCACCTTTCGGGGGAGACGATCAGCGACTGGCCCGAGCATCGGCGCGCCCGCCTGGTCGGGCGGGTGTTTCAAAACCCCTTCTCGGGTACCGCGCCGGCCATGACGATCGCGGAGAACCTGGCGCTCGCAGCGCGTCGCGGGCAGAGCCGAGGGTTGGCGCCGGCTCTCACGACCGGCGTTCGGGACGAGATCCGGGACCGTATTCGCGTTCTGAACATGGGCCTGGAGAATCGCCTGGACAACCCCATCGGCACCCTCTCGGGCGGGCAGCGCCAGGCCCTCACGCTGCTCATGGCGACCTGGCTTAAGCCGGACCTGCTTCTTCTGGACGAGCATACGGCGGCGTTGGACCCCAAGAGCGCGGCTCAGGTGATCCGCCTCACCCACGAGATCATCGCGCGCGAACGGATCACCACGCTGATGGTGACCCACTCCATGCAGCAGGCGGTGGATCTGGGCGACCGGATCGTGATGATGCACCAGGGCCAGGTGCTGCACGACATCTCCGGGGCCGCCCGGGAGCAGATCAGAGCCGAGGACCTGCTGAGCCGTTTCGAGGACCTTCGCCGCAAGGAGCAGCTCGAGCGGTCGAGGGAGGGACTCCTCCTCGAGGCACAGGGCATCGAGGAGCTGATGGAAGTCTTCAAGGCGGTCATTTACGTGGACGAGCGTGTGGACGAGCGTGAGGTGGAGCTCCTCCGGGAATTCGCCGAGCGGTGGAACGTTCCCCTGCCGGACCTCACTTCTCCCCCCGTGACGGGCGAGGGCATCATGGCGGTGCGCGCCGCCGTAGCGGCATACCTGCGGGTCTCTCCGCCCACCGAGCAGGCCTCGGAGCTGCTCGACGTGCTCCAGCACTTCGTGCACGCAGACGAGACGGTCACCGAGGAAGAGACGACGGTCATGGACGAGGTGGGTGCGATGGTCATCCGCTACGTCACCAGCTCGAGCGACCAGGGCAGGCATCAGGTGGTCATCGTGCCTCAAAACGAAGCGCAGGTGGGGGAGGCGCGCGCGTTGGTCCCGGAAGCGGAGCCCACCTTCATGCGGGGCGGCAAGGTTATCTCCGTGGGGCGTTTCTTCTCGGCGAAGTACGCCGACATGGTGTGCGAAGGCTACGTGGCCAAAGGCTTCTTCACCACGCGCATCGAGCTCTGAGCCCCGGCCCCTGGGCAAATCCAAGGGGTGCCGGCAGGCCGAGGAATTCGGAAAGCTGACCACCTCCCGAACGCACGTAAATGCTGCTCCCGGTCGCGATTTCAGAATCGAAGTGAGGCTGGAGCTGAATGGTGCCTGCGCGCGCCGTGCAAAGCCAGATTACCTGCTGGATTCAGCCTTGGAATCCTGACACCATTGGCAGCCTGAGCTGGAAGGTGTTTGCGCCAACTCAGAAAAGGGCCTTTACTGCCTTTCTCAGATGTGAGGCGCTTTCATGGATCGTCTCGCCGAATTGTTTGCCCGCGTTGCAGACTCGGGGGTCTGCACGGCGGCAACGCTGCGAGAAAAATTCCTGGCCTGCGGGATCCAGCCGGACGATTTCCGTCTGCGCCGGACCTGGCAGGGCCTGGACGAACTGGCGGAGCGTCCGATTGATCTCGAAACCTTCCGGCAGCTGGTCAGCCCCGAGCTGCTTATGGTGGCGCGTGTACTGAATAAGCGGCTGATCGTGCCTGAATGGCAGGACTTCCGGCAGGACATTCAGTACATCTACGAACAGGTGGCCAGCGACCGCAGCGGTGCGAATGCCGACTACATCCCGATCCTGCGGGATGCCGATCCGGAACGCTGGGGCGTGGCGGTCTGCACGGTCGACGGTCAGCGCCTGGCGATCGGTGATGTGGACGTCTACCACTCCGTCCAGTCCGTCTCCAAGCCGCTCACCTACGCCTACGCGCTGGCCCGGGAGGGAGAGGAGTTCACCCACCAGTTCGTCGGCGTCGAACCGTCCGGAAGGCCCTTCAATGCCCTGGATCTCTTGCCGGACATGCGGCCTTACAACCCCTGCGTCAATGCTGGCGCGATCATGGTGGCTGGCGTGGTGGCGTCCGGCGCGCCGGATCTGGATGCCCGTGAGATCACCACGCAACTGATGGAGCTCTGGGCCGGCCTCTGTGGCCGGTGCGCGCCGGTACGCTTCAGCGAAGAGACCATGCTTTCCGAGCGCGCCAGCGCTTACAACAATTTCGCCATCGCCTATTTGCTGCAGGGCCGTCGGGGCCTGCCCCGCGATGTAGATCTGCACAAGATGCTGGATGTCTACTTTTCTTGCTGCAGCATGGAGATGACCGCACGCATGCTGTCCGTAGCGGCGGCTACGCTGGCGAACGGGGGCGTATGTCCCATCAACGGACGCCAGGTGCTCTCCACCGACATCGTCAAGAGGACGATCTCGGTGATGCAGGCGGCAGGCATGTACGACAATGCCGGCGGGTTCACGTTGGAGGTGGGCCTGCCGGCCAAATCCGGCGTCGCCGGATCTGTCATGGTCGTGGTGCCCAACCTGCTGGGATTCGCCACCTTCTCACCGCGGTTGGATTCCTACGGGAATTCGGTGCGGGGCGTCAGTTTCTGCCGGCAGCTGGTCGAACGGTACAGTGTCCACATGTACGACAATCTGTCCGGCGGCCGTTCGGGCTGCAAGCGTGATCCGCGCGTGTCCAGACAACAGCGCAAGCAGCGGGATCTCTCCGATCTGCGCTGGGGCATCGCCAATGGTGATCACACCGCCCTGCGGGTGCGTGACATGATCCTGCACTGCATGGTGGATATCAGCCTGGCGGACGGCGAGCTGCAGGCAGCCGAACTGGCCATCATGGAGTCCGTTCATAGCGAACTGATCGGTGAGCCAGCGCTGTCGGGTGCCTTGGAAGCGCTTGCCCGTTCGCGGGCAGACACAGCTGCGGCCTGGCGCGATGGTTCGCAGAACGGCGGTGATGTCGGCCCGGCGCGTTCGCCGTTCGATCGGCTGCTCGTCGAGCTCGGCGAGCAATCCAGCCTGATCGATGACCAGGCGCGCGAGATCATTCTCGAAACCGCTTTTCAGGTGGCCTGCGCCGACGGCATCATCGAAATGGAAGAGCAGGAGAAGCTACGAGCCGTCGCCGGCGCCCTGGGCATCCACGAAGCGGTGCTGGAACTGGAGATCAACGCGTTCCGGCTCTCCCAGAGCGCTCAGCCCGTTTGACGCCGGGCGGATGGCCCGCTGGATGTCCGCCCGACGGGCGGACATCCGAGCGAACCGACTACGGCAGGCGATTGACCGTGTACACCTCGACCAGGTCGCCGACCGGATTGGCCGCGTTGCGGAGCATGAACTGCTCGAACTCCTCGATGGGGTTGTCCTGCAGCTTGGCCCAGTCTGCCCAGTCCTTGAAGTTCATCACGTAGTGCATCCGCAGGTGCTGATCGACGCTGACGCCCACCGCGATGCCGGCCTTTGCATGAATCGCGGCCGCCTGAAGTGCCCGCTCAACCAGCGGCGCGACGTTCGTGCCGGACGGGTCCCAGATGAATACCTGGTATACGCTCCCCAGATCGTCCCGGCCGACCGGACTGTCGGTGCCGGGCACCGTGTTGAGGATGAAGTTCTCTTCCTGTATGGCGGCAGGATCTGCGCCCGATCTCTGCTGCCAGGCTGCCCAGTCCTCACTGTCCTGGAGCTTTTCGACCCACTTCGCCCAGGCGCCCCAGTTCTCGAAGCCGCCCACTCCGTAGTGCAGGCGGCCGGTGTTGTCCAGCGCGATCGTGACGCTGGCCCCCAGCTTCTCCTGAATGGCCTTCGCAGCCATGGCCGATTCCATCATGGCTGCAGACTTCCCGGGAATCGCCTGCCAGATCGTCACGTTCAGGGCGGCTGCCTGAGCGAGCGAACCGGACAGCAACAGCGCCGCGCCGAGCGCAAACATCGTGCGTTTCATTCGTTTTGTCCTTTTGGTCGTTTGACTAGCCGGTCAGGTACCGGCACACCGAGGTACGTCGAACTTCTCCCCGCCCAGAATCTAGCACACTCGCCCGCCACTCAGCGCGTCGTTTCGTTCTCGCCATGTTCCCGGTCTCGCTCTAGGATACCCGGGTCTATCCATGGCGCCCTGGTGCGGCTCGCTGGCCGCGCCCTCATCCCTGGGAGGAAGCGTGACTTCAAGATGGTGGCTGCTGGCCGGCGGGATCCTGATGCTGCTGCTCGTGGCCTGCGGACAGCGTTCGCAACCGGACGCCCCGGCCGATGCCGCCGCGGAGCCGGCCGGCGAGGCGCGCGGCGGCGACTTCGACATGGCCGATACCTCCAGCGTGGGCGGGCGGGTTTACCTCGAGTCGTGCGCGACGTGTCACGAAGGGGGCGTCGACCGGGCGCCGCAGCGGGCCATGCTGCTGCTCATGTCGCCCGAATCGATCCACCGCGCTCTGACCAAGGGCGTGATGCGCCCTCAGGCAGCCGCCCTGTCCGAGGCGGATAAGGTTGCCGTTGCCGAGTTTCTCTCGCGCAGCACCATGGGTGACACCCAGGCCCTGGCAGCGCCACCAGGCTGCGCGGGCGAGAGCGCCGGGTTCGACTACGCCGAGCCGCCCGTCTTCTCGGGTTGGGGACTGGATCCGGCAAGCACCCACGCCATCCCGGCGGAAACCGCCGGGCTGACGCCAGCCAACGTCGGTAAGTTGAAGCTCAAGTGGGCATTCGGCTTTCCGGGCGCCCTGCGTGCGCGCTCGGCGCCGGCGCTGGCTGGCGGTGCGATCTTCGTGGGCAGCCATGGCGGCACCGTCTACGCGCTCGACCGAGAGACTGGCTGCGCGCGCTGGACGTTCGATGCCTCCGCGGAAGTTCGCACCGGCATCGTCATCAGCCCCTGGGCCGCCGGAGATACGTCGGCCGAGCCGCTGGCCTTCTTCGGTGATCTCATCGGCAACCTCTATGCGCTGAACGCGGTGACCGGCGGCCTGGTCTGGCGCGCGCGGCCCGACGAACACCCGAACACCACCCTGACCGGCACGCCCACCCTGCACGAAGGAACGCTTTATGTGCCCGTCTCCTCGCTGGAGGTGGTGCCGGCCCGGGAGCCGGACTACGAGTGCTGCTCCTTCCGCGGGTCCGTGGTGGCCTACGACGCCCGGACCGGGACCGAGAAGTGGCAGACGTTCACCGTGGCCGAGGAGCCCAGGCCTCAGGGCGTCAACGCGGCGGGAACTCAGAACTTCGGCCCCTCCGGCGCGCCCATCTGGAACAGCCCGGCCATCGATGTGCGGCGCGGACAGCTCACGGTGGGCACCGGCGAGAACTACTCGTCTCCCGCCGATGGCGGCAGCGACGCGATCTTCGCCATGGACCTTGTGACCGGGAAGGTGAACTGGGTCTTTCAGGCCACCGCCGGGGACGCCTGGAACGTGGCCTGCGGGTCGGGGGACCGAACGAACTGCCCGGTCGAGGACGGGCCCGACTTCGACTTTGGCGCAGGCACCCTGCTGGCCCTGGACGTCGCCGGTCGCGACCTGGTCATAGCCGGTCAGAAGTCGGGCGTCGTCCATGCGCTCGATGCGGATACCGGCGAGCTGCTCTGGCAGACGAAGGTGGGCCGGGGCGGCGTGCACGCGGGCGTCTACTTCGGCATGGCCGCGCACGGGGAGCGTCTGTTCGTGCCGATCAGCGATACCGATGACGGCCGCGAGTATGCGGAGCCCCCGCGGCCGGGGATGTATGCCCTGGACATGCGCACGGGTGAGTTCGTGTGGCGGGTGCCGGCGGTCAACGTCTGCCGGGAGGATCAGGAACTCTGTCAGCCCGGTTACGCCCAGGCGATCTCGGCGACTCCGGAGCTGGTCATTGCCGGCAGCATCGACGGCCACGTTCGCATCTTCTCTGCGGCGACGGGCGCCGTGGTCTGGGACTTCGACACGGCTACGGATTTCGCCGCCGTCGGCGGCGGCACCGCCCGTGGAGGCGGGTTCGCCGGCGCCGCGGCGCCGATCGCCTATCAGGGCCAGCTCATCATCAGCTCCGGCTACGGATTCGCCGGCAAGATGCCGGGCAACGCGCTGCTTGTCTTCGAAGTGGCAGCTTCCGGGGCGGGCGGAAGTCTCCCCATCGAGTGACGTCTTTCCAGGTTGGGAGATCACCCCCTCGACGGCATTGAACTCGGCGAGGTGCTGATCTAACGTCGGGACCTGGGCAGCCGCGGGGGCACAGGGAGGAGAGATGGAATTTTGGACCACTGCGGTGGGCGTGCCGGATGCGGTTGCCCGGGAGGCCCGGGGCGCCGAAGCGCAGGGTTGGGACGGCTTGGCGTACCTTGCGCGCCGACCATGACCCCCGATCCCTACGTCTGCCTGACGGTGGCGGCAGAGGCGAGGGGGCCGAATTGCGCTCCGATCGCTCGCTGATCGATCCGGAGCATCCCGTGCGGTTGTGCTCTTTCGCGAATCCGGAAGGCAACGTGATAGCGCCGGTGGAAGTTGGCTAGCTAGGGTGGCTGCGCAGGGATCGCGAATCCCCCGGGGCAAGCTGCTCTCCTACAGCGCGGCCGAGTTTCCCATGTCCATGGCAAGCACGCCGGTGTCGCTGTTCATTCCGGCTTTCTACACCCAGGACCTGGGTCTGGGCATGGCCGCCGTTGGCGGCATCCTCATGCTCTCCCGGTTCTGGGACGTGGTGACCGATCCCGTCATCGGCTACCTCACGGACCGGACCAGGAGCCCCATCGGCCGGCGCAAGCCCTGGATCATTGCGTCCGTGCCCATCGTGATGATCTCCATCTACAACCTGTTCTTTCCTCCGGAAGATGCAGACGAGACCTTTCTGCTGATCTGGATCATGGCGCTTTGGTTCGGCTGGACCCTGTTCAACATTCCCTACTTCGCCTGGGGCGCCGAGCTCTCCACGTCCTACACCGAGCGTACCCGGGTGACGGGTTGGCGTACCACGGCCGGGTTGCTGGGCACGCTGATCGCGATCGCCATTCCGGCCGCAAGCCAGGCGTTGTTCGGTTGGGGCGGACGGAGCGGCGAGATGATCTACATGATTGGTATCGGCGTGCTGCTGCTCACCCCGTTGCTTGTGGTGCCGGCAGTGGCCTTCGTGCCGGAGAGGAGCGATTTCGTCCCTGCGCAGATGAATGTCGTCGAGGGGCTGAGGATCATGTGGAGCAACGGTCCTTTCCGCCGCCTGCTGTTCGCCTTCGTCTTCGGCTCGCTTGCGGTGGCGTTGTCCGCACCGCTGTTCGTGATCTTCATTTCTCATGTGATCGAAGATCCAACAGCAGCGCCCAGGGTGGTGTTGGGGTATTACGCGGGAAACCTGCTCGGCATCCCGTTCTGGGTGTGGCTGGCGCGAAAAACGGACAAACACATAACCTGGCTGTTCTCGATCTCGTTGATGGGATTGATGTTTCCCCAGTTCCTCCTGCTGGGTCCCGGCGATACTTGGTTGGCCGCGTTCCTGCTGTTCATGGTCGGTTTGGGCGGCGGCAACATGGCCGTGGTGCCTACCTCCATGAAAGCCGACGTGATCGATCTCGACAGCCTGGAGAGCAGCGAGGACAGGGCGGGGCTGTTTTTCGCCGCCTGGTCCACCGCCACCAAGATGGTGGGGGCTCTTGGTGTCGGGATCTCGCTACCGGCGCTTGCCTATCTCGGCTTTGATCCGACCGTGGTGAATGGGCCTGACGAGCTATTTTCGCTGCGTGCCTGGTTTTCTCTGGTTCCGGTGCTGTTCTATCTTGCCTCTGCCGCGCTGATCGTCGGCTATCCCATCACGCGTGCGCGCCATGCGCAGATCCGCTCGGAACTCGAAGCGCGAAAGCTGTCTGGGGATACCGGCTAGGCTGACTCAGACTCGTCGTTATTTCAGAGAGTCAAAGCGGCCTAGTGTGACGTCCTCCACCACCCCGGTGCGCCCGAGAGGCATGCAGGCCAGATAGTCTTCCAGCACGACCTCGGTGCCGAACAGCCCCTGGGCGATCTCCGTGTCCACCAGCCCGATTCCGCTGCCGCCACCGGTAACCAGCGCATGCTGGCCGGTCAGGGATCCGCCTGAAGCTGAGACCATGGCTGTCCTTCGTAGATTCCCGAATCCTCAGCTCTAGCAAGAGCGTCGAAGCCTGGGCTACCGTCGCTGCTCGCTGAGAACATATCGAGCAGATTTCGGGTGGTGTGTTGGTTGTTCGCCCTCCTGCCTGCCAACGAGAAGGCAGAACGTCGGCAGCACGAACAACGTGAAAAGCGTTCCAACCGACATGCCCGCAGCAATCATCAGGCCAATCGCGAAGCGAGAGTTTGCTCCGGCACCGAACGCGTTGAGCAGCGGCACCACCCCCAGCACCGTGGCGAAGGTGGTCATCAGAATCGGGCGAAGCCTCAAGCCCGCCGCCTCGATCACCGCCTGCCTCCTGTCGACGCCTTCCGCAATGCGGCCGTTGGCGAAGTCGACGATCAGGATCCCGTGCTTGCTGATCAACCCGATCAGGGTCAGCAGCCCCACCTGGGTGTAGATGTTCAGCGTGACGAATCCCAGCGCCAGCGGCACCACCGCGCCGAAGATCGATAGCGGCACGCTGATCAGCACGATGAAGGGGTCCCGGAAGCTGTTGAACTGGGCCGCCAGCACCAGATAGATGAAGATCAGGGAAGTGGCGAACAGCCGGAGAAATCCCTGAGTCTCCTGAACGTATCGGCGCGACTCTCCCTGGTAGCCGACCCGATATCCGGTGGGCGCCACCTCTTTGAGCGCGCCCTCCAGATACGCCAGCGCGTCGCCCAAGCTGTTGGGCGGCAGAACGAATCCCTGAATCATCACGGCGTTGAGCTGCTGGAACTGTTTCAGGGCGTTGGGCTCCACGGATTGGTACAGCGAGATCACCGTGCTCAGCGGAACCAACTCGCCGTTGGACGTGCGCAGGTAGTAACGCTCGAGCCATTCCTTGGTCAGCCGGAATCCCCGGTCGGCCTGGGGGATCACCTTGTAGCTGCGTCCCTCCACGCCAAAACGATTGGTTTCAGCCTCCCCCAGCATCACCTGGAGGGTCTCGCCGATTTCCTCCATGGAGATCCCCAGCCGTGCGGCCAGCTCGCGGTTGATCCTGACGTTGACCTCGGGTCTGGAATAGCGCAGATCCTTGTTCACGAAGGCGAACATGCCGGAGCTCCTTGCCAGCTGCAGCACTTCCTCTGAAACCCGGTCGAGCTCCCGGTAATCGGCGTTGGAAGAAATCACGAACTGCACGGGCAACCCGCTGTCCGCGCCGGGCAGACCACCACCGGCAAAGGTAAAAATCTCCAGGCCGCTGATCCTGGCGTACTTCTCCTGTACCTCCTGCCGCACTTCCTCCAGGGTTCTCTCCCTTTCCGACCAGGGCTTGAGCTCGAGACCTCCGAACACCGAGCCAGGCTCGTTCACCTGCCACGAATGGGTTACCTCGGGAACGGTTCGCCATGCCTGCACCATCTGATCCAGAAAGAGGGTGGTGTACTCCAGGTTGCCGTAGTCGGGTGGAACGGCCACGGCAAAGATGCTTCCGCTGTCTTCCTCCGGTGCCAGCTCCTTCTGGGCAAGCAGATAGAGCGCCGGCAGGCTGAGAAAGATCGCGCCGGCAAACAGCATGACGGCGCCCCGGTTATCCAGGCAGTACGACAACAGGCGCTCGTAGCCCCGATGCAGGCGGTCGAATCGGGCATCGAGCCAGTCAGCCGCTCTGCCCTGGTGCGCGTGATCCTTGTGCAGCCGCGCGCACATCATCGGGCTCAGCACGAGCGCAACGACGCCCGACACCAGCACGGCGCCGGCCAGAGTCAGCGCAAACTCGCTGAACAGCACCCCCGTCAGGCCGCCCAGGAAACCGATCGGCAGGTAAACCGCAACCAGCGTGAGCGTCATGGCGATGACCGGCAAGGCAACCTGACGTGCGCCGACGATGGCCGCGTCGTACGGCGTCTCGCCATCTTCAATGTGCCGATGCACGTTCTCCACCACGACGATGGCATCGTCCACCACCAGCCCGATGGCTATGACCATGGCCAGCAGCGTCAGCAGGTTGATGGAGAAGCCCATTGCCCAGATCAGGAACAGCACGGTGGTCAGCGAAAGGGGAATCGCAACGATGGGAATCGCCACGACGCGAAGCGATCCCAAGAACAGCAGAATCACCAGGACGACGATGACGGAGGCTTCGATGAGGGTCGCGGCCACCTCCTTCAGCGCTTCCCCGATGTACTTGGACAGATCGGAATCCATGAAGATCGTCAGGTCTGCGGGCAGACCGGCTTCCAGCTCGGCGACTTTCTCCTTGACGCGTGCAGCCACCTCCAGAGGATTGGAGCCCGGCGCTTGGTTGATCGCGATGAAGACCGTTTCCTTGCCGCTGGAGTAAACGGCGAAGTCGTAGGTTTCGCTGGCGAGCTCCACGGTAGCCACGTCACCGAGCCGCACGCGCCTATCCTCGTCCTGGCGGACCACGATCTCGGCAAACTTCTCCGGCTGCTGCACATCGGTCTGCGCATCTACGCTGGCCCGAACCAGCTCGCCGTGGGTCATGCCTGCAGCGGAAACGTAGTTGTCGCGCCGAATCGCATCGTTGATGTCCGTTGCCGTGACGCCGAAGGCCGCCATCCGGGCCGGGTTTAGCCAGATCCGCATGGCGAACAGGCCGCCGCCGAGCAGGCGCGCCTCACCGACACCCTCCACGGTGTTCAGGACCGGCTGAATCGTGCGAAGGCCGTAATCGGCCACCTGCTGGACCGACATCTGATCGCTCAGCAATGCCAGATACATCATGGCGTCCCCGCCGGTCCGGTTCGTGACCACCGGGTCCTCCACGTCCCGGGGAAGCTCGAAGCGCGCTTCGTTGACTTTCGTGATCACCTCGGAGAGCACTTCCGTGGAGTTTTCGCCGAGGCGGACGTGCACCTCGATCTCGGACGAGCCCGGGTTGCTTTCCGACGTCACGTACTCCACGCCTTTCGCGGCAGCGATGGTTCGTTGCAGGGGAGCCGTCACGAACCCCTGCACCGTGCGTGCGCTGGCGCCGGGGTAGACGGTGCGAACGAAGATGACGCTTTTCTCGACCTCGGGAAACTGCCGCAGAGACAATTGCGTGCTCGCCTGAAGCCCGAGCAGAAGCATGACCGCCCCCAACACGATCGCGACCACGGGCCGCTGGATGAACACGTCGGTGAAGCGCATGGCTAGAATCGCACCGCGTCGTCGATGACGACCCGAACACCCCGAAACAGCTTGTTCTGCCCCACGGTGACGACCTGCTCGCCCGGCTGCAGACCGGACCGAACGGCTACCCTGCCGCCTCTGACCGGTCCCGACATCACGACGCGGGCAACCGCCGTCTTGCCGCCATCCTCGGTATCCTCGATGACGTACACCGTGTTGCCCTGCAGCGAGTACGTCATGGCGGTCTCCGGGATCGTCACCAGATCGACCCGTTCGCCAAGGTCTACCGTGAGCGTGGCGAACATGCCGGGCAGAAGGCCCCCGGCGCCATCGAGCCGGGCCCGGAGCAGCACGTTGCGGGTCGACGGGTCGATCCTCGAATCAACCGCGACCACCTCAGCGCTGAATTCTCTGTCCGGAAACGCGTCCACGACCACCGCGACCTTCAGGCCAGCTCTCAGCTTGGGTGCGTATCTCGCGGGAACCGTGAAGTCGATTTCGAGCTCGCTGTGATCCTGCAGCGCCGCGATGACGGCGCCGGGAGAGAGGTAGTCGCCGAGGTCGACCCTGCGGATACCCATGGTGCCACCGAAGGGCGCCTCTATACGCTTGTTGGCAAGCCTTGCCTCCGTTTCCGCGAGCTGCGCGCGAGCACGCTCGAGGTCGGCGCGTGATCTGTCGAACTGAGACTGAGGTATCGACTTCTGCGCGATGAGCGCCCGATCCCGTTCGAAGAGAATCTCTGCGAGTTCCAGGCTGGCAATCTGATTGCGGCGGCTTGCCTGCTCTATCTCGTCGTTGAGCACGACGAGCAGCTGTCCGGCTTCAACGGCGTCGCCGGAATCGAAGTTGATTCGAATGATCTCGCCGCTCGTCTCGGACGTCAGATCGACACCCCGAACGGCCTGCACCGTACCGACGGCGTTCAGGCGCTCATCCCACGTTTCGCGCTGCGCCACCGAGGTCGCAATGGTGACGGGCGGAGGGGAGAAGTCCATGGACGCCAAAGCGCTGAACTTCTGATACAGATATCCCCCGATCGCCCCGAAGATGGCAATCAGCAAGGCAGCGACGATTGCATAGGCTTTCAAAGGAGATCTGCCCCCAACCAGACGTCCATGGACATTGTGCATCGCAATTCTCTGCTTTCAAACCGACCGTGCGGCGCAGCCTCCACAAACCAGCCGCTGCCTGCTCGTCTTTGTGCCTCGAGCAGGCTGACGCTGTCGCCGTGGTCACGATCGAAGATCACACCGATATCAGCAGTGCCGTATCGTCACCGTAGTTCAGTGAATCGCACGTGCAAGCTGATCAACGATCCTCCTAGGTTCCGCGGGCGTTGTTTACATCATCAGCTTAACGCCGCTTGGCGCGCTTCGGCTCGGTGGCCTTTTGCGGCAAATTGCTGGAGACTATCGTGGGGGGAAGCTGATGAGTGGCAGGTGCTTCGCACTTGCTCTGATTGTTGTGACCCTCATGAGCGAAAACAGACCAGAATAAGAGGAACGCAACAGTGTTAAAAAATATGACTCAATTGCGCCGAGGGCTCGTGCCTGGCGTGTTCGTGCTGCTCGCCGTCCCCGGCTTC
>DATCZA010000003.1:0-16216 GCA_036526135.1 Pseudomonadales bacterium | reverse complement strand
GCAGCACGCAACAAGGCCGCTATCCGCTTTGCGTTGCGTCGGCAGTCGTATGTCGCCTCCACAATTTCCCTGCCTGCCATCCCGAGGGCGCGACCCCGATCAGCCGCATCGCGCAGACCCTGCAAAGCCGCGATCCACTCGTCGGTTTGCGAGGCAAGAAAGCCGTTCACACCTTCGCGGACGATATGCTGGTTTTCCCCTACCGGACTTGCAACCACCGGGAGCCCACAGGCCATGTACTGGATCAGTTTGTAACCCGACTTGCCGCGCTCGAAGGGCAGGTCCGGAAGCGGCATGATTCCGCAATCAAGCCGTTGCAGCAGGCTGACTTCGTCACTCTCCGTCCAGGGGAACGCTTCGTAGGGCACCCCGACGTCAAGACCGGCTGGCACGCCGATAAACGTAAACCGGAACCCGCCCGATCCGTGCAGCCGTTCGAACACGGGGGTCAATGTCTTCAGAAACGGTGCCGTCTGCGGCGTCCCGATCCAACCCACGTTGAAGTCACCCGATGCGTTTCTTCCAGAATCCTTCGCCAGCGGCCGGTATCGCTGCGTATCCACCGAGGTCGGGACGATCTCGAGTTCACGGGCACCGGCACGGCGCGCGGCGTCGGCAAGGTAACGATTGCCAACCACCACGACTTGCGCGCGACGCATCACGAGATCGATCTTGTTTCCGAGCAGCCACCGTACCAGCGCCCGCGGGTGCTGATCGTAGCGGTGAAAAATCGCGTCGTCGTAGTCGACCAGGTACGGCTGCCGTAACATCCGTTCGAACGCTGCGGGGAGCCAGGGCAGCAGTTCCTTCTCCAGCCATACCAGGTCGTAGGCACGCTGGTTGGTCAACGCAGCGAGCCGGCGCGTGTAGCCGGCGAGGGAAGCCAGAAGCGGCCCCCGCCCGCGGCGATACAGCCCCTCGAGATAGGCGTCGACCAAGAGAGGCGAAACATCTATGTCAATGCCGTCCTCACGCAGAAGCGGAACGTATTGCAGCGTTCGCAGCCGGGTGCTGGCTCCAAGCGCGCCATATCTCGTCAAGGCGAGAACGCGGATCACGAGCCCAGCCAACGATATAGTCGCCCGTAGCCACGCAGGACCTCGCCACAACCCGTTACCGAACCAGCCAGCACGCTGGCCAGAATCCGCAACCAGGGCTCGATCGCGAGCGTGCTGAACCCAACGATGATCAGGCCCCACACGCCCATATGCTTGTGCACATACTGCAACCGCGACCTCAACATGTAGAAAAGCCTCTCGTCCTTGATCTGTCGGGATGAACCACCTCCGACGTGGCTGGCGCAGGGATTGGCTAGATAGAGAATGTCCATCCCGGCCTGCTGAATTCGCGCCGAAAAGTCCAGATCCTCGAGGTAGAGGAAAAATCGCTCGTCGAATCCGCCGAGGCGATCAAATACAGCGCGTGGCGTCAGGTAGCAGGCCCCGATCACGTGGTCGACTTTGCGCGAGCTGGAATGATCCCATCCACTCAGACGATAGCCCAGTCGCGGCCAGAGACGATCTATGCCAAGAGAACGCGCGAGCATGCTGATTGGCGTCGGTAACCGGCAGCACGTTCGCTGGCGCTGGCCTGAACCAGCGTCATACAAACCAATGCCCACCGCGCCAATGGTGGCGTCCCCACGGAGCCGGCGCAGCGGTTGGGTCAATATGTCCTGGCCGATGACCAGATCCGGATTCGCGAACAGCAGGAAATCCGCCCCAGACCGCGACGCTCCGAGATTGCAGGCGGCTGCGAATCCAAGGTTGCACCCGGAGCGGATCAGATCGACCTCCAATGAGGTCGGCATCGGAAAGTCCAGAGAAGAATCCGTGGATGCATTGTCCACGATGATGACCTGACCAATTACGTTCGCGCAGTGGGCTGCCAGGCCATCGAGGCAGGTGGCGAGCATGTCACCGGAATTCCAGTTGACGATGACCACGTCAACGCTCCGATCTGTTGCAAAGCAGGTATCCAACGACAGGCGCAACCCCACAAGACTCAGCTCATTCTAGCGACACGCACTCCCGGGCGCGCACCCTCTCCCGACCTTTTCCTCAGCAATCGCCATGGATAAATGATAGCGTTGTCATCCTGATTTGCGACCCGCTCGTCGCCAGGCGACCGGGAGAGGGCCAGACATGCCAGCCGCCAGCGCCGGACCGCTTCGCTTCAACGAAAAGCTCGGCTACGCGTTCGGCGACACGGCCTCCAATTTCTTCTTCCAGACCTTCAACATCTTTCTGCTCTACTACTACACGGACGTCTTCGGCATCTCGGCGGCGGCGGTGGGAACGCTGTTTTTCGTCTCGAAGCTCTGGGATGCCGTGAACGATCCACTCATGGGTGCGCTGGCAGACCGGACCAATACCCGGCACGGAAAATATCGCCCGTACCTGCTCTGGATGGCTCTCCCCTACGGCCTCATGGGCTATCTGATGTTCGCGAACCCGGACTTCGACGACACCGGCAAGCTGGTCTACGCCTGGGTGACCTATTCCCTGATGATGATGTTGTACACGGCCATCAACGTCCCCTACTCCGCGCTCATGGGCGTGATGACCCCCAGCACCACCGAGCGCACGCTGCTGGCCAGCTATCGGTTCGTGGGTGCGTTCGGTGGCGGGCTGCTGATTTCGATGCTCGTCCGACCCATGGTCCACTACTTCGGCGCAGAGGACGAGGCCGCGGGGTTTCAGGTCACCATGGCGCTCTTCGCCGTGATCTCGGTGGTGATGTTCTGGTACACGTTCGGCGCTACCCGCGAGCGCGTGCGTTCCCTGCCCGAAACCGACGTCAGCTTCGGCAACGACGTGAAGCTCCTGCTCAGCAACCGACCCTGGATCGTGCTCTTCTTCGCAGGGATCTTCACGCTGTCCAGCATAGCCATCAAGAACGCCGTCACGATTCACTACTTCAAGTACTACGTCGGCGACGACAGCTCCCCCATCCTGCTCTTCTTCGACATCACCACGCTCTTCATGACCATCGGCATGCTGGCGCTCATCGCTGGGGTCGCCTGCACCAAGTGGCTGACGGCCCGTTTCGAGAAGAAGACCCTGCTGATCGCTCTGTCTCTTGGCAACGCCGTGACCATGGTCGCCTTCTTCTTCGTCCCGCCGGACCAGCTCGCGCTGATGCTCGCGCTCAACATCACCGGTTCGCTCATGGCGGGACCCACGGCCCCGCTGGTCTGGGCCATGTACGCCGACGTAGCCGACTACGGCGAGTGGCGCTTTGAGCGACGCACCACCGGGCTCGTTTTCTCCGCTTCCATGTTCGCGCAGAAATTCGGCCTGACCATCGGCGCCGGGCTGGCAGGCTGGATGCTCGCGCTTTTCGGATACGTAGCCAACGTCTCCCAGAGCGACGATTCGCTGATGGGTATCCGGCTCATGTTCACCCTGTTCCCCGCGGCGGTGAGCCTGCTGAACGTGGCCGTGATCGCCTTCTACACCTTGAGCGACGCCGAGGTGGAATCCATCGGCCGGGAGCTCGAGGACCGGAAGGCACAGGCGGGGCCTGCTCCGATCTGAGCCTCGGTGGCAGCCATCGGCGCCTCTGGCATAATCCTGAGTTGGGGTTTCCGGGGCGGGATCCGTGGCAGAAGTATCAGAACAGATGCCGCAGCTGTTCATCTCATACTCTAGAGATGACGGCAGAGCCGTATATCCAGACGCGGATTGGCTTGGCGGTCTCGGATATGCCGTTCATATCGACAGACACATCAGTCCCGGAGAGCAATGGCGCGAGGCGATCGCGAACGCCATCGCGGACAGTGATCTGCTGATCTTTTACGCCTCCCCGTCCTCCATCGAGTCCAAATTCTGCTCCCAGGAATTACAGTTCGCTCTGAGCCGCGACATTCCCGTCATAACGGTCATGCTGGCAGAAACCCCGTTTCCTCCATGGATGGAACTGGCGCTGGGTAATCACCAGATTCTGCAGCGCTTCGACGTGCCGCAGCGTGCGTACCGATCCCTGCTGGAATCAGGGATCGCAAATCAGCTCGATCAGATTCCACCCGCGGCCCCGCCTTTGACGTCCCCGCGCGGTCGCTGGAGGGGAATGTGGATCGGCGCCGGAGCAATCACCGCGCTCGTCTTCGTCCTGTGGCGAAGCTTCCTGCCCGAGCCTCTGGCTATCGCCGTAGCGCCCTTCGAAACCGACGGGAGCCTTCGAGCGGCTGAGATGGCGGGGGGCGTCACGGCGGAACTCTCACAAGGACTCACCAACCTGGATCTGATGCCGGTGAAGAGCCGGCTCCCAGATCGGCGCCCCGCAGCAGGCGCGTTCGTCGGCGGCAGCAACGACGCAAGTCATGTAATCATCGGACACGTCCAGCTCCTGGACCCCGGTTACCGGATCCGCACGTCTCTCATCGCAACCGAGGATGACCAGGAGATCTGGGCTCAGACGTTCGTGTACGTCGAGGACGACCCGAAAGAGGTTCAACATCAGCATGTGCAGAATCTGCTGGTGGCCTTGCCAGACGTGCTTGTCGGCACCATTCCAGCCCTGGATCGGGCCGCGCCGAGCGCGAGAGCGGCGGCGCAGCAGATCTACGGCGAGGGTGCTCGGATGCTGGCTCAGCCCGGCGAGCTGCAGCACGTGGATACGATCCGACAACTGTTCGAACAGGCCCTGGACAACCAGCCTGGCTTTGGGCTCGCGCTGTTGGGCTTGTGCGACGCTCACGCCCGAACCTACCAGGAGAGCCGCGAGCTAGACGACCTGCTTCACGCGGAGACCCGCTGCCTGCAGGCGCTGGCCGTGGGTTCCGAACCGCTGAAGGCGCATCTGGCCCTAGGCCGGGTCTTTCTGGCCCGAGGCGAGGCACAGCTCGCCCGATTCCACTTTCAGCGTGCCAGCGCGGTGGCTCCCGGCCTTGCGGAACCACTGATCGGCTTGGCGGACGTGGCCGACCAGAACGGCGATCTGGAGATGGCTCGCGCCTACTACGAACAGGCCCTGGCGCTCCCGGGAACGAGCTGGGAAGCCCACCTCGCCTACGGCAATCATCTGTTGTACCAGGGCGAGTTTCGGGCGGCCGCCGAGCAGTACGAGGTGGTGGCCGATCTGTACCCTGCCGCTGCCATCGCCTATGTCAATCTGGGCGCGGCCTGGTACAGCCTGGGCGAGTTCGAGCGGGCGAGCCAGGCGTGGCGCAAGAGCGTCGAGCTCGAGCCCAACCCCATGAGCTGGGGAAACCTAGGCGCCGCACAAACTTATGCGCGAAATTTTTCTGCTGCGGCGAACGCGTACCGGGAGGCCGCCGCCCTGGCACCCTCCGATCACCGCTGGCTCGGCCATCTGGGGGAAATCCTCGCCTACGGCCCAACCGGTGATGCCGAGGAAGCCCAGCGTATCCTCCAGCAGGCGCTAGATCTCGCCCTGGAGGAACTGGCTTTCACCAGGGAGGAACAGGGCCCAGTGCAAGCCCGAATCAGCACGTACGAAGCCTTGCTCGGGCGTGACGCGGATGCCATGGCCCGGGCAAGACGGGTAAGGGCTGAACATGAAGATGACATGACGGTCGCCTACAGCGTGCTGCAGACCTACACGCTGCTGAACCGGGCAACCCTGGCCGCTCGCGAGCGCGAGCGGCTGCTCGGCCTCGGTTACCCGGCGCTGCTGCTGGAACGTGACCCGTGGCTCAACTGACGCAACCAGGGGCGCGCACCGCGCCAGATAACCTCAAATCGGAGGACGTATGAACGCACAACTTTCAACCACTTCTATCAAGCGGCTGTCGGTAAAGGCCGTCCTTGCCTGCCTGGCATGCATCGGGCTTGCCGGTTGCGTCTCGGAAAGCACGACGAACACCTGGGGTACGCAGCTCTTCTCGGTCAGCCCGGACAATTTCAGCTGTTCAAAGGCCCCTGATATGAGGCTGAAGATCGAGCAGACCGCCGGGGACGCAAGCGGAATACTGTGTGTCACCGGCGGCGGGGACGTCAATTGCACGAATCCGGCTCCGAACGGTCCCGCGGTGGTGCTTCGCAATCAGCTCATTCAATGGGAATTGAGCAGCGGCAGCAGGACCGAGCCCTTCTACATCATCTTCGATGAGGACAAATCACCCGCTCAGAAGGGCAAGAACCGAGGCGCCAACGTCGTCGCCTCGGAGAACGGCAAGCTCTGCATGCGCGTGAACGGGCGGGCGACGGCAAGCGCCCAGGGCGAACCGTACCGCTACAGCGTGTACGTCAAGCACTGCGCAGGCGCGCCAACGTGCACGCCCAAGGTATTGGACCCCATCATCTACGTCAGGAAGGTTTATTAGCCGCTAAGGAGGCGGCCATGCCTGAACGGCCGCGCTCTACACGCGGCGCGTTCCGGATTCCCTTTTCGCCGCCTGAACGGCTTGATATCCACGCCAGAGGAAGTGCAGAAAGGCCGCCCAGATGAGCAGGTAGGCGACGGTGAATCCCCAGTCGAAGTCTGCGTAACCTAAGACCACGCCGACCACTGGCGACATGGCCAGGTAGTGACCGGCGACCCAGCTGTCGGTGTTGATGGAGATGATCAGCGCGCTGACGAACGTCAGCAGCATCATGGCGGAGAAGGCGTGCACGGCCCAGGCAAAACCGTCGAGGTACATCAGGCCGCCGAGCACGAGGCACAGCACGCCGCCGCTGCTGTGGATGAGGGCTCCCACATCCAGCTTGCCCGCCTGGTGTTGCTGCTCGGCCATTTGGCCCTGCCACCCGTGTTCTGCGGCCTGCGCAGGCCTTGACCGATCAAGTTAGCACGAAACGCGGCCGGTGGCAGGCCAGGTGTGAAAGTCTGGTACATTGAGCACCCGTCCGGGGGGCCACCACGTGACGTGACACACAATCAATCGGGGGTAACACCGTGACAAAATCATCCGCCTACGTCCCGCCGAAAGTCTGGAAGTGGGACACCGAGAGCGGTGGACGCTTCGCCAACATCAACCGGCCAACTGCTGGCGCGACGCACGACAAGGAGCTGCCGGTCGGGGAGCATCCGCTGCAGCTCTACTCCCTGGCGACACCGAACGGCGTGAAGGTCACCGTGATGCTGGAGGAACTCCTCGATCTCGGCAAAACCGACGCGGAGTACGATGCCTGGCTGATCAACATCGGCGACGGGGAACAGTTCGGAAGCGGGTTCGTGGCGATCAACCCCAATTCCAAGATCCCCGCCCTGCTCGATCGCAGCACCGAGACGCCCACACGGGTATTCGAGTCTGCCGCCATCCTGCTCTACCTAGCAGAAAAGTTCGGCGCTTTCCTGCCCGAGGACCTCTCCTCCCGGGGCGAGTGCTTCTCCTGGCTGTTCTGGCAGATGGGCAGCGCGCCCTACCTGGGCGGAGGTTTCGGCCACTTCTACGCCTACGCGCCGGAGAAATTCGAGTACCCGATCAACCGCTACACCATGGAGGTCAAGCGCCAGCTGGACGTGCTCGATCAGAACCTGGCGCAGCGCCGCTATCTGATCGGCGACGAGTACACCATCGCCGACATGGCCACCTATCCCTGGTACGGCGCCGTGGTGCTGCACAACATCTACGACGCCGCCGAGTTTCTCGACGTCACGTCCTACGAGCACGTGATTCGCTGGGCCAAGGAGATCGAGGAGCGCCCCGCCGTTCAGCGCGGCCGCCGGGTCAACAAGGTCTGGGGGTCGGAGGAGACCCAGATGCCAGAGCGTCACAGCGCCAGCGATTTCGGGTCGGTTTGATGGGCTTGTCGAGGTCAGAAGAAGCGCCATGACAATCACCGCTCCCGATCTGGACCAGTTCATGAGGGGCCTGCGCCGCCGCAACCCGGGCGAGTCCGAGTTTCACCAGGCAGTGCAGGAAGTGGCCATAGACATCCTGCCGTATATTGCTGACAAGCCCGCCTACACAGCAAAGCGGATCTTCGAGCGCATGACGGAACCGGATCGCATCGTCTCCTTCAGAGTCGTCTGGGAGGACGACGCCGGGAACGTGAGGGTGAACCGCGGCTATCGGGTTCAGTGCAACAACGCCATTGGACCTTACAAGGGCGGCATCCGCTTCGACCCGTCGGTCAACCAGAGCATCCTCAAGTTTCTCGCCTTCGAGCAAACCTTCAAGAACAGCCTCACCGGTCTGCCCCTGGGGGGTGCCAAGGGCGGCGCGGACTTCGACGTAAAGGGAAAGTCCGACTCGGAAGTCATGCGGTTCTGTCAGGCGTTCATGACGGAGCTGTACCGACACATCGGGCCTTTTACCGACGTGCCTGCCGGAGACATCGGGGTCGGGTCCCGGGAGGTCGGCTACCTGTTCGGTCAGTACAAGCGGCTGGCCAACCGCTTCGAGGGCGTGCTGACCGGCAAGGCGCTCGAGTTCGGTGGGAGCCACATCCGCACCGAAGCCACCGGCTACGGCGTGGTCTACATGATGGAGAACATGCTCGCCCATCGAGGGGAGAGCCTCGAGGGCAGAACGTGTGCCGTATCCGGCTCCGGCAACGTGGCCATCTACACCGTGGAGAAGCTAAACGAGCTCGGCGCCAGGGTGGTCACCATGTCCGACTCATCAGGATTCATTCACGACCCGGACGGGATCGATGCGGACAAGCTCGCCTGGATTCTGGATCTCAAAACCGTCCGCCGCGGTCGCGTGAGCGAGTACGCGGACGAGTTCGGCGTCGAGTTCCAAGAAGGCAAACGGCCCTGGGCCGTGCCCTGCGAGCTCGCATTTCCCTGCGCGACCCAGAACGAGATCGGCAAAGAGGATGCCGAGACCCTCGTTGCCAACGGCTGCTGCGCGGTGGTCGAGGGCGCCAACATGCCTACCGTGCCCGAAGCGCTGGAGGTCTTCACCAGCGCCCGAACTCTGCTCGCGCCCTCCAAGGCGGCGAACGCGGGCGGAGTCGGCGTGTCCGGGCTGGAGATGAGTCAGAACAGCGTGCGTCTGGGCTGGACGCGCGAGGAAGTCGACACGCGCCTGCGCCAGATCATCAAAGAAATTCACGGTCACTGCGTGGAGCATGGCGACGAAGGCGACTACGTGAACTACCTCAAGGGCGCGAACATTGCCGGCTTCCGGAAGGTGGCGGCGGCCATGCTGGCTTATGGGGTGATGTGAGAAGCCCGTCAGAACAGGTAACGCAGCCCGGCTTCGATGGTACGGCCGGGCGCCGGGGCGAAGTCTTTGATGAACGAGGTGTGCAGACGCTGCTCGTCATCGGTCAGGTTTCTGCCGGAGACGAACATCGTCAGGCGATGATCGGCCGCGAAAGGCAACTCCACACCTAGGTATGCCTGAAGGTCGTCGTACCCCTGGGTTGGCAGCTCCCCCGGCGCCGCGTCGTCCTGATCCTCGACCCTGAGATAATCCAGCGAGGCCGTGACAGGCCCGAACGACATCTGGGCGCCGACGCCGTAACGCATCGGGGGTATGCGGGGCAGGTTGTCGTTGCCGCTGACGTCGAGCTTGGCATCGACGAGGTCGAACAGCCCCCGAAGGCGGAGATCGCCTCCTTCCCAGGCAGCGGCCCGCCACTCAACCGAGGCGTCCACGCCCACGAAGCGCGCATCCTCCTGCCGGTAGACGTAGACCGGCAGGCCGTCCTCCACGCCTCCCGTCGCCTGCTGATAGATGAAGTCCGAAAAACCGGTGTAGTAAACGGTTCCGGCCAACGACCAGCGCTCGCCTTCGAATTCCAGGGTCGCCGACAGGTTGAAAGCCTTCTCGGAGTCCAGTGCCGGGTCCCCGATCTCGAAAGCGCGGGTTGCAAGGTGAGGCCCATCGGAATAGAGCTCCTCGGCAACGGGCGCCCGGGAAGAGAGGTCACCCAGAAGACCGAGGCGCCATCCCGCCCCGAGGGGCACCACGGCACCAAGGGAGAGCCCGTAAGTAGTGAACCGCTCGCTCGGCGCGCCCAGCGGCTCATGCTCCAGCCGGCCGATGCGCGCGCCCGCTTCCAGGTCGAAACCTCCAAAGTCCCGCTCAGCAACCCAGAACAGGCCGCTGTCGGTCGTCTGCACCGGAGGCACGTAGGCCTCTTCCCCGATGGCGGAGAAATCACGGTCTGAGTGCTGCAGCCCGAGCGCCCCGCGCCAGGCCTCGAGCTCGTATACCAGCTCGGCCCGAAGCTCCCAGGCCTCGTTGGCGAACTCCGTTGCCACCGCGCCGTCCGGTTCGATCTCTGCGTGCTCGTAGTCGTTGATTCCCAGCCGCAAATTGGCGCTGGTAAACGACCCGAACGGATCCAGGATGCCAAGCTCGAAGTCGGTACGCGTCTGCTTCAGGGCCAGGGTGGGCGTGTCCCCGTGATCGTCCCCGAGACCCCCGCCCGCATCGCCATCTTCGGCGTGGCCGTGCCCCCCAGGCAGGCCGTAATCGGCTTCGAGCCGGCTCACGGACCCGCCGAGGAAGCCCCACTCACCCACCCGGGAAAGACCAACCGCATAGGATTCCGAATCGAACGCGCTGCCCGGCAGCCTGTCATGGGCCTCGTCCTCTTCCCCCAGCGACCCGCTCGTCGCCGCCGATTTCAGCGCACGCAGACCTTCGGACTCCGCAAAGCCCGGGATCTCGTAGTCGTCGCCGTCCTTCCAGGTACCATCGACGTGCCAGGCGAAATCACCCACGGCGCCGTCGAGCTTGCCGCTGGTGGCGTTGCCGTCGTTGTTGCTGTCGAAGCGGGTTTCGATCCCGCCGGTCAACGGCCGGTCCGGCACCTCGTGGGGAATGCGGCCCGTGTGAACGTCCACCACGCCGCCAATGGCGCCAGAGCCGTAGAGCAGCGCGCTGGATCCCTTCAGAACCTCCACGCGGTCAGCAACGAACGGTTCCACCGTGACCGCGTGATCGGCGCTGGTCACCGACACGTCCATGGCGTCTATGCGGTCCTCCATCACGCGAACCCGCGCGCCGCCCAGCCCGTGAATGACCGGACGACCCACGGCTTTGCCAAACTGAGCGGAGTGAATGCCTGCCTCCCGGCCGAGCGTCTCGCCGACGGTGGAAGCGCGCTTGCGGTCGAGCTCGCGCCCTTCCAGCACGGTTGCAGCCTGAGCGAGGCCCTCACCGGAGAGAGGGTGAGCGATCACGACGACCTCTTCGATCGGCTCCGATGATGATGGCTGTGCCTGCCCCGACGCGGCGGCGAAGCAACTACACAGCCCGAAAAACAATCTCTGCATGTCCTGTTCCCATCGATTGGCGCTCGCCCGACGAAAGCAGGCTGCGGCATCAACTCATCTGAATGCGTGCTGGAATCAGCGGGAAAAGGGCGGGCCGCGGCTCAGGTAGTCCTTGGGGCAATCGCGGGGCGTCGGGCCCAAAGCCGGAGGCCACGCCTTGGCCCCCGCCGGGTCTGCCCAAAGCGGTGTCAGGGAGACCGGACCCGTCAGGGGCACCGAGTCTGAGTAGCTGCAGACGAGGCACGAGGGATCCATCTCGAGATCATCGGACAAATGATCGTGCGCGATGCTCTGGCTCGAGAAGACGAGCAGCGTCAGCACCAGCAGAACCGATCGTAGGCGCGTCATCGGCAAGAAAGCCGTTCCTGACATCAACGGGAGTGCGGGGCGGAAACTATCAGCGATGCAGGCACGGCGCAAGCCGAGCACCGGCCAACCAGCCATGTTCTAATCTCTCCGTCTGAAGCGCGATGGCCACGGATCAAGGAAACGCCCAGTGCAGACGTGGCAGGTCGGAGACGTCAAGGTCACCCAGATCGTTGAGCTGGTGTTCACCGGGTTGGACGCTTTCCTGCCCGATGCGACGCCGGAAGCCGTCCTGCCCATCGAGTGGCTGCGGCCGCATTTCATTACCCCTGAGGGCGTTCTGAGATTCAGCATTCACGCGCTGGTCATCGATACCGGAGCAAGGAAGATCATCGTCGACACCTGTGTCGGCAACGACAAACCGAGGGACGTGTTCCCCGACTGGCACATGCTGCAGACCGGCTTCCTGGAAGATCTGGCCTCGGCAGGCTACCCGCGAGAGTCGATCGATACGGTGCTCTGCACGCATCTTCACCTGGATCACGTGGGTTGGAACACCATGCTCGAAGGGGGCCAGTGGGTGCCGACCTTCCCCAACGCCCGCTACCTGCTCGAACGCAGCGAGTTCGCCTACGTGGCCCAGGAAGCAGAAGCGGAAGACGTCGAGCCCTGGCTTCGCGACATGAACCGAGCCGTGATGGCGGACTCCATCCGCCCGGTGGTGGACGCCGGCCTGATAGATCTGGTGGATGCCGACCATCGCCTGTGCGAAGAGGTGCGGTTGATGCCGACGCCCGGCCATACCATCGGCCACGTCAGCGTGCACATCGCCTCCCGCGGCGAGTCCGCCCTGATCACCGGCGATTTCATCCACCACCCCTGTCAGCTCGCCCATCCGGAATGGTCCGTGACGACCGACTACGACCCTTCAGATTCCGTGAGCACGAGAGAGCGGGTCTTTGCCGAGCTGGCCGACGGCCCTACCCTGGTGATCGGCACCCACTGGCCGGAACCCACCGCCGGGAAAATCGCCAGCTGGGGCGACACCTACCAGCTCAAGACGGATCCCTGAGCTGCCGCTCCCCGACCCCAACGGCCCGAGACCGGAACATCGAGCCCCGAGCCGATCACTTCCCGAACAGGCCTCGCAGCAGCCGAGGCGAGCGCGCAAAGCCGATGGCGGCCGCGATGCGCAGCGCCGACTCCAACGGATACGGCAGCGTGTGGATGCCGCCGTGCACCCGAACGGTGCCGGGCACGGGCCGGTCCGGGCGCAGCCAGTCGCAAAGGGCCAGAAGCCCGTTGATGCGCCGCGACTGGCGGGGAGTCAGCGTCTCCACGCCGAATGCCGCCGCCCCGCCAAACGCCGCGGCAAAGACCGGGTGACCCAGGGAGCGCGTGCGCGTGATCGCCGCGGTGTTGGCGGACACCCGAAACGGTGCGGGGTGAGCGCTGCCCAGCGGGCCTTCCTCGGCCCAGCATTCCGCCACGAGCACCTTGCCCAGGTACTGGGCCGCCTGATAGCTGGCTCCCTGAATGCCCACCACCGTGCGGGTTGCCGCAACTTCTCCCATGGTGGCGCAGCCTCCCCCTCTTCCCAGCAGGCCGAGATTGTCGAGCGCGGCTTCCCAGCCGGGGCGGGCTTCCCTGCGCGCGCGCATGGCGGCTAGGTCTGGCTCGGCGAGGCCGGTCGGCGTGGTCGGCGAGACCAGAACGGTGATGCTGCCCACCAGCTCCGGCGGCATCGCGTTCACCAGCTCGTTCATGACCCCCGTGAGTCGCAGTTCCCGCGCCCGCCCCGGGGCATAGGCGTACAGGCCGAGGTCGAGGGGCCTGCCGGCGGCAAACTCGATCAGCGTAGCGAGGATTTCACGAGGTTGAGCGAGCAGATCGGCGTTTCCGGCCGGCCAGTACAGTCGACCGGACATGGCCGACGCGTCCTGCCAGCTCGGCGGCGGGGGCGCCACGTCGAGCCAGAGCACGTCGGCCCCTGCCTCGAGCCAAAGCCGCGTGGGCGCCATCTCAGCGCCGCCGCCGAGAACCGCGATCTTGCGTCCTGTCAGCCTCAGCACTCCGGCATCCAGCACGTTGTCAGCCAGCCAGGCGAGGGCTTGGGACGCCTGCGCGGTCACGACGCCGCGGCCAAGCAGCTCCGCGCCGAAATCGGCGAGCCGATCGGCTTCCCAACGCTCTCCCCGATACACCACGCTCGGCCGCCAGCCGGGCTCCCCCGGAAAGTCGGTCTGCAGGAGCTCGAGCGGCGCAGCCGGCTCCGCCAGCGCGTCGGCCAGGGGCCGGCTACCGCCGGCATCCTGCCAGACCAGCCGCCGTTGCAGGGCGCCGACCGCGTGGCGTGCCATGGCAAGGCGATCGCCGCTGGCCAGACGGGCCGCCTCGAAACGGGGCATCACCTCGGGATACGTGGAACGGAATGCCTTGGGATCCGCGGGAAACCCCATCGGACCCAGGGCGCCGGGAAAGGCCGCGGCGGTGTCGGCAAGCACCTCGTGGAGCACCTCGGACGCAGCGCGCGCGTCTGCGACCAGGACCTGCCCATCGGGTTGTGCGGACTGCACTGCGAACGGCTAATACTTGATGTACTTGGTGAAGGCACCGTCCACGACGATGTTCTCCCCCGTGACCCAGGACGCCCTGGGGCTGGCCAGGAAGGCCACCACGTCGGCCACCTCCTCCGGCCTGCCCAGCCGACCCGCGGGCTGACGCGCCACGTTCTCCTCGTAATACTCGGGCAGGGCCCGCTGAATCTTGTCCCAGGAACCGCCGGTGACGAAGATCGGCCCCGGGGATACGCAGTTGGCGCGGATGCCTTCGCTCATGTACTCGTAGGCAAGCTGGCACACGTAATTGACCAGCGCTCCCTTGAAAGCGCCGTAGCTCTGACACGCCTGCCCGTAAGCGTGGTAGTCCACGGCGGTAATCGTCGAGACCTGCACGAACGCGCCCGCTCCTGAAGCCTTGAGGAACGGGTAGGCGTTGTCCCACAGCGTTACCGCGGACATGATGTCCACGTCGAACTGCCGCTGCCATCCTTCCGGCGAACGCGGTTGCCCCCCGAGCGCGCTGGTGTTCGAAACCACCACGTCGATGCCGCCCATGGTCTCGGCCGCTTCGTTCACCCAGCGCGCGAGCTGCTCGCGGTCGGCGGCGTCCACGACGGACCCGTACACCTCGCCAAGGGCAGCCAATTTCTCTGCCGCCTGCTCGACGCCGTCCGTCCGGACCTCCCCGCCAAGGCGCGGATCTTCATCCTCGGGTTCGATACGCCCGGTGCGGGAACAGAACGACACGACGGCTCCTTCGCGCAGGAACGTCTCCCCAATGGCGCGACCCAGCCCCCGCGAGCCGCCGGTGATGATGACTTTCTTTCCTTCGAGCCCAAGATCCATGACTCACACCCCCAAAACCCGATCAGGCAAGTATAGCGAACCCGGCCAGCGCCGCTGCCGTGCACCCGACTCTCACCGGTTGGAGTGTTCCCCAAAGTCATCCGGCGAACACGCCGAACTCACAGGCGATCTCCGGATGCGTCTGGTCCGGGCCAGTGATACTGTTGGGTGTTGGGGGCAAGTCGTGCCGAGGCTCATCACCCATCGGCCGTTGCACCGACCATCTCCGCCACGGGAGGGACAACATGCCACGAGTTCTGTACAGCAATGCGAACCTGCTCGACGGTGAGCACGCCGCCAGACCCGGATCCTCGGTGATCGTGGAAGACGGGCACATCCTTGCCGTCGGCGCCGCGGAGTCCGCGGCGATCACCGCACACGACGAGCTGATCGACCTCGAGGGTCGCACGCTCATGCCCGGGCTGGTCATGGGCCACTATCACGCCGCGTATCGCGGCTACGGCGAAGAGGGCGGCAGCCAGACGGCCACCGCCGTGGAGCAGGCATTTTTCGCGCTCGGCAACGTGCAGATTGCGCTCAAGTGCGGCTACACCAGCCTGATCAGCGCGGGCACCCACTACAACATCGACGTCGAGCTCGCCCAGGCCATCGACGCGGGCGAGGTGGTCGGCCCGCGGCTGGTGCCCTGCAGCCGCAACTACATGCCCGCCATGAGTGCTGACAGCGCCATGGAGAACGAGGAGACGTGCATGGCCCAAGGCCCGGAAGGGTTCAGAAAAGGCGTGCTGTTCGACCTCGAACGCGGTGTGAAGATCGTCAAGATCTTCGCCAGCGGCGGCCACGGCGCGCCGGCGGGCATGTGCATGAGCGCCGAGGAGGTCAAAGCCGTGGTGGAGGTCGCCGGCGACTACGGCGCCAGGGTCCGAGCTCACGTCGCCGGCAAGCAGCAGATACTCGATTGCCTGCGTGCCGGGGTCACCATCATCGATCACGGCGACGAGGCGGACGAAGAATGCATAGCGGCCTACCTGGAGCACGACGCTTTCGTGTTGCCCAGCGGCTACGTGCTGCTCAAGGCAGCCGAGCTGGGGGGCAACACGTTCGGTTTCAGCGAGGACCTCAAGGACTTTGAGAGCCTGTGCAGACTGTTGCCCCGCCTGGTGGATGCCGGCGTGAAGCTCGTGCCCGGCGACGACTTCGGCATCTGGCAGATACCGCACGGCGATTACGCCCAGGAGCTCGTCTGCTACGCCGAGCACGCCGGCATCCCGCCGCTGGAGCTGATCAAATGGAGCACGTTGCACGGTGGCGAGATGACGGGCTTCGAGGGCATCGGGACCATCGCACCGGGAAAGGTGGCCGACCTTCTGATCCTGAACGACGATCCGTCGCGG
>DATCZA010000002.1:0-2270 GCA_036526135.1 Pseudomonadales bacterium | reverse complement strand
AAGGATGTGCTCGCGGGTCTGCGGCATCGGGCCGTCCGCCGCCGAGCAGACCAGGATGCCGCCGTCCATCTGCGCCGCACCCGTGATCATGTTCTTCACGTAGTCCGCATGGCCAGGGCAGTCCACATGCGCGTAGTGCCGGGCTTCGGTCTCGTACTCCACATGCGCCGTCGAGATCGTGATCCCGCGCGCCTTCTCCTCCGGCGCAGCGTCAATCTGGTCATACGCCTTGAACTCGCCGAACTGCTTCGTGATCGCTGCCGTCAGCGTCGTCGTCCCATGGTCAACATGACCAATCGTCCCAACGTTAACATGCGGCTTCGTCCGCTCGAATTTCGCCTTCGCCATGGTCCGTTCCCAACATTAAGGTTACGACGCCCCATCACGCCGTGGGCAGGGGCTCTCCGGGCGCCCGGATACCGCCTCGCCGCGCGCACTTCAAGTCGGAAAATCGGTTGGGCCAGGGGGATGGAGCGGGTGATGGGAATCGAACCCACGTCGTAAGCTTGGAAGGCTTCTGCTCTACCATTGAGCTACACCCGCATCTGGCCGCCTCGATACACCAGCGCGGAGCCGCCCGCAATCCCGCAGCCACGCCCACGCCGGTGCCTGCGGGCTGGGCAAAGCCGCCGGAATATGGTGGTCTGCGCGAAACCGTCGGGAGACTGCAGATGCCGGATGACCGGACACCCCCCGATGGCGGCGCCGTCCAGCTCGCCATCACATTCTTCTACTACCGCGACCTCGCCGCCGCGATGCGGTTCTACGAGGAGGTGATGGGATTCCGGCTGGTGATCGACCAGGGCTGGTCGAAGATCTACCGGATCGGCGGTCAGGCGCATCTGGGCCTGGTGGACGAGGCGCGTGGCATGCACCGCGCCGCGCCGGAGAAGCCGGTGCAGCTCTGCATCCGCGTGCCCGATGTGGAGGCCTGGTACGGTTATGCCCGGGCGCGCGGCGTGGCGGGCCTCTCGAAGCTTTTCTCCAACGACCAGCTCGGCATCCGCGCCTTCGTCTTCGAGGACCCGGAGGGCTATCAGATCGAGATCCAGACGGCGACCCGGCCCGGGGCCTGAGGCAATCCGCGTCTGCGGGCTTGCGGCGCCCGCCTCAGGCTGTATCGTCCGCCGGAAAGCTGGCAGCGCCCATGGAGGTAACATGGCCCCGAAACCGATGGACGGCCTCACGGTCATCGATCACCCGCTGGTCGAGCACAAGATGACGCTGATCCGCGACAAGAGTACGCCGACCGCCGTGTTCCGCAGGCTGTTGCGCGAGATCTCGATGCTGATGGCCTACGAGGCGCTGCGCGACCTCGAGCTCGAGGAGGTCGCCATCGAGACCCCGGTCTGCCCGATGATCGCGCGCAAGCTGGCGGGCAAGAAGCTCTGCTTCGTTTCGGTGCTGCGTGCCGGCGATGGCTTGTTGCAGGGGCTGCTGGAGCTGGTCCCCTCGGCCCGGGTCGGGCATGTGGGGCTCTACCGCGACCCGGCGACGCTGCAGCCGGTCACCTATTACTGCAAGCTGCCCGAGGATATCGGCGCGCGCACGGTGATCGTGGTGGACCCGATGCTGGCGACGGGAGGCTCGGCGGCCGACGCGGTTGCCAAGGTCAAGGCCGAGGGCGCTCGCGACGTGCGCTTCCTGGCCCTGATCGCGGCCCCCGAGGGCGTCGCGACCTTCCGCAAGACCCATCCGGACGTGCCAGTCTACACCGGCGCGCTCGACGACCACCTGAACGACCACGGCTACATCGTGCCGGGTCTCGGCGACGCGGGGGATCGGCTGTTCGGGACGAAGTAAACCGCCTATAATCTCGTGGAGAAACTCCGGGAGGATCACATGGCCGACGCCGCTACCGCCGACACGACCGCCGAGACCATCAATGTCTACTGGCAGCCCGGCTGCTCCAGTTGCCTGAAGACGAAGGAGTTCCTGCTGGATCACGGGGTGCCGTTCCGCTCGCGCAACGTGCTCGACGATCCCGAGGCCTTCAAGGAGCTGGAGGCGCTCGGCGTCCGGCTGGTACCGATCGTCGCCAAGGGCAAGGATTGGGCCAACGGCGCCGTGTTCCGCGACGTGGCGCGGGTGGCGGGCTTCGACTACCGCGCCCACAAGATGCTGGCGCCGGCCCAGATGGTGGACCGGGTGCTCACCATTCTCGACGCCGCCCACCGCTATCTGGCGCAGATTCCGGAGGAGAAGCTCGACATAGTCCTCCCCGGCCGTCCCCGCAGCTACCGCCAGCTCTGCTACCATGTCTTCAACAT
>DATCZA010000001.1:0-110382 GCA_036526135.1 Pseudomonadales bacterium | reverse complement strand
TGCTGCTCCTGGGCATACGCTCCGGAAGCAGCGCACAGGGCAACCATCATTGCACCTAGTATCTTTTTCATTCTTGATCTCCCGATTGGTTGATGGGGAGAGCACTCGGCGGTAAGCAGAACCCGGCCCCGCCACTTGCCTTGGTGCTGCCGAGACCTGCCAGTATTCCAGCCATTGATTTCCCCCCGCCGGCTCATTGTGGCGGGCTTTACCTGGGTTATCCACTGGGATTTTCTAGGCTCGGAAGGCGGGCGCGGCGCGGCCGATTGCGGTGGGCGAGGAAACCGACCTAACCGTTTAGCGCCGAGACTTCCGGCAGCAGGTGCTCGATGAATCGCCTGGTCTGGTCGACGAAGTCCTCACCATCCGTGGCTACCGGGCGCAGGATGAATTTGTGCACGCCGGCGTCCCGAAACTCGTGGAGCAGCCCCATGATCTCCGGGACCCCGCCCACCGCGAGAAAGCCCTTGGGTTCGCGTCCCAGGCGCTTGCGCAGCAGCTCCAGATACCGCGTGCAGATCGGCTCGTCCGGTGAGCCGAAACGAAAACCGAAACCCGCGCCGAAGTGATCCTCGTCGATGGACCGGCCGAGCTGCGCCGCCTCTGCCTTGATGGCGGCGATGACGGGCGCGACCTCCTCCGCGGACTCGATACCGGCCTGCCAGCCGGTGCCCCAGCGGGCGGTTCGTTCAATGGCCTGTTTCGCGGAGCCCCCCACCCAGAGCGGCAGCGGCTGCTGAACGGGCCGGGGCGAGATGCTGGCGTCGTCCAGCTGGTAGAACTCCCCATGGAAGCTCACGCTTTCCTCGGACCATAGCCTGGCCATGATTTCCAGACCCTCCGCCGTGCGTTTCCCGCGACCGCGGGTGGGTGTGCCCGTGGCGGTGAAATCTCTGGACAGAGCGCTGCCCACGCCGAACGCGGGGAGGAGCCGCCCGTCGCTGAGCACGTCGATGGTGGCGCAGGCCTTGGCGGTGAGCACGGGGTCGCGCAGCGCCAGGCTCGCTACGTTCATGCCGAACTTCAGGCGCCGGCTGCCGCCGGCCAGCGCGGCCATGACGCTCATGCATTCCAGCTGCGGGTCGCGACTGATGATCCGATCGCTCTGCCAGATTGAATCCACCCCCCCGGCGTCGCACAGATCTACCCAGCGCCAGAAGTCTGGCCCGTCCTGGAACGGAAAATTCGCGATGCCGAGTCCGGCGCTGACCGTCATGAATCAATCCTGGCTTCGGGGGAACCGGATTATAGCGGGCCGAGTTGGTGGCCTGGCAATTGAACCGGATGGGTGGCATGCGGACAATGGCGGCATGGAGGATCGCAGATATCTGGTCGTGGGGGCCCGGGGGCTCGTCGGCCGCGCCGTGCTGTCGGCTCTGGAGGCTGAAGATCGAGCAGAGGTCATCGGGCTTTCCCGTCGGCAGCCGGACTTTCCCACCCGGGCGCGCTGGATCCCCTGCGATCTGACGGACCGCGATGCGTGCCACGCGGCGTTGGGCGCCGCGCAGACGCAAGGCGTTACCCACATCGTCTACGCCGCTCTTCAGGAAATGCCGGATCTGATATCGGGCTGGCGGGACCCCGTCCAGATCGAAACCAACGCGCGGATGCTCGCCAACCTGCTGGAGTTCGTGCAGCCACGGGAGCACTTCACGCTGCTGCAGGGGACCAAAGCCTACGGCGCTCATCTCGCGCCCATGGCGTTGCCGGGGAAGGAGTCGGCGCCCCGGCACCCGGGCGAGAACTTCTACTGGGAGCAGGAAGACCTGATGCGCAGCCGCCAGGCCGGATCGTCCTGGGCCTTCAGCATCGTCCGCCCACAGATCGTCTGCGGCGTAGCGCTCGGCAGCCCCATGAACATGGTGGCGGCCATCGGTGTTTACGCCGCCGTGATGCGCCAGCTCGGCAAGCCGCTTTGCTTTCCGGGTGGCGGCGGTTTCGTTACCGAGGCCACGGACGCCGACCTGCTGGCCCGCGCGATCATCTGGGCCGGGCGCGAACCCGCCTGCGCCAACGAGATCCTCAACGTCACCAACGGCGACGTGCTCGATTGGGTCTCCCTGTGGCCCGCGTTCGGTGAGATTTTTCAAATGCCCACCGGCGAAGCGGACCCCATGCGGCTCGCGATCAGCATGCCGGAACTCTCCGGTGTCTGGGACGAGGTGGTCGGACGGCACGGGCTTAAGTCCATGGCCATGGCCGAGCTGGTGGGCGATTCATGGCAGTTCGCCGACGCGGTATTCGGCTATGGCGGCGGGGCGCGGAGCACGCTGCTGAGCACAATCAAGATTCGCCAGCTCGGCTTCCACGAATGCATAGACACCGAGCAGATGTTCCGCAACCAGCTTGCCGCCCTGCAGGATCTCAAGGTGCTGCCTCGCTGATGGCGGACGGAGCGTATCTGGTCGCGGACATCGGTGGCACCAATGCCCGCCTGGCGTTAACCGACGGAACGCGGCTCACGTCCCCCGTGCTGATTTCGCAGACGGCCTCGCTCAGGAACGTGGCCGGTCTCGCCGAAGCCGCGCGTTCGGCTTTCGACGGCCAGGCGTTGGACGGGTGCTGCATCGCCATGGCGGGCCCCGTTCACGCCAATCAGGGCAGCCTGACGAACGTGTCGCTGGCCGTTTCGGGGGACGCGCTGGGTGCCGAGCTCGGCTGTCCCGCCCGTGTGGTCAACGATTTCTACGCCATGGCTCGGGGCATCCCGTTCCTGCGCCACCTGCGTCAGATCGGACCGGGCGAGCCCGACGAGGGCGTCAGGGCGCTGCTTGGACCCGGCAGCGGGTTGGGGATGGCCGTGCTGGCGCCGACCCGGGAAGGTCCGCCCCTGGTGCTTCCGTCCGAGGGCGGGCACGCCGACCTCGCGCCCGGCTCTCCCCTGGAGCAGGAGGTGCTGCAGGTGCTTGCCGCAAGGCTCCCCCACGTCAGCTGGGAGAGCGTGCTGTCAGGACCCGGCCTGGTGAACCTCTACTGCGCGCTATGCGCCATCTGGGGAGTGCCGGAGGAAGCGCTGGCTCCCGAGGAGATCAGCAGGCAGGGGCTGGTGGTGGAGGACCCGATCTGCCATCAGGTGCTGGAAATGTTCTTCGGCTTTCTCGGCGCCGCGGCGGGGAACCTCGCGCTCACCGTCTGTGCGGAAGGCGGCGTATTCATCGGCGGCGGCATCGTGCCCAAGCTCGTCGAGTTCGCGGAGTCCAGCCCCCTGCGCAGGCGCTTCGAGGAACGCGGCGTGTTGGCCGACTACGCAGCGCGGCTGCCGCTCTACGTCATCGAGGATGAGTTTCCGGGTCTGCTTGGCGCCGTTGCCTGCCTGGCCGATCAGCCCTGATGCTGCCTGAGGGTGATCTCTTCGGCCGCGGTTTCCCCGGGGATCTTCACGTACGGCTGCGTCTCGTACAGATAGTTGCGCGTGGTGGGCACGCTCAAGTTGCGCTTGGCCAGCTGCCAGTGGTGAACCACCAGATCCGATACCTCGAAGGCGGTCTGGCACGCGAGAAGGTAAAACTCCCACATGCGGCAGAACGCCTCGCCTTTGCTCTGAGCGAACTCGGCGCGCCTTTGCTGGAACCGGCGGTTCCACTCCTGGAGCGTCAGCGCGTAGTGATGACGAAGGACCTCCACGTCGGCGGTGATCAGCCCGCTGCGCTCCACGGCTGGCGCCACGTCGGAGAGTGAAGGGATGTAGCCGCCGGGAAAAATGTGGCGCTCGATCCACGGGTTCACCACGCTGGGCGGGCTGGACGCCCCGATGGTGTGCAGCAGCGCAACGCCGTCGTCTGCGAGCAGCGCTTCGACCTTGCCGAAGAACTCGTCGTAGTGGCGACGGCCGACGTGCTCGAACATGCCGACGGAGACGATCCTGTCAAAGCTCTCCTCTACCTGCCGGTAATCCTGAAGCTCGAAGCGCACGTGATTGTCGAGGCCCCGCAGGCGGGCCGTGCTCCGGGCCACACGCAGCTGCTCCGGCGAGAGGGTAACCCCCATCACCGTTACGTCGTGCCGCTCGGCGAGTTCCATCGCCAGGCTGCCCCAGCCGCAGCCAACGTCGAGAACGCGCATGCCGGGGCGCAGGCAGAGCTTGGCCGCGATGTGGTCGCACTTGGCCTGCTGTGCCTCCTCCAGGCTCATGTTCGCTTCGCGGTAGTACGCGCACGAGTAGTGCATGTTGGTGTCCAGGCACGCGCGAAAGAGCGTCTCGTCCAGATCGTAGTGATGGCGGACGTTGCGGTGGCTGGCGGCCACGTGGTTCCAGGGGACGAGCATGAGCGCGAGCGCCCGGGCAAGCCGCGATCGACCGGCGTGACGCTCGAGATTCGTGCGCAAAATGGTGAGCAGATCGTGCAGAGAGCCCTCGATGACGTCCCACTCGCCTGCCAGGTAGGTCTCGCCCAGGTTGAGCTCGGGATTGCGCAGAATCCGGGTCAACGTCCCGCGCCGGTTCAAGCGCATGGTGGCGAACGGAGCGCCGCAGCCGAACTGACGGCTTGAACCATCGGCGTCGACGATGGCCAGCGTCCCGTTGGTGAGAAACCGATCGAAGATCTTTGTTTTCACGACGTCATGCCCCCTGCTCGGCGGCCGGTTCTTTGCCAGCCATCCCCTCACATGGCAATAATTATCGCGCTGCGGGTGTTTTTTCAACTAGACCTTTTGGCGTCGCCGGGGGCCAGAAGGTGCAGGTCGGGGCTTGAGAACGAGGAGGACCGCGCGATGGCGCACGAGATCGACTACCGGATTTGCGGTGAATCCATGCAGTACCTCGAAGTAGAACTCGATCCCGGGGAGTCTGTGGTCGCCGAAGCGGGCACCATGATGTATCTGAGCGAGGGCATTGCCTACGAGGCACGGCTCGGGGACGGGTCGGCCAGCGGGGTGGTGGGTAAACTCTTCGGTGCGGCCAAACGGCTGCTCGGCAGCGAGTCGCTGTTCATGACGCACTTCACCAACGAAGCCGACGGCCCGCGGCAGATGGGCTTTGCGGCTCCGTATCCCGGGCAGGTGGTCGCGGTGGATCTGGCACAGGCAGGTGGCGAGATCGTCTGTCAGAAGGACGCTTTTCTCTGCGCGGCGATGGGCACCTCCGTGTCCGTGGCGTTCAGCAAGCGTCTTGGTGCGGGCTTCTTCGGTGGCGAGGGCTTTATCCTTCAGCGTCTGGCCGGTGACGGCACGGCGTTCATTCACGCCGGGGGAACCGTGCTAGAAAAACGTCTCGAGGGCGAGAAGCTTCGCGTGGACACCGGCTGCATCGTCGGCTTCGAGCCGGGCATCGACTACGACATCCAGCTTGCCGGCGGCCTGAAATCCATGATGTTCGGTGGCGAGGGCCTGTTTCTTGCCACTCTGGAGGGGCATGGACGGGTATGGCTGCAATCCCTGCCGTTCGCGCGGCTGGCCGACAGGGTCCTGGAGAACGCCGTGCACCTGGAACGCAAAGGCGAGTCCTGAACCGGATCCGGCGGCTCCTGAGGGGGACTCAGCAAGCGATCCGGGCGATGTCCTCGAGCAGGTCGGGCGGGGCTGAGGCGGGCAGGGCAACCACGTCCACGGCGCCGCCGAAGCGCTCCTCGATGGCACCAGCGATCTCGTCGAAACGGCCCACCGCGGCGAAGAGCCGGACCACGTCGTCAGATATTTCTCCGGCCATGGCATCCCACTGGCCGAGCTTGGACATGTCGTTCAGCTTGTGGCCGAGATCCTCGAGCCCGTGCACCTCGAATACGGGCCAGTAGGAGGGGGTGGAACCGTAAAAGCCCACGCGGGTTCGGACCCACTCGAACATCTCCGCAACGGCAGCATCGTCTTTGCCCGTGGCGACGAACCCACCGCCGGAGATCTCGAAGTCCTCGCGCGCGCGCCCGGCGGCGGCCAGGCCCGTCTCGAGGCGCGGCATCACCGCTTCCTCCACGTATCGGCGCGTGCAGAACCCATGCAGCATGACCCCGTCACACTCCTCGGCTGCAACCTTCATCGTGGCGGGCCCGACGCCGGCCAGCTGCACCCGGGGCGGGGCGGTGGCCAGCGGCGGTGGGGTGAAGTTCGGCGTCATCAGGTTGAACTGGTAGTGCTCGCCGGCGAAATCGAGCGGGGTCCCGTTCTGCCAGCAGTCCCAGATGGCCCGAAGAGCGCGGACGTACTCGCGCAGCCTTGGCGCCGGCGGGCTCCAGGGAACGCTGAAGCGGCGAACGTTGTGCCCTTTGACCTGACTGCCGAGGCCGAGCGTGAATCGGCCGCGGGAAGCCGCCTGCAGGTCCCAGCCGAGATTGGCGGAAACCATGGGGCTGCGCGCGAAGGCAATCGCCACGCTGGTTCTCAGCTCCAGGGTCGACGACTGGGTGGCCGCCACGGCCAGCGGGAGAAAGGGGTTGAAACGGTTTTCCTGGGTGGACACGCCGCTGAACCCGCGCGCTTCGAGGTCCCGGGTCAGGGGCCCGACCTCGTTGAGGTCGATGCCGGTGATGGAGGTAATGGCCTTCATGAGCTCAATGCTCCGTGTCTGTCGCTGCTAGGAGTAGCGGCGCGAGCTTGCGCCGATGATAGCGTTCGTCACCAAGCTGATACTGGCACCATAGCGCCCGGCGCAGAAACAGCTGGGCGTCGCACTCGTAGGTGAAGCCGAAGCCCCCGTGAAACTGCACCGCCCGGTCACCGGCCCACGCGAAGGCCTCGCTTCCCTGTGCTTTCGCCATCCGCAGGGCGACCTCGGCTTCGCGCCCGCCCCGGCCGATCGTGGTGGCTGCGTGGTAGAGGTGTGACTTGCTGCGCTCGGCCGCGAGCAGGATCTCGGCCGTGGGGTGCTTGAGCGCCTGGTAGCTGCCAATGAGGCGGTCGAACTGGCGCCGCGTGGTCAGGTAGCCGACGATGGTGTGCAGCACGCCGCAAAGCCCGCCGGCGATCTCCGCGCAGACGAGGAGCAGGGCCGCCCGCTCGATCCGTTCGAAATCGCTGCCCGGCAGAATCTGGGATCGCGGTACCCTGATGCCGTCCAGGACCAGGCCATAGCTGCGGCGGGTCTCGTCGATCACCGTCTCGCGGTTGAGCGCCCCATCGGGCAGCTGATCGCGGCGAAGGGCCACCAGCCGGGTTTCGCCGTCGAGGTCGATGGACGTCACGATCAGCTCGGCGGCCGCCGCGTCCAGCACGAAGGTCTTGGTGCCGCGCAGGCGAATGGCGTTTCCCGTCGACACTCCGCTGGCAGCGGCCGCGCGGACGTCCCAGCTGCCGTCAGGCTCCATCAGCGCCACGGTTGCCGGCGCCCCGGCCAGTATCGTCGGCAGCCACTGCGCCAGCTGCTCGTCGCTGGCCGAGCCCAGCAGCGCTTCAATGGCCTGGATGGTGGCGACGTAGGGTGACCCCATCAGGTGGCGGCCCATGCACTCAACCACCGGAACGACGCCTGCCAGACCGAGCCCTGAACCGCCGTGCTCCAGCGGGGCAGCGATCCCCAGCCAGCCGAGGTCTACCATCTCCTGCCACACGGCGGCGTCGCAGCCGTTTTCGTCGCCGAGGCCGGCGCGCACCCGCTCTATCGGGGATCGATCGCGACAGAACGAGGCGGCGGTTTCCAGGAGCAGCGACTGCTCGTCTGAGAATTCGATGGACGCCACGGTGGTGCTCAATCCTTCGGCAGGCCGAGTACCCGCTCTCCGAGGATGTTGCGCTGAATTTCAGACGTGCCCCCGCCGATGGTGCCCGAGAACGCGTTCAGGTAGGAGCGCTGCCACATGCCGCCATCCACGGCATCCGCGCTCACGTAGCGGGCGCCGTTGCCGCCCTGCATGGCCAGCGCGAATCGGCACATGCGGCGTTTGAGCTCGGTGGCGCGCAGCTTGCCCGACATGGCAATGGCTTCGGGCCAGTCGGAGGCGAGCGCGGGGATGGTTGTGCGGTCTGCCATCAGGGCATTCCCCCGGGACTCGATCATCAGCTGCACCAGCTCGTCCTGAATCAGCGGATCCGCCAGCGCCGGACCGCCGTCGCGACGAGCGCGCCTGGCCAGCTCCACCACGTCGTTGATGTTGAGATCCATGGCGGACAGCCCGCCGGCCTGGCCGCCCGTCGCGCCGCGCTCGAACGTGAGCGTGATCATGGCGATGCGCCAGCCATCGCCTTCCTGCCCCATCAGGCAGGTGGCGGGTATTCGAGCCTCGTCGAAGAACGTCTGGCAGAAACCGTACTCGCCGGTGAGTTTCTGTATGGGTCTCGGCTCGATGCCGGGCGCATCCATCGGGCAAAGGAAAAAGCTCAGGCCCGCGTACTTGCTGCTTCCGCCGGTGGCCGTTCGGGCGAGCAGGATCATGTATTTGGCATAGGTGCCGAGACTGGTCCAGATCTTGGAGCCGTTGATCACGTACTCATCGCCGTCGCGCGTCGCCCGACACTGGGCGTTGCCCAGATCCGAGCCGTGGTCGGGTTCCGAGAACCCCTGGCACCAGATGTCGTCCCCGCTGAGAATGCCTTTGATGTAGCGCTGCTTGTCCTCTTCCGATCCCATGTGAAGGATCAGCGGCCCTGCCCAGTTCAGGCCGATGGTGTTCGGCAGGAAGGGAACCCGGTGGCGGGCCATGGCCCGGGTCGCGATGTCCTGGTAGATCTGCGGGAGGCCGCCCCCGCCGTAGGCCTTAGGCCAGGCCATCCCCACGTATCCGGCCTCGTAGACTTTTCGCTGCCAGTCGCGGAGAAACTCGAACTGCTGATCGGTGCCGACCTCCATGAAGGTCTCTGGGAGCAGAAAGCCCGGGTCGGCGGGCTTGTTCTCGGCAAACCAGCCGTCCACCTGGTGCTCGAAATCGGCGAGTTGCTGGTCCGTCGTCATCTCTCCTCCGGCGTCGCGGGCTCAATCTAGCACAACGAAACGCCTCTCCCGGCACGTTTTGTTCTGACGAGAAAGTTCTGGCATAAAGTGGCCTCGACGGATCGGGGGGACCGCATGCCGGTATTGGAATCGAGCCTGGACACCAGGGCCGAGGCGTTCGTGCGCAACAAGGCCGACATGCAGCAGGCTCTCGAAGAGTTCCGGGCTCTGCTGGACGAAGCCGCCGAGGGCGGCGGAGCGGAAGCTGCGGCTCGGCTGGCCTCACGCGGAAAGATGCCGATTCGCGAGCGGATTTCATTCGTTCTCGATCGTGACTCGCCGTTTCTGGAGATCAGCCCGCTGGCGGCCTGGCGCTCCGCGTACGCCGTCGGGTCCGGTTTCGTGGTGGGCATCGGCGTCATCGAGGGCGTGGAGTGCGTCATTCTCGGCCACGACCCTTCCGTGCGCGCCGGTGCCTTCAACCCGTTCAACTCGAAGAAGCTCATGCGCGGGCTGGAGATCGCGCGGATCAATCGCATGCCCTATGTGCAGTTCGTGGAGTCCGCGGGTGCCGACCTGCGCGGCGAGACCGGGGAGGACCCGGAGGCGGCCATCCGCCGGGAGGTGGATCACTTCGCGGAGTCCGGGCGGCTGTTCTACGAGATCACTGAGCTTTCCAAGATGCGCATCCCCACCATATCGGTGGTCTTTGGCGCGTCCACGGCCGGGGGCGCTTACCAGCCGGGAATGAGTGACTACAACATCTTCATCAAGAACCAGTCGCGGGTCTTTCTCGGCGGACCGCCCCTGGTGAAGATGGCCACCGGCGAGGATGCGGACGAGGAGAGCCTCGGCGGCGCTGACATGCACACCCAGGTATCCGGGTTGGGCGATTACCTGGCGCTCGACGAGCTGGACGGCATCCGTATGTGCCGGGAAGTGGTCAAACATCTCAATTGGCGCAAGCTCGGCCCTGAGCCGAGAGCCGACTTCGCCGAGCCCCTTCACGATCCCGAGGATCTGCTGGGCATGGTCTCCAAGGATCTGCGCTCGCCCTTCGACATGCGCGAAGTCATCGCCCGCATCGTCGACGCCTCCTACTTCGAGGAGTTCAAGCCCTTGTACGGGCCCACCCTGGTGTGTGGCTGGGCCAGCATTCATGGCTACCCCGTCGGCATCCTGGGCAACAACGGCGCGCTCTTCTCGGAATCTTCGGAGAAGGCGGCCCAGTTCATTCAGCTGTGCAACCAGATCGACGTGCCGCTGCTGTTCCTCCACAACATCACCGGCTTCATCGTGGGCACGGATTTCGAGCAGGGCGGCATCACCAAGAACGGTTCGAAGATGATCAACGCCGTTGCCAACTCCACGGTTCCGCACATCACCGTCATCGTTGGCGCCTCGTACGGAGCGGGCAACTACGGCATGAGCGGGCGCGCGTTCGGGCCCCGTTTCACCTTCATCTGGCCGTTCGCCAAGATCGCCGTCATGGGCCCGAAGCAGATGGCGGGCGTGATGAGCATCGTTGGCCGCGCGGCGGCGGCCCGGCGTGGCATCGAATTCGACGAGGAGGCCGATGCGAGCCGGGCGGCCGTCGCCGAGCATTGGGCCGAAGAGCGCTCCAAGGGGCTGTACGCAACCTCCCGGGTCTCGGACGACGGCATGATCGACCCCCGGGACACTCGCACCGTGGTCGCGATTGCCCTGTCTGCCTGCTTCAACAATCGGGTGGAAGGGACCAAGGAGTTCGGCACGTGGCGGATGTGAGCAGGCCGATCTCGCGGATCCTCGTCGCTAATCGCGGCGAGATCGCCCGTCGCATCATCCGCACGGCCCACGAGCTCGGAATCGGCACCGTTGCCGTGTACGCGGATGCGGACGCGGATGCGCCATACGTGCGCGAGGCGGATACGGCCATTGCGCTCGGGGGCCGTTCCAGTACCGAGACCTATCTCGACATCCCAAAGGTCATCGAAGCCTGTCGCCAGAGCGGCGCTGACGCCGTGCACCCCGGGTATGGATTTCTCTCGGAGAACGAGCGTTTCGCCCAGGCCGTGGTGGACGAGGGGGTGCGGTGGATCGGGCCGGCCCCTCGCGTGATCGGGCTCATGGGGGACAAGCTGTCGGCAAAGCGGCTCATGGTAGAAGCCGGCGTGCCTACCCTGCCTGCGGTGGAGATCACCGAGGCGACGGATCTTGCGGAAGCCGCATCGCAGATTGGCTACCCGGTGCTGGTGAAGGCTTCCGCGGGCGGCGGCGGGCGGGGCATGAGGGTCGTCGAGGACGAGGGCGGGCTGGCCGACGCGGTGCTGGGCGCGAAGCGCGAAGCCGCGTCCTCCTTCGGTGACGATACGGTGTTTTTCGAGAAGTGGCTGGAGAGCTCGCGACACGTAGAGGTGCAGATTCTCGGTGATGGTCACGGAAACGTGCTGCACTGCTTCGAGCGCGAGTGCTCCATCCAGCGGCGCCACCAGAAGATCATCGAGGAAGCGCCCTCGCCGGCGGTCACGCCGGATCTTCGAGCCCGCATGGGTGCGGCCGCGGTGGCGGCCGCAAAGAAGCTCGGCTACACGTCTGCCGGAACGGTGGAGTTTCTGCTGAGCGGCGACGAGTTCTACTTTCTGGAGGTGAACGCGCGGCTTCAGGTGGAGCACCCGGTCACGGAGGCCGTGATCGGTTGGGATCTGGTGCGGGAGCAGATTCGTGTTGCCGAGGGGGAGCGGCTTTCCTTCACCCAGGAAGAGCTCGCCATCTCCGGCCATGCCATCCAGGCGCGGCTTTACGCGGAAGACCCCGGCCGAGACTTTCTGCCGTCACCGGGCACCGTCGTCGCCTGGGCGCCGTCACGGGCGGGCAGCGCCCGTTTCGATTCCGGGGTGGAGTCCGGCTCGGTCATCGGCACCGAGTTCGATCCCATGATCGCAAAGGTCATCGTGCACGCGCCGACACGCCGGGAAGCGGCGACCCGGCTGGCGCGAGTGCTGGAGACGACGCGCATCCAGGGGCTCACCACCAACCGGGATTTCCTGGTGGCGACGCTGCGGACGCCGGAGTTTCTGGCCGGCGACACCACCACCGATTTCATCGAGCGCGTTCGGCCGGCAGTGGTCAGATGCATCGGCCGGGATGAGCTGGTGAACGCGGCCATTGCCGCCGCCATCGAAGGGCGAGACGCCCGCCGGAAGAGCGCGCGGGTCATGGGAACCATACCCGGCGGCTGGCGGAACTCCACCATGCCCATGGAGACGGTGGGCTACTCGGCAGGAGCCGGGGAAGTGCAGCTACGCTACCGGGCGCGTCGTGACGGGATGTTCCGGTTCGTGGCCGACGAATCGGAGAAGCTGGTTCGCGTTCACGGAGCCGGCGGCGCAGAAACGGATCTGGAGATAAACGGCCAGCGCCTGAGATTCCTGGTTGGGCGGCTCGGAGATACCTGGATGGTTCACGGCAGCTCGGGAAACGTGGAGCTGGTGGAGCTCCCGCGCTATCCGCTAGCCGGCGGCGGTGATCTGGGCTCGGGCATGCTCGCGCCGATGCCCGGGCGCGTGCTGGAGACCCAGGTAGCCGAAGGGACGGAAGTGGTCAAAGGACAGCTCCTGCTGGTCCTGGAAGCAATGAAGATGGAACATCGCATCACGGCGCCGCGGGATGGGGTCGTGGCGAAGGTTCACGTTAACGCGGGCGATCAGGTGGAAAACGGGCAGCTGCTCGTGACCCTGGCGGAATAAGGAGGGCTGAACCCAGTGGCCGGCACCCAAGCAACACTTTACGAGACGCGCAAGGGGGCGGCCTGGATCACCCTGAACCGACCCGCGAACCGCAACGCGCTCTCGGCTCCCCTGGTGAACGAGCTCTACGATCACCTTCTGGTCGCCAATGACGACGCCGCCGTGCGTTCGATTGTCATTACCGGGACCGGCCCGGCCTTCTGTGCTGGAGCGGATCTGAAGGAGCCGCCCGGTCAGGCCATCGATGGCGGTCGCGCGGTGCCGTATGCGGACGTTCTCAGCGCCATCCTCGACAGCCCGAAGCCCGTCATTGCCGCCGTGAACGGCGCGGCGTTTGCCGGGGGCCTCGGTCTCATCGGGGCCGCCGATATCGTGGTGACCGCGGAAGACGTTCAGTTCAGCTTCAGCGAGGTCCGCATCGGCGTCATCCCGGCAGTCATCTCCGTGGTCTGCCTGCCCAAGCTCGGCGTGCACCACGGGATGAAGCTGATACTCACCGGCGAGCGGTTCTCGGGGCGCCGCGCGGTGGAGATCGGCTTCGCCCATCGAGCGGTCCCGGCAGACGAGCTGGTCGACGCGGTGCAGGAAGAGATCGACATGATCAATCTCGGCGGTCCGAACGCGATGGTCGAGTGCAAGAAGCTCGTGCGCCGCGTGCCCCGGCTGACCGTGGAAGACGGTTTCCGCGAGGCCGCCGAGTGGAGCTCCCGCATGTTCCGATCCGACGAGGCAGCCGAGGGCATGGCGGCGTTTCGCGAGAAGCGCAAGCCGGCCTGGGCCGTGGGAGAAGGCGAAGATGAGTGACGTGATACGTATCGGCAACTGCAGCGGCTTCTACGGCGACCGGCTGGAAGCCGCCCGTGAAATGGTGGAAGGCGGACCCATCGACGTGCTCACCGGCGACTACCTCGCTGAGCTGACCATGTCGATCCTCTACTCGCAGATTCAGTCGCGCGGCGAGGACATGGGCTACGTCGGCACCTTCCTCAAGCAGGTGCGGGACGTAGTCGCCATCTGCATCGAGCGGGGAATCAAGATCGTCAGCAATGCGGGCGGCTTGAATCCGCGCAGCATGGCGGCCGAGGTTGACAAGATCCTCGCCGAGCTGGGGCTGGAGGCCACCGTCGCGTACATCGACGGTGACGATCTGCTCCCTGATCTGGAGCGGCTTCAGGCCGAAGGCGAGCCCTTCACCAACCTCGACACGGGCATGGCGCTCGCGGAAACCGACGAGAAAGCCCTCACGGCCAACGTGTATTTCGGCGGCTGGGGTATCAAGGAAGCTCTCGATCGGGGCGCCGACATCGTCATCTGCCCGCGCGTGACGGACGCGGCCGTGGTCCTCGGTCCTGCCGCGTGGAAATTCGGCTGGGCCCGTAACGACTACGACGCGCTGGCCGGCGCGCTGGCCGCCGGTCACATCATCGAGTGCGGCGCCCAGTGCTGCGGCGGAAACTACTCGTTCTTCGAGGAGGTTCCCAGCTTTCGAAACGTCGGCTACCCCATTGCGGAGATCGAAGCCGACGGCAGCTTCACGATCACGAAACATCCCGGGACCGGCGGCCTGGTCTCGGTGGGCACGGTGACGGCTCAGCTGCTCTACGAGATCTCAACGCCCGCCTACTTCAATCCGGATGTGGTGGCCCACTTCGACACGATGACCATAGAGCAGACGGGTGAGGATCGCGTTCGTGTCAGCGGGTGCCGGGGCAGCAGCCCGCCCCCGACCCACAAGGTCTGCTTCAACACGCTGGGTCCTTGCAAGCAGAGCCTGGAGGTGCTCCTCACCGGGCTCGACATCGAGAAGAAGGCCGAAATCTACGTCGACCAGGTATTTCACAACCTTGGCGGGCGCGAGCAGTTCGACGACGTGGACGTTCAGCTGATCCGGAGCGACAAGGAAGATCCCGCTACCAACGAGGAAGCCCACGCTGCGCTCAGGATCACGGTGACGACGAGGGACCCGGCGAAGCTCGGGCGCCTGCTGCAGGCTAAGGTCACGGAGCTTGCGCTTGCCGCCATCCCCGGCAACACCGGGCGCGGAACGGCGGGCTTCAACGGCTCGCCGGTAACCGTTCACTGGCCGGCCCTCGTCGACAGCCGCCACGTGACGGAGCGCGTGCACGTTGGAGGAGCGACCACCGACGTCCTGCCCACCCAGCGTCTGGGCTTGGAGGAGATCTACTATCAGGAGGTCCCCGTCGACGTCGCGCCGGCGCCCGAGGGGGACAGGGTCACGATACCGTTCGGCCGCCTGTTCGGGACCCGTTCGGGTGACAAGGGGGGTAACGCGAACTGCGGCGTCTGGGCGCGCACCGATGACGCGTACGGCTTTCTGCACCGTTACCTGACCGTCGACCAGCTGAAGAAGCTGCTGCCGGACATGGCCGGCTACGAGATCGAGCGCTACGACCTGCCGAATCTGCGGGCCATGAACTTCTACATTCGCGGGGTGCTGGGCACCGGAGCCGCGTCGAATCACCGGATCGACAAGCAGGCTAAATCCCTGGGCGAGTACCTTCGTGCCAAGCTCATCGAGGTGCCCGATGCGCTGGTGGCGGAGCTGGCCCGGGCGGAATGAGTCCCGCACCGATGCACGGCGGGGCCAGATGGGAAAACGAAGGAGAAGCCAAGTGAGCCGACTTCGGGACAAGGTCTGTCTCATCACGGGCGGCGCCCGCGGTCAGGGCGCGGCGGAAGCGCGCGCGTTCGCCCGGGAAGGCGCGAAGGTCTGGATCGCCGACGTTCTGGAGGACGAAGGCTCGAAGCTGGCGGCCGAGACCGGCGGCGAGTTCCGGGTGCTCGACGTCACCTCGGAGAGCGGTTGGCAGGCCTTGGTTGACGAGATCATCGCCGTCGACGGGCGAATCGACGTGCTCGTCAACAATGCCGGGATCTACCGGGCGAACCGCCTCATTCACACGACGCTCGACGAGTACGAGCAGGTGATGGCCGTGAACGCGACCGGTGTCTTTCTGGGGCTGCGAGCGGTGGGCCGGGAGATGAAGAAGGCGCAGGCGGGATCCATCGTCAACATCTCCTCGTACGCCGGCATGGCGGCGGCAGCCGGCTCGTTCGCCTATGGCGCGTCCAAGTGGGCCGTAAGGGGCATGACCAAGACCGCCGCCGTGGAGCTGGCCCGCTCCGGCGTGCGGGTGAACTCTATCCATCCCGGAGCCATCGACACGGAGATGCTGAGCGAGGCGGGAGATCCGGCGAAGCTCGTGCGAGGCACGCCCCTCGGTCGGGTCGCCGACGCGGACGAGGTTGCCAGCATGGCGCTGTTTCTCGCCAGTGACGAGAGCTCCTACTCGACGGGCGCGGAGTTTCTCGTCGACGGCGGTCTGTTTGCCATATAGCCGGGTCCGGCTCACTCGCCGGACAGGCAGTCGACGGATCCGAAGAGGCCTTCCAGGCCGGCGGAGACCGGCGCGGGCAGGGGGTCGTTGTCGATGGCGGCGATGTTCGCCCGCAGATGGTCGAGCTTGCCCGTGCCCGTCAGCACCACGTGCACGCCGGGCTCGTGGCGACAGAAGCGGTAGGCGAGTTCGGTCAGCGAGCCGGCGCCGGATTCGCTCACCAGGCTTTGGAGCGCGGCGGCGGTGCCGGCCGGGGGCAGATCGAGCTGTCCCGCGTCCCCGGCGGTCTCGAGCGCTTCCGTGAGCCGGTCCGGGTCGCTCAGCGAGGTGCGCACGGCGTGCATGTTGAGAACGCCGACGTTCATCGCCCGGGCTGGCGCCAGCACGTTCTGCCGGGCGCAGGGGTTGAGCAGATTGAACCCCACCATGACGACGTCCCACACCCCCGACCTCACCGCTCGGGCCAGCATCTCGTGTCGCGTATCGACCTGGAAATGCTCGGTGATGCCGAGGCTGCGAATCTTTCCGGCGGCTTTCAGGTCGAGCAGCTTGGGGACGAGCTCGGCGTCGACGTAGTCGAGCTCGGGCTCGACGATGCCGTGAAGGTTGTAGACGTCGACGTAGTCCGTGCCCAGGGCTTCCAGGCTTCTGTCCAGGCGCGCTTCCAGCTCGGCACCGGTGATGAACCGTGACGGTTTCGGCGGATGCTCCGTGTTGAGGTGAATGAGCGCCTTTGTCGAGACCACGGCGGATTCGCGTCTGCCACGCAGAGCGCGGCCGAGGATGCCCTCGGTGCGGTAGGCGGGAGCGGTGTCGATGAAATTGACGCCGAGGTCCAGCGCGGCGGCGACGAGCGCCTCGCTGTGCGCAGCGCTCTTCCCGTACGCCTGGCCGAGCCGGCTGTAGCCGCCGCAGCCGAGGCCGGCGACGCTCACCTCGAAACCCGTTCTTCCCAGCACCGTGCGCTGCATGGGATCAGATCTTCACGTAGTCCGGGTTCGTCTCGAAGGCGGCAACGAAGTCGAAGGCCTGTTCCGCCCTGTCGTCTTCTCCGGACTCCCACCCGTGCCAGGGATACGCCACGGCGCCGTTCTCGCGGCGGCGTGGCGCGCCGTGCTCGTCCACCGCAAAGAACGGGCCGTGCTCCTGACCGGTCTGCATGGGGTAGCGCGTACGGGGCGCGCCGGGCTCGTCGCAGCCGTACATGCCCCCGCGTCCGGAACCGTTGTAGAACACCCAATGGGTCTCGGCGAAGGCGGGGGCGGCGGGGGACGGATCGTTGGCGTGATTGTGGGTGGTCAGATCGACGCCCTTGCCCGAAGTCCACAGGTTGACGTAGCACACCTCGTCGCCATCTTCCTCAAGCAGGTGAAATCCGGGCGACATGTACGCCTCGACGCCGTCGAACGCGTGCGTGACGTGGCCGAATTTCTCGTCGAATCGCTGCCAGCGAAAAGCGTCCTCGAGAGGGCCGTGCAGGGTCAGCTCGGACATGACCTCGACCCGCTCCGGCGCGCCGTCCCCTCTCGTCATCACGGCAACCAGCGCGCCGTCGTGGCCCGCCGTCACTTCTTCACTGAGTAACAGGGTGTCGCGGATCTCGCGCGGACGGGCGAAAGCGCCGCGATCGGTGAGCGCTCCGGCGACCACCTTGAGGAAAACGTCACCCGGTTCCTGTGGGATGGCCAGGCGGTGGCCGGCCATCAGGCGGACGAACCTGATGATCCAGCCCGCCACCGCCCATTCCGGCGATGCGATGGCCGGCTGGGCGGGCGTGGGCGCATTCAGGCTGACGTCCACCCCTTCTCTGCGGGTGCTGCGGGCGACTCCCGCGGTGGCAGGCAGGTCGGATAAAATGCTCGAGTTTCCGGTCATGTCGATTTCCTTTCTGGCCAGTAACGTGCCCGCAGCGGCTGCTTGTAGAGCTTACCAGTGGGCAGCCTCGGCATCTCGTCGATGAAGTCGATGGAGCGGGGCACCTTGAAACCGGCGAGGTGGGCGCGCGCATGGCCGACGAGCTCCGCCGCCAGGGCGTCGCCGGGGCTCGTGCCGGGCGCCGGCTGCACCACGGCTTTGACCTCCTCGCCGAACTCCTCGTTCGGCACCCCGAACACGGCCACGTCCGCCACCTTCGGGTGAACGATGAGCACGTCCTCGATCTCGCGCGGGTAGACGTTCACCCCTCCGGAGATGATCACAAACGCCTTGCGGTCGGTCAGGTAGAGGTAACCCTCGTCGTCCAGATAGCCGACGTCGCCGAGGGCCGTCCAGTTGCCGTGGTCGGGGTGGGTGGCGTTGGCCGTCTTGTCGGGCGCGTTGTGGTACTCGAACGGCCGCTCGGGCTGCTCGAAGTAGATCAGGCCTTCCTGGCCCGGGTCGAGCTCCCGGCCGTCGTCGTCACAGATGTGGATGACGCCGCTGCGCGCCCGTCCTACCGAGCCGGGATGGGCCAGCCAGTCGTGGGGGTCGATCAGGGTCGAGCCGTTGCGCTCCGTGCCCGCGTAGTATTCCCAGATGATCGGTCCCCACCACGTCATCATCTGCTGCTTGATGGGGACCGGGCAGGGTGCCGCGGCGTGGACGGCACAACGGTGGCTGCTGAGGTCGAATCCCGTTCGCGCCTCGTCGTCGAGGTTCAGCAAACGAACGAACATGGTCGGCACCCACTGGCTGTGGGTAACCCGGTATCGCTCGATGCAGCCGAGGGCCTCCAGCGGATCGAATCGCTCCATCATGATCACCGTGCCGCCAAGGCTCAGCGTCCGCATGCAGAATGCGAACGGCGCGGCGTGGTAGAGGGGCGCAGGTGACAGGTAGACGCTCTCCTGGCTGAACCCGTAGGGGCTCATCTGCTCCACCCCGGGTATGCCTTTCGCCGGCGATTGGCCGGTCAGGGGCCGCTTGATGCCCTTGGGCCGGCCCGTGGTGCCCGAGCTGTAGAGCATGGAATCGCCCACGGTCTCGTCGGCAACCGGGGTGAAGGGGCAGGCCTCGATGGTTTTCTCGTACGACGTCCAGCCCGGCTCCACGCCTCTGGCCATCAGCCGCACGGGGCACTCGGCGATCAGCGGCAGAAGCTTGCTGCCCAGACCGATCTCCGCGGAGACGATGACGGCTTTCGCCGACGAGTCCGTGACGATGTAGGCTGCCTCCTCGGCTGTCAGGTAGCGGTTGACGCAGGTGATGTACAGACCCGAGCGGATTGCTGCCCAGGCGATCTCGAAGAACTGCAGATGGTTCTCCATGATCAGCGCGAGGTGATCGCCGGCGCCTAGCCCGGCCCCGCGCAGGGCATGAGCGGCCTGGTTCGACCTCCGGTCCAGATCGCGCCACGTGAGCGCATCCCCGCTGCCGGCGGCCAGCACGGCCACGTCTTCGCCCTTGATCTGCGCCCAGCTGCCCGGATACATGCTGGCCTGCCTCCGCTCGCCCTTCGCCATGATGCCTGTCCCGCGGGCGGCAGGGAAAGGGATCGCATGGATTTTCCGGCTGATGTTAAATTGCGGTAAGCAGAGGGAGGAAAGTCATGCACGTCGGATTCGCACCCGTATTTCAGAACCTCGGCAAGCCGGTACCCGACCATCAGGTGTACGCGCAAGAGCTGGCCATGGCCCGCGCCGCGGAACCCATGGGCTTCGACTCCGTTTGGTCGGTGGAGCACCACTTCACCGACTACACGATGGTGCCCGACGTCACGCAGTTTCTGAGCTACATGGCGGCCTGCACGGAGCGCGTGCAGCTCGGCTCCATGGTGATCGTGCTGCCCTGGCACGACCCGGTTCGCGTCGCCGAGGAAATCGCCATGCTCGATGCCCTCTCCGGCGGGCGCATGATCCTGGGTATCGGCCGGGGGCTCGGCCGCGTCGAGTTCGATGGCTTTCGCGTGCCCATGGACGAGTCCCGTGAGCGTTTCGTCGAATCGGCGACCATGATCCTCGAAGGGCTGGAGCGCGGCTTCGTGGAGCTCGACGGCAAGCACTTCCAGCAGCCTCGCCGCGACATCCGGCCGGCGCCGTTCAGGACCTTCCGGGGGCGGACGTTCGCCGCGGCGGTGTCCCCGGAGTCCATGCCGGTGATGGCCCGGCTTGGTGTTGGGCTTCTTGTCATCCCGCAGAAACCATGGGAATCGGTCAGAACGGATTTCGAGGTTTACCACCGGGTCTGGGCAGAAACTCACGGCGCGCAGTCGTCTCCGCCGGACCCTATGTGCGGCGGCTTCTTCTTCGTCGACGAGAGCGCCGATCGGGCCGAGGAGATGGCCTACAAGTATATCGGCCGTTATTACCACTCCGTCATGGACCATTACGAGCTTCGCATCGGGCACCTGGAAGGCACGAAAGGTTACGAGTTCTACGAGAAGATTCATGAGCACATCGAAACCCGATCCGACGACGGCGCGGCCCGGGACTTCGTCCGGCTGATGCCGTTCGGCACGCCCGAGCAGGTGATCGAGAAGGTCGAGTTCATCCACCGGATGATCGGGGCCAAAGGCGTGATGACCCACTTCGCCTATGGCGGGATGGACTACGCCGAGGCCAACCGCAACATGCGTCTGTTTGCCGACAGGGTCATGCCGGAGCTGCAGCGGCTGGGCGAGCAGCGAGGGGCCTTGGCGGTGGCGTGAGGCCGGATTCAGGCGACCCGCGGGCTGCGGCCGCTTCCCTGCTCAGCCCGCCGCTGCGTCCATCAGGGCGGCTACATGAAATCCGCGACGCTTCAGGTTGGCGACGAACTCGTCGTGGAAGACGTCCGGCACGGAGTTTGCGACCGCCGGGCTGGCCGCAAGGGCGTCTGCCCAGGCGCCCACCAGCGGGTAAGACTCGAGCAGGCCGGTGGCCAGCCATTGCTCGACAATGAGAAAACGCTGGAAGAACGGCGCGTAGGCGGCATCCACCAGGGAGAGATCGGGCCCGTTGAAGAAGGGCCCTTCGTTGCCCCGCTCGGCGCGAATGGCCTCCTCGATCTTGTCGAGGCGCTGTCGGGCAACCGTCATGCGTTCTTCGTGGCCCTCCGGAGACTTTGCGTAGTACAGGGCGCTCAGGCCGGCGGCGAAGGTGGGCACGAAATCGGTCCAGGCACGGTTGCGGGCGCGCTTTAGCGCATCCTCGGGATGCAGGCGCGGGGGGACCACCTCGTCGAGATACTCGGCGATGGCGTTGGACTCGAACAGCGGGACCCCGTCTACCTGCAGCACGGGCACCTTGCCGTGGGGGGAAATCTCCAGAAACCAGTCGGGCTTGTCGCGCAGGTCGATGTAGGTCACGTCGAAGTCGACGTCCTTGGCGCGCATCACGATCACGGCGCGCTGGACCCAGGGTCACGTGAAGGAGCTGATGAGGTGATATCTCGCGGGTGCGTTCATGATGGCTGAAGACTACGCCGTCAGGCGGTGACCTGACAAGCGTACGCGAGGTTGCAGCCGACCACTCGGGCGTTGGTCTGAGCGAAGTTGCCGGTATACCATCGGTGCCGAAGCCATGCCATGGATCACCGTTGCAGGTATCGCGCGCGCTCATCGTCGGTGGCGGGATCGGCGGACTCACGGCCGCGCTCTGCCTGGCAAGGCAAGGGATTGCCGTCAGCGTGTTCGAGCAGACGGCCGATCTCGCCGAGGTGGGCGCGGGAATTCAGCTTTCGCCCAACGCCTCTCGCGTGCTTCATCATCTGGGTCTCGAGGGCGCTCTCGGCAGCGTCGCCTTCCTCCCGCGCGCCGTGGAGATGCGCGACTGGCGAAGCGGCCGCCTGCTGGCCTCTAGCCCCATAGACGAGGCTTTCCGCGACCGGTTCGTCTATCCCTACTATCACGTGCACCGGGCCGATCTGCTCGACGTCCTGGAACGCGCGCTGCGGCGGGCACCGGGTATCGAGCTGCGCACCGGTGCGAGGGTCGAGGGTATCGAGCCGGGCGACTCCGCCGTCTTCGTCGAGGCCGGCGGCGAGCGTCATGGCGGTGACCTGCTGATCGGTGCGGACGGTATTCACTCCACGGTCCGCGAGGCGTTGTTCGGCGCCGAAGCGCCGCGGTTCACGGGCAACGTCGCCTGGCGGGGCCTGGTGCCGGCAGGCGCGGTCCCCTCAGGCTTCGTCCGGCCGGCCGCCAGCGCCTGGTGGGGGCCGCACAAGCATTTCGTGCACTACTACGTCCGGAGAGGCGAGCTGATCAACTGTGTGGGCGTCGTCGAGAAGCGCGGGTGGGAAGTCGAGTCCTGGACGGAGCCTGGAGACCTCAGCGAGCTGCAAGCTGACTTCGCCGGATGGCACGAGACGGTTCGGCGGCTGATCGACAACATGGACCCGCAGGCCTGCTTCAAGTGGGCGCTGTTCGATCGTCCGCCGATGTCGGCGTGGAGCGATGGACGGGTGACGCTCCTGGGTGATGCCTGTCACCCGACGCTGCCGTTCATGGCCCAGGGCGCGGCCATGGCCATAGAGGATGCGGCGGTGCTGGCGCGGTGCCTGGTGGAAGGCGACGGGGTTTCCGGGAGCCTGCGCCGCTACGAGTCGTTGCGCAGGGCGCGAACGGCCCGGGTGCAGGCCGGTTCCAGGCGGAACGCGCGGCTCTTCCACTCGAGCGGGCCGGCTGCCGGGCTCCGCAACCTGATCGTGGGCCGCGCTTCGGGTCGCGTCATGGACTGGCTTTACGGGTACGACGCGCTGGATCCTGGGGCGCCATGATGGGCGCCGCCGGGTTCCGTCACGCGCTCAGCGCAAAACCGTCGTAGCCGGATTCCGCCACCTCCCGGCATTTTTCGGCGTAGGGCGGAAAACCCAGATAGGGCATGAACACGCGAGGCTTGCCCGGAATGTTCGCACCCAGATACCAGGAGTTGCAGCGTGGATACAGGCTGGAATCCCCCACCTCGTTCACGTGAGCAACCCACGCTGTCTGGGCCTCGGGCATCGCGTCGATGCGGGACATGCCTTCGTGCTCCATGTAGGCGACGCAGTCGGCGATCCAGTCGACGTGGTGTTCTATCGTCGGGAGCATGTTCGTCAGCACGGAGGGGCTTCCGGGGCCGGTGACGGTGAAAAGGTTCGGAAAACCGGACACGGCCAGGCCCAGGTAGGTCTTGGGGCCTTCCGACCATGCGTCCTGAATTGAACGGCCGCCGATCCCGCGAATGTCCATCTTCATCAACGCCCCCGTCATGGCATCGAAGCCGGTGGCGAACACGATGGCGTCGAACTCGTACTCCTCGTCAGCCGTTCGCAGTCCCTTGGGCGTGATGGCCTCGATGGGCGTGTCCCGCACGCTCACCAGGGTGACGTTTTCGCGGTTGAAGGTGGCGTAGTAGTCCGTATCCACGCACAGGCGTTTGCACCCCACGACGCTGGTCGGGCAGAGAAGCTCGGCGGTGTCCGGGTCTTTGACGGTCTCGCGTATCTTGCCTCTGATGAACTCGGCGGCGGTCTCGTTGGCGTCGGCGTCGAACACGAGGTCGGCGAAGGCGGCCAGGAAGGGCAACCCGCCCCGTTCCCAGCGCGCCTCGTACTCGCGCTCGCGCTGCTCGGCGGATACGTCCAGGGCGTTGGACTCGTTGTAGCGGAAATCCGCGTGAAAGGCCGTCTGCCGATTCGCATCCCGGAACTCGGGGTATCGGGCCTTGATCCGGGCGACCGCTCCCGGATCCAGGGCCCGATTGTGCGCGGGCACGGAGAAGTTGGGGGAGCGCTGGAAGACGGTGAGCTGCTCCGCCTGCTCGGCGATGAGCGGGATGCTCTGGATGGCCGACGAGCCGGTACCGATGACGGCGACACGCTTGCCGGTGAAATCCACGCCTTCGTGGGGCCATTGCCCGGTGTGGTACCAGTCGCCTTGAAAGCTGTCGATGCCATCGAATTCGGGCAGGTTCGTGGAGGAAAGGCAGCCGGTTGCCATTACCAGGTACTTTGCTTCGTGCTCGCCGCCATCGCTCGTCGTGACAGTCCACCGGTTTGTTTCTTCGCTGAACCGGGCTCGCTCCACCCGGGTGTTGAGCTTTATGTCCCCGCGCAGATCGAAGCGTTCGGCAACGTGGTTTATGTAGCCGAGGATTTCCGGTTGGGTAGCGTAACGCTCCGACCACTCCCATTCCCGGGCAAGCTCGTCGGAGAACTGGTAGGAGTACTCCATGCTCTCGATGTCGCAGCGCGCGCCCGGGTATCGGTTCCAGAACCAGGTTCCGCCGATGTCGCTGCCGGCCTCGAAGACGCGGGTTTTCAGGCCCAGGCCGCGCAGGCGGTGGAGCATGTAGAGCCCGGCGAAGCCGGCCCCCACCACGATGGCGTCGAGTGGCTTTGTGTTCATTTCCGTTCTTCCCCCTGCTGTTGCCTCGCAGCGCTGCCCGGATGCCGTGAACGCGGCCGTCCGGCAGGGACATCGCGGCGAATGTCCTCTTGGTAAATCTTAACCCATGACGTGCAAGCCTTTTACACCCGGGCCGGGTCGATCGTGTTTGAATGGGCGCACTGGGAAATGGGAGACGCAAGGGATGCAGCCGCAGTCGCCGCGCCACGATTCGGACGAGAATGATATCGGGGCCGTTCGCCAATCCCGGGCGCGAGCCAAGGTGACGCTCGATGCCGGGTGAATCCTGTCGGGTCGGATACCGCCACGCCATGGACGCCGTGCCTGGTTCCGTCTGGCGGACGCTGGCGGATTTCGGATCGCTTCTGAGCTGGGTAGCCGGGGGCGACGAGGGCCGTATCGAGCTGTCCGGTGAGGGCATCGGCATGACGCGGGACTTGTGGCTCCCCAGCGTAGGTCGGGTGCAGCATCGACTCGATGTCCTCGACGAGGCCGGCCGCTGCCTCACCTACAGCCTCGCCGAGGGTCGTCCGCTGGGCATGCGGAGCTACTCGGTGACCGTGAGCGTGGAAGCGGCCGGATCCGGCTGCACGCTGGCGTGGCAGGGTGCGTTCGTTCCGGAGCCTGGCGCCGATTCGGATGCCATGGCCGAAAACCTGCGCCGAGCCTACGTCGACATGTCTCGGCGGCTCGATGTGCTGCTGCGAGCAGCGTGACCCGTCGCCTGCAAGCCTGCATCAGCGGCAATGGCAAAGACGAGGGCGATAAGTTCGATGCCGTGATCAGGTCGCTCGAGGGCTGCGCCACCAGGATATGAGCAGGCAGACGATCATGGCCCCGGCAGACCCCCACCACAGCCCGCTCGGGCCGAGGCTCTGATACAAGACCCCGCCGCCTGCGGCGGTCACGGCGCCGACGGCCATCCCGGTGGCGCCGAACAGGCCCTGGCCCGCTGCCAGGGCCCCCTCACCGCTTGCCCGTCCGACCGCTAGCTGGCTCGCCGGCATGGTGTAGGCGTCGGCGATGGCGTGAATGCCCAGCGGAACGCATAGCAGCCACAGCGACTCCAGAAACCCGTAGAGAACCATGCATACGGTTGCGACCGCCATGCTGACCGAGGCCACCCGGAGAGGCCCCCGGTGCTGGGCCAGGGAGCCGGCACGGGGCGCGATGAAGATCATCGGGATCCCGAAGAGACTCATGGTGAGCCCGATGAACATCTGGCTGGCCCCCAGATCGGCGAGAAATATGGCCCAGACCGCTTCGAAGACGCCGATGGTGATCCAGAACGCGATGCCGAGAGCAAGACATGCCTGCATGTAAGCATTGCGCAACAGCGTGCCGATGACGGGACCCGTTGTCGGTCGGCTGGCCCCGGGAATGCTCACGCGCCACACCATGGGCGCGAGCAGCGCCAGGACGCCCGTCATCACGATGAAGGTGGACGCCAGGCCAGCCCAGCGGTCGAGCAGCGCGGCGAGCACGGGGCCGAGAAGGAAGCCAGCCGTCTCGTAGGCGGTCAAACGTCCCATGGCGTGGCCGGCATTGGCGGGGTCTGCGGTGAGTGCCAGACGACGTACGGCGGGGCGGACGCAGCCGGCGCCGAACCCCAGCAGGGCGCGCGCGGCAATCCACGCAGCGAGGGTGTCGGCGACGGCCATCCACAGGGTGCTCAGCGCCGAGATCGCGAGACCTGCCCGCAGCATGATCGCCCCGTAACCGCGATCCGCGTACCGCGCAAGCCACAGCTGGGCGAAGAAACCGGCCGCGAACGCAGAGCCTGCGATCAGCCCGATGCCCGTAGGCGTGAAGCCGAACGCGTCGCGGATTTCGGCCAGCAGGGAAAACACCGCCCCGTAGCCCACCATCAGGACGGCGGTCAGAAGGAAAAGGGCTTTGAGCGTGGTATCGGCTGCCTTGTCAGGTCTGGTAGGTGAACGGTCGATCGTCGTGGTAACGTTTGGTCGGTGATGGTCCATCGAACCGCAATCTAGGGCGGAAAGCAAAGATCATGCGAGGAGGGGAAGGGTGAACGACAACGCGATCGCGCTGGTGACCGGAGGGGCAACCGGTATCGGCGCCGAGGTGTGCAGACAGCTCGCCGCGGCGGGAGCAAGGGTGGCCATCTGCGACGTCAACGAGGCGGACGGCGCGCCGCTGGCCGAGTCCCTGGGCGGCGAGTTTCTGTTCTGCGACGTGGCGGACCTGGCGAGCGTGGAGGGAGCGGTCGCCGGCTGCTGTGCCCGGCTTGGGGTGCCCGACTACGTACACCTGAATGCCGGCGTCATGACTGTGGGCCGCTACGATGCTTACCTTGCGCTCGAGGACGTCAGCGTGGAGCAGTACCGCCGGATCATCGGCGTCAACGTGGACGGCGTCTTCAACGGTATCAAGGCGCTTCTGCCTCCCATGAGGCAGAAGGGCGGAGCCATCACGGTGACGGCCTCCATTGCCGGCTTCGCCCCGATGGCCATCGATCCGCTCTACGGCGCCACCAAGGCCGCCCTGATCAGCCTCGTGCGCAGCGTCGCGGCAGCCAACGAAGGCGGCAGCGTGCGTATCAACGCCATCTGCCCGGGGGTGGTGGACACCGCCATAGTGCCCGATGCGATGTCCGGCACGATACCGATGATGCCACCGTCCGCCATGGCGGCTGAGATACTGGACCTCCTCAGCGATGGCCCCTCCGGCGAGATCCGCGTCAAGCTCAACGAGGAGACGCCCGCCTTCCACGTCGAGCCGAGCACCTTGGGTCGCTGAACGGGCAGGCCATCATGAATTTCGACGATTACCATGCCATCGTCCGTCGCCGCTACGAGTACGCGCTGGGGATCGACACTCGGGACTGGGTGCTCTATCGCAGCATCTTCACCGACGAGATCACCATGGACTTCTCTTCCTACAATGGCCGACCCGCATCCGGCATGGCGGCCGACGACTGGGTGGCCGGCTGTAAGGTTCTGTTTGCCGGGCTCGATGCCACCCAGCACGTGATGTCCAATCCGATGGTCGACGTCGACGGGGATATTGCCCGGCTGCGCATGTACATGAAGGCCGAGCACTTTCTGCGCAACGATCAGGGCGGCATGGATTTCACCATCGGCGGCTACTACGACGACCGGCTGGTCAGGACGGATGAGGGCTGGAAGATGCAGGCGGTGACGTTGAACGTCTTCTGGAGCCGCGGCAATCGGCAGATCATGGCGCTCGCGGCGGAGATTGGAAAGGGCAAGCTCGAAGAACCGTCGTCGGGTTCGTGACAGCGCGTTAGGGAGTACGGCCGATGAACGATCCGGAGTCCATTGCGAACCTCGAGGCGCGCATGGCCTGGGAGCAGGAACGGGCGGTTCCGCCCGAGGGCTTTCCGGCGTTGCCGCCTCTGCCGCCCGGCCGCTACACCAGCCCGGCATTTTTCGATCTCGAGCGTCGTCACCTGTGGTCAAAGGTCTGGCTCTACGCGGCCCACGACAGCCAGCTGCCGGAGCCCGGCAGCTTTCTCCTGCTGGACATCCCCGATGCGCCGATCTTTCTGATTCGTGGCCGCGATGCAAGCGTCCGCGCGTTTTACAACGTCTGCTCGCATCGCGGAGCGCCGTTGGTGCGGGAGGCCTCCGGTCAGGTGGCCCGGCTTCGCTGCACCTACCACCAGTGGACGTACGACACGGACGGACGACTGATCGCCGTCATGGACGAGCGCGACTTCGCGGAGCCCTTCGATCGATCCTGCCTCGGCCTGAAGGAAGTTCGCTGCGAGCAGTGGGGTCGGTGGATATTCATCAACGAGGACCCCGAAGCACAGCCGCTGCTGGAATGGCTCGACATGATCGCCGCCGAGTTCGAGCAGTTCGACATCGAGCGCCTGCGCCCGGCGGCGATCAAGAGCTACGAGCTCGAGTGCAACTGGAAGCTGACCATGGATGCGTTCCTGGAGGTCTACCACATACAGGGCATCCACCCGAAGACCGTGGGGCCATCGCTCGACCACCGGGGCGCCGTCATGGGGCTGCTTCCCAACGGGCACACGCGCATGACTTGCCCGACCCGGATGTCCCGCACCGAGACCGCCGACACGCGCGGATACAGCGATTCAGCAGGCGAGGCGATGCCTGCCATTCCGGCTGGCGAGATCGCTCGCAACTATCACGTCTCCCACAACGTCTTTCCGAATCTCATCACGCCCGTTGGCGACACGGCCAGGCAGTTTCTGATGTTCTGGCCCCTTTCGCTCACGCGGACCCGGGTGGACGTGGTCCATTTCGGCCTGGACTGGGGTGAGGGCGAGCGTCCCTCGGGATGGGATGGCCTGCTCGCCTTCTGGGACGTGGTGATGGCCGAGGATCTGCAGTTTCTGGAGTGGCAGCAGAAGGCCGTGCTCTCGCCAGGATTTCAGGGCTACCGCCTGAGCTACATGGAACGCCGGATCTACTACGCCCACGAGTCCATCGACCGGATCATCGGCGTGGAGAACATTCCCGAGGCGCTGCGCGCCGTGCCCATGCTGGATGCCTACCGCGAGCGCGCGGAAGACCGCTGCGCGGATCAGCCGTCGAGCCCGTCCTCCCGTTAACCCCGGGGTTCCCGTGCCCGAGGGGCCCGGTGATCCCTACCGTGCCGTGCGCCTGGCGTTACGCCGCTCGATCCGCTCCCGCAGCCGGGCGTGCCGAACGGGAGTGAGCGGGTATGACCAGATGAGCTTCAGCGCCAGTCCGTAGAAGACTATGGGCCCCAGGCAGTAGACGAGCCGCAGGGCCAGCACCGGGCCGGTCAACGTGGCGCGGTCCACGGGTCGCCTGTTGAGAATGTCTCCCGTGAAGGCGCTGAGCGCGTCTGTCCAGATCTGCGCGGCCACCTGGAGCACGCCCACGCCGTGGTCGGCCCGGATCTCCACGATCATCGGCACGGTGGCGGCCACCATCAGCCCCACCAGCACGTAGAACTCCCGGGCAGCGGTCACCCGGCTGCGCTGATGGCAGGCGGGCGACCATCAGGATGGTGCCCACCAGCGCCAGAGAGATACCGAGCCCTCCCGAGTAATGGGCGGGGATCCAGATCGCCAGCGGGTATCCGATCACGGCAAGCGGCAGGCCGAGGCAGCCGTGAATCCAGATGGTGGGTCTGGGCAGGGGAAGAACTGGAGACGACGCGTCGTCTGCCGCAGCGCTCATGGCTTTCTCGCTCGTCGCTCCGTGAGCAGGGTATTATCCACGGCTTTCGCGCAGTGGATGGAAGCCGGAATGAAGGTCAGCATCGGCATCGGCGGGGCCGCCTCTGGGGGCCGACGTGATTTCGAAGATCAGGTCGCCTACGTCGTCGAGGCGGAAGCCCTCGGCGTGGATACCGTCTGGACGGCGGAAGCATGGGGCCAGGACGCCATCAGCCCTCTTGCCTACCTGGCGGCGAAAACGCAACGGATACGGCTCGGGACGGGGATCATGCAGATCAGTGCCCGCACGCCTTCCATGACCGCCATGACGGCGCTCACCATGGCCGCCATCTCCAACGACCGTTTCATCCTGGGCCTGGGTGCCAGCGGTCCCCAGGTGGTCGAAGGGCTGCAGGGACAACCGTTCAAAGCCCCGTTGACGCGCATGCGCGAGACGGTGGACATCATCAAGCTGGCTTTTGCCGGGGAGAAGCTGGCTTACGAAGGCAAGTATCACCGACTCCCCCTGCCCGGCGGCGAGGGCAAGGCTCTGCGCCTGGCCCAGCCGGGCAACGACAGCATTCCCATCTATCTGGCGACCCTCGGACCGAAGTCCCTGGAATACACCGGAGAAGCCGCCGACGGCTGGCTCGGCACGTCGTTCACCCCCGAGCATGCGGACGCCCATCTTGGCCACATCCGGGCCGGCGCCGAAGCGGCAGGACGCAGCCTGGCCGACGTGGACGTCCAGGTGGGCGGCACCGTGGCGTTCGGCGATGACCTGGCCGCGCTGGTGGCGCCGTTGAAGCCGGCAATGGCATTTACGCTCGGGGCCATGGGATCGCCCAAGACCAACTTCTACAACGAGGCATACAAGCGAGGGGGCTGGTCGGAAGCCGCGGTGGAGGTTCAGCAGCTGTGGGTCAGCGGCAGGCGCGAAGAGGCCGCGCAGCGGGTGCCCGACGAGATGATCGTCCAGGCCAACCTTCTCGGTGACGAGGCCATGGTCCGCCAGCGCATTCGCGCCTACAGGGACGCGGGCGTCACCACGCTGCGGGTCAACCCGATGGGCGAAGGCGCATCCGGACGGCTGGAGACCCTCGCACGGGTGATGGACATGGTCAAAGCCCTCGATTGAAACCATGAAGATATTCCGGGAGGGACGGTCATGAACGGAACGGCAACCCAGGCCAAGGTCATCTACGTGCTGTATCTGGCTGCTTTGCTCAACGGGGTCACCATGCTGATCGGGGTGGTGATGGCCTACCTCGCCCGGGGCGATGCGCCGGGCTGGCTGGGCACGCACTACCGTTTCCAGATCCGCACGTTCTGGATGGGGCTGCTCTACTCGATGCTCGCCACCATGCTGACGCCGGTGCTGATCGGGTTCTTCGGCTATCTGCTGATCGCGATCTGGCTCATCGTTCGCTGCGTGAAGGGGCTGAAGACCGCGGATCGTGAGGAGCCCATGGAAGACGTGGAGACCTGGCTCTTCTGAAGCGGGTTCAGTCCCGACTCTGCTCGCGGCCGCGTGACTGTATGTCGGCTCTGCGGGCGGCGACCTTTTCGGCCCGCACCTCCGAGCGTCCATGGGCCGCGTTGGCGTCCCGCTCGATCTCGAGCCCTTCGCCAAGGGTCGCTCCCCATCCTGCGTCCATGATGCGCCTGATTTCCTGGCGGGTTGCCCGGTCGGTGGAGACGATGTCCTCGGCGAGCCGATGGCACGTCGACAGAAGCTCGTCTGCCGGGACCACTCGATTGACCAGGCCCCAGGCGCAAGCCGTCTGCGCATCCAGGTAGTTGCCCGTCAGCGAAAGCTCCTTGGCCCGGTTGATGCCAATCAGCCGCGGCAAGCGCTGGGACAGGCCCCACCCCGGGACCACGCCTACCCTGGCGTGGGTGTCCGCGAACTTCGCCTGAGGAGAGGCGATGAGGAAGTCGCACATCAGGGCGAGCTCGAAGCCCCCGGTAATGGCGAAACCATTGATCGCACCGATGATGGGCTGGTGCAGCGACCCGATGGCCGCGCTGAGGTCTCGGGAAGACGTGGTGGCCGTCGGGTCCACCTCGCCGCCAAGCTCTTTGAGGTCCAGACCAACGGTAAACGCGCGTCCCGCGCCGGTGAGAATCACGACCTCGACGTCTGGCGTAGAGGCGATCTCGGTGAAGACCTCGGCTATTCGGTCGCGCAGAGCGGCCGACAGGGCGTTCAGCGCTTCGGGCCGGTTCAGCGTGACCGTGGCAACTGCCCCGGATCGTTCGAGAAGAACGAGATCTGATGGGTCCGTCATGTCGCTCTCGTCAGACAGGGTGGCGCCATTCTAGCAGAGCCGGGTGGACTCCCCCGCGCGGTCGTTTGTACGATGGGGCAGACGGCGGGCCGGGCGTCGTCCGTAAGGTCGTCAGGGGACGACGTGTGGCGCCGCGGAGAAGATGAGCCATGCAATTTTCCGACTACGTCACCAGCCGCGCGCTCCACATCACGAGCGACTGCCTGCGGCTGCTTTCGGGATCCTCGTTAGAGGATGGGGTCCTGACCGCCGGTGCGGCTTCCAATCTCCTGCGCAGCGTCGGTCGCTTGGAGTCCCTGTGGCAGCTCGAGCAGTGGTGCGTAGGCAAGGCGGAGTATCGACGTGCCTTGGCGCGGCTGAGGGGCGCAGAGCAGGTTCTGCATCCGCGGGCAGTCTGGTTCGATGGGGTCGCGTCTCAGCTGCTTGCCAGGACGGACGACGAGAGGGCCCGGCGAGCGGTGGAGCGTGCCCGGAGGGCGTTTGCGCAGACGGCCACCGGGCCAGAAGCGGTCGACCCGGCGCTGCTCAATCGCGTGTTTCAGGAAGAATCGGCGGTATGGCGGGCACAGGCTTCTTACTCTGGGACGCGCGATGCCGATCTGGTCAATTACGGGATCGGCCGGGCTTTCAACGAGTCCCGCCGAGCGGTTGCGCGGTTGGAGGAAAAGCCGGCGAGCAGAAAACGCCTGCGGCGCGCGCATCGCTGGGTGAGCCACATCGCCCACCACCTGGAGCTGCTGGAGCCTGCTCTGTCCGAGGCCAACGAGGCCAGAGCCTGGTTCGTCGGCCGGCTCGATGCGAACCTGACCAGGCGCATGGACCTGGCGCGCTTCGCGGCGGTGGCTGAAACGCTGCCGCTCAAACGGCGGCAGCGCAAACGCATCCGGCAGCTCAGCCTGAGGCTCGACCAGCGCCTGATAGAGCAGAGCGGCAAGCTGGTCACCGGCGCGTACCGGGGTGGCCGCAAAAAAACGCTTCGGGCGCTCGCGCGCGACGTCGAGCGCCTGAGCCTGGGCGAGATTGCGCTGCTGCCGTTGGCGGGCCGTGCGGGAGCGAGTAACTGAACGGATCGAGCAGGGGGAAGGTTGATGAACATGACTGGCGGCGATAGCCCGCACGGTAGGCGCGGTAAAGAGTTTGAGCTCCGGCTGGGCGCCGTTCTGATGGGCCTGTTGCTGTGGTCGTCTGCCGCGTCCGGGTCGGCGGAATACTTGGATCAGTGGGGTCCGGCGCTCGGTATCCAACTGCCCACGCTGCAGGTTCCTGACGAGATGGGGGCCGTTCGAACGCTTGACGACCTCACGGGTGATGAGGGGCTGCTTCTGGTTCTCGTCCGCTCGGCCGATTGGTGACCCTATTGTCAGCGCCAGCTGGTCGAGCTGGCCGAGTGGAAGGATCGTTTCGCCGCGATGGGCGTCAACGTCGTGGGCATGACCTATGATCATCCCCTGCTGCTTGCCTTCTTTCACGAAGAGCACGAACTCGCCTACCCACTGCTGCACGACGAGGACGGCGCCTACTTCGAGGCCCTGGGGATCCGCAATCCTGACTACGAGCCGGGAGACCGGGCGTTTGGCGTGCCTTTGCCCGGAATTATCTTCGTCCGGCCGGACGGCGTGCTGGCGCTGAAATTCGCGCGCCCGGGGTACCGGGACCGGCCGGCGTTCGAAGAAGTCTACGAGGCCGTTCGCGCCGCGCTGGCTGCGAATGAACCTGGGCGTTGATTTTGCTCGGTCGGCTTGGCTTTAATGCGCGTGCACGTTCCCGCACCTTAGACCAGGGCCGATGCTTTTCGGCAGGCGGCGACGTTTGGAGCGTATTTCGGCAGTCATGAAGCAATCGAGGAAACGCGGGGCCGCGACCCGCCTCTTGAACACGGCGGTGCGGGCGGCGCTCGCAGCGGCCCTGCTCATGCTCGGCGCGTGCACCATGGTCATGACCTCGGTGACGGGCAGTTTCGCCGAAGACCTTTCCACGGCCATTCTGGACAACCCGGACGTGGCGATGGTTCGTGACGGGGCGCCGGCCTACCTGATCCTCATCGACGGCCTGCTGGCCCAGTCGCCGGACAGCGTCGAGCTGCTGGGCCAGGCGGCGATGTTGAACTCTGCCTACGCCGCGGCGTTCGTCAGCGAGCCCGAGCGCAGCATGGCGCTGCACGATAAGGCCCTTGCCCTGGCCGAGCGCGCCGTATGCATCGGCATACGGGACGGCTGCGAACTGCGGAGGCGGGACTTCTCGGACTACGAGGCTTGGGTCGCGCGGTTGCGCGCAGCTCAGGTGCCCCTGGCATACCGGCTGGGTACGACCTGGGCGGGATGGATTCAGGCCCACTCCGAGGACTTCGGCGCCATCGCCGAGCTCGGTCGGGTCAAGGCGCTCATGGCGCAGGTGGTCGAGCTCGACGAGGGCTACGACCATGGCGGGGCGCACCTTTACATGGGCGTGTTCGAGACGCTGCTGCCTCCTTCTCTGGGAGGGAAGCCCGAGATAGGGCGCGCCCACTTCGAGCGGGCCGTCGCGTTGTCCGGAGGTCAGCACATGCTGACCAAGGTGATGTTCGCGGAACAGTACGCGCGGCTGGTATTTGACCGCGAGCTGCATGACCGTCTGCTGAACGAGGTGATCGAAACGGATCCGGTCGTGCCGGGTCTAACGCTCATGAACGTGGTTGCACGGCAACAGGCACAGGAGCTTCTGGAATCGGCGGATGAATATTTCTAGACGATGGCTCCGCGCGGCCGTATGCGCGGTTTCCCTGCTCGCGGCAGCAGCGCCTGCCGGAGCGGTGGTGTTCAAGATCGCCACCGATGCGCCGGACGGTTCCCTGTGGGTGAGCTCGCTGAGGTCTGCTGCGGAGCAGGTTGTCGAGCACACGCAGGGCCGTGTCACCTTCAAGTTCTACCCGGGCGGCGTCATGGGAGACGACAAGGCGGTGATGCGCAAGATCCGCTCCGGGCAGCTGCATGGGGCCGTAATGACCGTGGGTGGCCTGACCCGCACCTACACGGACATTCAGCTGTACAACATGCCCATGGCGTTCAGGTCCCTCGCCGAGGTCGATCACGTTCGCGCAAACATGGACCAGACGCTACTTAACGGCCTCGAGGAGCATGGCTTCGTTTCGTTCGGGATCGCCGAAGTGGGCTTTGCCTACGCCATGACCCAGGAACGCATCGCCACCCTGGAAGAAGCGCGGGCGCAGAAGGTGTGGGTGCCGGACGGCGACGAAGGGGCCGCGAGGTCGCTGGAATCTTTCGGCATCACGCCCATCCCGTTAAGCATCGCCGACGTTCTGGGAGGGCTTCAGACCGGCCTGATCGATAGCGTGACGGTGCCCCCGGTGGCGGCCATCGTGCTGCAGTGGCACACCCAGCTCGATCATGTGCTGGATCTTCCCCTGCTGTACGTCTACGGCACGCTGGCAGTCAGCAAGCGTCAGTTCAACAAGGTCTCGGACGAGGATCAGGCCTACATGCGGCAGGTCCTGGGCGAGCTGGTTCGCGAGGTCAACGCCCAGAACCGGCAAGACCACGAACGTGCCGTGGAGGTGCTCGAGGAGCAGGGCCTTGCGTGGCATGCTGCCGATCCGGTCGCGGTGGCCCAGTGGCAGGATCTCGCCGATGCGGCTTCTCTGGAGCTGGTCGAAGCCGGCATCGTATCCGCGCCGATCTACGAGGACATGGTTCGCCTTCTCGTGGAATACCGAGACAGCGTTGATTGACGTCCTCTCACGCTGGGTGCGGCTCGTCGAGAACGGGCTGCTGGTCGGGATGCTCGGCGTGATGATCTTTCTGGCGGCGTATCAGGTCATCGCCAGAAACTTCTTCGATTCCGGTCTCATCTGGGGCGATTCCGCCGTGCGCATCGCCGTGCTCTGGGTGACGCTGCTCGGCGCGATGGTCGCTTCGCGCAACGACACCCACATTCGCATGGACGTCATCTCGCAGTTCGTAGACGAGGCGGCGCGAAAGCTGCTGCGGCGGATCGGCAGCGTGTTCACCTGCGTCATCTGCGGCCTGTTCGCCTGGTACAGCTACCAGTTCGTCGTCTTGGACTATCAGGACGAGATCATCGCGTTCGGCCGGGTGCCGGCATGGATCTGTGAAGCCATCATGCCGTTGGGCGGCGCCGTGATGAGCTTCCGTTATCTCCTGCACGTGTTCAGGCCCGCATGATCTGGGTCGGGATCGTCTGCGTGTTGATCGCCGCCGTGGTCGGGGCGCCCCTCTTCGCCGTGCTGATGGCCGCCGCGATGCTTGGGTTCGTCGCTTCGGACATCGACCTGACGATCGTTGCCATCGAGGTCTACCGGATCGTCGACACGCCTCTGCTGATGGTGCTGCCCCTGTTCACATACAGCGGCTACCTGCTGGCGGAGGCGCGCACCTCCGAGCGGCTCGTGAACCTCGTGCAGAGCCTCTTTGGTTGGTTGCCGAGCGGTCTGGCCATGGTGGGGTTCGTCGCCTGCGCGGTGTTCACGGCGCTGACCGGCGCGTCCGGCGTGACCATCGTGGCGCTGGGCGCCCTGCTCCTGCCTGCCCTGGCGCGGTCGGGGTATGCGGAGAAGTTCGGGCTGGGCCTGGTGACCGCTTCCGGCAGCCTGGGGCTGCTGCTCGTTCCCTCCGTGCCGCTCATCCTCTACGGCATCGTGGCTCAACAGCTGGACGTGGGAGAGCCGTTCACGATCTTCGACCTGTTCGTTGCCGGCGTGCTGCCCACGCTGCTGATGCTGACGATGCTGATCGGCTGGACACTGTGGCGCCATCGGGGAGGGGTCATTCCAAGAACGCCCTTCTCCAGGCAGCGCCTGTGGGAGGCAGTCAAAGCGGCGCGTTGGGAATTGCCGCTGCCGGTGATCGTGCTGGGCGGCATCTACTCCGGGTACTTCGCGATCTCCGAAGCCGCGGCGGTAACCGCCGTTTACGTTACGCTCGCCGAGGTGATCCTCTACCGCGAGGTGACCTGGCGCGAGCTGCCCGCCGTCATGCGCAATTCCATGGTGATGGTGGGCGGGATCCTGCTGGTTCTGGGCGTGGCGCTGGCGTTCACCAACTTTCTGGTCGATGCGGAGGTGCCGCAGAAGCTGTTCGAGTTCATGCAGGAGAACATCCAAAGCAAGATCGGCTTCCTTCTGCTGCTCAACCTGACGCTGCTGGTTCTCGGCGCCTTCCTCGACATCTTCTCGGCGCTGGTCATCGTGGTGCCGCTCATTCTCCCGGTGGCCGTGGGCTACGGCATTCACCCCGTTCACCTGGGCATCATCTTTCTGGCGAACATGCAGATCGGCTACTTCACGCCGCCAATTGGCATGAATCTGTTCATTGCCAGCTACCGCTTCAATAAGCCGCTGCACGAGCTCTACATGGCGAGCCTGCCGTTCATGCTCGTGTTACTGGTCGCTCTGTTGCTGATAACCTATGTGCCCTGGTTCAGCCTGGTGTTCGTCGAGTGAGAGAGTCAATGCTTGGGATCCTTGCGGCGGCGATCTGGCTGCTCGCCGCGGCCGCTCACGGGCAAGCCGAAGCAGACACCGCAGATCCGGGTGAGGACCCGTCTCCCAGAATCGAAAGCTTCCATGCGGCCCTGCTCGAGGCGATGCGCTCCAACGACGCCTACGATGTGCGCTTTGCGTCGCTGTCGCCGGTGGTGGGGGAGGTGTTCGATGTCCCCACCATCGCCCGCATCAGCCTCGGACGAACCTGGAAGTCCCTGGACGAGCCTGCCCGTGCGCAGTTCTGCGAGCTGCTGGAGGAACTGATCACCGCGACTTACACCGACCGGTTCGACAGCTACAGCGGCCAGACTTTTCACCTCTTGAGCGCGGAGCCCGCGCGCCGGGGCTGGGTGGTCAAGACCGAACTCGAGAAGTCTGACGGCGAGCGGGTGTCTTTGGATTACTACTTCCGCGGAAGTCGGGTATTCAACGTCGTGGCGGACGGGGTGAGCGATCTCTCTCTGCGCAGGGCCGATTACAACAGCATCGTCAAGCAGGAGGGATACGATCGGCTGCTGGCCCACATTCGCGATAGCATTGCCGAGTACGAAGCGGGAGGAACGGATGGCTAAAGCGCTGATGCTCGCGGTTGCGGTGCTGCTGGGTGGCTGCGCCTCGCTGGAGGGGCCCGAGTACGGCCCCTACGACCCCTTTGATAAGTTCAACCGCGGCAGCTACAAGTTCTCCGATGCGGTCGACAAGAACGTCCTCATTCCCGTGGTCAAGGGATACCAGGCCGTCACCCCGCAGTGGCTCAGAAACGGGATCGGCAACGTGTTCTCCAACTTGCGGGAGCTGGACAGCGCGCTGAACGGCTATCTTCAGCTCAAGCCCGGATCGGGCACCACCGATCTGGCCAGGGTGGCTCTGAATACCACCGTCGGCATCGGCGGGTTCTTCGACGTCGCCGCGACAGGCGGCCTGATCTATCAGGAGGAAGATCTGGGGCAGACGCTGGCCGTTGCCGGCATCACCCGAACACGTTACGTCTACGTGCCTCTCGCCGGGCCGACCACGATTCGGGACGCGCCTTATTCCTTCATCCGGGCCTGGTGGCCGCGCCTGCTGCTCGGCAGCGCCTACGGCTGGTGGATGGGCATCATCGACCTGCTCAATACCCGTGCGGAGGTGCTGGCCGTGACCGAAGCGAGAGACGCCTCGGCGCTCGATCCCTACGCCTTTACCCGTGAAGCCTACTATCAGCGCCGCAAGTTCCTGATTTACGACGGCGATCCGCCCATGGACGACTTCTTCGACGACTTCGAAGACGAAGACGAAGCCTTCTAGAATGGCCGGCGCCTGGTTGGCAACGCCGCTGTCGCGCTGGGTGGGCGGGGTTTCGCGCCGGCCCTGGACGGTGCTGGTCTGCATCGCTGTGGCTACCGCCGCGCTTGGCTGGGTTGCCCTCGATCGATTCCGGATGAACTCGAACCTGAGCGACCTTATTCGCCAGGAAGCCACGTGGCGGGTGGATTTCGACCGCTTCAAGGAGCAGTTCCCCGACCTCGTCGAAACCGCCGTTGTGGTGGTTTCGGGAACCTCGTATCGGGACGTCGAGGCGATGACCGGGCGGCTGGAGGCTGCACTGCTCGGCCGGGACGATCTTTTTCGCGCCGTGTACGCGCCGGAGAACGATCCGTTCTTCCGCCGCCACGCGCTGTTGTACCTCGACGAGGACGATCTCGACGACATGGCCGACCGGCTGGCGGAGGCTCAGCCGATGCTCACCGCCGTGGCCGAGGATCCGAGCCTGCGGGGCGTGCTCGAGCTCGTCGGCGACGGGATCGAGAACGAGCCCGCGGCCGGGTTCGACACGGTGGTCCGTCTGCTCGCCGAATCGGGCGAGGCGGTCCTCGCGGGAGGGGATCCGACGATCTCCTGGACGGACGAGCTCTTCGAGACCGACGGGACGATCCACCGGCTGATCTTTCTCAAAGGTCAGGCGGATTTTCAAGAGTCTCTGGCCAACGCCCGTATCATGAAGGAGCTCAGAGCCCTCATTGCCCAGCTGCCGGCCATCGACGGGGTCGACGTGCGGATCACCGGCGAGGTGGCTCTTGCTCACGAGGAGATCGAGGCCGCCTACGCCGGCGTCCAGATCGCCGGGTGGGTGGCGCTGGCCCTGCTGATGATCATTCTGATCGTCGGCGTGCGCTCGGCGAAGATCATCATTGCCACGGTGCTCCTGCTCTTCGTCGGCGTGACCTGGACCTCGGCGTTCGCAATGCTCACGGTGGGCGAATACAACACGCTCTCCATCGTCTTCCTCGTCATGTTCTTCGGCCTGGGCGTCGACTTCGCGCTGCATTTCTCGCTGCGTTACCAGGAAGAAATCAATTCGGGAGAGGGCGATGCCCTGCGCTCGCTGGTGTCGGCCACGAACAGCGTCGGTGGAGCCATCGCCATCTGCACCATCACCACCGCGCTGGGGTTCTTGAGCTTCTATCCCACGCCGTACAAGGGCCTGGCCGACCTGGGCGTGATCTCCGCGGGCGGCATGCTCGTGGCCGGGTTTCTTACCTTCACCCTGCTGCCGGCACTTTACGCCGTGCTCGGGGACATCAGGCCCCATATCGTCGACCTGCCCACGGGTGACCGCCTGGTCGCCTACCTCTCGCGACATCGAGGACCCGTGCTCGCGGCGCTCGGCTTGGGCGCAGCCCTCGCTCTCTTTCTCGCGACCCGCGCGCACTTCGACTACAGCGTTCTCGCGCTGAAGGACCCCAGGGCGGAGTCCGTCGTGACGCTGCGCGTCCTGCAGGCGGACGACGCTGTGACGGACTACGCGCTCACCATCATGTCCGCGCGGCAGGCGCCCGAGGCGGCGCTGGAAGAACTGCCGACGGTGGAGACCGTGCTGTCACCGGCGGATTACGTTCCCGACGGGCAGGACGACAAGCTGTTCGTCCTGGAGGATCTGCAGGAGTTGCTATGGAGCGCGCTCGAGCCGCTTAGAACCGCCGATCCGCCCACGGGAACTGAACTGCGTGAGGCCGCGGAGGCCCTGACCGCGACGGTGGCCGCAGCCCAGGCCGCCGCGCCGTCCTCGCCGGACGTGGACCGGTTGGCCGCCGTGCTGACCGGGCTCCTCGAACGGCCGCCCCAGGCGCTGCTGATCTGGCAGCGGGGCGTCATTACCAACCTTTTGGAAGAGCTTGGTTGGCTTCGTGAAGCCCTGTACGTGGATGCGCTCGCCTTCGAGGACCTGCCGGAGAAGCTGCGCGCCCGCCTGGTCAGCGAGGAGGGACAGCGGGTCACCGTGGTGACGCCTTCGGAGGATGTCACCGCCGTCGAGGCGCTGAGCGACTTCGTCTCCAGCGTGCGCGAGGTCGCGCCTACCGCCACCGGACGGCCCGTCATCGAGTGGGGCGTCGGCGACATCGTGGTCGGCTCGTTCAAGCAGGCGCTCGGCTTTGCCACCTTCGCCATCCTGGCCGTGCTGTTCGTCATGTTCCGCAACCTGCGCGACAGCGTGCTCATCCTCGTGCCCCTGGCGCTTGCCGCGCTGTTTACCCTGGCGGCAAGCGTCGTGATGGACATGCCCCTGAACATGGCCAACATTCTGGTGGTGCCGCTCATCTTCGGGCTTGGCGTGGACAACGGCATACACGTGGTCGACCGATTTCATCGCGCGGGCGATGTCGGCCACCTGATGCACTCGAGCACGCCCCGGGCCGTCATGCTTTCGACGCTGACCACCATCGGGACTTTCGCGGCCCTCATGCTCTCGCCGCACCAGGGAACGGCATCCATCGGGCTGCTGCTGACCCTCGCGGTCGGCCTTCTTCTGCTTCTGACCATATTCGTTCTGCCGGTGCTTCTGTCTCTGCTCGTCGAGCCCGCCGAGACATGAGTGGAGTGCTTCTGCGCTGGGCCTGCCTGGTGGTCCTGCTCGGTTTCGGCGTCAGGGTGGCCATTGCGGTCCCGCTGTGGAGCGATCCCTACGTGCCGGGCACCGAGATACTTCTCGCCGTTCTGGTCGGCGTTTACCAGGATCTGATCGCGCTGGTTCTGCTCGGCGGCCCTCTGGCGCTAGCCTTTCTGGCGGGCGTCCGCGTGGGGCGTGCGGTTCTCCTGCTCCTCGTGGCCGTGGTGCTCGTGGTTGCGTTTGCCGAGTTGTTTTTCTGGTGGGAGTTCGAAAGCCGGCTCAATCGCCTCGTCTTCCACTATCTGCTGTTTCCCCGGGAGGTGGTGACCTTTCTAGAGGATCAGTTCTACGTGAGCCTGTACGCCATTCCTGCGCTGCTCATCATCGCAGCGGCCTACCTCGTCGTGCGCGGGCGTTCGGCGGACCAGCGCGCGCCTTCCCGCTGGTTTCTCGTCGGCTCGGTGCTCGCCTGCGTGGTGGCGGTGCTGGTGGCCTCGCCGCTGGAGTTCAGCTCGTCACGGCGCATCAACCAGATGGCGAGCAATGGTTACCTGGGCGTGCTCCACGCAGCCGTGACCGACGTTTCTGCCTGGCACGGTCACTACTGGAACCCGGCGCAGCCCGCCCCGACACGTGGGGAAGCACCTGGCGCTCTGGGGGTGGTGGAGCCGGTCTGGCAGCCGCTCCCGGTTAAGCATGTAGTGCTGATCGTGGAGGAATCCTTCTCCGGCGAGGTTTGGGACGATTTGGCGCTTCGTGGGACCTACATGCCACGTTTCTCTTCACTCGCCGATTCCGGCGTGCTTTTCGAGAACGTCTACTCGACGGGAACCCGCACGACCCGGGGGTTGGAGGCCCTGCTGAACGGCTTTCCGCCCCTGCCGGGCATCGCCGTCAATCAGCGCGGCGGGTTCGAACGGCTGCCCTCCTTGGCGCGGGCATTGAGCCTTGCCGGGTTTCACAACGTCTTCGTTTACGGCGGATGGCCCGGATTCTCGAACTTTTTCCCCTACTGGCGTGCCCTGGGATACGAAGAGCTGACCAGCCGCGACGACTTCCCGGAGCCGCGTTTCGAAACCAGCTGGGGCGTGGCCGACGAGCATCTGTTCGAAGCCATCCGTGAGCACATGAGCCGTCTTACCCAGAACCACGAGCGGGTGTTCCTGACGTCGCTGACGGTCAGCCATCATCGCCCGTTCGACTTTCCGGCAGGGCGGGTCCCGTTTCCGGCCGAGGAACGCCGCTCGGAGTACGCGCTGGCCTATGCGGACTGGGCCCTGGGCCAGTTCATTGAAGATGCGAGCGGGGAACCCTGGTTCGACGACACCCTGTTCGTCATCGCTGCCGACCACGGCCCCCGCATCAGCGGCGACGCGCCCATTCCGGTCGCGGGTTTTCGCGTTCCGCTGCTGCTGTACGCGCCAGCTCACCTGAACCCGCGTCGGGTCGACCATCTGGGGTCGCTGATGAGTTTCGGCGTCACGCTGCTCGAGCTGCTGGGGCTTCCGAACGACGAAGGCCTCTACGGAGACAATCTTCTGCTCACCGAACAGGGCCTCGTGCCCATGGAGCATGAATACCAGGTGGGTCTGCTCACCCGGGATGGCCTGACCGTGTTGCACCTTGGCGGTGAGGTCTCGGGGTGGCGGCAGGAAGACGACCGGCTCGTGCTCGATGCGCCTGATTGGGAAGTGGCGGCACGGGCGGCGCGCCTCTTCCACGGCGCCCATCAGTGGTTCTACGGTAGCGCTAGCGCCGCAGCAGACGGACGTTAGGCACCAGCAGCTGTTTCAAAGCTTCCAGCGGGACGGCCTGGCTGAAAAGAAACCCCTGGGCGAATTCGCACTCGTGCTGCTGCAGGAACTCGAGCTGCTCGCGGGTCTGCACGCCTTCGGCGACCACGGCCAGGTGCAGCCGTCGCGCCATGGCGATCACGGCCGCGGTGATGGCCATGTCATCCTGGCTCTCGGGGATGTCGGCCACGAAGCTGCGATCGACCTTGATGGTGTCGATGGGAAATTTCTTCAGGTAGTTCAGGGAAGAATACCCGGTACCGAAATCGTCGATGGCCAGCCGCACGCCCAGGTCGTGGAGGTCGCACACCGTGGCCGATGCCGCCTCCACGTCGTCCATCAGCATGGTTTCCGTGATCTCGATCTCCAGATTGTCGGGGTCCAGGCCTGTCTGCGCCAGGCAGCGCTGCACGGTGCTCACCAGCTCGACGTCCCGGAACTGGCGCGGCGAGATGTTGACCGCCGTGCAGATCGGCTCGCCTGCCTCATGAGCCAGCTGGGTGGCGGCGGAGCAGGCCGTCTCGATGACCCACTTGCCGAGATCGACGATCGTGCCGGTTTCCTCGGCGACCTCGATGAACTCTCCCGGCAGCAGCAGGCCGCGCTCGGGGTGATGCCAGCGCAGCAGGCACTCCACGCCCACGATCTGCAGATCGGACAGGCGCACCTTGGGCTGGTAGTAGAGCTCGAACTCCTGCCGCTCGAGAGCGGCGCGCAGCTCGTTCTCGGTCTTCAGACGGTGGGCGGCGTTGGTGTTCATCTCCTTGCTGTAGAACTGGAACTGATTGCGCCCCTGTTCCTTTGCCCGGTACATCGCGAGGTCGGCGTTGGACATGAGCTGCTTGGGATCCGTGCCGTCGCTCGGGATGATCGATATGCCGATGCTGGTGGTCATCACCAGCTGCTCCCCGGCCACCGTGATCGGTCGTCTCAGCTCGTTGAGAATCTTCTCGGCGACGTGCCCCGCGTCTTCCGGCTTGCCGATGTTGTAGAGCAGAACGGTGAACTCATCGCCCCCGGGCCTGGCGACCGTGTCCTCCTGGCGCACGTTGTGGCTCAGCCGCTCGGCCACCGTTCGCAGGAGGGTGTCTCCCGCCTCGTGGCCGAGGGTGTCGTTCACCCGCTTGAACTGGTCGAGGTCCAGGTACAGCAGAGCGGCAAGGCGGTTGTTGCGCGTTGTGTACTCGATGGCCTGGGAGAGCCGGTCATAGAACAGACGCCGGTTGGCGAGGTCGGTGAGGATGTCGTAGAAGGCCATGCGCTCCATGCGCTGCTGGCTGTGCTTCATCTCCGTGATGTCGGCAATCTGCACGATGCCGTAAGCCGGCTCCCCGTCCTGAGATCGCAGGAGCACCACGTGCATGTTGGTCCAGATCTCTGCGCCGTCCGCACAGAGCATGCGCTGCTCGGTGCGCAGCGTGGCCTGATGCCCTCTGGCGAGCCGCTGCATCAGGTCGTTGTACTTGTCGCGATCATCATCGGGAACCAGACGCGAGATGTGCAGGTTCCTCATGGAGGCGTTGCGATACGACAGGAGCTCCGCCGCGAACCGGTTCGCCTGAAAGACCTTGCCGTCCATGTCGACCAGCAGAATGCCGATGGGCGCGTTCTCGAAAGCACCGCGGAAGCGCTGCTCACTGGCCCTCAGCTGTTCCTCGGTAGCGCGCAGATCGCGAAGGTCCTTGGCAATGATGAGGAAGCAGGGTTCCTCTTCGACCTCGAGCGTGGTGGCCGACACCAGGGCGGGAATCTCCTCGCCGGACTTGGTGTGAAGGGTCATCTCCAGGTTGGAGAAGTGGTCGTCCTCCTCCAGGCGCAGGGCGGCATCTGCGAGGGCCGACTCGCTCACCACGTCCAGCTCGAAAAGGGACTCCCCGATCAGATCCTCGCGCTGGTGGCCTGAGGAATTCACGAACGCTTCGTTGATGTCGCAGATCAGCATGTCTTCCTGGCGGACGATGGCGATGCCGTCCGGGCTGCGGTTGAAGACCTCGACGAATTTCTCCTCGCTCTGCCGTCGGGCGATCTCGGCGATGGCCCGCTCGGACACGTCCCGACCGATCCACAGGATGCACAGCTCCCCCTCGATCTCGATGTAGCGCAGGGACAGCTCCACGTACACCACCGCTCCGTTCTTGCGGCGCAGCTTCGTCTCCTGGGCGGTTACTTCCTGGTCGGTCTGGAGGTTGTTGAGAATGCGTTCCCGCTCCGCCTCGTGCACCCACAGCTGCATGTCCGATTCCGCCTGGCCGATGGCGTCTTCGCGCGTGTAGCCGAGCAGGCGGATGAAGCCCGCGTTGAAATCGAGGATGGTGGAGTCCGCGTTGCGGACGATGAGGATGGCGTCCGGGCTCGAGTGAAAGATTCGGGAGAACCGGGCTTCGGAGCTGCGCAGCTCGCGCTCCGATGCGATCTGGTCGTCCATCAGCCGGCAGGTCACGATGGCTCCGCCAACGCCGTCGGGCGTGCGCAGGCCGGCGATCCGCGCCGCCACCGGGAAGTCGCTGTCGCGGTCGGGGCGCAGCAGGTGAAGACCGGAGAGCTCTGCCACCTCGCCCTTCTTGCGGGAGTTCTTCAGGGCGGTGATGAATCGCTCGCGGTCGTTCAGCTCGACGAGGTCGGTGATCACGGCCTCGTTGAGGTCCGCGTCCCCGGCAAGGCAGGAAGTGGCCACCGGGTTCGCGTAGTTGATCTTGCCGTGCTTGGAGACCATCAGGATGAGGTCGTTGCTCGATTCCAGGGCCTGACGGAACTCGGCCACGGACTTCGCCAGGGAGTCCTGGGCGCCGAGGGCGGAAGAGACGTCCACCAGTTGCAGGCAGAGCCGGCCGCTTTCGGGCTCCATGGCCCGGACGTGGCCGGCGACCCAGACCTCCTCCCCGTCGGCGCGGACAAGGCAGGAGGAGACGTCGATCACGACGCCGCGGTCGAGCTCCTCGCGGCGGCTTTCCAGCTCGGCCCAGAGGTCTTCCCGGGCAACGTCGCTCAGGAGGGTGCCTGCCATGGAGTCGCTGCCTCGGTCGATCTGGGCGGCGAACGCCGCGTTTACCCAGACGATACGGCCCGTTGCGTCGATGACCGCGCTGCCGCAGGGCGAGGACTCCAGGGCGTTGCGAGCTGCCTCGTCCAGCGTCGATCGGTTTGCGCGGCGCGCCATGAGCAGGGGCACGGCGGCCCATAGCAGGGCGAGCGCCCAGAGCGTGCCGACGGTCAGCGGATTGTGATGGTAAATACCCACCACAAGCCCTGCCGAGATGCATACGAGTGGTCCTAGGGCGACCAGAAGCTGTCGTACACGTTTGCCCTGCATGTCTTTGTTGTTCCCGGATCCCGGCGATCGCTATGCTTAGCGGCTGTCCGCGCGTGGTCTGAGATTTCTTCCATGAATTACACGCTGAGCGTATCCACCGGTCGTCAAGGCCTCTATGACATCACGCACAAAGTTGTCGAATGTCTAGGCAGGTCCGGCATAAGTGAGGGCTTGGTCACTGTGTTCGTCCGCCACACCTCCGCGAGCCTGCTGATTCAGGAAAATGCGGACCCGAGCGCCCGCGAGGATCTGGAATCGTGGCTGAACCGGCTCGTACCGGAGGTGGACGAGTTGTATACCCATCGGGCAGAGGGACCGGACGACATGCCCGCCCACATCAAATCGGCACTCACCGCTACTAGCTTGTCAATTCCGGTCCAGGATGGTGCCATGCTGTTGGGGACCTGGCAGGGCGTGTTTCTCTGGGAGCACCGGCACCACCATGACCGGCGCGAGATCATCGTCAGCGTTCTAGACGGTTCCTGACGTTCTCCATCCAGCGGCGGTGACCGTCCGGATCGAGAATCATGGACGAGAAGTACAGCAGCAGCTCCTTGTGGCGCTGGGTCAGCTTGGCCGCGCCCATGGCGCGCTCTCCGGCCTTGCTGTTGACGAACCGGAAACACTCGCGGATGTCGGTGCCGCTGCCGAGCACGTCGCCGATCTGCTCGTTCACCAGATCATGGACGGTTTCCAGGTCTGCCTCGCCGATGCCGACGTCCGAGGGGTCGAGGACGACGTTGGCCCATAGCGTGGCGATGTAGATCCTGTAGAGATCCTTGTCCAGGAAAGCGTCGGCTACCTGGGAACGCTCAGCGACCTCATCGAGCACCGGTCCGAAGGCGGCCTGCAGATCCTCTTTCCTCATGCTGCCGGCGGTCGCCGCCGGTTGAGCGCGCGTTCGCCCGGGGTAGGTCTATTCGAGCTCTGCTCTCGTTTGGGGATCGACGTCATCGGATTTTTCAGCTGCGGAATCGATGTCGCTAGTGTAGGCAACGCGAAATTGCCCGACAACGAGGCGAGCGGTTTGCAATGAACCTGGGCTGTCAGTAATTTAGCGACGCCTTATCTGCATTGGACGATTCCCGGTGTTGCAATTCGACTCCATGGAGCTGCCCGAGGAAACGGTGGCGCTGCGCAGCGAGGTGCGCTCGTTTCTCGACAGCGAGCATTCGCACCTTACGCGCCGAAACTCGGATTTCGGTTCCGGTCACGACCCTGAATTTTCCCGGAAGCTGGGTGCGAAGGGTTGGATCGGCATGGCCTGGCCCAAGGCCTACGGCGGCGGGGAGAGAACGTTTTTCGAGCGCTACGTGGTCACCGAGGAACTCTTGAGCGCGGGCGCCCCGGTGGGCGCGCACTGGATCGCGGACCGTCAGAGCGGACCGCTGCTGCTGCGCTTCGGAACCGAGGCCCAGCGTGAGAAGTACATCCCGCCGATCACCCGGGGCGAAAGCTACTTCTCCATCGGCATGAGCGAGCCGAACTCGGGATCTGACCTCGCCTCCGTGCGGACCACGGCCAGCAAGGTCGCGGATGGTTGGGTCGTCAACGGGACGAAGCTGTGGTCCACGGACGCGCATCGCAACAACTACATGATCGCGCTGGTTCGCACCGAGCCTCCCTCTGAGAACCGTCATGCCGGTCTCTCCCAGGTGATCATCGATCTGCACGACGACGGGGCGCAGATCCGTCCGATCAAGAACATCGCCGGGCACGAGGACTTCAACGAGGTGGTCTTCGAAGACGTTCTGATTCCTGAGGACCGTCTGGTCGGCGAGCCCGGCAACGGCTGGGAGCAGGTCACGAGCGAGCTCGCCTACGAGCGGGCGGGTCCGGAACGGTTCCTGTCGAGTTTCCGCGTATTCGTGGAGCTGGTCAGGGCCGTGGGTAAAGATCCGCTTCCTCACGAAGCTGACGCCATTGGCCGCATCGCTTCGCATCTGATGGCGCTGCGGCGCATGTCCATCTCCGTGGCCGGCATGCTCGAAGCGGGCAAGAGCCCCCAGGTGGAAGCTGCTTTGGTCAAGGAGCTGGGCAACAACTTCGAGAAGCTTCTTCCGGAGATCGCGCGGCTCGCGGCTCCGGACGGTCTGAGCGGCGACGAAGAGCGGCTGCGTTCGTTCCGCTCGACGTTTACGGATACGCTGCTCGGGTCGCCCTCGTTCACCATCCGCGGCGGGACGCGGGAAATTCTTCGGGGCGTGATTGCCCGCGGGCTGGGGCTGCGCTGATGAGCACGCGTCAGATGCTCACGGACAGCGCGGAAAGGATCTTCGCCGATCACTGCACCAAGGCCCTGCTGGACGGGGCACAGGAAGGAGAGTTTCCCGGCGACCTCTGGGCCGTGCTCAAGGAGAACGGCTTTGCCGAGCTTGCGACGGCAGACAGCGGCTTCGAGCTCGGAGATGCTTTCGCCGTGCTCAAGGTGGCGGGCCGTCACGCCGCGCCGCTGCCGCTGGCCGAGATCATGCTGGGCAATCGGTGGCTGGGCAGTGCCGATCGTCTGGTGTCGGTGGGGCTCGTGGACGGGGACGTGGTGAGAGACGTGCCCTGGGGCCGCCGGGCGGACGCCGTGATCGCGCTGGACCCCTCGGGCGGACCCCCGTCCGTGCTGGAGGTGACGCAGGTCGACTCTACGGGCAGCAACCTGGCCGGCGAAGCTCGGGACGTGCTCGCCCTGACCGCAGCCTTGCCGCTTGGCAGCAACGAACCCGGCCTCGAGCTCCTGGCCCTTGCCCGCGTGGCCCAGATGGCGGGGGCGCTGGAACGGATACTCGAGCTTACCCTGCGGTATGCCAACGAACGGGAGCAGTTCGGTCGCCCCATCGCGCGCTTTCAGGCCATTCAGCACAATCTGGCTGTCATGGCGGCCGAGGTAGCCGCCGCGGTGCGCATCGCCGACGCCGCCGTGGATGCCCTGGGCGGTGAGCGTTTCGAGTTCGAGGTTGCCGCCGCCAAGTCCAGGGTCGGCGAGGCTGCCGGCGTTTGCGCGGAAAGCGCCCATCAGATTCACGGCGCCATGGGCTTCACCCACGAGCATCAGCTGCACCATTTCACCCGCCGCGTCTGGGCCTGGCGCGAGGAGTTCGGCAACGAGATCTACTGGCGCCGTCGCCTGGGAGACCACATCGCCGGGCTGGGTGCCGATGCCGTGTGGGACTTCCTCGCCACGCGTGGCTGACGCCCTGCCAGAGCGGCCGGTCCCGCCCCTGCCCATTGCCATCAGCGAGTGCCTCCTGGGCAGCAAGGTACGCTACGACGGCAGCTCGTCACGATCGTCGTTCCCGCACACGCTGCTCGACGGTCTGTTCACGTATCGGGGAATCTGTCCGGAGGTGGGCATCGGCATGGGCACGCCGCGGGAGCCTATCAGGCTCGTTGGCAAGCCGGACGATGCGCGGGTCGTGGGGGTGAAAGACCCGACGATGGACGTCACCGAGCGGCTCATTGAATTCGGTCGGGAGACGGCGGCGTCGCTGACGGACGTCTGCGGTTACGTTCTCATGAAGAACTCGCCCAGCTGCGGCCTGTTCAGGGTCAAGGTTTACCCTGTCACCGACGGCGAGGTGACGGGCGCGCCCGATCCCCGGGGCCGCGGCGCTCACGCTGCGGCGATTACCGCCGCGCTGCCCGACCTGCCGGCGGAGGAGAACGGCAGGCTGCACGATCCAGTGCTGCGGGAAAACTTCGTGACCCGGGTTTTCACCTACGGGCACTGGCAACGCTGTTTCGGCTCGGCTGACGATCTCACCGCCGCAAAGCTCGTCGGCTTTCACAGCCGGTACAAGTACCTGCTCATGGCGCACAGCGTCCCGGACTATGAGGCGGCGGGCAGGCTCCTGAGCGATCTGCGCGGCGATCTGCCCGGCAAGGCGGCCGAGTATTTCTCCCTGCTCATGCGGGGCCTGTCCCGACCGGCGACCCGCAAAGGGCACGCCAACGTGCTCTCCCATCTGCAGGGATATTTCAAGCGCCTTCTGGACGGGCCCAGCCGCCAGGAGCTCGAAGCGCTGATTCACAGCTACCGCCGTGGCGAGCAGCCGCTGGACGCTCCGCTCACCCTGTTGAAGCATCATCTGCGCCGTCACCCTCAGGAGTATCTGGAGTATCAGGTCTATCTGGATCCTCATCCGGGCTTTGCCGGCCTGCGTCGATTGCTCTGAGCGTTCTGCGCCCTGGGGCCCTTGCCGTTGACCAACCGGTGGCGCGTCGCCCTTAACGGGGTAAACTCTTCCCGACGCGATGGTGAACGCAGCCAGGGGAGGGACACCATGAGCAAAGACTACGATGTGATCGTCGTGGGGAGCGGCGCAGCCGGTCTCGCCGCGGCCGTCGCTGCTGCAGACGCCGGAGCCAGCGTGCTTCTGGTCGAGGCGGACAAACGGGTGGGCGGATCGTCACGTCTCAGCGGCGGGCATTTCTATGCGGCGGGCACCAGCACCCAGCGGGAGGCCGGGGTCGACGACGACACGGCCGATGCCATGTTCGAGCACTACATGACGCTGAACCAGTGGCTCGTCGAGCCCTCGGTGGTCCGCCGCTACTGCGATCTGTCCGCGCCCACGTTCGAGTGGCTCAAGGGTCAGGGCGTCAGCTTCAGCCCCCAGGCCGTCTACCGGTCCGGGGTGGGCAGCGTTGCCCGTGGCCACCCGCCGGAAGGATCCGGAGAGGCCGTCGTCAACATCCTCGACGCCCGTCGTTCGAGTCTGGGCGTGGACGTGGTGCTGGACGCGAGAGTGGACGGGCTTCTCCTCGATGACGCCGGGCGGGTCCACGGCATCAGGATCGGCGACGACGAGGCGACCTGCGGGGCCGTGGTGATGGCCACCGGGGGGTTCGGTGCCAACCCTGAGATGCTCGCGGAGTACTACCCGGCTGCGGCGGCCAACGGCGACTGGTCGTGGTACATCGGAACCGAGATGGCCCGGGGCGACGGCATCCGGCTCGGTCAGGACGCCGGTGCCGCCATCGACGGCCACAACCGCGGTCTGCTGCTCGTCACGCCCGGCTTCAGCCGCGATCTGGAAGTTCTGCTCCCGGGATGGCTGGTCCTCATCAACGAGCAGGGACGCCGCTTCACCGACGAGACGGCGCCCTACACGGTGCTTGCGGGGCTCATCCAGCATCAGACAGGAAAGGTGTACGCGGTGTTCGACGAAGCCGCCAGGCGCGGGGCCAAACGCAACCCGGCCTCCCAGGCGTACTGGGTGGACGAGGTTTTAGAGCAGAAGGCCGATGCGGGGCGCATCCTTCGGGCGGACTCCCTCGACGAGCTCGCCGCTGCTGCGGGCATTCACGCGGATGGCTTTAAGGGCACCGTGGCCCGCTACAACGCCGACTGCGAGAAGGGCGAGGACACGGCGTTCTTCAAAAGCCCGGAAACCGGCATGCGCGCCATCGAGGAGGGACCGTTCTACGCTGCGGAAGTTCGTCCGGCCATCATCTGCTGGACGGGCACGGGCCTGCGCATCGACGCGGAGGCCCGGGTGTTGCGCACCGACGAGCACCCGATTCCCGGGCTCTTCGCCGCAGGCGAGCTGGTGGGCTCGCTGCACGGAGACCGCTACATCGGCGGTGGCGGTTCTTTCGGCCCCTGCATCGTGTTCGGCAAGCTGGCTGGTGAGAACGCCGCCTCTTACACGCTCACGCAGGCCTGGGCTCAAGATCGCTGAGGGTGGCGCTCGACTCCTGCAGGCCCTGCCGCTTATAGAGCTCGAAATAGTGGCCACGTCGGCCCATGAGCTCGGCGTGGGTGCCCGACTCGGTGATGCGGCCCTCCTCGACCACGATGATGCGGTCAGCGTTGCGGATAGTGGACAGCCGGTGGGCGATGACGATGGCGATGCGTCCCGCCAGCACGTTGGCCATGCCCCGCTGAATCCGCTGCTCGGTGTGCGTATCCACCGATGAGGTGGCCTCGTCCATGACGAGAATCTGCGGGTCCGCCAGTATGGCGCGGGCGAAGGAGACGAGCTGCTTCTGTCCCGCCGAAAGACGATTCCCGCCCTCACCGGCTTCCGTGTCGTAGCCTTTCTCCAGGGCGCGGACGAACTCGTCCGCGCCGGCCAGCCGGGCTGCTTCCCGCACCTCCTCGTCGCTCGCGTCGAGCCGTCCGTAGCGGATGTTCTCCATGATCGAGCCGCTGAAAACGTGGGCGTTCTGCAGAACCATTCCGAGGTTGGCCTGCAGCCAATGGAGGCTGCGGTTCCGGTAGTCGACGCCGTCGATGAGCACCTGGCCTGCGGTGGGCTCGTAGAAACGGCAGATCACGTTGACCAGCGTGCTCTTGCCGCCGCCGGTCGGCCCGACCACGGCCACGGTCTCGCCGCGGTTGATGGTGAGGTTGATGTCCTTCAACACCGGTTTCGCCGGATCATAGGCAAACGCCACGTTGCGCAGCTCGATCTGACGGATGTTCGCCGCCCCACCGTCGGGCGCGTAGTTCCGGCGGGGGGGTGCATCGGCTTGGCGCTGCAGAGCCTCGATCACGTCGGGTGAGTCTTTCACCGCCGGGTCTGTCTCGATGAGGCTCAGTATCCGCTCCGCCGAGGCCTGGGCCATCTGCATCTCGGCGAACCAGTGGCCGAGCTGCTCGATGGGGTCGAAGAAGTGCCGCGTGTAGGCCATGAAGGCGACCAGGGTGCCGATGGCGATGGCGCCGCCGAGCAGATCCAGCCCGCCGATGGCGAGCGCCAAACCCGTGGCGAGGCTCGCCAGGGTGATGACGATGGGCACGTAGACGGCCGCCTGGCTGAGATTCAGCACCGATGCGCCGTGCATGGTATTGGTGAGCTCCCGGAACTCGTCCAGATTCGCCTGCTCGCGCACGAACGCCTTGCTGGTCAGCACGCCCATGATGGCTTCGTTGAAGGAAGCCGTGATGCGTGAATTCGTCGCGCGTACGCGGCGGGCGCTGGACAGAATCCGGCGCTGAAAACGGGCCGAGACCCAGCCGAGAAGCGGCAGGATAGCGAGCACCACGAGGGCCAGCTTCGGGTTCATGACAAGCATGGCCACGGCGATGCCCAGCATCATGGTTGATCCCCAGACCAGGTCGAGGAATCCCCAGGCCAGGATGTTGGAGAGCCGTTCGCAGTCCGACGTCATGCGCGCCATGAGCCAGCCAACCGGACGGTAGTCGTAGAAGGCGAAGGACAGCCGCTGCAGGTTCTCGAAGCCGTCGCGACGTATGTCGTGGCTCACGTGGGTGCGGATTTTTCCCCCCATCCAGATGAACCCGCCGATGGCGATGCAGATGGTCACCGTGCACGCGAGGTAGGCGAGCGCATGAGGCCACAGGGAGATCACCGTGCCGGCTGCGTAAGCGGCGTCGACGTCGTCTACCACCCACTTGGTAATCAGGGGATACGTGACCTCCATCGAGGCGGTGGTGAAAGCGCAGACGGCCAGCCACACGAGGTCCTTCGGGTAGCGTCGGGCGTAGGCGAACAGCTTGCGCCACAGCTTCAGGTCGACCCTGGCCGCCAGCGCTTCGTCGTCGAAGCCGTCGTCGAAGTTCTCGTCGTCGTAGTTATCCATTGCCGCGTCCTGTGGCGTTGGTGTCCGCCTCGATGGATGCATCCAGCGCACCCTGGATCTCGCAGAGCGTCCGGTACGGTCCGGGCTCCCCGGCCAGCGTGGCGTGATTGCCGAGCTGAACCACACGTCCTTCCTGCAGAACGAGAATGCGGTCCGCGTGCATCACCGACGACAGTCGGTGGGCAATGATCAGGGTCGTCTGGCGGCCCTTGCGGCGGCGCATGGCATCCAGGATCCTGCGCTCGGTTCCCGTATCCACTGCGGAAAGGGAATCGTCGAGAACCAGTATGGGCGGGTCCTTCAGCAGGGCGCGTGCCAGGGCCATGCGCTGCCGCTGCCCGCCGGAAAGCGTGACGCCGCGCTCGCCGACCATGGCTTCGAAACCTTCTGGGAAGCCGATGATGGCGTCGTGAACGGCCGCGTCGTGGCATGCCTCGATGAGCTCATTCTCGGGCGCGCCGGGCCGCCCCAGCGCAAGGTTGGCGCGAATGCTGCGCGAGTAGAGAAAGGGGTCCTGCAGGACCACTCCGATCTGGTGGCGCAGCCAGAGCCGGTCGAGCTCGGCGACCTCCCACCCATCGATCCGCACGGATCCCTTCTGGTACGGATACATGCGCAGAAGCACGCGGATCAGGCTGGACTTGCCGGATCCCGGGGGGCCGACGATGGCCAGCGTCTCGCCGACCTCCACGTGCAGGTTCACATCCTCGAGCACCGGACGCTGCGGGTCGTAGCCGAACGTCAGGTTCTCGATGCGAATCTCCCCGCGTGCCCGCCCCTCGCCCGGGATGGTGCCGGCCCGCTCCTCGGCTTCCGTGAGCACCTCATTGATCCTGCCCAGCGACACCACCGCCTTGCCCGTATCCGTAAGCACCCGGCCGAGCTGGCGGACGGGCCAGATCACCATGGACACCATGGTCATGAACTCGAAAAGGGTGCCGACGGTGATGGAACCGTCGAGCACGAACAGCCCCCCCGCAATGAGCACGATGCCGATCTGGGTCATGGCGAACAGATCGCTCGTGCTCCAGTAGATGCCCATCAGCTGGATCAGCCGGCGATTGTTGTTCCTGAACTCTGCGTTCCGCGCGCCGAATTTCTCGATCTCGAACGCCTGCCGCGCGAACGCCCGTACCACGCGGATGCCGGTGAGGTTCTCCTGGAGCGTGGCGGTCATGGCGGCTTCGGACTCGTCCGTTATCTGGAACACGTCTTTCACCCGGGCGAAGAAGAGGTAGGCTCCGATGGCCAGCAGGGGCATCAGGCACAGAGACAGCGCGGCAAGCCGGACGTCCAGCCACGCGAGGATGGGGGCGACGCACATGATGAGCATGATGGCCCGACCGATCTCGACCACGTCGCTTGCCAGGAAGACGCGCAGCGTTTCCACGTCCGAGCTCGCGCGCTGAACGAGATCGCCCGTGTCTGCCGTGTCGAAAAAGCCGGCTTCCAGATCGTGCAGCCGGTCGTACAGCCGCTCGCGAAGGTTGCGGACGATGGCTTCCGACGCCACCGCTGCAAACCGGCCGCGCGCGAACAGGAAGGCGCCGCCGATGGCCGTCATGGTGACCGCGACCACGGCGGCCACCCAGAGGTAGGCGGCGAAGGGCGCGCCCTCGGAAAGCCTGCTGGCCGCCCAGAGCAGAGGCGGGACGGCGTGGCTGAGGTCCTGATCGGCGATGACGTCGATCGCCGAGCCGCTCACCAGCACGGGGCCGAATATGAACAGGTTGGTCATCCCCATGGCGAAGATGGCCCCGGCATAGCGGAGCCGCTGACCTCTGGTCAGCTGCCATAGGTTGATCGATTGTCTGGCTGCCATCGTCAATCGCTCCCGCAGATTCTCGGTTGCATGGGTCCTGGGCCCGGTTGGGCAGGCGCGGAGCGGATCGGGGTCGAAGATGACTGCAGGGGGATCCGCTCGCTGGTGAGCGGGTCCTCATCACAGGCCGGCAGATGCCGGCGGGGGTCTATTTCAGACGAAGGACGGGCTCACCGCTTTCGCGCGTTGTCTCCGTATCGGGCAACGGTCGGTCGGCTGTTCATCCAGCTCATGGTGGCCTCCTGACGGGACGGTGAGTCAAACAGGGCGGCAAGCTTACTGGCATCCGTGGGCAGGTTCAACGCCTGGGCCCCACGAGACCGCGTCGGGAGCCGCCGCCGGGCGCGCGGCCGGCGCCCGCAGGATCCGGTTACCGGCCGTGGGTATTCGTCATTCCCTCGTGAATCTACAATGCACGCCATGACTCAGGACACGGATCAATCGCGACGCGCGGCGCGCCTGCTGGAAGTGCTGGACCTGGAATGCATCGAGCAGAATCTCTTTCTGGGTGCCAACGAGGTCCGCGGCGAGTTCCGCCTCTTCGGCGGACAGGTTCTGTCGCAGTCCCTGCGGGCCGCCTGCCTGACCGTCGAGGGCCGCTCGGCTCACTCTCTTCACGGTTACTTCATGCGCGCGGGCAATGCGGGGAGACCCGTGCTCTACGAGGTGGACCGCATTCGCGACGGCAGGAGCTTTGCTACCCGACGCGTGGTGGCCATCCAATCGGGGGAGGCGATCTTCAGCCTGGACGTCTCCTTCCAGGTCGACGAGGCGGGATTCGAGCATGCGCACCCCATGCCCAACGTGCCGCCCCCTGAGGAGCTGGAGGGGGACATCGCCGTGGTGAGCCGGCTGACGGGAGACGATCCGCACTTGAGCCCCATGGCCGGCCGGCCGCGGCCGTTTGAGCTTCGCTCGGTGTTCAAGCCGGGCAGCGACGAGTGGGCGGCAAACCGGCACTGGAACCCCGTGTGGATCCGCTTCGCGGGCGAAGTGGATCCCGACGATGACCCGCTGGCCCGGTCGCTGCTCGCCTACGCCTCCGACGTGGGCCTGGTCTCGACCGGGGTCCTTCCCCATGTGGAGTCGATCAGCCGCGCCGAGGTGCGCATGGCGAGCCTGGACCACGCGCTGTGGTTTCATCGGGCCGTGCCCATCGCCGACTGGCTGCTCGTTCACAAAAGGACGACCATGGCCCGGGGCGGGCGGGCGCTCATTCAGGCGGAGATATTTTCACGAGACGGCAAGCTGGTCGCTTCCGTATCCCAGGAGGGTCTGATCAGACGCCGCAGCGCCGCCCCCGGCTAGTCGTCGAAGTAGCCGACCTCGAGCACGGAAAAGCTGAGTTTCGTTGCGCCCGTGATCAGGGCCAGGGCCGCCCCGCGATTGCTGGGCAGCGGTATGTGGGTGGCGTCGACGCGAAGCAGGTTCCATGTCGGGTCCACCGGCCGCCACGTCTCGTCCAAGGACACCTCGTTCCACGCGTGGAAGGCGAACGCGGGCTCCTCCCGATCGGCGTAGGCCAGACCGAAGACGGTCCGGGCGGGAATGTTCAGGCTGCGGGCCAGGGTGGTGAAGAGGTCGGCGTGCTCCGTGCAGTCGCCGACCGGTTCGTCGAGCAGCGCCAGCACGGGACGCGAGGCCCCGCCCGGCGCGTAGGTCAGGTAGTGATGGACGAACCGGGTGAGCGCGGCCACCCGCTCAGCTTGCCCGCTCGTACCCGCGACCGCGGTGCGCGCGAGCTCGACGATGCGCTCGTCAGTGGCCGGAAACTCTAGCGTCGTTGCGGTGTGATCGCGTGGATCCGCGTCGGATGACACCGGGTTGGCATTCAGCGTCAGTGTCCAGCTCCCCGATCGGCCCTCGGCCTGCGGCCAGAGACGGCGGGCGTCTGGGGCGCCGTGCACGCCGAGAACGATCGTCTCGATCTGGGTGTGGTTGGGCAGTCGCTGGTCTGCAGGAACGTAGTAGGTGGCGGCCTTCAGAGGGCTGCGCCCGCCCACGGCCAGGTCCCGGCTGGTGCGGCGCAGCTTGAACAGTCCGGCCATTTCCAGGGTGACGGGCAGGTGGTCGTCATCGAGCTGGATGATGGTCTCATCCAGAGGGTCGGGGCTGGACACGCGATACCCTGTCGGGTTTCGCTCCGCGATCCGGTACGCCTTGGCAAACGGCGCGAGCCGGGAGAAATTCAAGGTGGGCACGGTCCTGGCGGCGCCTGGGGGCGGCGAGGCGGTCCTCAGCCAGGTCTCGAAAGCCAGGTAGTCGCCGAGCGCGTAAGACCAGTCCAGCCTGGCCGTGGGTTCGCCGCGTTCCCCTTCAGTCGACGAGACGATCGCCGAGTAGTGCGTCGCGTCTCTCCTGATGACGACGAGCTGTGTGCTGCCTGGCTGGCTGATGCGGTGAGTGGCCTCGGAGAGAGGATGAGGTGCCACGGCAGCGAAGGTCAGCTCGTCTTCGACGGTGACCGCCTCGTCGGGCTGCAGCGCGAATCGCAGCTCGCTGCGGAACTGCCATTGGCCCTCGCGATCGTGGCTGGCGCCGGTGTGCAGGTAGCCGACCTGGCGACCGCCGAGCTCCAGGACGTACCAGCGTTCACCGAGGAAGTGACGGGCGCTCTGGACGGCTTGGGAGGCATGTTGCTCGAGCAGGACCGATCCCGCGCCGAGCGCGATGCAGATCGCGCCGGCGACGATCAACCGTAAAGTCACGAAGCTCCCCCTGTGCTTTCCCGAAGAATATTAGCAGCAGACGCCGGTTTCGGCCTTTGGTTAGAATACGCGCCCCGCAGATTCCGTAGATGGGCCGATGGCCGAAGAACCCAACGACTTCATACGCCAGCGCATTCGCGCGGACCTTGCCAGCGGCGTCGTGAAGGGCGGCGTGGTGACTCGATTTCCGCCGGAGCCGAACGGGCATCTGCACATCGGCCACGCCAAGTCCATCTGCCTGAACTTCGGGGTTGCCGAGGAGTTCGGGGGCTACACCTATCTTCGCTTCGACGACACCAACCCGCTCAAGGAGAGCGAGGAGTTCGCCCTGGCCATTCAGGAGGACGTGCGCTGGCTGGGTTACGACTGGGGCGACCACCTCACCCACGCCTCGGACTATTTCGAGGAGCTCTACGGCTTTGCCGCGCAGCTGATCGAGCAGGGCAAGGCCTACGTCTGCAGCCTGACCGGTGACGAGATCCGGGCGACCCGGGGGTCCCTCACCGAGCCCGGCACCGAGAGTCCCTATCGCGACCGATCCGTGGAGGAGAACCTCGATCTCTTCCGGCGCATGCGCGAAGGCGAGTTTGCGGACGGTGAGCACGTTCTGCGGGCGAAGATCGACATGGCGTCCCCGAACATCAACATGCGCGATCCCGTGATCTACCGGATCCGCCATGCTTCTCATCAGCGAACGGGTGATGCCTGGGTGATCTACCCGATGTACGACTTCACGCACTGCATCTGCGATGCCCTGGAAGGGATCACGCACTCGCTTTGCACGCTGGAATTCGAGGACCACCGGCCCCTCTACGACTGGGTGCTGGACAACATCAACATCAACTTTCACCCGCCGCAGATCGAGTTTTCCCGCCTGGGGCTCGAGTACACGGTCATGAGCAAGCGTCTCCTGCACCGCCTGGTGGCGGAAGGGCTGGTGGAAGGCTGGGACGACCCGCGCATGCCGACCATCGCAGGTCTCAGGCGTCGCGGGGTGACCCCTGGAGCAATTCGCGAGTTCTGCCGCCGTATCGGGGTGACCAAGCAGGACGGTATGGTGGAGATGAACCTGCTGGAGTTCTGCATCCGACAGGATCTGGAAAGCTCCGCGCCCCGAGGCATGGCCGTTTTGGACCCGCTCAAGGTGGTGATCACCAACCACCCGGGCGCCGAGGAGTATCTGGTGGCGCCGTGGCATCCCAACGAGGCAGAGTTGGGCGAGCGCGAGCTGCCGTTCGGCCCGGAGATATACATCGAGCGCGCCGACTTCATGGAGGAACCGCCGAGGAAGTACAAGCGTCTGTCTCCCAACGAGATGGTGCGCCTGCGCTACGCCTACGTGATCCGGTGCGACGAGGTGGTCAGGGACGAGGTGGGAAACATCGCCGAGCTGCGCTGCACCTATTTCTCCGACTCGAAGAGCGGCGCGGACACCAGCGGCCTCAAGCCCAAAGGCGTCATTCACTGGGTATCGGCGGCCACGGGCATGCCAACACGAATCAGGCTGTACGATCGGCTCTTCACCGTCCCCGCGCCGCGTGGCGAGGAGCTCGTCGGCGAGCTCAATACGCAGTCGCTGGCCGAGATGTCCGGTTTCGTTGAACCGGCGGTGGCGGCGAGCGCCGCGAGAAGGTTTCAGTTCGAGCGACAGGGCTATTTCTGCAAGGACTCTCAGCTCGATGGGGTTTTCAACCGCACGGTGACGCTCCGGGACAGCTGGAAGCCCGCTCCTTAGGCCGTCGCGGTGGTCCGTTCAGGGCATAACCAGGAGGTCACGTAAATGTCAGAAGCCGACCAGCGGGCCGTGACCGTCATGGAGGTGAGCCCCCGCGACGGGCTGCAGAACGAAGCCGAGGTGCTCAGCACGCAGAACAAGCTGGCCCTCATCGACCTGGCCCTCGAGGCGGGCTGTCGCCGGCTGGAGGCGGTCAGCTTTGCCCACCCTGCTCGGGTTCCACAGATGGCCGATGCGGAAGCCGTGTGCCTGGGCCTGCCGCAGCGTGGAGACGTGATCTACACCGGCCTGGTGATGAACCAGCGCGGCTACGAGCGTCTTTTGGCCACTGAGCGTCTCGACGAGGCCGGGCTGGTCGTTCCGGCCACCGACACGTTCGGCCAGCGCAATCAGGGCATGGACGTTGCCGCCAACGTCGCCATGGCCCGTTCGGTGCTGCGGGACGCGCGTTTGAGAGGGCTGCGCGCCCAGGCGACCATTGCCGTGGCGTTCGGTTGCCCCTTCGAGGGCGAGGTGCCCGTCCAGCGCGTCGTGGCGATCGCGTCGGCCATTGCCGAAGAGGGACCGGTGGAGATCGGCCTGGCCGACACGGTGGGGGTCGGCGTTCCCGGTCAGGTGCTCGAGGCGTTCAGCGCGGTGGCAGAAGCCGTCGGCCCGGACATCCCGTTGAGGGCCCACTTTCACGACACCCGTAACACCGGCATTGCCAACGCCTTCGCCGCCCTGCAGGCGGGGGTTGCCACCCTGGACGCCAGCATCGGCGGTATCGGCGGTTGCCCCTTCGCCCCCAACGCCACCGGCAACATCGCCACCGAGGATCTCGTTTACATGCTCGATCGCATGGGCGTAGACCACGGGTTGTCCCTCGAACGCCTGCTGGCCGGGGCGGAATGGTTGCAGGGGGTGCTTGGTCGTCCGGTGCCGTCGAGCCTTCTGCGTGCCGGCGGTTTTCCGCAGCCCGAGCCCGTCGATGTCGTCTGAAGGGCCCCTGCACGGCATACGCGTCGTCGAGCTGGGCCAGCTGATTGCCGGGCCTTTCTGCGGTCAGCTGCTGGGTGACTTCGGTGCGGAAGTGATCAAGGTGGAACCTCCCGGTGCGGGGGATCCCATGCGCGGGTGGGGCCAGGGCGCGCCCGTCTGGTGGCCGGTTATCGCGCGCAACAAGAAATCGGTGACGCTGAACCTGCGCGAGGCAGAAGGGCAGGAGCTGCTCAAGCAGCTCGCGGTCAAGGCGGACGTGCTGATCGAGAACTTCCGGCCCGGCACCATGGAGAAGTGGGGCCTGGACTACGGCACTCTTGCCGCGCTGAATCCGGGCCTCATCATGGTCAGGGTGTCGGGATTCGGACAGACGGGCCCATACGCTCACCGGGCGGGCTACGGCTCGATCGGCGAGGCCATGGGCGGTATACGCTATCTGGCGGGTGACCCGGACCGGCCGCCGAGCCGCGTGGGGCTTTCCATCGGCGACTCCCTGGCAGCCACCTTCGCCTGCCTGGGCACCCTGGCGGCCCTCCACAGCCGGCATGCGACCGGACGAGGGCAGGTGGTGGATTCGGCCATCTACGAAGCCGTGCTGGCCATGATGGAGTCGACGATTCCCGAGTTCACCGAAGCCGGCGTCATCCGTGAGCGCAGCGGCGCCATCCTTCCGAAGATCGCGCCTTCCAACGTCTACCCCACTGCCGACGGGGAGATGATCCTCATCGGGGCCAACCAGGATTCCGTGTTCGCCCGCCTTTGCCGCGCCATGGAGCGGCTTGAGCTTACGGAAGACGCGCGCTATCGAGACCACGCGGCCCGGGGCGAGCACCAGCAGGAGCTCGACGAGCTCATTGCCCGCTGGACCCGGACGCTGGCGGCGGATGCGTTGCTCGACGTTCTGGAGTCGAACGGCGTGCCGGCCGGGAGAATCTACCGGGCGCCGGAGATGCTCGCGGATCCTCAGTACGCGGCGCGGGAATCCATCGTGGCCGTAGCGCACCGGGCATTTCCCAATCTCAAGATGCAGAACGTCGCGCCGAAGCTCTCGGAAACGCCTGGCCGTATCCGCTGGCACGGCCCGGAGCTCGGCGAGCACAACGAAGAGGTCTACGGCGAGCTGCTGGGCCTTTTACCGGAACGGCGTGCGGAGCTCGGCGCGTCAGGGGTGATCTGAGCCGGGCCGAGTCGTCGGGCGAAGTGATCGGCCGCGTAGCGGTCGATCCAGCTGGCGCGCCTGGGGTGGTCGAGGAAGGCGCAGTGACCGCCCCTCGCCACCGGCACGAGTTCGATTCCCGGCGCCAGATCGGCGAAGCCCGCGACCGGGATGACGGGATCGTCCGCCGCGTAGACGACGGTTGCCTCGGTGCCGGACAGCGCCGGCCCGGTCAGCGTGTAGCGGTCGAAGTAGGCGCGCGTGCTCGGGTAGTCGGTATGGTCGCGGACGAAGTGATCGGTCAGCGCGCTGACGGACCTCAGCTCCAGAGCGCGGGTGAAGTCGTAGCGTGCGGGGAATGCCTGCTGCTTGGAAGCCAGCGCCTGTTGCCACTTGCGGACGAAGTACAGGCGGTAGCCCATCCAGCCCTGATCGATGGCTTGCATGGTCCGATCCGGGTCTACGGCCGGACAGACTGCAAGGGTCGGCAGACCGGTGGCGCGCGCCACCCGCAGCGCGAAGTTGCCGCCCAGGGAATAACCCAGCACGCCGACGGGGCCGGTTGCGAAGTCGGTGCTCAGCTGTGTTACCGCTTCCACGACCTCGCGGGTTCGTGCGGAATGAAACATCTCCTCGTTCAGATGAGCCGTCCCGCCGTGATCGCGCAGGTTCAGCCGGATCACCGAAAAACCCTGTGCCCAGAGCTCGCCGGCGGCGGAAAGGACGTAGCTCGAATCGGCGTGACCCAGCCAGCCGTGAATGATGACCACCGTGGGCGCGCCATCTCGCAAGCTGGCAAGGGCCTGGAGCCGAACGCCCTCGGACGTGCAGAGCACGAGTGCATCGCTGGTCGCCTTCATCGGCTGCGCCTTACGCTCGACCCAGGACTGTCGCACCCGGTTGCCGAGAACGGTCTGGACGTGCCCGTTGCTCAGCAGGCGGGGCGGTCGAAATGGTTGCTCCCCGGCGAATCTCACGGCAGCAGGGCGCCTCCGTCGACGTCCACCGTCGTGCCCGTCACGAAGTCGTTGCGGATGGTGAAGAGGATGGCCTGGGCGACCTCTTCTGCGGTGCCCGGCCGTTTGATCAGGTTGCCGGCGGTCGCCTGAGCGAGGAATTTCTCCCGCGCCTCGCCTTCCACCGGGAACATGGGCGTGTCGATGAAGCCGGGTGACACCGCGTTGATCCGTCGCGGAACGATCTCGGCGGCGACGGCTCGTACGAACCCCTCTACCGCGTTGCCGACGCTGGATATCGCCGCAAAGCCGGGCGGACACTTTCGTGCCGGCGAGCCGCTCACCAGGGTAATGCAGCCGTCCTCGGCCATGTGCTCGGCGCCGAGCCGAACGGAGTTGACGTAGCCCCACAGCTTGCGGAAGGAGCCCTGGAACCCGTCCAGGTCCATCTGCAGGAACGGCCCGGTGGCGCGTTCGCCGCCGGTTGCCGCGTTGACGAGAATGTCGAACGGCGCGAGTTGCTCGAACAGCCGGGCCATGCGCTTCCGGTCCAGGACGTCCAGCTGACGGATGTCGGCCGAGTCCCCCAGGGTTTCCCGGGCGCCGGCGGCGTTGCTGTCAGATCGGCTGACGACCACCACGTGGGCGCCGGCTTCCATCAGCTGGCGAGCTGTCGCGAGCCCGATGCCCGACGTGCCGCCGAGCACGACGGCTTTCTTTCCTGACGGGTTCATCTTCAACTGTCTCCTTGTGTTTCTAATCCTGTTTTCGCGCGCGATACCGCGGACGAAGTCGCTCTGGCGCCGGCACCTGGCCGCAGGCGTCCTGGCGCGGAAGGAGCGGGCGGGCTCAAGCCCGGTGCACGTCCTGAGGCGTCTCGCCTTCCGAGACGATGGCGGCCTCGACCTTCGCGAGAACGTCCTCCAGCTCACGCTCGTCGGTTCCGCGGATCACCAGCGAGGTGCCGTACCGGTCGTTTCGGAAGAACGGGTAGCTGCCGATGTCCACGTCGGGGTGGCGCGCCTGAATCTCGCCCAGCTCCGTGGCGATCTGGCTCTCGCCCAGATAGGCGGTCACGGAGACGGAGCGCACCACGGGCCCGCAGCGCAGCTTGCCTTCCAGGCTCTTCAGCATCGCCTGCATGACCAGGGGTATGCCGGCCATGACGTAGACGTTGTCCATGCAGAACCCCTGGGGCCCGCCGGTCAGGTTGTCCACCAGCTTGGCGCCGTCGGGGATGCGTGCCATGCGCATCCGGGCGGCCATCACGTCCGGCGGCGCGGGGCGCTGCTCGATGATGGCGGCGATCTCCGGTGACGTGACGAGGCCCACGCCGAATGCCTTGGCGATGGATTCGGCCGTGATGTCGTCGTGGGTGGGCCCGATGCCGCCGGTGGTGAAAACGTAGTCGAAGGCCGCTCGCGCCGTGTTCACGGCGTCCACGATGACCGACTCGATGTCCGGAATGACGCGGGCCTCGCGTACCTGAATGCCCCAACCCCCCAAGGTCGTTGCCAGGTGATTCAGATTGGTGTCCTGAGTGCGTCCGGAGAGGATCTCGTTGCCGATGATCAGCACACAGGCCGTGACCGTACGGTTGCTCATGGGAGGGGTTCCGTTTCAGCTGTTCGGTTCTCCGGGCACCCCGCCCGGGCGGAGCGCATCCTAACACTTTCCGGCAGTCCGCCGCCCTTTGGTCAGACAGGTTGCCTCGAGCGGCGGGGCACCGAGGGAAGGGCCCGCTTGTAAAGTCGATATGAGATAGTTTTAATGTCAGCCTATATGACATATATAACCCCTTGAATGGATTGAAATTAGTTGTGAATCCCCGAGCGTCTACCTGGGGAGCGACACGCTGAGAGCAAACTTTTTCCTTACTTATCATTTACATAGATGACGGCTCGGGCGTGTCGGAAGGGCCGAATTCCTGTGCTGGTCCACATATACTGATTACCTCGGGACACATTTGGCTCACATCCAAGGGGGCACTGGATGCGATCGGTCTAGCCATCCCATGATTTCGATGCGGATGGTCACATTGCTTTTGCTGTCGGGCTTCCTCACCGCCTGTGGTGGGGGAGGGGGTTCCCGTTCGTCCGAAAGCAGCACCCAGACGCCCCAGACCAGCGAACCGCCGCCTTCCCCCGCCCTTTCTCTGGCGGCATCCAAGTCCGTGGTTGTGGCGGGCAGCGCCGTGACGCTGTCCTGGTCATCGGAAGACGCCGATCAGTGCAACGCTTCCGGCGACTGGTCCGGCACCAAGAGCCTCTCGGGCAGCGAGTCGGTGGGTCCGGTCAACGACGACGTCACCTTCGTCCTGGACTGCAGCGGCGAGGGCGGTGCCGTCGAGAAGGCGGTGTCCGTCAATGTCGCGCCGCCGACGGTGGCGCTGAACGTATCGGAGCCGGTGGTGACGATGGGCGCCGCGGTAACCCTGACCTGGAGCAGCACGGGGGCGACGAGCTGTGAGGCATCGGGTGGCTGGTCGGGGACGAAGGACGCGTCCGGATCCGAGACGGTGGGTCCGGTTGAGGCGGACTCGGAGTACGCGCTGAGCTGCACGGGTCCCGGGGGTGGTATCGATGCATCGGCTTCGGTGACGGTGGCGCCGCCGACGCTGGAGCTGAACCAGTCGGAAAGTCTCGTCATGAAGAACGCGGTGGTGACGTTGACGTGGTCGACCACGTCCGCCACCGAGTGCGAGGCGTCGGGTGACTGGACGGGGACCAAGGCGGCGAATGGTTCAGAGACGGTGGGCCCCGTGCAGACGGATTCGCAGTACCTGCTCAACTGCACGGGCCCCGGCGGGATGATCGAGGAAACAGGGCTCGTGAGCGTAGCCGTGCCGCCGAAGGTGGAGCTCAACGCATCGAGCACGTTCGTCGATCCGGGCAGCCCGGTCACCCTAAGCTGGAACGCCGCGAATGCAGACGCCTGCTCCGCGTCGGGTGACTGGACTGGGCAGCGCGCCGTCTCGGGCAGCGAGGTGGTGGGACCGCTGGAAGACACTGAACGATTTTCAATTTCCTGCACCGGGCCCTTTGGCACGTCCAGCGCGGACGTAAGCGTGGTGGTGACGGGCAAAACGCTCGTATGGCAGGCGCCTTCGGAAAACCTCGACGGCACCCCCCTTCAGGACCTGGCAGGCTTCAAAGTTCACTGGGGGGAACGCAGCCGGCAGTACACGGGTTCTCGGCTGATCGACTCGCCGACCACGACCTCCTGGGAGCCTGACATCGAGCCGGGCACCTACTATTTCGCGGTCACCGCGATCGATGAGGACGGTACTTCGAGCTGGTATTCCAACGAGGTGGTCAAGGGCGTCCGCTCCGCGGGAATTCCGGAAATCTCTCTCGAGCTTTCCGATACCGTCGTCGATGCGGGTGCGTTCGTCACGCTCAGCTGGACGGCCCGGCAGGTGGAGTCTTGTGACGCGTCGGGCGCCTGGGTCGGTGCCCGCGAGGCGGCGGGCGTAGAGGTCGTGGGACCCCTGGTCGCCGATCAGGACTTTACCCTGACCTGCATGGGGCCGGCCGGCACCGTGACCCGTCGCGTCGAGGTGGACGTCACCATGGAAGAAGGCTCACCGGCCCTGGCGTACGCGGCGGTCCCCGGCGTCGCCCTGTCTCTGGAGGCGTCCCGCCATCTCGTCGCGGAGGGTGATCGGGTCAGCGTCTCCTGGGTGGCATCCAATGCCGATGCCTGCACGGCGTCAGGAGGGTGGGCGGGTGAACGACCGCCGGCCGGCGCTTTCGAGTCCGAGCCGCTTGCGGCGTCGACCGTCTTCTCCCTGAGCTGCTCGGGACCAGGGGGCAACGTCGTGCGGGAAGTCTCGGTGGATGTGGTTCCCGCTCCGTCCGCTTCGCTGACCGTCTCTGAAACCCTGGTCGTCGCCGGGGAGTCCACCACCCTGACGTGGTCGTCGGAAAATGCTGCAAGCTGCGAAGCGTTCGGCGACTGGTCGGGGGTACGCTCCGTATCCGGATCGGCGGACACGGGCCCGCTGCTCGAAGACTCAAGCTTTGGCCTGATCTGCTCCGGGCCTCTTGACCGCGCCTATGCCAGCGTGGAGGTCCGCGTTGACCGGGCCGCTCGGGCCCACTGGACGTTCGACGAAGGCGCGGGTGACGTGCTCGCCGATTCCAGGGGCAGCAGCGACGGGCAGATCGTTGGCGCCGTCTGGGCGCAGGGGGTTAGCGGCGGTGCCCTTGATTTCAACGGCGACGGTGATCATGTTGCCGTCGACTTCGCGGCGGCCTTGGATGTAGGGGGTACCGAGATCACCCTGGCTGCCTGGATCCTGCCGCGCGACCGCTCTCTGGGCCGCAGCTCCGCGATCATCGCGAGACCCGCTGCCCTGGGTGACTCGCACGTCTACGGCCTGCTGGCTCGGGACGGCAAGCTGGTCTTCCGCCTAGATGGCGAGGACATGATCTCGGGAAGCACCCTCGAACTGGGGCAGTGGCAGCACGTCATCGTCGTCTACAACGGGGCCGTCAAGCGCATTTTCGTCAACGGCGTGGCGGAGCCCACGTTGCAGGAGAAAACGGACGCCATCGACTCCAACGGCGAAGGTGCCGCCATCGGCGGGGATGCGGATGGCACGTCCGGCTTCAATGGCCTGATCGACGAGGTGGTGCTCTTCGACGAGGCCATCGGCGCGGACCAGGCCCAACGGCTATACGCTTCCTTCGCACCCCCGTTGATCCTCTCGGTCTTCGAGGATGTGTCGGTGGATGCGGGCTTCACGGGCCCCGGGGCCAACGGCCAGGCCGCAGCGTTTGCGGACGCCGATGGCGACGGCCTGGTGGACGTGTACGTCACGACGGGCTCGGACCCCGCCGAGGCCGTTTTGGAGGATCGCTTCTTTCACAATCATGGCGGCGCTTTCGTGGAGGAAGGGCTCACCCGCGCCATCGAGGACGCCGACGGTGGCAGCTACGGGGCGGTCTGGGCAGATCTCGACAACGACGGCGATTACGATCTTGTCAATGCGAGCGCGTACACGGATCTCGGTGAGGCCGGCGGGGTTGCCGCCAACAACAACGTCTATGAGAACGACGGCACCGGGAATTTCCTGGACGTCACCGCCTTGGGTGCCGTCGCCGACGCCGCGAACGCCAGACGCTCGCGCGGCGTCACCGCCCACGACGCGGACGGAGACCATGACCTGGATCTGTTCAGCATCCCCCTGGCGGCGGATGCGGGAAGCAACGAGGCCTACCTGAACGACGGTTCCATGGTTTTTTCGGCGAACCTGAACGCGGTACTGACGACCACGCCGGCCAGCCGCGGGTTGATCGACACGGATTTCGACGGGGACGGAGACGTCGACATCTTGGCGGCGAGTTCCCCGGGCGCGTTCGCCATCCTCCGCAACGACGGTGCCGGTACGTTCGTCAGCGTGGCGCCGTCCGACCCGACCCTCGGAATAGAGGACGATGCGGAGGACGGCATCTCGGCCGCCGACGTGGACGTCGACGGTGATCTGGATCTGCTGCTCGTATCCGATGGGTCGGCGCACCTCTACCTGCGCCAGTCGTCAGGGCCGTACGTCAAGCAGCAATCATTTCAGGGCCGCGATGGCTACATGGGGGGCTTCGCCGACATCGACCATGACGGCGACGAGGATCTGATCTTTGCGGGCGACAGCGTTGCCTACCTTAACGACGGTGGTGGCGCGTTCCGCCCTGGACCGAGCATCCCCATGACCGGCATATCCGACCCGCGCGCCATTGCCTTCGGCGATATCGACGACGACGGTGATCTCGACTTCGTCGTCACCGACGACGACGGAGAGAGCCGTCTGATCAGGAACGACCTGGCTCAAGGCAACTGGCTCAAGGTCGATCTTCGATCCCCCCAGGGTCAGGCGGGTGCCTTCGGGGCCCGCGCCTATGTTTATCCGCCTGGCGGGATGCCGGATGAGCCTCGCTGTGAAAGCCCAGTGGGTGAGGAGCTGATCGGCATGCGGGAGTCGCGCGGCAACCACGGCTACCTGGCCCAGGACGATCCGGTGCTCCACTTCGGTCTCGGCGAGCATGATCCGGTGGATGTGGTTGTCTGCTTTCTTGATGGTTCCGAGACCACGGTGACAGCCGTCCCTGCCGGCCAGACTCTTCAGATCAGGCCCTGATACCGCCCCCCTCGCGGCAGGCTCACCGAGTCGAGCCGAGCTGCTGGCGGCTGGTGATTCCGGCCTGCAGAACGTATGTGATCCTTTCGCTCAGGGCGTCGGGACACGCATCCCAAATCCTTCGACTCCCGCCGGTGATGTTGATCAGTTCGCACTCCGCGATGGTCGAATTGTCTAAATTCCGCTCACGCTTCCTCGGTTACCCATCGAGACCGGCTGGAGAGGCTCGGGTCGAACAGGTGCGGAAGGACCCTCCCAGGGAGCGATGCAGTTCGAGGGAAAGAGGATTTAGGGACCATGGGACACTTGCAGGCTTCCACCATCAGGGGTTTCGCATTGGCGCTGGGCACGGCGCTGCTCATCGGCTGCTCGGGGTCGTCCAAGCAGACGGCATCCGAGGAGCCCGCGCCGGCCGAGACCGCGTCGTCGACCCAGGAGCAGAGCCCGCCGCCTGCCGAGGCGGAGCCGGCGCCCGAAGAGGAAGCCCCTGCTCCGGCTCCTGTGTCCGTCAGCCTGAGCGCGGCGGACGACATGGTGGCCAGCGGCGGCTCGACGACGCTGAGCTGGACGTCGTCCGGCGCGGATCTCTGCGAAGCTACGGGCGGCTGGACGGGCGAAAAATCGGTGAGCGGCTCCGAGAACGTGGGGCCAATCGACGCGTCCACGACGTTCACGCTGTCCTGCTCCAACGCCACCGAGAACGGGGTCGCCATGGTCACGGTGGATCTGGCCGGCTCGCTCAGCGTCAGCTGGTCGGCGCCCACGGAGAACGTCGACGGCACGCCGCTCGACGATCTGAACGGGTACCGCGTGTACTACGGGGATTTCTCGGGCAGCTACGTCGGCTCTCAGGACGTGGCGGATTCGCTTGCGACCACCACGAACCTTAGCCTGGCGGCAGGACAGTACTACGTGGCGATGACGGCCATCGACATCGATGGCAACGAGAGCGACTTCTCCAACGAGGTGCTCAAGACGGCCCGATGAGTTGGCCGGGGAACTGCGCGGTCGCCGCTACCGCCGTGGGCCCGGTCGATCAGCGCCGCCGATCGCCCAACGCCTGGTAGCGCAGCCCGATGCGCGTCGTCCACTCGTCGTAGCTCCGGCCGGAGGCACCTTTACCGCGGCTCTCATCGTAGCCGGCGCTCAACGAAAGGCTCAGCGATTGACCAACGCTGCGCTCGAGGGCGATGCTGGCGCGCAGCTCGTCGTATTTCTCGTTGCGACCGGAGTACTCGCGATTGGCGAAGTCCGCCCGCAGGCTCACCCTCGTCTGCCGAGATATGCGACGTGAAACGCGGAACCTGGCCCCGAAGCGCTCGCTGTCGCGCTCGGCCAGGTCCTCGTAGTCTTCCTCACTGGCATACAGGCCGGCGGAGAAAGTCGACCGGCCGAATTCCTGCTCCCAGGACAGCTCTGCACGGGTTTCCGTGAACACCTCGTTCAGGTCGGAGTCCTCGTTGGCCGTATCGCCGAAATCCTGGTCGGAACGGCTGATATTGGTGGATTGGTCACGCAGCTCCTCGCTCACGTTGAAGCCCAGCCGCGAGTTGCCGCGTTCCCAGGCGAGGTTCGCGCGCAGGATTCGGCCGCTGGTGCTTTCCCGGCCGAGGGTGCGGTCGAGACGGCTAAAGCCGCCGGTAAGGGAGAGCTCCAGCAGGCGTGTGTTTGCGGCGTATGTGCCGGTATGGGACCAGCCGCTGACGTCCGGCGAGGATTCGTTATCGTAGTCGATATCCCGGTAACTCGACTCGACGGTGAGCGCCTGGTTCGTCGACAGCCCCAGCACGTAGCGCAATGAGCCGGTATGACGCTGGCTGTCCGTGTCCGTCTCGGAAGCGTTGACGGTCGTGTACAGGTACTCGACCTGCAGCTCGTCACCGCGGCGCGGCTGGAGGCGCAGGGTGGGTCCCGCCTCGGTGTAGGCGACCACCTGACGGTTGTCCCGCGTATCCGCTGCAAAGCTTTGCCGCGTGGTCTCGGCACGCACGTTGCGCAGGGTGAAGTCGAGCCGGCTCGGCAGCGCCTGCCAGCGAATCTCCGCGCTGCCCCGGTCGGCTTTCTCGTCGTCGTAGATGTCTTTCTGGTAATAGCGGCGCTCTATGACGTAGCCGGCCTGCAGGTTGAGGGAGGCGCCTTCGTGCTGCGCGCCGATCTCGACCCGGGGACTGTGAATCCACTCGGCGACCTCGTCGTCCGCGGAGCGCTCAGTATTCGAGGTGTACTCGGATTCGTGGCCGATGGCGGCGCCGATCTCGAAGGCGCTCGCAGCGGGTGCTGCGGTGCCGGCGAGCAGCAGCCACAGCCAACGGGGTCCGGCTCGGTTGGGCATCGAGATCTGCCTAGAAAGCCCGCTCGGGCACGGTGATGACGTCACCGGGTTGCAGGGTGAAGTTCGTGCTCATGTCGCCGCGCTTGAGCAGCCGGTCCAGATTGATCTCGAAGCGCTCGCCGCTGCGCCGGAACAGGGTCGATTTCGATCCGTTGGCAAACTCGTTAATCCCACCGGCCTCGAGCACCACGTCGAGAACCGTCATGCCCTGGCGGTAAGGCAGCGACACGGGCCGGTCCACCGCTCCTGTCACCCTCACCCGGGAGCGATACTCCGTGCTGCCCATGTTCGTGACGGCGACGGTGACGAAAGGGTCGCGAATGTACGCGCCGATCTTCTCGGTAATCTCCGCGCTGACCTCCTCCGGCGTCTTGTCGCCCACGAGCACATCGCCCGCCAGCGGTACCGAAATCTTTCCGTCCGGCCGCACGGGTGCCGTGATGCTGAGATCGTCGTTGCGCCAGACGCTCACCGAAAGCGTGTCGCCCACGCCGATCCGGTAGTCCTCGGCAAAGTCCGGGATCGTCGTGTTCGAGGCGGGCGGCGGCGCGCCGTCGGATGCGCAGCCGCCGAGGGCGGCCGTTGTCAGGAGGAAGATTGCTGCAAATTTGACGAATTCGCGAACGCGGAGCGTATTCATTCTGGGTCACCTGAGTCGGGGTTACAGACGGTGGGATCATACCCCTTAATGGGGTCGTTGGGGCGTGCCGTTACCAGCCCATTACATAGGCTCACATGAGCGCAACAGACGTCGATGGGTAGTTCGTCAACAATGATCCTCGACGAAACGCCCCAGACAGAATTCGTCCTACTACAGATGCGATCCGAGCCCGCAGCGCGCGGACGGATCTCCGGTAAAGGACGGCGTGTCTTGCAAGGGAGCAGATCGACTAGTCATCGACCTGCAAAGTCTGGGGTTCTCTTTTCCTTGAAGGCACGCCGTCCTTCCTTGTAGTCCTCGCTATCGAAGCAGGCGTCCACCAGTTTCCTGACTTCTGCCAGCTCGTCGGAGCGCTCGCCGCGTTCCCAGGCGTTCACCGCCGCTTTGGCCGCCCTCACCGTCATCGGCGCGTTGCCGGCAATGCGCCGCGCGTAGGTCAGGGTTTCTTCCTCGATCCCGTCGCGGGTGTGAACGAAGTTGATCAGGCCCATGCCGTGGGCTTCGGAGGCGTCGAAGAAGCGCGCGGAGAACATGATGTCCCGCGCGCGGGCGGGACCGACGATCCGTACCAGCTTGGCCAGCCCCTCGTAGTCGTAACCCAGACCCAGGCGGGCTGCCGGGATGCCAAAGCGTGAGTCGGGGGTTGCGATGCGGATGTCTGCGGCGAGCGCGGTAGCCAGACCGCCGCCGATGCAGTAACCCTCGATCAGCGCGATCAAGGGCTTGTCGAATTCAGCCAGCCAGTGGTTGGCGCGGCCCATGATCCGATTGTAGTCGGCCTTCTGGGTCGAGTTGGCCCGACTCGTGTCGAACTCTGAGATGTCGGCGCCCGAGATGAAGGCTTTGCCGCCCGCGCCGCGCATGATGGCGACGTTGACGCGATCGTCGCCGGCGAAGGCTTCCAGAATGTCGCCCAGACCCTGCCACATCTCCAGCGAGAGCGCGTTGTGGCGTTCGGGGTGGTTGAATATCACCCAGCCGATGCCGTCGTCTTCGATGCCCGCCCGCATGCGTGTGGTCTTAAGCTCGATCTCGTCCATCGAAGTCTCCTCAGCTCGCGGCGAAACGTTACCCGCCCGGATGATCTTTGCCAACTGCGCCTTGCACTCGAGCGGCTTCTGCCCAAACATCAGCTCTGCGTCAGCAGTGGATGAGACCCGTGGATTTCGAGATCACCGAAGAGCAGCAGCTCATCAAGGATGCGGTCGGCAGGATCTGCGCCCGTTTTCCTGACGAGTACTGGGCCCGCTGCGACAGCGAGCATGAGTTTCCGTGGGACTTCTACCACGCCATGGCGGAAGCGGGCTGGATCGGGGTGGCCATCCCCGAGGCTTACGGCGGCAGCGGGCGCGGCATCACGGAAGCGAGCCTGGTGCTGGAAACCGTCTCCGCCTCGGGCGCGGCCATGAACGGGGCCTCCGGGCTGCACCTTTCCATCTTCGGCATGCATCCCGTGGTCAAGTACGGCAGCGAGGAGATGAAGCAGGCCTATCTGCCTCGGGTGGCGAGCGGCGAGCTGCACGTGGCTTTCGGGGTGACCGAGCCCAACGCGGGAACGGACACCACGTCCATCGAGACGTTTGCCCGGCGCGAGGGCGACCACTACGTGGTGCGGGGGCGCAAGGTCTGGACGACCAAGGCGCTGGATTCGGAACGCGTCCTTCTGCTCGTTCGCACCACGCCGGCAGACGAGGTGGCCCGTCGCACCGATGGACTTACGCTCCTGCTCGCGGAGCTTCAGAGACCCGAGGTCACCATATCAGCCATCGACAAGGCGGGGCGCAACGCGGTGGCCAGCTGCGAGGTGGTCTACGACGACCTGCCTGTGGCGGTCACCGACCGCGTCGGCGAGGAGGGCAAGGGTTTCCGTTACCTGCTCGATGGCCTCAACGCCGAGCGTATTCTGGTGGCCTCGGAAGCGCTCGGCATCGGCCGCGCGGCCATGCGTCGGGCGGTGGACTACGCCAACGATCGCGTGGTCTTCAATCGGCCGATCGGCCAGAACCAGGGCGTGGCCTTTCCTCTGGGCGAAGCGCAGATGCGCCTGGACGCGGCGGAGCTTATGATCCGCAAGGCGTCCTGGCTGCTGGACAAAGGTTCGCCCTGCGGGGCGGAGGCCAACATGGCCAAGTGGCTGGCCGCCGACGCGGCTTACCAGGCGGCGGATCAGGCCATGCAGACCCACGGCGGGTTCGGTTACGCGAAGGAGTACCACGTGGAGCGCTACTGGCGGGAAGCGAGGCTCATGCGGATCGCGCCGATCTCCCAGGAGATGATCCTGAACTACGTCACCGAGCACGTGCTCGGGCTGCCGCGCTCTTACTGATCAGGCCCTGCGCGCGAGCCGCTTCTTCTTGTTCTGCACGTAGTCGACGAGGATGTACTCGCCGAGCTGCTCGGGCGTCGTGTAGAAAACGCGGCCGCCGTTGATCTTGGCGATCTCGTCCATGAAGGCTTTGAGGTAGTAGCTCGAATCCAGCATGAACGTGTTGATCGCCACGCCCCGCGCGGTGCAGTGCTTCACGGCGCGAAAAGTGGCGCGAATGGTCTCGGGTGTGGGCGGGTAGGCGAACTGGGCCTGGCCGTTCTCCAGATGGGCGGTGGGTTCCCCGTCAGAAATCATGATGATCTGCTTGCTGCCTGCCTGGTGCTTGGCCAGGAGACGCTCCGCGAGCAGCAGGGCGTGCTGCATGTTGGTCCCCAGCACGTACTCGTCCCACTGAAGGTAGGGTAGATCCTTCGGCTTCAGCTCCTTGGCGTAAGCGGCAAAGCCGATGATGTAGAAGGTGTCCTTGGGATATTGCGAGGTGATGAGGTTGTGCAGCGCAAGCGCCACCTTTTTCGCTGCCTGAAAAGAGCCCCTGAGCGCCATGGACCAGGACAGGTCCACCAGCATGGCCGTGGCCGTGGACGTGATGAGCTCGCTGCGGTAGATCTCGAAGTCCTCGGGCTTGAGGCTCACCGGCGTCTGCGGACCCTCCCGATCGATGGCGTTGCGCAGGGTTCGGGGCATGTGCAGATGGAACGGGTCGCCGAACTCGTAGGCTTTGGTCTGCTCCAGCCGCTCGCCGAAACGCCCCTCCTCGGGCACGGCATGATTGCCGAGGTTCTGCCGCTTCAACCTGGCGTAGATCTCGCCAAGGGCCTTCTGGCCGATCATGCGGGAACCCCTTGGCGTGATTTCCCAGCCGTCGTCGTCGGTGGGGCGGATGTAGCCCGCTTCCTCCAGGGCCTTGAGCATCTGCTGCAGCTGCTCGAGGTCGTCGGCCGCTGCGTCCCCGAGCAGGTCGCTCAACAGGTCCCGATCGATACGGTCCGTGCCCCCACCGCGCTCTGCTTCCTGGACCTGGGAGATCAGCTCATCGAGGTCCTGCATCTCGCTCATCAGCTTCATGGCCGTTTCGAGATCGAGCCGCTCGTCTCCGGAGAACCGGTACTTGCCGCCGTCCGGGTTGAGGAAGTCCATCTCCTTGGCGAGCTTGCGAAGCTCAGAGTTCAGCTCCGGATCGCCGAAGCGATCACTGAGCAGGGACTGCAGCTGTTGCTGCTGCTCGGGCGACATGGAGTTCAGCAGGGATTGAGCGGCCGCCATCTGCTGGGCCATGCGCTCCAGAAGCTCGTCCAGGGACTGCGGCGGATCGTCACCGAACATGTCCCCGTACTGGGCCATGAAATCCTCGAATCCCGGATCCTCCCCGGCGATCCGCTTCACCAGCATCTCGTTCAATGCTTTGATCATCTCCTTCATGCGCTCGACGTCGCCGTCGGAGAGCTGGTTGACCATGTTCTCGATGTCGTTGAAGAACGTGTTGGTCATGGCCCGGCGGAGCTCATTGAGAAGCTCGAGAAACTTGCGCTGGGCGTCCGGGTTCAGAAACTCGTACTTCTCCAGGGCTCGGACCTGCCCGGCGAGATCCGGCGGCAGCCCGTCGAGCTCGTCCCGGTTGCGCTGGGCGATCTGCTTGAGCACGTCGCCGGAGAAATCGGGACCGTCCCCCTGGGCGGCAGGCTGGTCGGCAGACGTGCTCTGCTCGGGTTCGCCGCTCGGCCCGTTGCCAGCGGGAGCTTCGGAATCCGTTGCGGGCTTCGGATCGAGCCACTCGTCGATGCGCTTTCGCTCCATGGCGAGGATCTCGTCGAGCCGCTCCCGGAAGTCCTCGAACACGCTCGACAGGTCGAAGCGCTCGAGCTGCTCCCGCTTGCGTTCCCTCAGCTGCCGGAGCATGTCCCGCAAGCCCTGCATGTAGCCGCCCTGAGGTATCTGCATGCCGCGTGACATGAGGTTGCGCATGGCCCAGCGAAGGTCGCCGTATTCCATCAGGTCGTCGGCCAGCGCGGCCATGATCTCGTCGGCGTCCAGCGGCAGCTTCTGGGAGCCGTCCCAGCGGGAGAATCGGTAGCCTGAGGGAAAGTGACGCATGACGGCCTCAGCTGTGGTGTGGGTTGCCGCTCACCCCGAGTAGGTGGCAGCTCCCCTGTTGTCGAACTTGTTGAGAAGCTTGTGCAGGTGCAGCCCCTCCAGGATGAACTCGATGATGGCCGCCCGCACGCCGGGGCTTACGCCCTCACGGTCGGGAAACACGTCCATCAGGCCGGGTATGCGCTCGCCGATGGCGTTGTAGTCCGCTGCGGGTGTGGCCTCGCCGGTATCCACCGTGAGCCCGTCGTTGAAAGCCAGGGCAATGGACTCCAGATCGTTCACGTCGTAGTAGCGATCGAAAACCGACTTGATGGCGGCCTGCATGATCCGCTGGGTGATCTTGTCCTCCTGGCCTTCCTCCATGGCCTCGAACTCGACCTTGCCCTGAAACGACGGGAGCACGAACGCCAGATCGGAGATGCGCGGCACCACCTCGTCCTCGCCGAGGCGCAGCGCCCGCCGGAAGGCGTTCGCCAGCATCGCTTCGTAATCGGCGATGGACGTTCGCACGGAAACGCCCGATCGCTGGTTGATGTCGGGCGAGCGCCGGGCGTGATGGGTGATCTCCGCGACGATCTCCTTCATGAAGGCGGGGATTTCGAGCCGGTAATCGCCCATGTCGGCCACGGCTGCTTCCTGCTCCATGATGGCCACTTCCTGATCGACGTCCGCCGGGTAGTGGGTCCGGATCTGAGCGCCGTAGCGGTCCTTCAGCGGGGTGATGATGCGGCCGCGGTTGGTGTAGTCCTCGGGGTTCGCGGTGGCCACGATGAAGACGTCCAGCGGCAGCCGGACCTTGTGACCCCTGATCTGCACGTCGCGCTCTTCGAGGAGATTCAGAAGTCCCACCTGAATGCGCTCGGACAGGTCGGGCAGCTCGTTGATGGCGAATATGCCCCGGTTGACGCGCGGAACGAGCCCGTAGTGCAGGGTGAGCTCATCGGAGAGATAGCGGCCTTCGGCCACCTTGATGGGGTCGACCTCGCCGATGAGATCCGCGATGGTGATGTCCGGAGTGGCGAGCTTCTCGGCGTATCGCTCGTCCCGGTGCAGCCAGCGAATGGGGGCGCTGTCCCCCTGGGCTTCCAGGATCTGCCGACCCTGGGCGGTGATGGGCTGAAAGGGGTTCTCCGGAATTTCCGTTCCCGCGAGCACGGGCGTCCACTCGTCCAGAAGACTGGTGAGGCTGCGCACCATGCGCGATTTGGCCTGGCCGCGCTCGCCGAGCAGGATGATGTCCTGGCTGCCGAGAATGGCGTTGGTGAGCTGGGGCACGACCGTGTCGTCGTACCCCATGACCCCTGGAAACAGGGTCTCGCGGCTGCGCAGGCGGCTGATCAGGTTACGGCGGAGCTCTTCCTTTACCGGCAGCACCTGATAGCCCGAGGACTTCAGCTCGCCGAACGTCGTTGGAAGGTCTCCGGGATCTTTGTCCCCCATTCGTTGCAGCGCCCCGCGTCAAGTCTGTCGCATCTAGTCTCGCAGCCCGTCTGGCGCTTGGCAATCACGCCGGCGCCGCGCCGCCCGCTGGGGCGCTCAGGCGGTTGCGCGGTGGCTGGGCTTGCCCAGCAGCCGATCGGAAATGATCCTGAGCTGGATCTCGCTGGTGCCCTCGAAGATCTTCGTGAGACGCGCGTCGCGCCAGTGACGCTCCACCGCGTGCAGCTTTGTGTAGCCGGCTCCGCCCAGGATCTGCAGGGCGTCGGAGGTGACCCGCTCTGCCATCTCGCTGGCGTACCACTTCACCATGGCCGATTCCCTCTCCGCGGTCTCGCCGGCATCTAGCAGCGTGGCAGCGTGGTACATCAGCTGCCGGGCCGCCTCGATCTCGCTGGCCATGCGAGCGATCTTGAAGCGGGTTTCCTGAAAGTCGGCGATGGGCACGCCGAACTGCACCCGCTCGTGGGAGTAGGCCATGGCGTCCTCGAGCGCCCCTCGCGCGAGCCCGATGGAGCGGGCGGCGGTGTGGGCCCGGGCGGCGTTCAGAAAGTGCATGGCGTTCTTGAAACCGTCACCGCCACCGCCGGTGATGATGTTTTCCTTGGGGATCCGGCAGCCGTCGAAGGCCAGCTCCCACGTCTTCCACCCGAAGTAGCCGATCTTGGGTATGGGTGATCCGGAGCAGCCCTCGGGCAGCTCCCCCCGGGGTTTCTCGATGATGAAGTTCTTCAGCCCCTTGTGCTGGGCATCGTCCGAGTCGGGGGCTTCGACCCGGGCGAGAAGCTGGATGTAGTCCGCACCGTCGGCGAACGTGCACCAGTACTTGCTGCCGGTGATGACCCACTCGTCCCCATCCAGCACGGCCCGGCACTTGGCCGCAGCCAGATCGGAGCCGACGTCCGGCTCCGAAAGGGAGATCGCGGCCAGATACTCGCCCCGCGCGGCCTTCTGCGTCAGCTCCTCGCGCTTCTCAAGGGGCCAGCCGCCCACGTTCATGAGCGACGTGGCCCGGGCGATGATGCTCGCCACGCTCATCCAGCCCCGCGCCAGCTCCTCGCTGATCAGGCAGTACTCGAACACGCCGAGCCCCAGGCCGCCGTGCTCCTCGGCCATGCGGATGCCGAAATAGCCCATCTCGCCGAGCTTGTCGCGCAGGTCCATGGGGATGTCCCCCTGGATGGGGTCGAGCTCGTTGGCCACGGGCAGCACTTCTCGCCGGGTGAAGTCCCGGGCGACCTCCTGAATCATGCGTCGCTCGTCGGTGAGGTAAGTCTCGGTCATTGGCTACATCCCAATCAGTTCTGCCCGATCGAGCAGGTTCTGCACGATTCGGATACTGGCGGCGTCCACCATCACGCCGTCCACGTTGATGGCTCCCAGCCCCTGGCTCAGGGCCTCGTTGTAAGCCGCTTTCTGCTTGCGGGCGTCGGCGATGGCTGCCGGGTCCGGTGTGAAAACCGCATTGGCGAGCTCGATCTGGCTCGGATGGATGGCCCACTTGCCGACCATGCCGAGCACGAAAGCGCGCTCGGCCTCCTTGCCGTAGGCCTCGGAGTTGCGAAAGTTGGCGTAAGGGCCGTCCACCGGATCGATGCCGTTGGCGTGACAGGCGATGGTCATCTTGTAGCGCGGGTAGTGCCAGACGTCTGGCGGGTAGCCTCCCGAGCTTCCGATGTGGCCGAGCTGCATCTGCTGGCTGGCGGAGTAGTCGCCCATCCCGAACACGAGGCACTCGAGCCGATCGGAGCAGGCGGCAATCTCCTCCACGTGCATCATCCCCTCCACCTCTTCGATGAGGCACTCGATGCCGATGCGGCGCGTAAGCCCCAGCTTCTGCTCCAGCTGGTCGAGCATCAGGTGGACGAACATGACGTCCGCCGCGCTCTTGGCTTTGGTCAGCATGATCGTGTCGAGCTTTTCCCCGGCTCCGGTGACCACCTCGATGATGTCGTCGTGGCACCACTGGGTCTCCACGTCGTTGATGCGCACGCAGCGGGTGCGCGGCGTCCAGTGGAGCCCGTTCAGCGCGTCCACGATCATGCCGCGGGCTGCGGGCTTGGCGCTGGGGGCCACCGCGTCCTCGAGGTCGAGGAACACGTGATCCAGATCCAGGGCCGCGGCCTTGGCCATCATCTTCTCGGAGCTGCCGGGTACGGAGAGCTGGCAGCGCCTGGCGCGTTTGGGTTGTCGGTTCATTGCGGTATCGCTCCGTAGTGGCTCTTGCGTTTGAGCATGACGGTACGTTCTCCCTCGAAAACGACTTTGTCGTCCTGGTTGGTTCCCCAGTGCCTGAAGGTCACGATGCCGGCATCCTCCCGGTCGGCCTCCGCGGTTTCGAGCACCTCGGTGTAGGCGTACAGCGTGTCGCCATGAAAAACGGGCGCCTTCAGGCGGATCTTGTCCAGCTTCAGCTCCCGCAAGGCGTTCTCGCCCGTATCCTGCATGGTGAGGCCAATCACCATGGCGATGGTCACGCCACCGAACTGCAGGCGCGAGTTCCAGCCGCCGCGGCCGTCCCCCAGAGCCAGCGCGTTGCGCTGCATGACGTCCTCGTTGAAGTGCCCCTCGGCGGTGTTGAGCACCTGCAGGGTGATCCCGACGTTGTCCTGCTCGCACATGGTCTTGCCCCGGGCGTGCCGGAAAACCTGGCCGGCCTGGAAGTCCTCGAAATAGTTGCGCTCGCCGGTCAACGCCATGGTCAATCCCGCTTGCGCTTGCGGACCAGGTTGGTCCGGTGATAGGCCAGCACTTTCTCCCCGTGCTGGTTGAAGCCTTCGGTGTGCCAGGTGACGATGCCGAAAGCCGGTTGGCCCTTCGAATCGCGCGCGGTCACCACCGTGCTGCGCGCGGTGAGCGTGTCGCCCACGTACACGTCCGCCAGAAATTCGCAGTCGTCCACGCCCAGGAACGGACCGCCCCCCTCGCTCAAATCCTCCACCGTGAGACCGAAAACGGTGTTGAAGACCAGCAGGGGATTGACCACGGTCCCCGGGTGGCCGAGGGATCGGGCATAGGGCTCGTTGAAATAGAGCGGGCAGAAGGAAAGGGTCTGGGTGGTAAACGCCGCGTTGTCCCCATCGGTGATCGTGCGCCCCCAGTGGTGGTCGAACACCCGGCCCTCGGTCATGTCCTCGTAGCGGTTACCTTTGCTAAGCAGCACGGCCCGATCGCGGAAGTCGTTCGTTTCGCTCATCGATGAACCCGCAGCAGGCTGAAGAAGTCGCCCAGATCGTCCTGGGAGTCCAGGGTCCTGACCAGGCCGGCGAGCTCGTCCGCATGGGCACGGCCGACGCGGTCGTCCACCAGGGCGTGGAATTTGTGCTCTAACTTCTCCCATTGGGCATCCAGGTCTCGCTCAGGGATCGCCACGTTGACGGCCTCTCGGTGGGTGCTCCCGTCCCGGGTGGTGATGGTGACGATACTGTCCGGGTTGGGCGTCTCGTGGGCGACCACGCGGACCTTGTCCCGGAAGGCCACCAGCTCGGGTTGCTGAGTCAGCGCGTCGGTGAAGATCTCGATGCTCGCCGTGTCGACGCCGGCAAGGGCCATGGCCGCCGTGAAGCGCAGGCTGAACTTGGCCTCCAGGCCGGATCGGGGCTTGAGGATGTTGCACACCCGAAAATGACCGGCATCCACCCGGATCTCGATGCTTTCGATGTCGTTCGGGTCGAAGGCGTTGCGCCGGCAGAGATTGTTGACCGCCTCGATGGAGGAGTGGGTCAGGTAGCAGGCCGCGTGGTACTTGAAGCAGATGTCCTGGGTGTAGGCGTCCCGCTCCATGGCCCGGGCAAAGCCCTCCTCGCAGGCGCCGCTGGCCTGGGTCGCCATGAAGCCCTGCTCCACCTCGAGGATGTCCCGTCGGCTGTCGAAGCCCCGCTGCGCCAGGCTGGCTGATTGAACACCGGTGGCGGCAGCGTGGCCGGCGTGCAGCGGTTTGCACATGGTCCCGAACTGAGATTTCAACCCCGCGGCCTGAGTGCCGGCGATGCCGAGGGCGCGGCTGGTGGCATCCTCGTCCAGACCCATGATGCGGGCTGCCGCGGCCGCGGCTCCGAAGCTGCCCAGGGTTCCGGTGGCGTGCCAGCCATGGGCGTAGTGACCGGGCCCGGCGTAGTGGCCGAGGATGCACTCGGTATCCACGCCCGCGCAGAACGCGGCGATGGCCTCTTCTCCGGACCGACCCAGCCGCTCGGCGAGAGCGAGCACGGCGGGCGCGACGGGCACGGTGGGATGTCCGGTCATGGCCGTATGCACGTCGTCATAGTCGTGAGCGTGGCCGGCTGAGCCGTTGACCAGGGCGGCCTGGACGGTGGACGCCCGCTCGTCGGTGCCGATGAGCTGTGCCTGGGGGTGCCCGCCTTCCTCGTTGACCTGATCGCGCAGCATGCGGGCGAGGGGCTCGTCGATGCCGGCCATGGTCACGCCGATGAAGTCGAGCAGCGCCTGCTTCGCCACCGTGCGTGCCGGCGCCGGGATGTCGGCGTATTGAGTGCCGGCGATCCGCTCGGCCAACGCGCGGGTCGGTGTCATCCGTGGTCCTCCCGAAAGCCTCCGGACGGAGACTGTTGAGCCCTAAGCTAGCGGGATTGCCATGGCTTTGCAAAGCCGCCTGAGGCCCTGTTTTAGCGCCGCCGGGTACAGGCTCGGAACGATTTCTGCTTCAATGGCCGTCTCCCGGCGAGGCGAGGCGACCCCATGCCCGAGCGCGTCTATTGCAGCGAGTTCAATGGCGACGAGCCCATGCTCGGCACGGCGGACGTGGTGGACGTCTGGCTGATGCTCGAATACCGGCCGGCCTGGAAAGCCAGGGCCCTGGAGGAGAGCGCGCTCGCGGCGCCGACGAGACGCTGGCTGGCCGCCGGCATCGATGCCCTGGCGGCCGCGGGGCTGCGGGCTCGCCCCCAGCTCGTCCGCCAACCAGAGCTCGACAGAGACACGGTTTCGCTGCTGGTCGCCTTCGGCGACCGGTTGCTCGAATTCCAGGGGACAGGCTACGACTTTCTGGACGGCGTGGATCTCGCCGGGCTGGCGCGGGGCCATCTGCCCGAAGGCGCTCGCGTGGTCTCGGAACCGCGCTACTTCGTCTGCACCAACGGCCAGCGGGATCTGTGCTGCGCGCGCTTCGGCCTTCCCGTTTACGCCGCGATGCGGGAGCGGCTGGGCAGCCGGGTGTGGCAGGTGAGCCATCTCGGCGGTCACCGCTTCGCGCCGAACGTGCTCGTTCTGCCCCAGGCGACCCTGTACGGCCGCGTTCAGCCTGCTGACGTGCCCGCCTTCATCGAGCGCGTCGAGTCCGGCGAGGTGTCGCTTGCGCACCTGCGGGGGCGCACGGAGTACGCGAAGCCCGTGCAGGCGGCCGCGGGGTATTGCGGGGGCGGGGAGCTGGATCTGGTCGACGCCCGGGGCGACGATGCCGCCGCCACGGTGACGTTCCGGCGCGGGTCCGAGGAGATCACCGTGGCGGTGGAAAGATCCGACCCCGTGGACGTGCTCAAGAGCTGCGGAAAGGCGTCGGAGCCAGCGTATCCGTATCGGAGACGCTGAATCGCCGTTCGCCGCCGGGCATCTCGTCGGCGATGAACTCACGCAGCGCGATGGTCAACATCCTCGCATCGCCCACGGGGTCGAACGGCTCGGCGATGCGGATCCGGTACGGCTGGCGGGTTTTGTTGAGCAGCTCGCGAAACAGCGTCATGTCCTTCAGCTCGGTGTTGATGGCGTACAGCAGATAGTAGAGCCAGGAGTTCCTGCCGTGGATGTGCATGGGGACGATGGGGCATCGGTACTTCTGCGCCAGGTTCACCGCCGTAGGCGTCCACCCGCGCTCCACCAGGCCTCGGAGAGTGGGCCGGGCCAGGCGCCCGGAAGGAAATATGACGATCAGCCTCTCGGACCGAAACGCGCGGACCATGTGGCTGACGGTCTCCCGGTTCCGTGCGTGCGTTCGCTTGTCTTCCACCCACTCGACGGGCACGATCACGTCGGCGAGGCCCGGCGCGAAGCGAATGGCATCCCGATTGGCGAAGAACGTGATGTCCGACCTCACCGTGCGCAGCACGTCGAACACGGCGACGCCGTCGGCGATGCCGGTGGGGTGATTTGCTGTGACCACCGCGCTGCCCGTTTCGGGGATGTGCTCGGTGCCGCCAAGGTCGATGTCGAGCTTCAGCTGCGCGCTGAGCATCTCGAAGATCTCCACCCCGCCCATGTCGGCCACCGTATCGGCCATGCGGACCGCCGCGCGATACCCCAGCACGGGATACAGCAGGCCGGTCACCAGCCGCCACAGCAGGGGGTGCTGCATCAGTCCCCGGGCCCGTTCCTCGATGAGCGTGTCGACTATGTGTGGCATCGGACGAACGAGCTGACCGCCGCGTTGAACGGTTCGTGGGCTTCCATGTTGACGCCGTGGCCGGCTGGAATGTCGACGATCTCGAGGCAGGGCATGGTCGCCTGGGCGAACGCGCGATGGGGCTGAAAGCGCCGTTCTCTCGAGCCGCAGACGAGCAGAGCGGGACGGGTGTTGCGATGCACGTCCGCGCGCACGGACACGTTCGGGTTGGTGTGGCGTAGAACGTTCGCGACGCCCGTCGGGTCGAGACGTGCGGCGTCCGCCATGAGGGCCTGGTGCAGAGGATCAGGGAGCTTGGTCGCGTGACGGGGATGTACGGGGATGCGTTCCAGGGCGGCCTGACCTGCGGCGATGATCCGCTGCGCGGTCTCGTCCGCCTCGTCCTGCCAGCGCCGTATCTGCTCGGCGTCCGCCAGGCCGGAGGTCGAGTTGGTGAAGGCGTGTCCCATGACCCGATGGGGATGGGTCAGCGCGTAGCGGATGGTCAGGCCGGCACCGAGGGAGTAGCCGAGCACGAACCATTGCTCGGCGCCGAGGGCCGTGCGGATGGACTCGAACTCTTCCACGATCCGATCCGGCGCGTAGCACGCCGGATCGGACGGTGCCGGCGATCGACCGTGGCCCCAGAGCTCCACGGTGACGGGGCGGCAGACCTCGGCCAGGACGGTCAGGTTCCACAGCCATTGGGCGCGGCTGCACAGAAAGCCGTGGACCAGCAGCAGGTGCGGTCCCTTGCCATCGTGTATCTGCCAGTCGAGATGCATGTAAACGGCTGCCCTTGGGATGACGCAAAATAAGACATTAACCGATGGCCCGCCATACGGACGGTGTCGCTCCGTCGCGGACGCCGGTGATAGACTGCCACGCAAGGAGGGCGGCATGGCTTACGATATTCTGATCAGAAACGGAACGGTGGTGGATGGTTCCGGTGGGGCGCCTTACCCGGCCGACGTGGGCATTCGCAACGGGCGTATCGCGTCCATCGGCAGGATCCGGGAAAAGGCCCGGACTACCATCGATGCCGAGGGGCACGTGGTCAGCCCGGGATTCGTGGACGGCCATACGCACATGGACGCCCAGGTGTTCTGGGATCCCATCGGGTCCAGCTCCTGCTATCACGGCGTGACGAGCGTGGTCATGGGCAACTGCGGCTTCACCCTGGCACCGTGCCGGCGGGACGAGGCGGACCTGGTCTTCCGCAATCTCGAACGTGCCGAAGATCTCTCCCGGGACGCCATGCTCACGGGGATCGACTGGCAGTGGGAGACCTTTCCGCAGTTTCTCGATGCGGTGGACGGCCTGCCCAAGGGGATCAACTACGCCGGCTACATCGGTCATTCGGCCCTTCGGACCTACGTCATGGGCGAGCGCGCTTTCACCGACCCGGCCACCGACGGGGATCTGGCGGCCATGTGCCGGCAGGTGCAGGAAGCCGTGCGCGCGGGCGCCATCGGCTTCTCGACGTCGCGCACGTTCAACCACATCACCGCCGACGACCGTCCCGTGGCCAGCCGTCTGGCAGAGTGGGACGAGGTGCGCGCCATCGTCAACGCCATGGGCGAGACGGGCCAAGGCATCTTCGAGATCGCCGGCGAAGCGCCGGGCCGTGATCCGGCTCGAATTCGCGACTACCACGAACGGCTTCGCGACCTGGCCGTGGAGTCCGGGGTGACCCAGACCTGGGGCATGTTCAGCGTGCGCATCGCGCCCGATTTCTGGCGACCCTATTTCGATCTCTTGGACGAGACCGCGGCAGCGGGAGGGCGAATGTACGCCCAGGTGCACAGCCGGGCGCTCAACGTGCTGCTGTCGTTCAAGACCTCGACGCCGTTCGACAAGTGGGACGTCTGGAATGACGTCCGCTCGCTCCCCCTGGACGAGCAGAAGGCGAAGCTTCGCGATCCCGCCCTGCGCGCCCGGCTGGTCGAGGCCGCCAATCGCGAGTACCAGGGCCCTCGTGTGGTGGGCGCCGAAGCCAGGCCGCCGAACTGGGAGTGGGTCTACCCCATGGCGGACATGAGCTACGATCAGCCCAGCATGGCCGAGCTGGCCGCCGAGCGCGGCGTGGATCCCGTGGAGCTCATGATCGACATGTCGCTGGCGCACGACTTCGACATCTTCTTCCGTCAGCCCATCGCCAACGAAAATCAGGACGACGTGCTGGAAATGATGAAGCATCCGCGGGCGATGGTGACCTTCTCCGATTCCGGCGCCCACGTCTCTCAGATCATGGACAGCTCCCTGCAGACCCACCTCTTGAGCTACTGGGTGCGGGAGAAGCAGGCGTTCACCCTGCCCGAGGCGGTCCGGAGGATCACCTACGATACGGCCACCATGTGGGGCCTGCACGATCGCGGTCTGGTTCGGGCAGGCATGGCGGCGGACCTGGTGATTTTCGACCCCGAAACCATCGGCCCGCGGATGCCCACCGTGGAGCACGACCTGCCGGCGGGCGCTCGCCGGCTCAAGCAGACGGCCGACGGGATCATGCACACCATCGTCAACGGCGAGGTGCTGCTGACCCGCAACGAGTACGGCGGAGCGACCCCGGGCAGGCTGCTGCGCGCCTGAGCTCGCTCGAGCAGGCGGCCGCTCGGGGCTGCCAGGAAGAAGGGATCTGGCGCGGCTGGGAGGACTCGAACCCCCGACACCTGGGTTCGAAGCCCAGTGCTCTATCCAGCTGAGCTACAGCCGCTCTGGAAGAGTCGGTCAGTATAACCGTATCCACCTGGGCGGGCGCTGCCTTTTCCCGTGAGCAGTGGTGGCTGGCCAGCAAACCGGCTACCGTTCGTGCAGAGACGATGCTGGTGGGGTGCGCGATGAACGAGCTGCCGCTGGTCGGTGTGACCGTGCTGGATTTCGGCCAGGTCTACAACGGACCGTACTGCGGGTTCCTGCTTGCCCAGGCGGGCGCGCGGGTCATCAAGGTCGAGTCGCCGCGGGGCGAGACCCTGCGCAGCCGGGGCGAGACGACCGGCGCGAGCTACCCGTTCGCCATGCTCAACGGGAACAAGGAATGCATCTCGCTGAACTTCCGCTCCGCTCGCGGCCAGGCGCTGCTGCGGGACCTGGTCATGCACGTCGACGTGGTGCTGGAGAATTTCGCGCCCGGTACGCTGGAGCGCTACGGGGTGGGGGCCAGAACCCTGCGTGGCCTCAACCCCGAGCTCATCTACGCGTCGAGCACGGGCTACGGCCGGTCGGGCGCGCACCGCGACTACCGCGGCATGGACGTCACCATTCAGGCGATGACGGGGGTCATGAGCATCACCGGGGAGGGCGACGGACCTCCCCTGAAGGCGGGGCCTGCCCTGGCGGACTTCCTGGGTGGCGTGCACCTCTACGGCGGGATCGTCACCGCGCTTTATCGTCGCAGCCAGACCGGTGAGGGTGCGGTCATCGACATCTCCATGCAGGACTGCGTCTTTCCTTCCCTGACCACCGCGCTGGGCGCCTACTTCGTGGCGGGCGGGCAGCAGGGTCCGCGCACGGGGAACCGGCACCAGGGCCTGAGCGTCGCCCCCTACAACGTTTACGCTGCCCGGGATGGCTATGTCGCCATCATCTGCATACGCGAGGGCCACTGGCGTGGGCTGACGCGGGCAATGGGTCGCCCGGAGCTGGCCGAGGATGCGCAGTTTGCGGACATGCGTGCCAGGGCGCAGAACATGGATGCGGTGGACGCGCTGGTGGAGGGCTGGACCCGGACCCTCGACCGGGAAGAGATCTTTGCCCGGGCCCAGGCCGAAGGCGTGATCTGCGCGCCGGTTCAGACGCTGGAAGACGTGATCAACGATCCTCACCTCCACGAGCGCGGCTCCCTTCACTGGCACGAACATCCGCGCCTGGGTCCCATCGTCCTTTTCAACTCACCTCTGCGGTTCGAAGGCGTGGATCTGCCGGAGGTTGCGGAAGTCCCTTATGTGGGCGCTCACAACGCCGCCGTATACTCGGAATTCCTCGGTCTCGACGAGGATGACATTGCCGAGCTGAAGCAGGCCGAAGCGATCTGATCGAAAGCTTCGTTGAAAGTAAGGAGGTTGGTTTGAGCGCCTACAGCATCGCCCGTGAGCACTTAGATGTCGTAGCTTCTCTGGCGGCGGACAACGGCGTGGATCTCGAGGCTGCACTTCGCGCGGTCATCGGCGAGGCGGTGGAGCGTTACCGGGACCTCAAAGGCGCCGACGATCTCAGGGCCGTTCTGCAATACCAGCTCGACAACGCTTCCGGCAACGAGGACTACGAGTTCATGCGCCCCTGAACGGGCCATTCGATACCCTTCCCCGTGGCGTGGTAATCTAGCGCGCTCGTGGCAATCCCCGGGTCGTTCGAACCCGTTGTGAATTAAGGTCAAGCGCAGTTGAGCACGCAATTCGACACCATCGAAGATGCCCTTGCCGCCATCCGCTCGGGCGAGATGGTGGTTGTGGTGGACGACGACGATCGGGAAAACGAAGGCGATCTGATCATGGCCGCCAGCAAGGCGACGTCGGAGCAGGTCGCGTTCATGATCCGCCATACCAGCGGTATCCTGTGCGCGCCCATCCTCGAAGATCACGCCAAGCAGCTGCATCTGGATCCCATGGTGGCGCGCAACGATGCGCCCATGAGCACGGCTTTCACAGTTTCCATCGACTATCGACAGGGCCTCACCACGGGCATATCGGCAGAGGAGCGGGCGGCCACCGTTCAGGCGCTGACCTCGAGCAACGTGGCGGCCGAGGACTTCGTTCGTCCCGGCCACATATTCCCGCTGGTGGCTCGCCAGGGCGGCGTTCTGGTCCGGTCCGGGCATACCGAGGCGGGCACGGACCTGGCCGGTCTCGCCGGCCTGCCCCCCGTGGGCCTGCTGGCGGAGCTGGTCAACGACGACGGCACCGTGCAGCGCCTCCCGGAGCTGAAGGAGTTCGCCGCCACCCACGGCCTGAAGATCATTTCCATCGCCGACCTCATCGCCTACCGGCAGATGCGCGAGCAGCTGGTGGAAAGGACGATGGAGTTCGCGGTGCACACCCGCATCGGCGAGGCCAGGGCCGTGGCCTACAAGACCAAGTTCGAGGACGCCGAGCACATCGCGCTCGTATTCGGCGAGATCGGCGACGAGGCCGTACCCGTTCGCATTCACCGGGAAAAGCTCATCGACGACATCTTCGGCCCGCAGAGCAATCACCCGCTCGGCCTTCTGGACGTCGCTTTGCAGCGAATCCAGGATCTGGGCGGCGGCGTGCTCATCTACCTGCGCTCGGGCTTCGTCGGGGTGCCGCTCGAGAAGCTGGTCGATCAATCCAAGGAGGACGAGCGTCGGGCTCAGTGGCTGGAGATCGGCGTGGGCGCGCAGATCCTGCGTGATCTGGGCCTGTCGCGCATCCGGCTGATCGCGGGCAGGGAGGTCGACTACGTGGGCGTAGAAGGATTCGGCCTGGTTCTCGAATCCACCGAGCTTCTCAACGACTGACCGTCCCCTCGTCAGCGGCGGTAGTGGAAGCCGGCGGCGGACCCGCAGGGGCCGACGTACACGATGCGCATGTCTGCGCTTCGTTGCCTGCACGTCTCACATCGAAGCCGCGCTCGCAGGGCCGTCACCGGCAGGTCCCCGCCGAATCGGGCGATCAGCGCTGCCAACGGCAGCGGCTGCGTGCGCTGGCACGGCGCGCACACGGCGTAGACCTGGAAACTGCGAGCGATGTCATCTAGCGTGAGCACGGTCCGGGCGTCGACGTTCTAATGACCATGAGTACTGTATATATATACAGTATTTTCCCCGGGGAGGGATGCCATGACCGTGGGATCTGATGATGATCGGCCAATCGCCATGACCCTCGGCGACCCGGCGGGTATCGGTCCCGAGGTTGCCGCCAGGCTGATTGCGGGCGGGTCGTTGGAGGGAAAGCTCCTCCTGGTCGGGAGCGCCTGGGCGCTTGGCAAGGGCGCCGAAGCGGCGGGCGTGAGGCTCCCCGACGTCGAGGTCGTGGACGACGCGGGCGCCATCCGGGGTCAGGTCGGACTCATCGATCTTGGCGGCGAACCCGAATCCTTCCGCTTCGGAGAGGTCAACGCGGCCTGCGGCGCCCTTGCCGTGCGCGCGGTCGAAGGCGCCGCCCGGCTCTGTCTGGCCGGCAAGGTGGCCGCCATGGTGACCTGTCCGATCAACAAGGCGGCCGTGCACGCGGCGGGGTACACGGACGACATCGGCCATCAGGAGATTCTGGCGCGGCTGACGGGGGCATCGTGGACGGCCACGATGCTCATGACGCCGGGGCTCAAGGTCGTGCATCTGTCCACCCATAAATCTCTCATCGAGGCCGCCCGCTTCGTTACCCGGCGCAACGTGGAGGAGAAGCTCGCCCTTCTCGATGAGACTCTGGGGCGCTGGGGGCTGCGTAATCCGCGCATCGCGGTGGCAGCGCTCAACCCTCACGGCGGCGAGCAGGGTCTGCTGGGCCGCGAGGAGCTCGACGAGATCGAGCCCGCCGTGGCGGCGGCCAGAACCGCCGGTATCGACGCCGTGGGGCCGCTGCCGGCGGATTCCGTGTTCAACCGGGCCATCGACGGGGAGTTCGACGTGGTCCTGGCCATGTATCACGATCAGGGTCACATCGCGATCAAGGTGCACAACTTTCACGAGAGCACCACGGCGACCCTGGGCATCCCCTTCGTGCGAACCTCGGTGGATCACGGAACGGCCTTCGACATTGCCGGCTCGGGCCGGGCCGACGAGCGCGGCCTGGCGGCGGCGCTGGATGCGGCGAGGGCGTTGAGCCAGGGTCAGCTTGCGCGGCTCTAGGGCCGTGGGGCAAACTCGCGAGGCTTAATCGAAGCGGCGTCGCGTCCGCGTCACACAGCAGGGGAGGCAGCATGAAGGCGGCAGTATTTCGCGAGATCAACCAGCCCATGGAGATCGAGGAGGTGGCGCTATCCAAACCCGGCCCGCGGGAGGTCCTCGTGCGCACCGCCGCGGCGGGCGTCTGCCACAGCGACCTGCACTTTTTCAACGGGACCTATCCCGGCCTCTTGCCGATGGTGCTGGGCCACGAGAGCGCCGGTGTGGTGGAGGCGGTGGGCTCGGACGTTCACTACGTGAAGCCCGGCGACCACGTCATTACCTGCCTTTCGGTCTTCTGCGGGCATTGCGAGTTCTGCCTCACCGGTCATCTGTCCCTGTGCCAGGAGCCCGAGACCCGGCGCGCTCCGGATCAGGAACCGCGCATCAGCCACGACGGGGCGCCGGTGCAGCAGTTCGCCAACCTGGGCTCGTTCGCGGAGATGATGCTCGTCCACGAGCACGCCGTGGCGAAGATCCGCGAGGACATGCCGCTGGACCGTGCCGCGCTCATCGGCTGCGGGGTGACCACCGGTGTCGGGGCCGTCATTCACACCGCCAAAGTGGAGCCGGGCTCCACGGTGGCCGTCATCGGCTGCGGCGGGGTGGGATTGTCCTGCATCAACGGCGCGGCCATCGCGGGCGCGAGCCGGATCATCGCGGTGGACATGGTGGCCTCCAAGCTGGATCTGGCCCGCAAGTTCGGTGCGACCGACGTGGTCAACGCCGCGGAGATGGATGCCATCAACGAGGTGAAAGCGCTCACCGGGGGCGGCGTGCACTACTCCTTTGAAGCGATCGGCCTGAAGGCAACGGCCGAGCAGGCATTCGGGATGCTGCGCAACGGCGGGACGGCCACCGTCATCGGGATGATTCCTCCCGGTGACATGGTCTCCCTGCATGGGCCCGATTTTCTGTTCGAGAAGAAGATCCAGGGCTCCATGATGGGGTCCAACCGGTTCCGGGTGGACATGCCGCGGTTCGTGGATCTCTACCTGCAGGGCAAGCTGCATCTGGACGATCTGGTCTCCAGCCGCATCCGGCTGGAGGACGTCAACGACGCCATGGCCCAGCTCGAGACCGGCGAGATCGCCCGAAACGTGATCGTCTTCGACTAGGGGGAACTATGCGCTGGCTGACTTTTCTCCGCGATGGGCGCGCCACGTTCGGCTACGTGACCTCGAACGGCCAGGGGGTGGTCGATGTCGGCGCCCGCAGCGAAACCGCCGATCTGAGATCGGCCATCGCGGCCGGTGCCCTGGCCGATCTGGCCGGCTCCTGCGGCGACGAGGCGGACGTCCCCCTCGACGGGCTGACCTACCTGCCGACGATCCCGAACCCGGACAAGATTCTCTGCGTTGGGCTGAACTACAAAGCGCATCAGGAGGAGACGGGTCGGGGCGGCGAAGGATTCCCCACGATCTTCGTGCGCTTCGCGACCGCCCAGATCGGGCACGAGCAGCCGATGATCCGTCCGACCGAATCGGCAACGCTGGACTACGAAGGGGAGATCGCCCTCGTGATCGGAATACCCGGTCGACGCATATCCCGCTCGGATGCCCTCGATCACGTGGCGGGGGTCAGCATCTACAATGATGGCAGCGTGCGCGAGTACCAGCGTCAGACGTCCCAGTTCACCGCAGGCAAGAACTTTGTCGGGACGGGCGGGTTCGGCCCCTGGATGATGACACCGGACGAGGTCGGCGATCTGAACAGCATGGAGATCACCACGCGCCTGAACGGGGAGGTCATGCAGAACGCAACGGCCGATCTGCTCGTGCACGGGTTCGCGGAGCTCATCGAGTACTGCTCCACCTTCATCGAGCTTCTGCCCGGGGACGTGATCGTCACCGGCACGCCGGGCGGGGTGGGTGTTGCCCGCAACCCGCCGGTTTTCATGGACGAGGGCGACGTGGTCGAGGTGGAGGTCAAACCCGTTGGCGTGCTGCGGCATCGGGTGGTTGTGGGCTGAGCCGGTCGCCACCGCACCGGCGAGTGGCCGCGGTCCATCCGTGATTCTGACTGCTGGCCGGACCCGTGCCTGATCGTCGCGGCCGCTCGAGAATTCTCTCCGGCGCCTGCTGGTGCCTGCTCATCCTCTGCGTATCCGGGTGCGTCTACCTGGCGCAGCCGGAGGATGCCGTGGTCAGTCAGGCCCAGGCGCCCGATCCGCAATCCCGGATCGGTCAGCTTCTCGGCGGCGGGCGCGGGGTGCCCGCTCGGGGACTGCTGGTAGAGGCCTCCGACCTGGCGCTGACCGCCCGCATCGACATGATCGACGCGGCGGACGCGACCATCGATGCGCAGTACTTCATCTGGCAGAACGACCCGACGGGCGTTCTGGTAATCCAGAAGCTGCTGGACGCGGCGGACCGGGGGGTTCGGGTACGCGCGCTGCTAGACGACGTGCAGCTCACCGGGTTCGTCGACCGGCTGAACGCGCTGGACGACCATCCGAACATCGAGATCCGGATCTTCAATCCCTTCAGCGTGCGCTTTCGCTACCCGCTGGGTTTCATCCGCATCGCCGAGTTCGCCATCGACGGCGCGCGGCTGAATCATCGGATGCACAACAAGCTCATGGTCGCCGACAACCAGCTGGCCATCCTCGGCGGTCGCAACATCGGCGACGACTATTTTGGCAGGAACCCGAAGCGCAACTTCGTCGACACGGACATCCTGTTGTCCGGCGACATCGTTCCGGAGCTGTCCCGGGGATTCGATTCCTACTGGAACAGCCGCTGGGCTTATCCCGTGAGCGCGCTGATGGAGTTCTCCCTGCTGCCGGTGGATCTGGAGACGATACGTCAGCGGATCCGTGACCGCCTCGAGGAGTGGCCCGATCTGGAATCGCTCGGCCGCGAGATCGCGTTCGAGGACACCCTTGCCGATCTGCGCGACGCTGCGGCGCTGGACTGGTCGACCACGGTGGTCGACGACCCCGAGGTCGGCTGGTTCGAACGCCCGGACGACATTGCCCTGGATCTTACGGAGCTCGCGCTGCGTGCCGAGCGCGAGGTGCTGGTGGTTACTCCTTACCTGATCCCCACGCCCAACGCCTTCAAGATCGGAAAGGAGCTCGTCGACAAGGGGGTGAGGGTGAGGATCGTCACCAACTCCCTGGGAACCAACGACGTGGTCGCGGCCCAGGCGGCCTACGGGCGCTACCGCAGACGCATCCTGGATACGGGCGTCGAGCTTTACGAGCTGCGGGCAGACGCGGCGTTGCCGGAGCGTGGGCTCTCCGAGGAGGTCTGCCTGCACTCCAAGTACATCATCATCGATGACGAGATCGTCTTCGTGGGCTCGCTGAACTTGGATCCCAGGTCCCTCTACCTGAACACGGAGGTCGGGGTGGTGCTGGAGTCGCGACCTCTGGCGGCAACGCTGCGAGAGTCCTTCGATCTGCTCGCCCATCCCGACAGCTCATGGCGGGTCACGACCCACGAGAACGGATTCCGCTGGGAGTCGTCGGCCGGAACGCTCGATCGCCAGCCTGCAAAGAACGGCTGGCAGCGTTTCCGCTACTGGTTCTTGAGCCTCATCCCGGTCTCCAGCCAGCTCTGAGGCCTGGGGTTCGGGGCTTTCGCCGCGCGCGGCGAAGGGGCGCGGGCGGCCCGCTGATCCGTCCGCGGCGCCTTGACAGGCAGCGCCGTCGGCCGGGATAGTCGGTGGCGTGATCGTCATCAAAGGGGAGAGACGATGAGCTATCCGATCATCTCGGCCGATTCCCACATCACCGAGCATCCGGACACCTACTCGGCGCACATCGATCCGGCCTGGCGGGATCGCGCTCCGAAAATGATCGACGGCGGTGAGCGGGGCGACCTCTTCGTCATCGACGGGATGGACACCCCGATTGCCATGGGGCTGGTGGCTGCGGCTGGAAAGCCTGCGGAGGAACTCACCATGGCGGGTGTGCGCTTCGAGGAGCTGCACCGCAGCGGCTGGGATCCGGCAGCCCGCATGGCGGATCAGGACCGGGACGGGGTAGCCGCGGAGATCATCTACCCGACCGTTGGCATGCTTCTGTGCAACCATCGGGATTTCGACTACAAGAAGGCCTGCTTCGACGCTTACAACCGCTGGATAGCCGAATACTGCTCGACGAACCCGGCCCGCCTCCTGGGCTGCGGCCAGACGGCCGTGCGCTCGCCGGCGGAGACGGTGTCCGATCTGGAGAAGATTCGCGAGCTTGGCCTGCGCGGCGTGATGATGCCCGGAGACCCGCTGGAGGAAGACTACGACTCGCAGATCTACAACCCGGTCTGGGAAGCTGCCATCGACCTCGGTCTGCCGCTTTCGTTTCACATCCTCACGACCCGCCAGCAGGCTCCGGTCAGGGGTCCGCGCATCAACAGCTTTCTTTCGATCATCCGGGGAAACCAGGACATCATGGGCACCCTCATCTTCGGCGGCGTCTTCGACCGCTATCCGGAGCTCAAGGTGGTCTGCGTGGAGGCGGACGCCGGCTGGGTGCCCCACTACATGTACCGGATGGACCACGCCTACAAGCGTCACCGCAACTGGCTGGCCAAGGGCGTCAGCCTGGCCAGGCTTCCGTCCGAGTACTTCAGCGAGCACGTCTACACCACCTTTCAGGACGACTGGGTGGCGTTCAGGCTGGTCAACGACATGAACTGGCGGCGACTGCTCTGGGCCAACGATTTTCCCCACAGCGACTCGACCTGGCCGTGGTCCCAGCAGATGCTCGCAGAGCAGACGGCGAACCTGACCGAGGAGCAGAAACGGGGGATCCTCTGCGACAACGTGGCGGAACTCTACCGCATCGATGTGGACGCCCTCGCCCAGGCCGCCTGATGAGCATACGGCTGACCAAGCCCTGGTCGCCCGCCAGCGCCGCTGGGAAGCTCCCGGGCCAGATGGGCGTCTATCAGCTGGGCGACGAGGCGGGCAACGTCATCACCATCGGCTACGCCGGCGGGCGCAGCACGTTCGGCCTGCGCGGCGAGGTCGAGACTGCTCTTCAGCGTCACCCTGATGCCGTGAGCTACCGCGTTGAGGTCAACTCGGCCTACCTGTCGCGATATCGTGAGCTGCTCATGGTGCACCTGGCGGATTTCGGGACGCTGCCGCCCGGCAACGAGGCCCTCCCGGGGCTCGGCCGGCTCAGCCCGGCTTGAGGGGTAGCCATGGATCTCGATCTGAGCGAGGAGCAGAACCTGCTGGTCGGCACGGTGCGGCGCTTCGTTCGGGAGGAGGTCCTGCCCCTGGAGCAGTCTCTGGATCCGGATGCGGACGAGCTCGAGCCCGATGATCACGAACGCCTGACGCAGCTGACCCGCGAAATGGGGCTCTACGGCCTGGACGTCCCGCCGGAGTTCGGCGGCCCGGACGTCGATCTGGTGACCCGGACGCTGCTCGCCATGGAGATGAGCCAGCATCGCGCCGGTCTCTACGCGCCGTGCTACGGGGTCTTTGGCGGTGCGGGGCTCGCTCAGCTGTTCGAAGCGACGGAGGATCAGAAGGATCGGTACCTCTTCCCCCTGCTGCGCGGGGAGAAGAAGGGTTTCTTCGGCCTCACTGAACCTTCGGGCGGCAGCGATCCCGCACGAGCGATTCAGACCAGGGCCGTTCGCGACGGCGACGAGTGGGTCGTCAATGGCAGCAAGATCTTCATCAGCGGTGCTGACCGGGCGGATTTCGGCCTCGTGTTTGCGCGCACGGATGCCGACAAGGGACGCAACGGGGTCACCTGCTTCATCGTGGATACGGACACGCCGGGCTTTCACGTTCGGCGCATCGTTCACACGCTGCGCACGGCCCGCTACGCCACCGAGCTCTCCTTCGAGGACATGAGGGTGGCCCACGGCAACGTGCTCGGAGAGGTAAACGGGGGCTTCGCCATCGCCAACGATCGGCTCTCCAGACAGCGCATACCCTATGCCGCCGGTTGCATCGGCGTCGCGATCAAGGCTCACGAGATGGCCCTGGAATACGTTCCCCAGCGCGAGACGTTCGGCGCCCCGCTGTCCACACGTCAGGCCATTCAGTGGATGCTGGTGGACAACGAGATCGACATACGGCAGGCCTCCTGGCTCACCCTGGAGGCCGCGCATAAGGCCGACAAGGGCGAGCCGTTCCGTAAGGAGGCGGCCATGGCCAAGCTGGTGGCCACCGAGGCGGGCTCCCGGGTGGTGGACCGGTGCATGCAGATGTTCGGCGGCTACGGGGTGACCAAGGACTTCCCCTTCGAGCGCTGGTATCGGGAAATGCGCATCCGGCGAATCGGCGAGGGCCCCAACGAGGTGCAGCGACACATCATTGCCCGGGACATTCTGGGGGCGTCTCTGCGCTGAAACGCTTTGCCGGGACGGCTTCCGGCGCAATCTGTTATAACCGGCGCTCCTGGGACGCTACGAGGCTGCAAATGCTACAGGGACGCTACAGTGAGGCCGAGCTCTACAGCGAGCACGACTACGCGCGGCCACACCAGATCGCCGGGCGCCGCCTGCACGGGGGCTTTGACGCCGCCGGCAACTACGTGCCGCCCCGTTCCAAGGGGCGCTCGGAGGCCATCGAGGCGTGGACCCGGGCGCTGCGCGAACGCGGCGGAGAGCTGTTCGATGCCGATGCGAGCCTGCTTTCGGGCCCGCGAATGCCCACCGTCGAGCAGCAGCACATGCTGCTCCGCGAAGGCATCGGCCGGCCGTTCTGGAACACCCTGACCGTGACCGGCAAGATCGAGGGGCGCGGCCGGGTGCTCGCCGAGATGCAGTTCCCCGATCTTCAGGACGTCGTGGTGGAAGACATCTCCGACAAAGCCGTCGGTCACCTCAACCGCGGGCTGCTCGCCATTCATGGCATAGACGAAGGCGGACAGCCGGAGCTTGGCCTGGGCGGGCACGACGTGATGTGGTTCGTGGCCCGCGACCTGGTTTTCGGCCCCGGGGCATACCCGGACGTGGAGCCGCCGGAAAGCATCGCCCGGCCCGAGGCCGGGAAACGGTGGATGCCTGAGATATCCGCTGAGCATGAGGCGCTGCTCAGCTTTCTGATGAACCTGCTCATCATCGAGTTTCGGGCGGAAATCGGGTTTGCCGCAACTCAGGACATCCTGCGGGCAGACGACCTGTTCACTGACCGGCGCGCGCAGGCTTGCGAGGCGGCGGAGATCATCGAGCGCATTCGCGCGGACGAGGAAATTCACGTGTGCTCGCTGCGGCTTTATCTCGGCGAGCTTCGCCAGCTCACGCTGCGCACGGTAGATGGCGGCACGGTGCCGGCCGCCGAGCTGATCGACGGCTTCTGGGACGGCCTGGTTCGATGGGCCACCGTGGAGCAGCCGCAGCTGGCGGCGGAGCGGCAGTACGCTGCTATCCGGACCGAGATCCTGGAGCATCCGGACGGCGAGCGGGTCCTGGCGGCGTTCGACGCCCTCAGCGATCCGGCGGGCCTGGCGTCGGCCGGCTGATTCTGGCCGGACGCGTCAGCGCCCGTAGCTCACTCCCATGCCCGCGCGCACGTCGTTGTTCACGCCGTATTGGGGTATGGGGTATCGAAGGCCGTTGCGGGAGAGCTGCTCCAGCCCGGCCAGCGTCTTCGGCAGGAACTTTGGCGGCATCGCCATGAGCAGCTCGTCTTCCATGACGCCGCCGTAGCGACGCTCGGCAAAGCACGGGATGGAGAGGCTGGGCTCGCCGGTGGCCAGCGCCCGGCCCCACGAGTCCGCGCAGGCGGACTCGCCCACGCATCCCCATTCCAGCTTGCGGTAACCCGACCACTGCAGCCCGTTGATGAGCAGGATCATCTGGGCCGGCGTCGCGTAGATGAGGCAGATGTCGGGAGGATCGAGCCTGCCGCTGGCCAGCGGGCTCACGGCCATGGCCTCGTAGCGACCATGCGGCACCACGTCCATGGCGTGCTGGTGAGCGCTGGCATCCTCGCCGGTCTCGTACCAAACTCCGGTCATGCGGTCGCCGGAGAGCCAGTCGTCGCTGCGCGGATGCAGGCCGATCACCGTGCTGCACTGGGCGCCGACGAGGTCCTCGGCGGTGATGCCCACCGTCCAGCCGTTGCGGGCGGCCTGGCCGACGATCTGATCTGTCGTGTGAATGTCCCGCGGCCGTCGGATGCGCGGCACTGCCTCCATTTCCCCCCGCGTCTCGAACAGCTTCATCCCGATCGGGGTAGTGCGCAGCCGCAACAGCCGGTTCAGACCGGCCACCAGCTCGGCCCAGTCGTATGAGGTTTGGTCCGTCGTTATCAGATCGCTCATGGGGGGTCCTCGTCTTGGCGCGTTGCGGGAGTCAGTCCTCGCCCACGCGTTTGAATCGTGGCGGCCTGCGCTCGATGAACGAGCGCACGCCCTCGGTGAAGTCCTCGCGCTTGAGGCTCTGGGCCATCCAGGCATTGCTCTCGCGCATGGCTTCGCCCAGCGACATGTTGAGATGCCGGTACACCTGAGCCTTCATCATTTTCAGGGAGGTCGGCGAGGCGTTGGCGGCCAGGTCGCGTATGTAGTCGCAGGCCTCGCTGACGGCGGCGCCCTCGTCGACCAGGCGTTCGGCGATGCCGATACGCTCGGCTTCCGTCCCGTCGAATTTTCGCGAGCTCCAGAGTATGTCCAGGGCCCGGCCGGGCCCGATCAGCCGGGGCAGGATCCAGCTCACCCCATGCTCGGCTACGAGGCCGCGCTGGGAAAAAGCGGTCGTGAACTTGGCCTGGGGCTCCACGAAGCGCATGTCGGTGAGCATGGCAATGACGAAGCCGAGCCCCGCGCAGGCCCCGCCCACCGCCGCGATGACGGGCTTCTGCACGGCCATGAGGTAGCCGTAGGTCACCTGGAAGTCCTCGCCCATCCCGGGGTCCCCCACCTCGGCTTCGAGGCCGGAGAGATCTTCCGCCGCCGCCTCGCCACCCGAGGACATACGGTCCAGGCTGCCCATGTCCATGCCGGCGCAGAATCCGCGGCCCGCCCCGGTCAGCACGATGCCGACCACGCGGCCGTCCTTCTCTGCCGCTCCCAGCGCGTGCCGAATCTCGGCGAGCATCCGGACGGTGAAAGCGTTGAGGCGGTCTGGTCGGTTCATGGTGATGATCGCGACCGGATCCTCGACCGTGTAGGTGATTTCTTCGTACATGTGGCGCTCCGGAGCGGGCCGTTTCCGATGGAATGTACCGCATCCCGCGAGCCGAGTAATGCCTGGCGGGCCTTGACGGCGGCGCTGCACAGCGGGAACGATGGTTTATCATGTCGGCTTTTGGAAAGTCTCGGGTGCAGTGGTGAGCCGCTCGCTATCATGGTTCCTGGCATTTCTGGTGCTGCTCGGCGTTCTGGCCGTTGCTGGAAGCTGGTATCTGGGCCCCAGCCTGGTTGGGCTGGCGTTCGACGCGGACCGTCGGGAAGCGCCCTACTACGTTCTGAGCCTGGCGGGCCGGAGCGAGCTGGCCGACGCGGATCTGAGATTCGGCTCCGATCTTGCCGAGCTGTTCGACGCGGCCGGTGGCAAGCTGCTATGGCGTGGCACCACCGAGCGGGTCGTCAAGGGCCGTCTGCAGGACGAGTGGCTGAACGCCCAGCTGTTTGCCTTCCCGCGTGGCGCAAACTTCGTGGAGCTGAAGACGGGCGGCGACTACCGCGACCTGCTGGCGGCCTACGAGGGCAGGTCGCGTCTGTTGCTCGGCAGCCCGACCCAACCGGATCGGATGGCCAGGGGCCGTATCTGGGTCCTCAACCTGATCGCGGAGGATGCCGAGGACTCGCAGGCAACCGGCGGCGACCCCCTGGCTGGCTTGATGGGCGGCGTCGCGGACTTCGGCGGCTCCCTGGTCTGGGATGCGAAGGTCGCGGACCTGGACGAGCGCTCGTCCTGGAATCGTCTGGTGCTGCTCGGTTTCGCTCAACCGCTGGAGGCCGAAGTGTGGCTTTCCGATGCCGGCACCCAAACCGAGCTGGCGCTCAGCATGGAGCGAGCGCGGCGCCGGGTCACCCTGCTGATGCGCCCGGCCGATCCGATCTAGACCCTGGCCGAAGGGCGGTGAAATACCCGCACCGTGCCGAACTCGTCGAACTCTCCGAGGTTCGGAAACGTGGCCGCGTCGATGGTGGTGACCTGCACGTACTCAGGATCGGGCAGCTCGCGTATTCGGGAATCTGCCACCAGCACCTCGTCGGCGTGGCGCTGAGCCGTCGAGAGCAGCGGGAGGTTCGCGCGGTCGTAGAGAACGTCGGCCATGAGCATCAGGTCGCATCGCGCCGGGAGGGTGGCGGCGACTTCCAGCCGCACGCCGTTCATCGCCGCGTTCACGCTGGTGGCCAGCCGCGCATCGGCATCCGTATCGCAGGCAACGACTCGTGCAGCCCCGGCCCTCGCCGCAGCAATCCCCGCCACGCCGGATCCCGAGCCAAGGTCGACGACGGATTTCCCGGCGACCCACTCGGGATTGCGCAGCAGGAACTGAGCAAGGCCCAGACCGCTGCCCCAGCAGAACGCCCAGTACGCGGGTCGTTCGACCACCGCGCTCATCACCTCTCCCGGTAGGGGTCCCGTGGGAAAGTCCGCATTGATCAGGGCGAGCCTCATGCCCGAGCAATCCGGAAGGGTCACCGGCTCCAATCGGGCCATGGGCAGGGTCGCGTTCAGCCGCTGCTGCGCATCGCCCATGTCTGTCGGTCGAGCGGTTGCCGGGCCGGTATTCGTCATGGGCGCACTATATTTGCCCGGGGGCCGGGTTTCGAGGCTAGCGGGGAGGAAATCTTTTGAACGAGGGTTGCCGGCGAGCGGGGGAGGGGCCGCTCGCCGGCGGTGGGTATGGTGACCTCATACCTGGTGCGTTGACTGAGGATGCGCTCGGTTACGGTGGGAGCGTCCCGGGCAGGCGGTAGGGCGCTGTCTCGGGTTGCTGTCACCGATGGTTCTCGGGGCGCGGTCCGTTGTTATCACCACCTTTTTATCTGATTATGCCGAGTATCCTAGCGGGAGATGGGGCGCCATGCAGTCGAGGCTTTGTATCGCGTGTAACTGGCTCGTAATGCTGGGCGCGCTGGCGATCGCCGATCTTGCGGCTGCCGAGGCTGCCGAGGCGGCCGGGTGCGACGCGGCCGAGTACCGTGCGTTCGATTTCTGGGTCGGCGATTGGGAGGTGCGCCTGGCCGACGGATCGCTGGCCGGGCACAACGCTGTCCGCCACGAGGAAGGCGGCTGCATGGTGCGCGAGAGCTGGCGGGGTGCCAGCGGCGGCACGGGGTCGAGCATCAACTACTTCGAGCCGGTGAACCGGATCTGGCGCCAGATCTGGGTGTCGCCGACCACCAACATCGACATCTCCGGCACGGCGGCGCAGGGCAGCGTCGTTCTGTCGGGCACCATCACCTACCGCGCCTCCCGGGAACGCTTCCCCTTCCGCGGCAGCTGGACCCGGCTACCCGACGGCAGGGTGCGGCAGTACTTTGAGGAGTCGCGCGAAACCGGCGTCTGGCAGCCCTGGTTCGAGGGGTTTTACACCCGTCAGCAGCCTTCGGATTGACAGCGTCGGTGCGACGCGGTTGTATTGGCCGCTCGATGATTCCGGGGGCGATCATGCCGATGATCCTCAACGATGAGCAGAACATGCTCAAGGACAGCGCGAAGGACTTCTGCAGCAACAGCGCGCCCATTTCGCAGCTGCGCAGGCTGCGCGATGAGAACAACGCAGACGGCTTCGACCGGGGCACCTGGCAGGCCATGGTGGATCTCGGCTGGGCGGGCATTCCCTGGCCGGAGGAGCACGGGGGGCTCGACTTCGGGTACAAGGGCCTGGGCGTGGTGACCGAAGAAACCGGTCGGACCCTGGCGGCCAGCCCGCTTTTTGCCAGCGTCTGGGTGTGTGGCACCCTCGTGAATCTGGGTGGCAGCGAGGAGCAGAAGGGCGAGCTGCTGCCGCTGATCTCCACCGGTGAGCTGCTGATGAGCCTCGCGCTCGAGGAGTCTCACCGTCATGACCCTTACGGGCTCGAAACCAGGGCCGCCGCCGCAGACGGCGGGTTCGTACTGAACGGGCGCAAGACCTTCGTGCTCGACGGGCACGTGGCCGACAAGCTCGTGGTCGCCGCCCGGACTTCGGGTGAGCGGGGGGATCGGAACGGGATCACGCTGTTTGTCGTGGATTCCGACGCCGAAGGGCTGTCGGTGACACGCACCGTCATGGTGGACTCGCGCAACGCTGCGAACGTCGAGCTGGACGGCGTTCGGGTCGGCGCCGATGCGGTGCTCGGCGCCGTCGGCGGCGCGGCCGAGGTTCTGGACCCGGCGCTCGACATTGCCCGCATCGGCCTCTGCGCCGAGATGCTGGGCAGCCTCCAGGAGTGCTTCGAGCGCACGGTCGAGTATCTCAAGGAGCGCGAGCAGTTCGGCGTGCCCATCGGTTCCTTTCAGGCCCTCAAGCACCGCGCGGCAAACATGTTCTGCGAGGTCGAGCTTGCCAAATCCTGTGTGCTCGAAGCCCTGACGGCGCTTGACGAGAACCGCGATCCCCAGGAAATCGCCCGGCTGGCTAGCCTCGCGAAAGCGAAAGTGGGCGAGACGTTTCACCTGGTTTCCCGGGAAGGCATACAGATGCATGGCGGCATCGGGATGACCGACGAGTTCGACATCGGGTTTTTCATCAAGCGAGCGGCGGTGACCGAGCAGACTTTCGGTGACGTGGGCTTCCACCGGAACCGATACGGAGAGCTGGAAGGTTACTAGGGGCCCGGGACGTTGAGGCTGTGCTGCTGCGTCGCGCTGGCCCTGCTCGGTCTGGGCTGGTCGAGCTTCGGGCTCGGCTCCGGAACGGCGAACGGAAAAGTCTTCGAGGATCTTGACGGCGACGGCGTCTGGGAACCCGGCGAGCCTGGTGTGAAGGGTGTGAGGGTCTCCAACGGCATCGCCGTGGTGCTGACCGGCGAGGACGGCGGCTACACGCTGCCGGTTCCCGAGGAAGCCGTGATCTTCATCACCAAGCCCAGCGGTTACGCAACGCCGGTGAACGCTCACCAGCTGCCGCAGTTCTACTACGTCCACCAGCCGGACGGCTCGCCCGACCATCTGCGCTACCCCGGGGTGGATCCCACCGGCCCGTTGCCCGAGCGTATCGATTTCCCGCTGCGCCGGCAGGATGAACCCGCCCGTTTCCAGGCCATCCTGTTCGCCGACACCCAGCCCCAGACCGAGGAGGAGCTGGATTTCATCCGGGACGACGTGATCGCGGAGCTCATCGGCACCGGCGCGCGCTTCGGTATGACCATGGGTGACATCCTGTTCGACGAGCTGTCGCTTTTTCCGCGCTACAACGCGCTCATCGGGACCCTGGGCATACCCTGGTACAACGTGCCGGGCAATCACGAGATGAATTTCCTGGCGGCTGACGATCGCCACGCGCTTGAGACGTTCAAGCGGTATTTCGGTCCGCCTTACTACGCCTTTGAGTATGCGGATGCGCTCTTCGTGGTTCTGGACAACATCGAGTATCTCGGTAACGGCGAAAGCGATCCGGCCGACGTCCGGGGAACCGGCGGCTACGTTGCCAGGATCGGCAGGCGGCAGCTCGACTGGCTGGCGGCAGAGCTGCGCCACGTGCCCGTCGACAAGCTGGTTTTCCTCGGCATGCACGCCCCGCTTGCCACCTACCTCGATGACAGCCCGAGAAACAATACCGCCGACCGGCGTGAGCTCTTCGGATTGCTCAAAGGCCGGCCCAATCTGTACGCCGTCGCCGGCCACACGCACACCACCGAGCATCACTACTTCGGCAGGGACGAAGGATTTGCCGGGCCCGGTGAGCTCCACCATCACGTGCTCAGCACGGTTTCCGGGGCGTGGTGGAGCGGGCCGTTCGATACCCGCGGCGTGCCCACGTCGGATCAGCGCGACGGAACCCCCAACGGGTACCATGTCCTGGAGGTGGACGGCACGAAGGTGACCGTGCGCTACAAGGCTGCCAGCGCGCCCGCCGACTACCAGATGCGCATCATGTTCGACGTGGTGCACCACGGTCTGCGCAAGGACGCCATGCGTGACTTCCGCCACGGGCAGCTGTTCGATGGTCGTTTCTCCGTGGATCAGGTCCCCGCCGCAGACATCCTGGTCAACCTCTTCGATGGAGGTCCGCGCTCCGAGGTGGCATTCCGCATCGGTGACGGGGAGTACCTGCCGATGCGCCGGGTGAGGCGCGCGGATCCCTATCTGATCGAGCTGCACGCGCGCAACGCCGAGACGAAGAAGTCCTGGTTCAAGGCCGAGCCGTCGTCGCATATCTTCGTTGCGGACGTTCCCGACGATCTCGGTCCGGGCGTCTACCCGGTGGGCGTGCGTGCGATCGACGAGTTCGGTCGCGCGCACCACGCGCATGCGGTGCTGGAAATCACCGGCGGCAGCTCGCCGTCGGGCCTCTGATTTTCCTGCGCCGTTTCAGCGGGGGCTGCGTCTGATGCCCATGACCCGTCCGACCTGAGCCGGCGTCGGAAGCGGCCGATGTGCCGTCATGAGTTCCTCGAGATGCGCCTGGATGTCCTGGGGAAAGGGGTGCGTTGATCGGCTTGTCATGCTCACGTGAAGCGCCAGCTGCTCCGAGGTAGCGGCAAGGTAGCCCTGGTCTGCGTGGTACATCTCTTCGAAAAAGTGCAGCCGCTTAGCGTCCCAGTCCAGCAGCTGAAACGTCACCCGGATCGGGTCGCCGGCGCTTAGCTCGCGCAGGTAGTTCACGTGGACTTCCCTGGTGAAGCAGGAGCCGCCGCGCAGCCGTACGTAGTCTGCGCCGATGCCCAGCCGGTCGTAGACGTGATCCAAGGCCCGGTCGAAGGCGAGGTTGTAGAAGGCCATGTTCATGTGGCCGTTGTAGTCGATCCAGCCATCCTCCACGGTTTGTGCCGGGCATTCGATGGGTGCGGTGGTCATGAGCGTCTCCCCAGAGTCTTTCCCGATGGTAACCCCAAAGCGCCGGCAGGCTAAGGCGGTCGCCTTGCTGGGCACATGGCTGCCACGTAAGCTTGGGGTGAAGGTGCCTGGACGAGGTGTGAATTGACAGATTTCCGCACGCAGTCCCGCCGACAGGTGTTCCGCTACCTTCAGGTCGGCTTTGCGGGCTTCGTCACCGACGTGGCCGTGCTCTCGGCGCTGGTCTACGGAATGTCTCTCGGTGAGACCGAGACGGGGCTCGTGGGAAGCCGCTTTGTTTCTTTCCTCGCTGCGGTGACGGTGACCTTTCTTCTCAACGCCAGGTACACCTTCGGCGCCTCGATCCGGGACTCGAGGTTCCCCGTCTACGTGCTGGTCCAGTCGCTGGGGGCTGCCATCACCCTCGGCACCTACACCGCGCTGGTGCTCCACACCACCTTGTCCCAGGCGCCCGTGGTCGCCCTGATCATCGGTTCGGCGGCAGCGACCACCAGCAACTACGTGCTGGTGCGACGCTTCGTCTACGTGTGAGCATCGGGTTCGCGGCGGCAGCCAGATCGATCTCAGAAGACGAGCAGCACCCGGTCGATGGTCCAGAACCCCGCGACGGACCCCATGACCCAGGCGAACCGCCTGGGCCAGACCTCGCGGTTGCGCCTCCAGGCCTTCCTGAAAATCGCCGCAGCGCTAAGGAGCAGGCCGATAACGAGGAGTTGGCCGATCTCGATGCCGAGGTTGAACAGCAGCAGAGAGACGGCCAGCTGATCTGCGGGCAGCCCGATCTCGGTGAGCGCGCCGGCAAACCCGAAGCCGTGAAGCAGACCGAAAGCGAAGGCCATCAGCCACGGGCGGCCCAGGGTGATGCGCGAGCGCCGCTCGGGAGGTTCCACCAGTTCCCGGGCAAGAAAGAGGATCGACAGCGCGATCACCGCTTCCACGGGGGCCTGAGGCAACGAGATCAGCCCCAGCACCGAGCAGGCCAGCGTGATGCTGTGGGCGATGGTGAAGCCAGTGATGGTTTTCACCAGAGTCCAGGTGTTGCCGATGAATAGCACGAGGCCCACCACGAACAGGATGTGGTCGAGCCCGAGCAGCAGGTGCTCCACGCCGAACGTGAGGTAGCTCCAGATCTGCGGGGTCGGTGACGCCAGATCCAAGGATGGCCTGCTGGGCTTGAGCAATTGGGAAACCGGCTCTGCCGACAGGTAGCGAATCTCCACGAGAACGTCGGTCAGCGTCTTGGAGAGGCCGGAGATGGTGACGGCTCCGCTTCGAAGGTCGCAGTCGGTGCGCCAGCGTTCGATGAGCGCAGCGCCGGCGACCTCCGGGATCGGCGGGCCCTCGCGCGCGCACGCCTCGGGCAGCACCGGTTCCAGGGGCAGGCGCCGGTCGCCGAGCAACGGCTGCTTCCAGAGCACTTCGAACTGGCCCGGTGCGGTTTCCGTCAGCTGCAGGTAGGCCGGGCGGACCTCGTGGGCCTTAGCCTGGCTCGCAGCGAGAACGACGAGCAGCGCCGCCAGCGCCTTCATCCGCCGATGATCTCGTACCGCTGACGCAGCGAGTGGTAGTACTCGTCGTTGGCTCGGCTTCGGCGTTCCTGTGACAGGTCCGTCGCCGCCCGCTTCTGCACTTCCTCGAGCGACGGCAGTCGCCCGGGAGCCCGCTGCTCCACGAGCACCACGTGCCATCCGTAGGCCGAGCGGATCGGTCCCTGCCAGTTCCCGGGCGCCACCTGGGCCAGCCCTTCGGCGAACTCGACGCCGAAAAGATCGGCGATCTCCCGGCTCGAGCGCAGCGCGTAGGCTTTCTGGAGCATGAAGGGATCCCCGCGTACGGCCTCGTCCGTCAGGGCGGCGGCGGCATCCTCTCTGGCATTAGGCCGGCGCTCGGCGCTGAAGTAGCGGTGCCGGAAAGTGATTCGCTCAGGTATGCGGTACCGCTCCGCGTTGGCTTCGAAGTAGCTTCGAAGCTCTTCGGTGGAGGGGGTGGAACCGGCAATGACGTCCTCGGTCAGGAACGTGAGCTTCTGGGCAAGACGGCGCCGGATGATGATGTCGTTGCGATCCAGCCCCATTCGAAGGGCTTCCCGATAGTAGATCTCTTCGCGCAACCACTGCTCTATCAGGCCCGCAAGCTCCTCGTCGGTCGGCGCCCGGCCCATCTGGGCCTGCCACTGATCCGAGATCCGTGCCCTCTCCGCGTCGGAAACCTCGATCAGGTAGTCGTCGCCGGGGCCGTCTGTGAGCTCGGCGAGGGCGAAGATGGCCGCGCCTGCCAGCAGGAAGTAAAGCAGCGGTTCGCGGAAAAGGTTCTGCACGGCCGTCGGCTTTTTCAATTCATCTCGTAGCCGCCGGCAACGCTCAGGCTGACGCCGGTGACGTTGGCGGCCGTGGCTAGGTAGACGGCTGCGTGGCCCATGTCTTGAGGGGTCTGGGGCCGGCCCATGGGAATGGTGCGCGCCATTGCCTCCTTGAACTGGTCGTCTTTTTCGTCCGGCTTCGCCGCGTTGGCAGGAAGCAGGTGCTCGAGCCACATGGCGGTCCCCACCATCCCGGGACACAGGGCGTTGACGCGGATGCCCTCGGGCGCGAGCTCGGCCGCCAGGGACTGGGTGATTCCTATGGCGGCGAACTTGGAGCCGCAGTAAGCGGCCATCTTCGGAAAGCCCCGCTTTCCCGCGATGGAAGCCGTATTGATGATGGCCGCGTCGGCCGATCGCCGCAGCGCCGGCAGGGCGGCCCGGGTCATGAGAAAGATCCCCTTGGCGTTCACCGCGAACACGCGATCCCAGTCGGCTTCAGGGAAGCTTTCCGTGTCTCCCGAGGCCACGACGCCGGCATTGTTGACGAGGACGTCGAGCCTTCCGAAGGCTTGCACGGTGGCGTCCACCGCGCGCGCGCAGCTGGCGGCGTCGGTCACGTCGACGGCCACACAGTGGGTCTCGCCCATGGCCGACAGCTCGTCTGCCGTGCGTTTTAGCTCCGATTCGGCAGACAGCTCGTACTTCCAGTCGGCCCCGGCGCCGCCGAGGTCGCCGATCATCACCCGAGCCCCGGCCTGCAGAAAGGCCTGTGCGATGCCCCGGCCGATGCCGCGGGCGCCGCCGGTTACCAGCGCGACTCTGCCCTGCATGACGTGCTTCCCCCTGTGCGGAGGCCGGATTCTACTTAGGCCGCGAAGCGCTGCAAATGGTAGTCGGCGTTGCCGAACTGAGCGTCGATGACGAGCAGCCGCTTGAAGTAGTGGCCGACGCGCAGCTCCTCGGTCATGCCCATGCCGCCGTGGGTCTGAACCGCGTTCTCGCCGACGGCGATCCCGGCCTTCCCGATCAGGTGCTTCAGGGCGTGAACCGTCCTCTGCGCCGATTCGGCGCCGGAGGCCACCTCCATGGTGGCGCGGTACAGCAGCGACTTGCACTGCTCGTACTCCACGAACATGTCCACCATGCGGTGTTGAAGAACCTGGAAGTCGGAAAGCGGATGGTCGAACTGCTCGCGCTCCTGGGTATAGGCGACGGTGTCCTTGTACAGGATTTCCATGGCGCCGACCGCCTCCGCCGCCAGTGCCAGGATCCCATCGTTGGCAACGGCGTTGAGGATAGCGAAACCGTCTCCGATTCCGCCGATCACGTTGGCTGCGGGCGCGCGCACGTCGGTGAGCGTCACCTCCGCCGCCCGCAGGCCGTCCACGGTGGGAAAGCTCTCGATCTTCACGCCGTCGGCATCCGCGTCCACGAGTACCAGAGTGACGCCGTCCTGGTCTTTCTGGCCACCGCTGGTGCGCGTCACCACCACCAGCGCAGAGGCGGTGGCGGCGTTCGCCACCATGGATTTATGACCGTTGAGGATCAGCTCGTCGCCTTCGGCCCGGGCCGTGGTGGTGACGTCGTCCAGGTCGAACCGCGCCTGCTCTTCGGCGTAGGCGAGAGTTAGCTGGCGACTGCCGTCCATGACGCCCGGCAGGATCTCCGCCTTCAGCGCCGCGCTGCCGCCCCGACGCACCGCGCCGCCGCCGAGGACGATGCTGGCGAAGTAGGGCTCCAGGACCAGGCCGCGGCCGAACTGCTCCATCAGGAGCATGGTCTCGATCTGGGTCCCGGCGAAGCCGCCGTCGGATTCCGCGAAGGGCAGGGCCAGCCAGCCGAGCTCGGCCATGGTCGCCCAGTAGTCGCTGCTGAAGCCGGTATCGCTGCCGGCAAGCTCGCGGCGGGTCTCCAGCGCGTAGTTTTCGTCGACAAACCGCTCCACGCTGTCGCGCAGCAGCTGCTGTTCCGAAGAAAGTTCGAAGTTCATCGGCCCGACCTCTTGATTCCCAGCACGTTCTTGGCGATGACGTCTTTCTGCACCTCGCTCGCCCCGCCGTAAATGGTGTAGGC